>JBEKLL010000071.1:0-2728 GCA_050010215.1 Gaiellaceae bacterium | reverse complement strand
TTTAGTTAAATTAAATAATGCGTAATGTAAAATATAAAACTGTATAAAATGCGGAATAATCTGCAAAAATTACTAAGCTGGAGGTTGAAGTGAGCTGAAGCTGCGAGGTTGACCATATGATTGTCCCGTCAAACTATTCCACTTAGCAACAACCATCTGCCAAATAATTCCGCGTGGATTACATCCAAGAATGAATTTGATTTCACGGACTTGATTAAGCGCTCCGATCTCGCCCTCAAGCACACGAGCATTCGTATTCAGCATGTAGCCTTTAATTTGGAGCCTAAGAGCTACGAGTACACCAGTCTGTGAACCATCAAAATTGTTCTGAGTAGCCTTATTAACCAAATCCAAAAAATACCTTAAATTCTGAGTGGTCTTAACCATCCGTCGCCCATCGGTCGGACATCGCCCGCCGACCGCTATAATAACGCCATAGAAATATATACTTTACTCTACGGGTATATACCTGATGTAAAATGCCGACAATCAAAATGAAAGCACAATCAGCAATACAAGCCAACTACGCCGCATCAGGTGGAAAAGCATCAACAGGATACGCAGCAGGGATCATAGGCGCTGACTGGCACGGACCAGCAGCCAGCGACAACGCAGAAAACCTCTACAGCACAAACACGGCAGCCGCCGCAGCCGCAAGACTACGACAGAAGAAAGTACAAGCCCTATCGAATCAAGACTGGTTCGGACCAGCTTCCACACTAGGAGCGCAACGAATCGGCCCAGGAATCACCGCAGCCGCACCCAAACAAGCCAAGGGCTACGCCCCGGTCTATCAGGCACTTCAAGGCCTAAGCCTCAGCGACAAGACCAGCGACTACCGCACCAACATCACAAAC
Organism: Gaiellaceae bacterium; assembly: GCA_050010215.1. GTDB lineage: Bacteria > Actinomycetota > Thermoleophilia > Gaiellales > Gaiellaceae > Fen-549. The sequence continues at coordinate 1,871 of JBEKLL010000071.1, read as the reverse complement.
AACGTCACAGCAGTCGTAGCCGCAGAAAAGAAAGCAGTAGGCAAACCAGCCTAAACCAACAGGAGACGATAACTGTTGGTTTTCACTTCCATAGGCTACGTATCAACCCTCGCCAACGACACACTAGCACAGATTACTTTCGTTGCAGACCAGTCACAAACCTCTCGAGGTAACGGCGTGATCGTGCCCGCATGGGCATCGAAACTTATGGGGTGCTACATGAACGGCACTTCACTATACCGAGGCCAAATACAGTCGCCAAGCATACGTGATGACTGGTTCATCGATGTAGAACCAGTGGACACAGCGGCAACCGTCAGCACCATGTACCCGTACCACGACTGGTCAAGGACACCAGTAGACTTGCAGGCTGGTGAAGAGATTGACCTCTACGGATACGAAGGCCTAGGAACAACTGAACTCGAATATGGATTCCTGCAACTATGCGACGGGCCAATAACACCGTTCAGAGGCAAAATCAAACCCATACGAGCCACTGGCACAACTACGTTAGCAGCCAGCGCGTGGACAGCAGTGCCCCTAACATTCCCAAGCAACCTCCCAGCAGAGAACTATTATGTCGTAGGCGCAAGATTCCACAGTGCCACATGCAAATTCGGTCGCCTCATCTTCCCAGGATACGGTCACCGACCCGGATGCCCCGGATTCAGCACAAACACGAAAACTGATGGAGGCCTCTTCAGACTTGGCAATATGGGTATTTGGGGCCAGTTCAACGTAGCTTCGCCTCCGCAAGCGGAAATGATGGCTACCACAACGGACAGCACAGAAGAAGTAATATTAGACCTCGTCCCGATAGGTTAAGGGTGCAATACCCTTGACCTCCCCCCCTTCTTTAATTAAACCTTCTGACGCACCGTTCACTGAAGCGTACCTCTGGCAGATGCAATACTTCAAAGGTTGCATGGAAGCAGTACCACCCTTCATGCTGCAAATCATGTTCAAGATGATAATCCAAATAGGCAAAGAGTTCCAGAGCCTAGAGAACATGAACGACTCCGAATCGAAAGGGTTCTACATGGTAACTGCAATCATCAAGCAAGTGTTCAATAAGTGGGGCATCGAATATGTCCCATGGAGCAGATGAATGAATCATGGTAACAACCAGGTACACTCACCAATTCACAACAACCGCAAGCACAGCCCTCCAGGTCTGGAGCAAAAGCGAACACCGCAGAGCCGCCCAAATAGTCGTAGTAACAGACGGATCTGTGGCTTACATAATCAATGATAGCACGGGTGATGCTACAACAGGACATCTCGTACCAATAAAAACACCTCTTAATTTCGGAAAAAGCAACCTTGACCCAACAGCGGAACTATGGATGATTGAGACAGCAGGCAGCAAGGTCATAACGGTCTACGAAGAGTTCACCCACGACATGCATAAAATCACGGCGCAAGATTGATGAGCCGTGAGCCTCTGGCTACTTGAACACCACCCACGAGGCAAAAACTCGCAGAAAACCGTAACCAGCACCATCGCAAAAGTCGTTGACCGAGACGTAGACCGGCACATGGTGTACATGTACAATGCCGGAACCGTGACAATAGAAATATTCAGAACCCCAACAGGCGTTTACGGAGGAGGAATACCAATCGCAGCGAGCACTGATAGAACGTGGACTGCGTGGTTCGGTGATGATACCGAGTCGGAGTTCTACGCTGTTGTGAGCAGCACAAGCGGCGATTTAAGAATCGAGGAAGCCCAGGAGCCTGATTAACATGCCTCTACCACAGAAAAGTCCTGCCGCAGCAGCGGGAACGCAGAACTACTGGAATCTACTCAAAACCAGTAAGCTCGCCGCACCAGCAGCAACCATAAGCCTCACCCCACTCACAGCCTACGA
>JBEKLL010000070.1:0-2560 GCA_050010215.1 Gaiellaceae bacterium | reverse complement strand
GCCACTCTTGACGCCAACCAGCATCATGCGTTTGTAAAGCTCCGGCAACTGGCGCGTTTGCAGCGCCTCGGCGAGCGGCGTGCCTTGGGCGAGGTCGGTTTCGAGTTTTTGCAATTCTTCGCGCAATTTGCCTCGCCGCATTTCATCCGACAATCGCCGCAGCGCACCTTCCAGCGGAATCCCGTCGCGCAACATGGCTGCCAGTTGTTGGTTGAAGAAGGCAAACTCGTCGTTTTTCATAAGCCAAAGAGCCGTTGGAATTCCGCCTCGTTCGTCGCGCCCTGTTCCACGAGCGCGCGGGCCGAGACCTCCAAAGTTTGCGCCGAAACGAGCGAGGCCAATTCGCGCCGGCGGATTTTTTCACGGATGGCTTCGCTCACGCGCAGCCACTCGACAAGCGGCACGCGGCCCTGATAACCGGTGCGCAAACAGGCTTCGCAACCGCTGCCATGACACGCGGAACAGAGTTTTCGGATGAGCCGCTGGTTCAGGACCAGTTCGACTGCGCTTGCTACGGCGGAATGATCGGCGCAAATGGCGAGCAGGCGCTCAAAAACGCCGCGGCACGAACCGGCGTGCAGCGTTGAAATCACCAGATGCCCGGTCAGGCCGGCGCGGACGGCAAGTTGCGCGGTGGCCTCGTCGCGAATCTCACCAATGATGAGCACCTGCGGGTCCTGCCGGAGCAGGTGCCGCGCGGCGCGGGCGAAATCAAGGCCGATGGCTTCGTTGACCTCGGTTTGCATCGTGCCGGGAATAATCTGCTCGACCGGGTCCTCGACGGTGATGATGTGTCGTCCTCCAAGCTCGGTCAGATATCGCAGGCAGGCGTAAATGGTCGTCGTCTTGCCGCTGCCGGCCGGGCCGGTGAGCAGCAGCAAGCCGGTGGATTGTCGGAGAAAATGTTCGAGCTCGGTTGCGGCGGCGGCAGGCAGGGCCAATTCGCGGAGCGATTTCGCCGAAGGCGAATTGAAAAGGCGGAGAACGATTTTTTCGCCGGTGACGGTCGGGTACGTGGCGACGCGGATGTCGTTTTGGATTCCGAGTTCGTCGCGCGCAATGCGGCCGTCCTGCGGCAGCGATTCCTGATACGTCTTCAACCGCGCCAGAAATTTGATCCGGCCAAAGACGCGCTCGGCCACGTCGGCGGAAAGTTCCCTGCCGGCAACGATGAGGCCATCGAGCCGGAAGCCGACCTCGGCGGATTTGCCGCGCATTTGCAGGTGAATGTCACTCGCCCCGGCGCGTTCGGCCTGGTGGACGAGCTGTTCCAAAATCTTCGGCGCGGCGCCGTGGAAATCGCCCCGTTCCGCTCCATTTTGGGTTTTCCCAACAATCATGGCCTTTCAAAAGGTTGTTTTCATTGGTTTGGACAAGGTTGCCGAAGGTTCGTCACACGACAAATTGGGCCGCTCAAGCCGGAATGAAGCCAGGCTGGCCGCAACCCGTCCGTTCAAATCGCCCCAATCTTTTTCTGAGCCCGGCCCGCCGGCCTCAAAAATAATCCGGCTCGTTTCCCGACTTCCACTTGATGTTACAGCCCATGCTGGCCTTTTGATTTGGCGAAACGGGTTTGCCGGCCAGCACGGCGTCGAGCGCGGCGCGCAAATCTTTTCCGGTGACGGGAATGCCATTGCCCGGACGGCTCTCATCAAGCTGGCCGCGATAGACGAGCTTGCGGCCCTTGTCGAAGAGATAAATGTCCGGCGTGCAGGCGGCGCGATAGGCTTTGGCCACCGCCTGGGTTTCGTCATAAAGATACGGGAAAAGGTAGCCGGCGGATTTCGCTTCTTCCTTCATCTTCGCCGGGCTGTCGTCGGGATAATTCGCCACGTCGTTGGCATTGATGCCGACGATGGCGGCGCCGCGCGGCAGGTAATCGCGCGCGAGCTGCGCGAGCCCGGCGCGGATATGCTTTACGTAGGGGCAATGGTTGCAAATGAACAACACCAGCAACGCGGACTTGTTCTGGTAGTCCGCGAGCGAGACGGTTTTTCCGTTCGTGTCCGGCAATTCAAAATCGGGCGCTGTCGTGCCGAGCGGCAGCATGGTGGACGGGGTCAATGACATGCGCGGAATATAAGTCCAAAGTTCAAAGTTCAAAGCCCAAAGTTTCCGGATTCACGATTTACGATTCACGATTTTCGCAACTGGCGTGAATTATGGAAATGGCTCGTAAATCGTAAATCGCATATCGTAAATTTGAACGGCTTGAAAAATATCGTCTATTTCGATCTCGAAACGCAAAAGTCCGCCGACGAGGTGGGCGGCTGGAACCACATTGCCCGCATGGGCATGAGCATCGGCGTGACGTTCGGCACGGCGCGAGGCAATTACAAAATTTACGGCGAGAAACAGGTGGACGACCTCATCAAAGATTTGCAGCGCGCCGACCTGGTGGTGGGCTTCAACATTTTACGGTTCGACTACGAGGTGCTGCACGGCTACACGTCGTTTGACCTGCGCCAACTGCCGACGCTGGACATGATGGTGGAACTGCAAAACAAATTGCAGCACCGGCTCTCGCTGGATGCCATCGCCACGGCGACGTTTGGCGTGG
>JBEKLL010000069.1:0-2502 GCA_050010215.1 Gaiellaceae bacterium | reverse complement strand
ACGCCGGGTGTTCACGCTCTCCTGGATGGCGATCTCGTTGGGCGTTCCCTTGAAGGTGAACCCGCCGGAGCCGGTGTAGAGGCCCTCGTTGTTTTCGCGGACGACGACAAAATCGATGTCCGCGGGTTTCTTGCCCTTGAGAGGACAGAACCGCTCGTCGTAGAGGCGGACCGGGCGAAGATTGATGTACTGCTCCATCTCAAAGCGCATTCGCAGCAGAATGCCCTTCTCCAAAATACCCGGTTTGACGTCCGGATGGCCGATGGCACCCAGAAGGATCGCGGGAAATTTGCGCAGCTCGGAGATGGCACTGTCGGGCAGCACCTCGCCGGTGCGCAGGTAGCGCTCGCCGCCAAAATCGTAGGGCGTGTAGTTCAATTTGACGCCGAACCTGGGCGCGGCGGCGTCCAGGACCTTGATGGCCTCGCGCACGACTTCCGGACCGGTGCCGTCGCCGCCAATGACTGCGATATTGTAGCTCTTCATTTTAAAATGGATGCCGCGCCTTCGCTGGCGGAACGGCGGGCGGATGTTACCGGCTGCTTCCCGACGTTCAAGTCCAGAGCGAGAAGGATGCGCATGAATTTCAGCCATCATGGTTTGGTCCGCACATGGTCTCACCACGATTTCGATGCAAAGGCTGGCGACGCAAATTTCTGGTGGAAAACCCCTTCCCGGGTACTAAGCTGAAAAGTCCGCTGCCATGCACGCCTGGCCCAACATAGTGCTTGTCGCACTGGCCTACCTCCTCGGGGGATTTTCCCCGGGCTATTGGCTGGTGCGCTGGCGCACCGGCCTTGACGTGCGCACCACCGGCAGCGGCGGAACCGGGGCGACGAATGTGGGGCGGGTTTTGGGTCAAGGAGGTTATGCCGCGGTGCTCGTGGTTGACGTGGGGAAAGGGGCGCTGGTGGGTGCGGCGGCGCGCTTCATGGGAGTTTCCACCGCGTGGGCCTTTGCCGCGGCATTTATGGTTGTCGCCGGGCATGTCTGGCCCATCTGGCTGGGTTTTCGCGGCGGCAAGGGCGTCGGTCCCTTCATCGGCTCCTGGCTGGTGCTCGCCCCGCTCGCGTTGGTGCCCAGCCTCGTCCTTGGCCTGATTTTGCTGGCCTGGCTGCGCCGCGTCTCCATCGCGGGACTGTGCAGCCTGATTCTGCTGCCGGCCGCCGCCTGGTGGGTGACCGGGGCCAGAACTCCCGTCGCGGTCGCCTGTGGCACAATTTCCCTTCTCCTGTGGTCCCATCGTGTTAATCTCCGAAACTTTGCCGAGGCACGCCTCCAGGGCGCCGCGGCCCCACCATCGGAACCTCCGACGAATTCCCTGTAACCCATGCCGAATAGCGCCCCGACCACCGCCGAACTCGTCTTCAAAGTCGCCTCCACGGATTGGGAGTTTGAGCAAATCCACCGTCTCAACTACCGCACCTTCGTCGAGGAGATTCCGCAGCACGCCTCAAACCCGGAGGGACGGCTGGTCGATCGCTTTCACGCCGAAAACACCTACATCATCTGCCTGCAGGGCCGCCGCCTCGTCGGCATGCTGGCCCTGCGCGCCAAGCGCCCCTTCTCGCTGGATGGCAAACTGCCCAATCTTGACGCCTACCTGCCCACGGGTCGCAGCCCGGTGGAAGTGCGCCTGCTGGCGGTGGAACCAGAGTTTCGCAAGACCATCGTCTTCTCCCAGCTTTTTGAACAGGTATGCCGCTACTGCCTCACCGAGGGCTACGACTTGGCCATCATTTCAGGCACGACCCGGCAGGCGAAGCTTTACCGCCACCTTGGCTTTACGCCGTTCGGTCCGCTCGTCGGCACGGACCAGGCCTCCTATCAGCCGATGTATCTCACCGTCGAGGCTTTTGGTCAGACGGTGGAGCGCAGCCCGATGCTCCGCAGCAGCTTCACCGAGTCAGCCCCCCCCGACCACCAGGTATTCAATTTCCTTCCCGGCCCGGTGCCTGCCGTGCCCGAGGTTCGGGCGGCGTTCGCTGGTACCGCCGTCTCGCACCGCGGCCAGTTGTTCCTCACGTGCATGGCGGAGGTGCGCGCCGCCCTGTGCCGCCTCACCGGCGCGTCCGACGTGCAGGTGCTGCTGGGTTCGGGCACGCTGGCCAATGAAGTGGTCGCCGCCCAGCTCTCACTGCTGGAGACGACCGGCCTCGTCCTGTCCAACGGTGAGTTTGGCGAACGCCTGGCGGCCAACTCGCGGCGCGCCGGCCTGCGTTTCGACTGGCTGCGGCTGTCATGGGGCCAGCTTTTCGACATCACCCAGGTGGAACGCTTCGCCGAACGCCTGCCGCGCGGCGGCTGGATCTGGTTCGTTCATCACGAAACCTCCACGGGCATCATGAATCCGCTCGCGGAACTCAAGGCCCTCAGCGCGCGCCTCGGACAGGGCGGACAGCAGGTTCGATGAATGCGTATGTGGAACGCTCTGGTGCGCGGCCCAATGGCCAAGATCGAGGTAGCCGGGCAGGCGGTCGTCGGCGGGCCGCGGCTGGTAGT
>JBEKLL010000068.1:0-2861 GCA_050010215.1 Gaiellaceae bacterium | reverse complement strand
GCCGTTTCTCGCACAGTTTCGACTTCGATCTTCCTGTCAAGTTCTCTCACAAGCATGCTGATCTCTTCTTGCTCGGACAGCGGAGGCAAAGGGATCTCAAACCCCCTGAGCTTCGTGGCGTTGATGTTTGACTGACTGACCGCCCTGGCCGCCAACTGCTTCAGGCGGGCTTGTGTTCCATTAACATTGAGATAGTAGTTCACAGAGTCCGAACACACGCGGGAACGATCCGGGACAACACGAATGAGGTAGGAAGCGAAGACGAAGTCACCATCCAGATCGAAGACGGCGGTCTTGCCTACGAGCTCGGCGCTGTTGGTGCGATTAAACAGGATATCGCCCTTGTTCAAGCGGAACCTTGCGAAGTCGTCCTCGCCCAGATCGACAAACTGCAGGTTCTCAACGGCGACTCGGCCATTCACCAAGTTGTTCATCCGCAAGATCGGATACCGGCCATCAGCCCGTCCCCGTCTCGACAGACCGTACTGCGTCTCCGTGACAACAGCCCCCAGCGGGACGACTTGCCAGTGCTCTGAGATCGGTCCGATCCGGGTGTCCTTGAGGGTCACTTGATCGACTTGATCGAACCGTACCGGACCGTAGGTGAACAAGTGCCGCATGACACTCTGCTTGAGTAACCTCGTTGCGGCAATGACTTTGGCTGTGGCCTCCTTGGTCCGCTGCACCGTGCCTAGTACGCAACCGATGGCTCGCCGCTCGGCCAAGGGAGGGACGTTCACGGTTATCCCCGAAAAGGCGTCCAGCTTGATTGATCGCCTCCGGTTGACCGCGCCGGAGCAAAGTCGATTGTAGGCTTCGATTAGCGGGGGAGTACGGAGCAGGAAATCGAGAAACCTGCCATCATCATCGGTTCTTTCGAGAACCGGGTACACGGGACTGACAATGCCAGGCTCCGAACGACGGAGCCCGTGAATGGCGCCTTCCCAGATCACGTAGGGGTTATAGACGATCCAGCCGGGTCTTACGACTTTGTATTTGCTGACGTCCTCGGTTGCGATCCTCCTACCGAACCGCTCCGATTGAGGGATCAATCCGGAGTCCTTCGTCAGAGAGAGCACTTCCAGCGAGACCTGTTCATCGTCGGGGAGATCCCGGACACGAATGTCGACCTCTCGCAAAAGCTCTCCGAGACGACACTGCTTCCAGTCGTTCGGAGAGGCAAACTCAGCCATTCCGCCATCCCTGGAAGCCGAGTTCTGCCAGCACTCCGTCCAGCGCCCGATCGGCCTCGGCCCGCTCTTCCTCGGCTTCCTGCAGTAGCACGATCGCCTCGTCGAGTGGCAGCACTGCAGCCTCTGCTCCAGTCGACACGTAGCGGCTCGGTGACAGGTTGTAGTCGTTTCTCGCCGCGTCGTCCTTGCTGATGATGGACGACAGCCCCTGTTCGGCCCTCCATTCGTGGTAGACCTCGGCGATCCGCTCGATGTGCTGCTCCTCCAGGTAGTTCTTCGGCCTGCCCTTGGAGAACAGCTTGGAAGCGTTGATGAGCAGGAACTCGCCGGAACGGCGTTTGCGGCGGTTGATGACCATCACGATCCCTGGGGCGATCGTGTTGTAGAAGAGGTTCTCGGGCATCAGCAGCACCGCCTCGATGAGATCCGCCTCGACGAACTGCTTGCGGATGTCCCGCTCCTTGTTGGAGCCCTCATTACCGCTTCCTCGGCTCACTGCTCCGGTGTCGAGCACCACGGCCATGCGCCCGGTGGGTTTAAGGCTGGCGACCATGTGCTGTACCCAACCCCAATCGGCGCTCGACGACGGCGGGGTACCGCTCCTAAACCGCTCGTAGGTGTCGTTCGCGTAGGTCGAGGCGTCGAACTTCTGGTTCCACATGGGGTTCGCGGTGACCAAGTCGAATTGCCGGAGCCGCCCATCACCCCCGGTAAACGCCGGCCGGTGCATCGTGTCCCCCGGCGCGATTTCGGCCTCCATGTCGTGGATGAAGGCGTTCATTCGGCTCATAGCGAATGTTGAGGCATTGATCTCCTGACCGTACAGCTTGAGTGGAGCAATTGAGCTCGGCAGTTTCAGCCGCCCGTTCAGCCTCTCGCCCCTGGCTTCGAGCAGCCGCAGGTGACACTTGATCAACTTAGGTTCAAGGATGCGGGCCATGAGCAGAGCCACTTCGCGAGGTGTATAGAACTCGCCGGCACTCTGGCCCTGTCCCTCAGCAAACTTCCGAATCAAATACTCATATGCTCGGCCTAGGATGTCCGGCTCCACATCCTCCAGTCCGAGGCGGTAGTTTGGGTTGTTCAACACCTGGACCAAGGCAGCCAGTCGCGCGTCGTCGACGATGCGCTGACCGGCGGCCGTGGCGTTGAAGTCGGTCAGGTCGGTGACCCCGGACAGCCTGGGATTCTCTCGGGCGACTGATCGGACGGCGTCAGTTAGGAACTGTCCCAAACCGGTGGTCCTCGCGGCGATCTTCGGCCAGCGTGCCTGCTCGGGGATGTGAAACCGGACGAGCTTATGATCCTGCTCGACCAGCATGGCCGCCGTCTCTTTGTCGCCGAACTCGTGGGCCAGGTGCACCACCTCGTCCTCGAAGACGTCGGACAGACGCTTCAGGAAGATTAGCGGGAGAATGTAATCCTTGAACTTCGGCGCATCTAGTGGCCCCCGAATCGTGCACGCCGCCTCCCAAAGCCACGACTCCAGTCCCGGCAAGTCGAGCTTCTTCGCTGGGGGCGCAGAATTGAACACCTTCGCTTGGGTGTCAGCCATTTCCCTCGATCCACATATCATATTAAACCCTGGAGTTGAGCCATGCCAGGCGTCCGGCAAGCGGGTCAGGCGGTTCACGGGCGACCTGGCGTACCGGAAGACGGTCACGGTCC
>JBEKLL010000067.1:0-2836 GCA_050010215.1 Gaiellaceae bacterium | reverse complement strand
TGTTCTTTTATTGGGTCGCCACTTTTGCCAGGACCCCGAAGACGACGCTCCTGATTTTTCTACTGTTCGCCGCGACCAATGTAGCTTTGCTGGCTTTGAAACGCACTGGCGTTCCCGGCCTGATGGATGCCGCCCAGGCGCGGGGCAGCTTGTGGCAGTTGGGCCTGTATCACAGTTATTACGATTTCTTCACCAAGCTGCAATTCCAGCCCCAACACGGACTGGTGGGATTGCTGGGGATGGCATTGTTTTATGAAATGCTCTGGACAAATAAAGACCCGCGCGGGGCGGTGTTTGTGTGGAGTGCCTGCCTGTTATGGAGTCCCATGACTTGTTTGGGGTTGCTGCTGGTGCCGCTGGCCGGTTTGCGGCGTGTGCCCTGGCAGGCCTATTTCAGCGGGGTCAACCTTGTTGGTGGTGGTGTTTTAGTAGTTATCATGGGGGTTTATTTTCAAGGCCATGCCGCCTTGGAGGAAAGCGGTCCCATATGGAAATTTACCTCCACACTAGACTGGTTGCCATTTTACCTTATTTTTATAGCCTTTGAATTGACTCCGGTGCTTTTTGTTTTTTTCATTGACCAGAAATACCGCGTATTGGGTGAATTGCGTCCGCTAGTTCTTGCGGCCATCGGATTTTTGCTACTGCTGCCCCTCTGGAAAACTGGACATTGCAGTGATCTTCGGTTACAGGCCGGGACGCCAGCCATGGCGCTGGTCGCGCTGGGCGCAATCCGGTGTGTTCAAAGCGAGTTTTTCTCCTTCAAACGCACGCTGTTCATTCTGTTCATCGGCTGCCTGTTGGTTGGTGCCGTGTATCCCATCGGCCGGCCGTGGTTGAACCTGATAACCAATCAGAAAGATTATTCTTATGATTGCACGGTGCAAACCCGCGGTTTTCGGACTCTGGCAGAATGCAAGAACCCTGGGGAGCCTGGCTGGAATGTCGCCGCGCAATATACGGGCCGCCCCGATAGCGCCGCCGCTCGCTGGTTGCTGCGGTAAAAGCACCGGCGTTTTCACTTGTGCTAGAAGGCGGATGACTATTTAACTACGCGCAAAGCATCATGCCAAAAATTTCCGTCATCGTGCCGTGCTTCAACGAGGAGGCCGTGTTGCCCAAACTGTTTGAGCGGCTCGGCATGGTCGCGGCGACGTGGAAAGCCGATTACGAAATCATCTGTGTGGATGATGGCTCGCGCGACCGCACCTGGAATTGCTGAAGGCGCAAAACCAAAAGGATTCACGCTGGCGCTGCTCTTCATTCGCCCATGCAAAAATCACCAACGATCTGGCGATTGACATGAACCCACTCTTTTTCAAGGAACAATTATGAATGTCGGCATTCTGGGCGCGGGCTTGAGCGGCATTTCACTGGCTTACTTGTTGCAGAAGGACAAGCGGGTCGAGAGTGTCGAGCTTTTGGAAAAGGCCGGGAAGCCGGGCGGTTTGTGCCGCTCTTATCCATTTGCCGGAATCAGCTGCGACGTGGGGCCGCACATCATTTTTTCCAAGAATGCAGGAGTGCTGGATTTGATGGTGCGCCTGCTGGGCGACAATGTCCACAAACTGCGCCGTTCCAATAAAATTTTCCACGACGGCCGCTTCATCAAATATCCGTTTGAGAACGAACTATCCGCGCTTTCCGCACCGGAACGCGATTATTGCCTCAATGCGTTTTTAAATAATCCTTATGAAAACTACGCGCCGGAGAGCATGCTGGAATTTTTTCTGGCGACGTTTGGCGAAGGGATCACCAATCTTTATCTGCGGCCTTACAACGAGAAGATTTGGAAGTTCGACCCGGCCTTCATGGACACGCAGATGGTGGACCGGATTCCCAAGCCGCCGCGCGAAGACATCATCAAAAGCGCACAGGGTGTCGCAACCGAAGGCTATGTGCATCAACTCTATTTCTATTATCCGAAACGCGGCGGGATTCAATCGCTGTTGGACGCTTTTCTGAAACAATTGGGAAACAAAGTCGCCATCCACACGGGAGCGGCAGTCCGGCAGGTTATAAAATTGGCCAATGGCTGGGAAGTGCAGACGGCTGGCGGTGGAAAAAAGTTTTGTGACCGACTGGTTTCAACCATGCCGGTTTCCGACATGATTCCGATGGTGCAAACGGGAGCCCCCGAAGAAGTCCGGCAGGCGGCGAAAAGTCTGAAATTCAACTCCATTGCGATTTGTCTGATTCATGTCACCCGCGACAATCTGCGCGATATTTTTGCCGTGATGGTGCCGGACAAAACGATTCTATTTCACCGGATTTCCAAGTTGGATTTTCTCGTGCCGGAGGACGGGCGCGACGGCACGACTCGATTCATGGTGGAGGTCACCTACCGCGACGGCGACCAGATTTCCAAATTGAATGACGAGGAGTTGCTCGACCGCGTCGTGGAAGATTTGGTGCGGCTGAAATTCATTGCCGAGGCCAAGGTCGTCCAGGCGCGGCAAATGTTGCGGCAAAAACATGCCTATGTGATTTACGACCTTCATCATCGCAAGAACATGAAAACGCTGCGGGAATACTGCGAAGGCCGGCTGGGGCTGACTTTGCACGGGCGCTTTGGCGAGTTCGATTACCTTAACATGGATGCCGTCATTGAGCGGTCAATGAAACGAGCGGAAGAAATCTTAGCGTGACAAATCAAGGCTTGCCTCAAGGGCGTTTTCTCGTGTCCCATGTTGGCAAGATGAAAATTCCCGTCAGCGTCATTATCAACGTATTCAACGAGGCCGGAAGCATTGAGCGCGAAATCCGCGAGATTCACGCGGAAATCATCCAGAAACTGCCCGGCTCCGAACTCATCGTGGCCGAGGACGGCAGCACC
>JBEKLL010000066.1:0-2928 GCA_050010215.1 Gaiellaceae bacterium | reverse complement strand
CCTTCCGCGTCGCTGGCGCCGTCGCGCGCGTCCTCATCCCGGCGCCAGACCGTATTCTTCCGCTGTCACTCTAGACCAGCAGTTCCGGGACACTCTTGTCGGAGCGCCGAGGGAGTCGGGTAGCGATGGTTTGAACCTTCGTTCGACCGCTCTTCTCGCTGCCGCGAAACCGCCGGGCGCCAAGCGTTGACCTGTTTGCAGGCTCTTGAGAAACTTCTCCGCTCACGCCCTCATGAACCTCCTGCTGAGATAGAGGCTCGCAATAGCCGGTTCTATATTAGGACAGCAAGCTTGAACGAGATGGCATGATGCTATATAATGCACCTATAATCATTAAATCGCATGTCATATGGTACTAGAGAAGTGGAGCCCGACTTCCGACATTGATAATCTACCGGACGAACAATTCATCGCGAAGTACCCACTATCGGGGTTTGGGTGGGACGAGGCTCCTAATCCGAATGACGATCCGCAGGTGGCCAAACACAATGCCGCGTCCCTCGCGATTCGGCGAAGGCATGAGAGGCTGAAAGGGGAAAAGCCGAACCTCTACAAGTTGTAGACAGAAGCCATCGACAAGAACCTCCGAGGTAAGCCATGCTTATCGATCTTTTACATGTGCCTACTTTGTTGTACGGCTGTCATTACAGCAGCGAGTTAGGGAGAGTCGAGCGAAGGCGCAAAGAGCTGAAGTGGTTGCGAGAAGCCGCCAGTATTCAGGTCGGCTCTGGGACTTCGCAGTTGGCATTCGCACCCCGTGCAGGACGCTGCATCGGTCCCTGTGTCAATCCGGCAATTCGGACAATAGGGCATCGTACACTCCCTTCCAAGCTGCAGGTGGCGGTCATATCACACTCTGAGAGAGAAAACAAGATCCCCTTCGTCATTTCAGGACGGCCTACTCCAGCAGACCCGGACTCCAGACACGGTGAAGCCAGGAAGCCGAAGCCAGCTTCAGACTTCGGCCAGTTGCCATGGACACTGCCGGTACAGAACCCGACCATACGCGTCAGCCAAGAGGTCTCCTGCGACAAGTTGCTTCAGACGCTGTCAGGGCCAACTGAAGTGGAGAATCTGGGCTATCATTAAGTGGGATGGCCAATGTCAATGTCAGAGCGGATATGCGATTCCTGTGGGAAGAACAAAGACGTCAGCGGCGGCAGGACCTGTGAGAAAGGGCATTTTGTTTGTAAGGACTGCGTCTACGGCGGTGTGATCTTCGTATCGGAGAAGCGGTCCTGCCCACTCTGCAAGCGTCCCCTCAAGTGAAGGGCCGGCGTTATCCGAGCTCGCTCTTGTCCGGGTGATAGCAGGACGTGGGCGCGCGACCGGCACTGGTGGCGTGGCTCTTGGGAGCATCGACAGGTGGCGCGTAGCGGGTACACATGCTCGCCAGGCTCACCGAAGCTCCATGAATTGCGGCCAGGTGCAGGTCCCCTCTACTGTTTTATCCTTCTGTGTCAGGGTATTCCTAGGCCGCGGGTCGCCGACGGTCATGACCGGGCTGTTTCCGACTGAACCTTCCCAATACATCTCGCGTCTGTGGCTCCGAGACTGGCTTCGGAACGTCGGTCGCCAGGTTGAACCCGGTTCCTGGTTCTCCCTGGGCAGGATTGCGACCATGGAGGCCTACTGTCATGACCGCCAGACAATTCCAAAACCGCCGGGCGGTTTTTCACGCCAAGAAGGACCACGGCGGCGGCAGCAGTGGCGCCGCCGGGCCGTGCAGCTACGCAGCTGTGGCGTCATCCTACCAGATTGCCGGATTCCGGCAAGGCGGGAAAAGTTGGCTGATAGGCCAATCTGCTCCCCAGGATGTCCACAGCTCAGTCTTGCCGCGCTTCGGTCCCAGTCTGGATTGCGTTGATCCCGGTCACCCCAACAGATCAGCGGCTCGGCGCAGGTCAGCAGAAGTTGCGTCACGCGCTGGTTCGCTGCGGGGCGGAATCCTGCCTGCAACGGTGGCAACAGGCGCAGTTCCTGGTAGCCTCCCTTGCGTTTCGATGCCCAAGTGGTAGTTGGGATGGTGGACGCGAAGCGTGGATCGTAGATGCTCTTTCGACACGTGTGTGTAGCGCTGAGTGGTGGCGATTGAGGAGTGGCCGAGAACCTCCTGCACAATTCTGATATCAGCGCCAAGTCGCAGGAGTAAGGTCGCCACGGTGTGACGCAGCATGTGCGGAGTCACCCGAACGCTGACCCCGGCGTCCTCGGCGAGTTTGGCCAGCATCCGGGCCACCCCCTGAGCGGACAGCCTCTTTCCTGATGCACTCACCAACAGAGCGCTGTGCCCGAGTTGCATAGCGGCCCGAGGCGTCAGGTAACTTCTCAGCGCGGTCACCGAGCGTTGATCGGGCAGAATGGCCAAGCGCTGACGCGAGCCTTTCCCGTTGACGAGGAAGCTCGCCTCGCCTTCGTCCCAATCGAATAGACCTAGCGCGACAAGTTCGCCCACACGCATTCCAGTCGCGAATAGCACTTCAACGATCGCCAAGTCCCGGAGAGCCAGGAAGGCGCGGTCGGATGGAAGGTGATCTCCCGGTGGAGGCGGGACGACCCTGGCCCATGCTTGTTCGAGCAAACGCTTGGTGTCGGCCGCTGTCAGGCTTCGTGGCAGTCGGCGCTCTTGCGCCAGATCCAGACGAATTCTCCACAAGGGAGAGCTAGCCAAATCACCTTTCCGGACCCAATAGCCAAAAAACACCCTGAGACTTGCGAACTTGCGACGAATCGATACAGGGGCGTACCCACGAGTCGCCAGCTCGCTTGCCCACTTTTCGAGCAACTCAACCCCAATGAGCTCAATGGATTCACGAGCTCCAAGGTACGTCTGGAACTGAGCGAGATCCGTGCGATAGGCGGCTTCCGTTTTCAAGCTTCTTCGGCAGGTTGAGAAGTATCCCGAGAGAAAACTCTCAACTGCGCTTG
>JBEKLL010000065.1:0-12298 GCA_050010215.1 Gaiellaceae bacterium | reverse complement strand
ACGTGAAGCCCTGGCCTCGGCGGACGCGGGAAAGCTGGGACGCCTTCCCGACGCGAAGACCGAGGTCTTCGTAACCCTCGGAGCGACACATGGGCTTCTGCTGGGCATGATGGCGATTCTCGACCGTGGCGACGAGGTATTGATCCCTGATCCGGGTTTTCCTCCATATCGGGGCATGGTCACGCTCGCCGGCGGACGTTCCGTGCCGTATCGGCTGCCGGCTTCGGCAGATTTCGAGTTTGACCCTGATGCTGTCCGAGCCGCAGTCACCGACCGCACACGGGCCATCATCCTCAACTCGCCCTCCAATCCGACGGGTCGTGTTGCCTCGTCTGAGTTCCTATCCGCGGTCGCGGATCTCGCACAGAAACGGAATCTATGGGTGCTCTCGGACGACGTCTACGAGCGGATCATCTTCGACGGTCGAGTTCACCAGAGCATCGCTGGTCTGGCGGAGATGCAAGAGCGCACGATCGTGGTGAGCGCGTTCTCCAAGACATACGCGATGACCGGCTGGCGCCTCGGGCACGTCGTTGCTCCAGCCAATGTCGTAGCAACGATGGCGAAACTCCAGGGCCACGTGAACGCCTGCGCTTCGCCGTTCACACAGCAGGCGGGAATAACGGCGCTTCGCATGGATCAGGGCGTGGTCGACGAGTACGTCCGTCACTATGAGCGTCGTCGCGAGGTTTGCATGTCTGCGTTTGCCGGTGTGCCGGCCGTGCGCTGCGTACGACCCGAGGGAAGCTTTTTCATACTCTGCGACATACGTTCGACGGGTCGCAACGACGTCGAGCTCAGCCGCGAGCTTCTTTACGACGCACGCGTCAGCAGCGTTCCTGGATCGGGATTCGGTTGTGAGTCGGATGGCTTCCTTCGATTCTCCCTGGCATGCGCGACGGACCAGCTCGAGGAGGCCATGCAGCGCGTGTGCGCGACTCTTGCGTCTGCTCACCACCGCTGAACAGCGTCGGAATCCACAAATGCTGATCATCGACGACGACATAGCCCGCAAGCTTCTCGATATGTCGGCCGCCATCGAGCCGATAAGGCGTTCGTGTTTGCGGTTAGACGACGCGCCCGAATGCCGCTTCCGAATCGTGTTCGATGATCCAGGGAGCGACGCACGCGGTTTGCTGCTCGGCGGGTATCTAGCTGACCAGGGGGCGGTGTGTATGAAGCTTGTCGGCGACTTCGCCGAAGGTTCCGGCGGATTCGTCATCAACTACGACACGCGGTCAGCGAGCATCTGCTGTCTCTATACCGGGAACTACCTCACGGACTTCAGGACCGGCGCCGTCAGCGGCGTCGCGACTGATGCACTGGCTAGGCCAGACAGCACTGCGATGGCCATCATCGGGACCGGGCGACAGTCGATTACGCAATTCGCCGCGATGTGCGCTGTCCGGAACATCTGCACCGTCGCAGTTTGGAACCGTACGCCCGCGCACGCCGAGCGATGGATCGCGGATCGGCTTCGCGAGTGCTCGGGCTCCCATCTGCAGTTTGTCCTCGCACCTACACCCAAGGCGGCATGCAAGGACGCCGACATCGTCGTCACGTCCACGGCCGCTGACGCTCCGGTACTGGAGGACATCGCCTGGCTCGCACCAGGGACTCACGTGAACGCTGTCGGGGCTGGTTCGCCGGTGCAGCGCGAACTCGGAAGATCGGTATTGCGTGAAGCCCAGGTTGTAGCGCTCGATAGCCTCGTGGATGGCGTGCAGGTGGGCGACTTCGGCCCGATGGCAGCGGACACGGAAGACCGGGCGTGGCCACTCGTTTCATTGGCGGATCTCCTCAGTGGTCGCCGTTCGGGCCGCGTCAGCGCTTCCGATATCACAGTGTTCAAATCGGTGGGCCACCCGGCCAACGACGCCGCGGTGTTGGCGCTGCTTGCAGACCTCGTGATGAGCGATCGAACGAAGGAAAAGACATGAGTGTCCATCATGAGCGGCAACCGGCGGCGCGGCAGCTCGAGCAGCGCATCGCGGAACTCGCCAAGATCGGACAGCAGCCCGAAGGTGGCGTTTATCGCGGTGCCTATGCTCCTCCTCAGCTGGAGGCCGAGCATCTCATCGCGACATGGATGGCATCGGCCGGCCTGATACCGCGTCGGGACGCGGCGGGGAACATCTGGGGGACGACAGCTCGTCAAGGTGACACTCCTTCGATCGTCCTGGGGTCACACGTG
Source organism: Gaiellaceae bacterium (assembly GCA_050010215.1). Taxonomy (GTDB): domain Bacteria; phylum Actinomycetota; class Thermoleophilia; order Gaiellales; family Gaiellaceae; genus Fen-549. The sequence continues at coordinate 10,104 of JBEKLL010000065.1, read as the reverse complement.
GATTCGGTCAGCAACGGCGGAAACTACGACGGTGTGTATGGCGTCCTTGCCGCGATCTCCGCCGTCGGTGACGTGGTCGCCGAGCATGGCGTACCGCCTGTTCCAATTGAGGTCGTCGCCTTCACCGGTGAGGAAGGCAGCCGTTTCCCGATCGGGCTCCTAGGAAGCCGCGTCGTCGCAGGCGAGATAGGACGCGGCGACCTTGAAGGGCTGAGGGACTATGACGGCATCGCGATCGCGGACGCGTTCAGAACAGCCGGTCTCGACCTCGCGAATGTCGAGAGCGCGCGACGACACGACATCGGCGCCTACCTCGAACTCCACATTGAGCAAGGGCCGATTCTCGAAGCAGCCCAGGCGAATGTTGGGCTCGTGGAGGTGATCGTCGGAATTCAGCAATACATGGTGCGAATCGAGGGGCGCGCGCAGCACGGCGGCACGACGCCGATGAGTATGCGCAAGGATGCCCTTGTCGTCGCGGCCGCCATGGTGCCCGCCTTGCGCGACCTGGCCGCGACGGTCGACGAGGCGGTCCTGACAGTCGGGAGCTTCGTTGTGCGCCCGGGAATGCCGAACGTCATTCCCGGCAGGGTCGAGTTCACGATCGACATGCGTCATCACGACTCCAGAGAACTGGAGCGGCTCGCCGTAGGCGCGTTCAGGTTCTGCCGTAGCGCGGCAGAAGATGCCGGTGTCTGCTTCGAATGGAATCCCATGGGACCGCCTAGCCCTCCGGCCGCGATGTCTAGGGATATCGTCGAGTTGCTAGCGGAGATCAGCGACCAGCTCGGACTGACCTCAATCCGACTTCCGAGTCGGGCCGGGCACGACGCGAAACCGATGGCAGGAATCTGCCCGACAGGCATGTTGTTCGTTCCCTCCATCGGCGGCCTGAGCCACACGCCGGCAGAGCACACTACGACGGCGGATATGCTCAACGGGATTCGCGTGTTGCTCCACGCAGTGTATGCGCTGGCCTATCGCGACCGACTTGGGCTTCTGAACACCGCGGTGCCCACAGAGCGTACCGGGGAGGGGCGATAGCCGTATGTACGGCTGGCGCGGACGGATCGGCTTGATCCTCCCATCGAATAACACCGTCGCGGAACCGGAGATTGGAACAGAGTTGCCGGACGGGATCTCGCTTTACGCGGCGAAGGTCCTTCCGCTGGACGACTATGCCGATAGCGTCCGCAGCATGAGCCGCCAACTCGACGCTGCACGCGAGGCGCTTGCCTTTGGCTCGATGGACGCGATCGCGTACGGCTGCATGATGAGTTCCGTGTTGCTGGGTCGGTCGTGGGAGGAAGAGGTGGTAGAGCGAGCGACCATGCCCTTTGCCACGGCTGGAATCGCGATGTGCGAGGAGCTGCGCCGACTCGAAGCCGAACGCATTGCGATCTTCAATACGTATCCAAGGAAGATTGCCGGTGCCGTCATCGCATACTTCGAGGCTGCGGGGTTTATGGTCGTAGCCAATGGAGGTGTCGAGCAGCTCGGCGACGAGCGCGCCGCGGAGGAGCTGCTCGACCTCCGGCGTGTCTCCGCAACGAACCCTGCGGACCTGTTCCGCATGTGGGCGGATCAGCCCGAGGCGGATACCCTATGCATCCTCGCTACTGATCTCCCGACGCGTATGGTGCTTAGCGCGCTTCGCGAGTCTCGCGGTGGGCCGGTGCTCAGCACGAACCTGGCGATCCGCTCCTGGCTCCTGCGGCAATGCGGTGTGTCTGACCCGAGGTTGTGGTGATGTCCGAGGTACGCACTCAGTGGCGCGCGTCATGCAGGTCAACAGTACGGGCCTCTACGCCGGACACCGAAGCGACCGCCGAAAGGCCAGCGCCGCTCGACTGGCGCGATCCCGTCGAACTCCACCCTCAACCACCGCCCGCCCGACGCCCAGCAGCCGAGCCCACACCCTCACCCCACCCCGTTTCCCTCCGCTCACAATCCGACCTTCGAACAGCCGGAAAGGTAGAAAGGGCACGGAGTGCGCGCAGCCGCGGCCCGTCAGCTCACCCACGGAAAGGTGAGAAACGCCGATATTCAGCGCCTCAGGGAGGCCCTGCCTTGACAAGCCTAACGCGGCGTGAAAAACTCCGAATGTTGTTCACAAATCCGAAATACCCCGAAACTTCGGGGTAAGGAAACTAAGAGGAGTCAGTGCTCATGATGAAGTCAGTACTCACAAAGACCTCACGGACGCGGCGATACGCGATCTGTGTGGGGCTCGTCGGGCTCATAGTGGGCTGCGCGGTTGTTTCCGCGTCTGGCTCGCCCCAGAAGAAATCACCCGGCACACTCGCCAAGGTGCAGGAAGCCGGCGTCCTGAACGTGGGTTTTGCTAACGAGGCGCCGTATGCCTATACCACCAACAAGGGCAAGCTCACCGGGGAGGCACCCGCACTGTTAGCTGCCGTTTTTAAGCAGTACGGCGTCAACAAGATTCACGGAGTTCTCACACAGTTCAACTCTCTGATTCCGGCGATCAACGCCAAACGATTCGACGTGATCGGCGCGGGGATGTACATCCATCCGGAGCGCTGCGCGCAGGTCGCCTTCGGCAACCCGGATTTTGAAGTTAAGGAAGCGCTGGTGGTCGCCAAGGGGAATCCCAAGAATATCCACAGCTACGCAGATATCAAGACGTCCGGGGCTCAGCTCGGGGTCGTGACGGCCGGTAGCGAAGTCACCATCGCTGAGGCGGCGGGGATCCCGTCGTCCCAGATTCAGCTGTTTCCCGATGACCCTTCCACCATCGCTGCACTCCGAGGCGGACGTGTTGACGCTGTGGGATTGAGCTCACTGGCCGTCAACCAGTTCGTGAAATCTCAGAGCGGGATCGAAGTCGCCAAACCGTTCGTGGAGCCCCGCGACTCTAACGGCAAGCCTTACCGTGGCTACGGGGCAATGGGATTCCGAAAGAGTGATAACGACCTCCGACTGGCGTACAACAAAGGCCTCGCGAAGCTGCGAGCCAAGGGCACTCAACTCAAGATCATGGAGAAGTTCGGATTCACCCAGGCCGATCTGCCACGCAAAGGACTCACTGCCGCGATGATCTGCAAGGGTAAAGTCTAGCCTGCTCGGGGGCGAGCGAGTGTATCCGTTGACGCGATATAGAAACACGACGGTATTCGATGATTCCCGGCAATGATGGCAAACTACCGTGAATCAAGACCAGCTCCACCTTCTATTGGACGCTGTGCCGACAACGCTCGAGGTCTTCTTCCTGTCGTTGGTGTTCGCCGTCCCGCTTGCACTGCTCGCGGGTCTTGCACGAGCATCGAAAGTACGGGTGCTGCGCTGGCCGGCCGGGATCTACATTGAAGTCTTCCGCGGAACGTCGGTGCTCGTCCAAGTCTTCTTCGTGTTCTACGTACTGCCGCTGTACGGTGTTACGCTCTCGCCATTGGTTGCCGGCGTCGTTGCCTTGGGCGCTAACTTCGGCGCTTATGGTGGGGAAGTAGTTCGCGCGGGCGTCCTCTCCGTTAGTCGAGATCAACGGGAGGGCGCCCTTGTGCTGGGCATGGGGCCGCTACTGGTAATGCGACGGGTGATCCTGCCACAGGCTTGGTCGCCGATGCTCCCGCCGGCAGGTAACCTGCTGATCGACTTGCTCAAAGCGACCGCGCTCGTCTCGCTTATAACACTGACTGACCTGACTTTCGCGGGGCAAGAACTCATCCAAACAACCGGAAACGTAACCGGAATTTGGCTCACGGTTCTGGTCATCTACTTCCTACTCTCGCTGCCGCTTCGCGGATTTGTCAGCTTGCTCGAGCGTCTCACAAGAATACCGCAGTCGGAGAGGACGCCGTGATCTTAGCGACAGCAATCTTCGACTTCCATTATGCTCTCCATATCGCTCCAACAATCTTGTATGCGGCGCGTATCACGCTTCTCGCGACCGTTTTGGCTTTCCTATTTGCTATGATCGGCGGACTCATGCTAGCGCTGCTTCGGCGCTCAAGGTGGTTTTTCGTGCGATGGACGGCGATGGTTTGCATCGAGTTATTGCGGAATACGCCGCTCCTTATTCAACTCTACATCGTCTTTTATGTATTCCCGTTTTATGGATTGACGCTTTCCCCGATGGTCTGTGGCATTCTCGGGCTGGGGATCCAATACAGCGCATATCTATCCGAGGTGTACCGTGCAGGCATCGAAAACCTCCAGCGAGGTCAGTGGGAGGCATGCACAGCGCTCGGCTTCTCGAGCCGCCGCACTTGGCGGCGCATCGTCCTCCCGCAGATCCTTCCGCCGATGGCCCCCGTGTTCGGGAATTATGTGATACAGATGTTCAAAGACACGCCGCTGCTCGCCACTATAACCGTGATGGAGCTTCTAGGGACGGCGCTGAATGACGCGTCGCATTCGTTCCGCTACGTCGAACCCATCACAATCGTGGGTGCAACATTTCTCGTGTTGAGTTACTCGTCCTCAATTGTGGTTCGGAAACTCGAAAGGAAGTTCGCTGTTGTCCACTGAAAAACCCAGCGCCGACATCAGCTTCGCCGGGGTCGTCAAACGATTCGGAGATCATACTGTGATCGAATCGCTCGATCTTGAGGTACCGGCGGGGCAGCGTATCGCCATCATCGGCCCGAGTGGCTCCGGCAAGACCACTGTCCTTCGGCTTCTGATGACGCTCGAGCAGGTCAGCGCAGGCTCGATCAAAATCGCCGGCGATGTGCTCGCTGATGCGAGTCGGCACGTCTCACGGAATGAGAGGCATCGTCGGGTGAGACTGCGGCGTCGGATTGGAATGGTGTTCCAGCAGTTCAACCTGTTCCCACATATGAGTGCGCTTGAGAACATTATAGACGCGCCCATTCATGTCTTAGGGATGTCGCGCCGTGATGCTAATGAGCAGGCGCACGAGCTGCTGGCGGAGGTCGGACTAGCGGACAAGGCCGACCTTCGGCCGCGCCAGTTATCGGGTGGGCAGCAGCAGCGTGTGGCCATCGCACGGGCTATCGCGATGCGCCCCGAGATTATGCTGTTCGATGAGGTAACCTCGGCTCTGGATCCCGAACTGGTCGGGGAGGTGTTAGGCACCATAAAAAAGCTCGCTAACGATACCAGTATGACCATGCTGATCGTGACGCACATGATGACGTTTGCGCGTGAGGTCGCCGACCGCGTGATCCTGATGGATCACGGCTGCGTTGTGGAGGACGATAAGCCAGACCAAATCTTCAGCGTGCCGAAGGAGCAACGCACACGAGCGTTCTTGCAGGCCGTCCTAGATCCGCTGGGATACGCCACGAATTCTGACTCGGTTCCGGCAGTCACGACTCGAATGGACATCTAGAAAACCGATGTCTGAGTCGTTGCGACTAGGTTTCCTTTACCCCGATTCGTCTGGCGAGGATGATCTAGTCACGTTTGCCTCGCGCCTCTGCCCTCCAGCTGATGCGATCATCGCGCACACTGTCGTCCCGGAGGACGTCAATCGGGAGGACGCTTTGATCGAAACCGGGGCGCAGCACCGACTCGCCGCTGGTGCCGCGGAACTCGCCTCCCAGAGGGTGAGCGCGGTGATCTGGACATGTACGAGCGCGAGCTTCGTTTTCGGTCTTGACGGAGCGCGCCACCAAGCCGCGGCGTTGGCCGAGCAACTGGGTGTTCCCGCTTCATCGACATCTCTTGCATTCCTCAATGCTCTGAGCACTATCAACGCAGTGCGGGTCGCGATCGCGTCGATCTATCCGCAGCCGCTCACGGTGATCTTTACTCGATTCCTCGCTGCGGCCGGCATCGACGTCGTGTCCTCGGTGTCGGCCGGGGTCGAGTCGGGGAAGAAGACAGCGACAATGGATTACGCCTATGCGGACGAGCTCGTAGCGCGGCTCGATCTCGACGACGCTGATGCCGTGCTGCTTCCATGCACTGCGCTCCATACCGCCGACGTGTTGTGTGCTCTGGAAAGATCGATGCCTTGCCATGTCCTGACGGCCAACCAGGTGACGGTATGGGAGGTGGCAAGGCTCGCGGGAGCTTCGGGAGTGCAGCCATCACTGGGTCGGCTAGGTTCCACTGACTTATCCGCAGCGGGACACCCACCGTACCTGTCTGAGCCTTGATCCGCCGTGAGGTGCGGGGCCGGGCGTGAGCGAGGTCGTGATATGCACGAGGTTTTTGATTATTGATTATCGATAACGGTGAGGTTTTTGATATCGCTAACGACGTCGGAATGGAGGACAAGTCATATGAGCCAGCAAGTGCATGCCGTCTCGGTAGAAGGATTGCGGGTGCTTTCCGGGACGGTCGCCGCGGCCTTCACACCATTGCGGAATGACGGCCAAACAGTTGATGACGATGTCATCAGCGCCTATGTTGAGTTCCTAGCGGCCGGCGGCATCGATGGAATCCTTGCTGTTGGCTCGGCCGGAGAGGGAATGTTGCTAACGGCGGAAGAACGGCGATTTGTCGCTGAGTGCTACCGGAAGGCGACAGCCGGCAAGCTCGCACTTGCGGTGCACGCCGGCGCGATGACAACGGCTGAGACGGCCGCACATGCTGAGCATGCTGCCGCCATCGGTGCTGATGCAGTAGTCGCGATCGCGCCTCCGTTCTACGCGTATGACGACGATGCGCTGGTTGAGCACTTCGCAGCAGCAGCTGCGGCGTGTTTCCCCGTGCCCTTCTACGTCTATGAGTACGCTGAGCGTATTGGATACGCGATCGACGTATCGGTGATCGAGCGTTTGCGGGAGTGCGCCCCGAATCTCCGAGGAATCAAGGTTACGGATTTTCCGTTCTCCGCAGTCGAGCCATATCTTGCGCTTGACGGGATCGATGTCTTCATCGGCATGGACTGGCTGATCCCGGAAGGGCTCGCCAAGGGCGCCCGAGGGGCCGCATCGGGGCTCGCAGCCATCGACCCCAGCTTCGTGTCTGATCTTGTCCGGAGTCCTAGCCCCGACAAGGCGAAGGCAGCTCGCGAACGCATCGCAGTCTACGGACCGCATCTGATTACGAGAGGAAAGGCGGAGTTAGCGAAGCGAGGTCTCATGCGTGCGGATGTTCGCCGCCCGCTGCTCCCATTCAGCCTGTAAGGAGTATCTCAAGGTCGTCGGTCGTCTGCCTAGTTACCCACTGGAGAAGAATTGCATGAGGCATTTGTGATAGTGGCCACCGACATTCCTACTCTACGGTCTGCCCGAGTCGGTTAGTTGCTCGCCCTCGCGCGAACCATAAGGTTCGTGGAATGCGTCAGACAGAGCGACCTGGCCCCCTGAAATAGGTCCAGCCGTTAGAGAGCGTCATGATCGCCCGAAAGGGCAGGAGGTGACTCTCATGAAGCGCAGGAGGCCCACGCCGGAGCAGATTGTCAGGAAGCTCCGGGAAGCGGATCGGCTGAAGGGGCCGATCTCGACGGCGTCTATCGGCACCTGAAGGTCTCGGTCCAGACCTAACAGCGCTGGCGGACGCAGTACAAGGCGATACGGCCGGAGGACTTGCTCAAGCTGAAGACGCTCAAGAAGGAGAACGCGCGCCTCAAGCGGCTGCTCGCCGAGAAGGAGCTCGACAACGACATGCTGGGGGAGGTCGCGCGGGGCAACTTCTGATCCCGAGACGGCGCCGCAGGGCCGCCCGTCACCTGCAGAGCCGCTTCGGGATCTCTGAGCGAAGGGCCGGTGGCACTATCAGCCAGCACCGCTCCTCGTAGCGCTACTGCCCTCGGCGGGGAGCCGACGAGGCGCTGTTCAGGGAGCGCCTGCGCCTGCTGGCAAGGCGCCATCCGCGCTGCGGCTACCGGCTGCATCCACGCGCTGTTGCGCAGGGAGGGCTTCGTCTGCAACAGAAAGCGCGTGCAGCGGCTCTGGCGAGACAAGGGTCTGCGCATTCCCGCGAAGGCACGTCGACGAAGGCGTGGCACGCGGATGCCGGGCCACGTCGCCGCCCAGCATCCCGACCATGTCTGGGCGATCGACTTCGTCTCCGACGAGACCGCAGACGGAAGACCGTTTTTATCGAGATCATCCGAACGTTCTACAAGGCGGTGTCAACCAGCACCGCGTCTTCGCAACTTCAGATGATCCGGCGCGCGGTCCTTCTAATTCAGATTCCGCTCGGGCTCGCCTGGGTAGTTGCGAACGAATGCAGCGAACGATTCGGCGACACCACGCTCAAGCGGATACACAGGCTGGTAGCCGAGCTGGCGACGGAGTTCGCTATCGTCATATTCCGCGGCTATCTCCTGGACTGCGCGCTGCCCAGGATCTGTCGGCTCCTCCAAGAAAGTCATCGACGTCTTCGGCGCTAGCTTGGCGAGGACCTCGGCGGCCTCACGGAACGTGCGGCAGTCGCCATAGGTGTTGAACACCACAGACTCGGGCGCGGGCGCTTCGAGGCAATGCACAATCATGTTCGACACCTCTTCGACATACTGCCAGTTAAACGGTTGGTCCGGGATCGGAACCTCGATAGGCTCACCCCACGCGGCGCGCCTAATCAGCTCGGAAGGAAAGCTCATATAGCCGCGGAGCCGACCAGGGCCGTAGACGACCGTCAGGCGAAGGCCGATGCTGTCCACTCCGTGCACGTCTCTATAAGCGAGCGCCATCGTCTCGCAAAGCGATTTGCAGCTCCCGTACAGCGCGGAAGGTCGATGCGGAGCATCGTTCGCGATAGGTCCAGGCGGATAGTCTCGCTTCGCACCGAACACAGCAATGGAGCTGGCCCACACGATGCGGCGCAGCGCGCATGTACGCGCGACTTCGAATACGGCTGCGGTGCCGGTGCAGATGTCGCGGATCCCCGCGGGCGGGTTTTCAGTTACATCTTGCGTCAGCGGAGACGCCAAGTGGACTACGGCGTCGACATCATTCTCTTTGCAGAGTCGAAGAAGGGCCCATCCGTCTGTGATCTGTCCCTGAGCGAGGATCAACGATCCGTCCTCGGGCCGCTCCGGCACGACAAGATCGAGCGCGTTCCGATTTGGGGTGGCGTCGTAGACAATCACACGTTGGCCACGAGCTAAAAGATCACGGACAACGTAGGACCCAACAAACCCAGCTCCACCGGTGACGAGAACAGTCATATTGAAACATCATCATACATGAACAACATTATCGTACATAAAACTTCCATGCAAAGTCAAAGCTTCTGTGATCGGCATGAGAGAAACGACTTCTCAAGCACAGACCTACGCCGAGACGCTATACCAGATCTCCGTGAAGAGATCCTGTCCGACCGGTTAGTGCCCGGCACGCGCTCGGCGAGGTCGACGTCGCGCAGCGGATGGGGACCAAGCCCGGGGGCCGGTGCGGGAAGCGCTAGCTCGCCTGCGGGCGCAGGGCCTCGTGATCTCCTTTGCGCACCGTGGCTTGCACGTCAGCGAGATTTCTGTCGAAGATGCGCGTGTTGCCTATCGCGCGAGGGCTGCGCTCGAACGGTTGGCGCTCCAACTCGCGCTGACTTACATGGACCCGAAAGAGTTTCGCGAACTTGAGTGGGACCTTGCGGCAGTGGAAGAAGCCGCAACACATAGAAGCGTTTCTGAGAGCTGCGACGCAGCTTGCTTCAAGCCATTTACATCGATCTCGAGCGGCCGCTTAGGGCCGATGCCATAGGCGATCCGGCCGCTCATGCGGCGGTGTCGGCGCCGTTTCCTGCCTGAGCCAAGGCGGGCCGCGTGAAGCGCGCTGCGCAGAAAGTGCGGATGATCTCGATGAAAGAGGCGACGTCCAACGCCGCGCGACCGATGAAGAGTCCATCAACCTCGGGCTGGCCTGCAAACGCCGCTGCGTTCTTCTTCGTCACGCTGCCGCCATAGAGCACGCGAACCTGCTCGGCGATTGCCTTGCCACCCCGAGAGCCGATCGTCTCGCGGATTTGGCGATGGATGGCGCTTACATGGCTTGGGCTTGCATGCGTGCCTTTCTCGCCGATGGCCCAGCCGGGCTCATACGCGATAAAGACGTCCGAAAGCTGGTCGGCTTCCACCCCGTGGAGTGCGATCTTGACCTGACAGGCCACGACCTCCTCAGCCACCGAATAGTCCCTCTGCGCGGCAGTTTCGCCGACGCAGACCAACGGCCTCAGGCCATGCTCCAGCGCCGCTAGCACCTTCTTGTTCACGGACGAGTTCGT
>JBEKLL010000064.1:0-3996 GCA_050010215.1 Gaiellaceae bacterium | reverse complement strand
TCCATCCGCGCGAACGAATTGAATACGTGGCACTGGATCATGATGACCACGGCCAACCCGCGCATCCAGTCGAGAAAAGGAAATCGCTTCACAAACAATCCGCCGCCGAAACAGGGTAACATGCGGCGGGCGACGGCGACGGCACCGGCAACGCCGGTGGCAAGACCACCGGCGCCGCGCCTGAGATTCGCAATGCGAAACGTGGCGTTCCTGGGGGGTGACCTGCGAAGAAACGGCTTGGCTCGCATAATCGCATCAGAGCAAAGCACTTTCGGCGATACAACGCATCGGATGACGTTTCATAGCTTGTAACCTCTTCAAGTCCGAAGAAGCTGCTTGCATGATTCCCGCCCTCGCAGGAGAATAATCCTACCGGGGCTTTTGGAACGGCAAAACGGGAATTACGGGAGGATAACCATGCGAGTCATACATTGTTTGTTGGCAGCGCTGCTGGCAGTCGCGACCGCGACTGCGCAAGTGGGCGGTAGTGGAACGATTCAAGGAACGGTCACGGATCCTTCGGGAGCCCTCGTGGCCGACGCTTCAGTCACCGCGGCAAACGTGGAAACGGGAGTTCAAACCAGCCGCAAGACGACCGATGCCGGGTTCTTCGTGCTTTCTCCGCTGCAGCCCGGCGAGTATACGGTCACAGTCAAGGCGGAGGGATTTCAAGCCCTCACCCAGGAGCACCTGGTGGTGGTCGCCCTGGGCACCCTCGGATTGAATCCGAGGTTGCAGTTGGGAGCGTCCACCCAGACGATTACGGTGGAGGCCGCGCCACCGATTCTGCATACCGACGATGCGACACTCGGTGCGACCATGGAGAACGGCATCTATGCGGCGCTTCCCCTCGCCATGAACGGAGTCCCGAGGGATCCCACGCAGTTTGTCGGCCTTGTGCCCGGCGTCAATAACTCCAGCACGCAGGCCGCCGGCCCCTCCACGGCCGCGTTTAACGGCGGCCAGACCTATCAAAACGAAGTCTATCTCGAAGGGATGCCCCTGACTAGCGCCGGAACGCAAGGGGACACCCGTTATCTGGCGTTTGCCGTCTCGGTGGACGCGGTGGACCAGTTCCAGGTGGAGACCAACGGCGCCAAGGCCCAATACCAAGGGCAGGGCGTCGAGAACTACGTGATGAAATCGGGAACCAACGGGTTCCATGGCGCGGCCTTCGAGTACTTCCGCAACACGGACCTGGACGCGCGAGGCTTCTTCCCCGCGATCAGAGCCGTCGAGCGCCAGAACGAATACGGCGGGCTGATCGGCGGCCCCATCAAGAAGAACAAGATTTTCTTCTTTACCAACTACGACGGGTATAAGTACAACTCGGGATTGAACCCCACCTTGCAGTCCATCCCGACGACGGGCGAGCGGACGGGCGATTTCAGCGCGATTCCGGTCCCGATTTACGATCCGGCGAGCCAGACTTGCGCTGGCGCAGTCTGCACGCGGACGCCGTTCGCCGGAAACATTATTCCCACCAGCCACATATCTCCGATCTCGCAATCGTTGCAGTCCTATCTCCCCGCTCCGACGAACACGAACATCCAGAACAACTACCTGCCCAGCCTGCCCGTCCTGGTGAACACGTACAATTTCACCGGCAAGGTGGATGCCGCCCTGTCGGACAGGCATCGGCTCTCCGGGTTCTTCGCCAACGGGCACTACACCACCAATTTCACTGGCAGCCTGACCCAGACGGGAGCCGGCGTGCTGCCCGAGCCCTACACGCAAGGCCGCATCGTGGAGGAAACCGTCAAAATGACGCAGTTGCACGATACCTTCACCATCTCGCCTTCGGTTTTGAACCAATTCAGCTATTCCTTCAACCGCATCTGGATTCCGCTTCAAAACCCCACCACGTCGGGGCATTATCCGCAGAAGGCCGGCATCAAGGGCTTGCCGCCGAGCGTGGTCAGCGACACTTTCCCGGATATCAATTTCAGCGGCGCCAATGCGCCCGGCGGCTGGCAGGGAACCAACGCCCACTTCTACAACGAAGCCGCCAACACGTTCACCGCGCAGGACAACATCATGTGGGTCAAGGGCAGCCATTCGCTGACCTTCGGTGGTCAGTTCCAGGCATTGCAGGACAACGAGAACTTCGCGTTGGTCGCCAGCTTCAGCTTCGCCAACACCCAAACCGCGGGCTACAATTCCGCGGGAACGCTCCAGACCAGCCAAGGCAATGCCTACGCCAGTTACCTGCTCGGCGCGTTGAGCAGCAGCGGCATCAACCAGAACGCCATCGGCGAGACCGGCGGCCGTTACAAGGATTGGGCCGTTTATGTCCAGGACGACTGGAAGGTCAGCCCGCGTCTGACGCTGAACCTTGGCCTCCGCTGGGACTACATGGGCCCGTTCTACGAAGTGAACAACCTGATGTCCTACTTCAACCCGACCTTGGCCAATGCGGCCGCCGGCGGCCATCTGGGCGCGCTGATGTTTGTCGGCAACGGCGCCGACAGTTGCAATTGCAGAACTCCCGTCCCCAGCCACTCCAAGAACTTCGGTCCTCGCGTGGGAGCGGCGTACCGTCTGAACGACAAGACCGTCCTGCGGGCGGGCTATTCGATTATGTACGTTCACGCCGGTGGCGTTGGCGGGCGTAACAACTCACGCCAGGGACTCAGCCAGCTCGGCTACACCGCCACGAACAACTCCACCAGCCCGGGCAACAACGCTCCGGCATATTACTGGGATAACGGCGTTCCCGCCATCGCCCAGGCGCCGCCGTTCCTGGATCCCACCTACGGGACTGGTTTCATCCCCACGAATGCCACGGGCGCACAGAATCCCGTCTACGGCGACCCGGTCACCGCCGGCAAGCCGCCGTATTACGAGAACTGGAACTTCGGTATCCAGCGCTCGCTCACCGGGAATATGACGATGGGTGTGGCTTACACCGCCAGTCTCGGCAAGTTCCTGCCCGGTCCCCAAAACGGTGGTGGCTCGCCGCTCAATACCGCGCCGCTGAAGTACCTGGCCCTGGGCCCGCTGCTGACGGCAACGGCCAACGCCGCCAACATAGCCTCGGCAAACGCCATTACCCCAGGCATCGGGTTGCCATTCTCCAATTTTACGGGAACCGTCGGCCAGATGCTCCGCCCCTTCCCGCAATACGGCACCATCAGCTCCCCGTGGTTCGACGTCGGCCAGTCCAACTACCAGGGGCTCCAGATCACGCTCAATCGCCGGTTCGCCAAGGGCCTTACCTTCACGGGCGGCTACACGTACAGCAAGCAACTGGACAATCTGGTGGGCACCCCCCGAAACCCCTACAACTATTCCCTGGAAAAATCGCGGGGCGGCATCGACCACAGACACGTCGTGCAGGCCAGCTTCGCTTACCAACTGCCTTTCGGCGCCGGGCGCGCCCTGAACCCGGGTTCCGCCCCGCTGAGTGCGATCATCAGCCGTTGGACGGTTTCCTCAGTCGTCACTTTTACCAGCGGCTCGCCCTTGTCGGTGACCGCCACGGGCTGTAACGCCGGCGGCATTCTGGGCACCTGCTACCCCAACTACAACCCCGCGTTCAACGGAGACATCCGCATCAACGGCAGTTACGGGTCCGGCAATATCCTTGGATCCTCGCCAGTCTCGTACCTGGACCGGACCGCGTTCGTCGACCCCGCGGCATATACCGTCGGCAACGTGCCGAGGAGCGGAGTCTATGGCCTGAATGCGCCGTACAACGCGGGCGTGGACGTCAGCGTGCGCCGCGAGTTCGCGATTCGCGAGCGCCTCAAGCTCGCCTTCCAGGCCGATGCCTTCAACGTGAACAATGCGGTCCACTTCGGAGCGCCTGGAGGCAACCCGGACGTGGCCGCCTTCGGCACGGTGACTTCGCAGGCCAATCAACCGCGTAAACTGCAGCTCACCGCCCGCATTACCTTCTGATTCACAGTGCCGGCCGGGGACGGCGTGGCGCAGCCTCTCAGGCTGCCGCGTCCCCACTCTTGGGGACGCACGGTTGGCGGCCCACAAAACGTC
>JBEKLL010000063.1:0-2531 GCA_050010215.1 Gaiellaceae bacterium | reverse complement strand
GCAGTCATGTTCGCAGGCATGACGTCGCGGCAAGGCATTTCTACCTGTTCGCCCCGGATGTCGGCGTGTCGCCCCGCGCTTTCAGGCATTCGCTCCAGTGCGTCCCGAAGAATTGCTTTTCCTTCGGCAAGAAAGTGTCCGACGTTCCGAGAATCGGCCGGAGCGCCGTGGTCATTTGCAGGGCCACCAGCAGAAAGATAATGATCCACGTGTGGAAACCGGCGTGCGACCGGGCATTGGAATGGGAGAATCCGGCGTCCAAAAATCGCAATCCGAAAATGGTCGCGATAAACCAGAAAATCAGATGCAACGTGCCCATCCACGCGAGCGATTCGGTGGATTGCGAAAAAATCCACGCGACCGGCGCGAAGCCGATGAGCAGAATTGTCATCAGCATCAGCAGTCCGGCGAGCAGGCCGCAGACTTCAATCAGCCGCGCCTGCGAGCCGCTCAAGCAGGTGAAAATGTAAAGGCTCGGCAGGCAGATGAGCGCCGAAATCATCAGGCCGCCCGCGATTTTGACCGGCGCGGCCCAAAGTTGTGTGCCGCCCGAAAAGGTTCCAACCACGACGCCGTAAATCAGGCTGCACACGATGGCGACGAAAATCATAATGGCAATCAATTTGTCGGCGTCCGGCTGGCGCAGTTGGAACATGACGCGGCGCGGATGCCGCAGAATCGCGTCAATTGCCACAATGACGTTCGGAATGGCTGCGCGTTCCAATGGGTCTTCGCCAAGTTGTCCGGGCACGGGCGGAATGATGGGTGGGATTTGAGGCGCGATGGAATTCGGTTCGTTCATAAGTCAATGCGGTTGACGGTTAATCGTTGAAAACTTGCAGCACGGTCTGAAAAACGTTCTCGTAAAAATTTCCGTGCAGGGCCGTCGCGCGGAAGAATTCCACGGGCAGCGCCGGCGACCCGATAAACGGGCGCAAAATCCAGGAAAGCTGGCTGCCGAGGAAAAAATTGCCTGCCAGCCAGGCGAACAACACCCGACGCGCAACCGCCCGGCTATTCCCCAGCCGCGCGAGCAGCTGGAACAGCCGCACGTTGCCAGTCGTACCCGCAAACGCGATGACGGCAACGTTGGCAAGTTTGATAAAACCGTAAGTTGCGCCAGAGACGGCCTGTGGCGACATCGGCGGCGAATTCCAAATCATAAAGGCCAGCAGTGGGCTGAACGCGCCGAGAATCACCGAGGCAATCGCAAAGCTCATCAAAATCGCGGAAAAGGACTGGCGGAACGGGAGGTTCAAACCGAGCAGCGGCGCGAGCATCCCGTTGAGCAGCGCATTGCCAAGAGTGGTGAGCAGAATGATAAGCGGGAACTTAACGGCTACATAGAGCGCTTGTTGCGGGTCGCGCCACCAACCCATCGCCGCGCCATAAAGTCCCGCGCCCAAAATAATCACACCGACGTGGAGCATAAGCCGGCGCGCTTTCAGGCTCTCACTCCACGCGCAAATGGTTTCCGTTTCTCCGCGAAGCAACGTGGCAATTTCCGATGGACGCAGATTTTTGTTTTCACATTGCATTTGAATCGAAATGGGGGATTACGCTGGAGTTTCGCGATTCATGCCGCACGCCTCCGGGAAACGCGCCAGAAAATGAGCGCGGCTCCCGCCATGAACAGCGCCCAAGTGGATGGTTCCGGCACGACGGGCACGGATTCGGCCGCGGCGGGCGTCAAATTGTTCTGCGCGTATTGTTGTTTTGTCTCCAGCACCACTGCGCCGCTGAATGGCGTTACCAGTTGATGCCCGGCGGCGAGTTTCGACGCATCGTCGAAGTGCCGTGCAGACGCAAGCCGCGCGGCCTCGTCTTCTGCCCAGAGCCGTTGGATGTTACGGCTGACTTGCGGGCCTTCCGCGGTGGAATTGGTCACGCAATCGCGGACGAATTCGAGCGGATGAATCTTGCCTTCGAGCACGTCGAATTGTTTTTTCAGTTCATCGGCAAGCGCGCCGCCCGTCCGGGGCACGGTCTTGAATGAGCGCAACCCGTCCAATTGTTCCGCGACCCGGTTTGGGCCAGGCCGGAGTTGCAGGTCTAAAATGGGAACGGATTTTCCTCCGCGCTCCATGCGTTGCCGCAGCGAAGCCGCCGGCGAAAGCAAAACCGGCTGCGTGTCATGGATCCAGATGACCGCGCCGTGGTCGGCGGCAGCGGCAAGGTCCCAGCCTTGCTCGAGCGCGGGAAGATTGTCGCAGCCACCGGAGAAATGAAACCGTTTCAACCGGCTGGCGGCGCTGGAAATCATTTGCACGTCCGCGCGCGACGGCGCGGCGGACGCAGCCGCAGAATCATCGGCCATGACAACCGCGAATTCCGTTCCCGCCGGAATCTGACTGATGGCCCCGGCGAGAGAATCGCGCCATTGCTTCATACCCGCCGAGCCGTCAATCACAAGGACGATTTTTGACATGGCTGGCTCCGCAAATTCCTCGATACGCTGACGGATGATCTGCCCTGCCGAAAGCGCGGGCGTCCAGACCGCGCGCGTTTCGGCAGGACGATCCACAAGCACG
>JBEKLL010000062.1:0-2515 GCA_050010215.1 Gaiellaceae bacterium | reverse complement strand
CGTCTATATAGCTATTCCCAAAGATACCGGTTGCCGGACTATTCAGAAAAGCAATCAAGCGAATGGAAATATTGGGGAAATCTATCCAATGCCGGACTTAAAGCTTTAATATCTGAAACTTATCTAATTCAATATATAGGGTTATCTCCACCCAACTAATATGGTCATATCTAAGTCAAAGTGTATCTGTTTGTCGCTGAATTAAAGCAATAATTATATTAACTAGTTCTGTCAAACCGAGCGTAAAACTTAATGAAGATGGAATCATCATAATTAATGTAAAAGAAATGATAACCCAGTCTATAAGAGTTAGAGGATTATCTGTTATCGAACCAACAACTAATAAAAAAAAGAATTCTATACAAAATGTTAAGGATGCAATTAAAAAATATACACCAGTGCGTCTCAGAAATGTTTTTATATTTTCTTTTGATTTATCATAGAAGGCTCCTATCAATATAAATCCACCCAAGGTGGCAGATAGAATAGCTAAATCAAGAGGAGATGGATAGGAGGTTTTATCTGCGATTGATTTAATGTAATTAATAAAATATAACATGATCCCAACTATTAATAGAGCTTGGATAATTACGATAAATAACTGCAATATCGTGGAATTTATATACTTCTTAATTGGTGCTTTCTTATTTGTCATCGAGAATTCAAAGGGAATATCTTGACCTAAATTTACAACCTCTGACTCTCCAGAAATTGTAAAAGATATTCCACATGCTGGGCAGGTAAATTGTCGATCAGGTTTTTGAAGATCATTACGATACCAAGGTAGGTCAACGTGACAATAAGGACAACCTGATGTGTGATGTCAATAACGGACACCAAACCCTTACGTTATCAGTAACCTGACACGGTATTGCTGGGCATACGCTGCCGGTGAAAGGAAGCCTAATTTAGTCTGACAGCGCTGGCGGTTATAGAAGATCTCAATATACTCCCTGATTTCGCGCATAGCCTCTTGTCTGGTAACAAAATGCCGGTGATGAATCAATTCCTGTTTGAGAGTGCCCCAGAAACTCTCCATAGGCGCATTATCGAAACAGTTCCCTCTCCGACTCATAGATACCTGAATACCATTCTGATCCAGAATATTTCTATACTCATCAGAGCAGTATTGGCTTCCCTGGTCAGAGTGCTGTATTAACCCTTTTTCCGGACGTTTCAAATCCAGGGCTTTGAATAAGGACTCACTGACTAAATATTTGGATAACCGCTCTCCCATGGCATAGCCTACTATTTCACTAGTAAAAAGGTCTTTATGCCCAGCCAGATACAACCATCCCTCATCAGTGGGGATATAGGTAATGTCACTGACCCAGACCTTATTCGGCTGATACACCTTAAAATCTTGATTCAACAAGTTCTCAGTGACCGGTAATCCATGATTAGAGTGAGTGGTAACTTTAAATCTTCTTTTCTGTTTACAGCGGATACCCAGTCTCTTTCGAATACGTCTGATCCGACAAATTCCCACCTGAATACCCTGCTCTCTTAAATCGTGCTGTAAGCGCTCCGGACCATAGGTCTGCCTGGTCCGCTCATGAGCTGCCTTAATCTCGATCTCCAGCCGTCTTTCTTCCTTTGCCCACTGTGATAGTGGTCTGTCTCGCCAGTCGTAAAATCCACTGGCTGAGACATTAAGCACTCTCTTTAACAACAGGATAGAATAAATGAGCCGCAGTTCCTGCATTAATGCGTACCGGGCAGCGACTCCCTGGCAAAGTACGCGGCCGCTTTTTTTAAAATATCCCGCTCCATCTTGGTTTCCGCCAACTCTTTTTTGGTACGAGCTAGCTCCATCTCAATCTCGGTTAGGGGCCTTTGGGTCTGACCGACCTTTGCCAGCCTACCGGCTTTCAGTTGCTTGATCCAATACGCGAGTGTGGATGGCCCCAGGGATAATCTTTCGGCAGCTTCCTTAATTGAGAGATGCTCTTCGGTTACCATTTTTACTGCTTCTTCACGGAATTCCCTGGTGTACCTGCCTTTGGGTGCTCTCTGCATTACGACACCTCCGTTTCTCTATTCTAACTGAAACTTTGGTGTCCGTTTTTTCCATCTTACCCCATTTTAATAGTTGATTCGATAAATTTTGGGATATAATCTTTAATAATTTGAGTATAATCTTTTCTGTTTTCATATTGGCAATGCCGTAACTCAAAATTATTCTTTTCAATTGTTTCGATTAGTTTTTGTATGTCAAAACCCATGGCATATGCAGAACCGAACATTCCGTATCCGCGCCATTGGCTCAAAATATCATCTTCAGTACAAAATGATGCGACGAACATATTATAAAAGCTACTATCTGCAAATTCCATAAGAGTTATTATAAGATCAATATTCTTTTTGTATTCTTCTTCTAATATCTTTCCATTATCTAGCTGGTATTTTAATTCTTCATGAGCTATACGTAATGGCTCTGTTAACTCGCTGGCGTCATTTAAGAAATGAATATTTGTAGCCCATAGCGCTCCTTCTTTTATAATACCTAATAAAC
>JBEKLL010000061.1:0-2724 GCA_050010215.1 Gaiellaceae bacterium | reverse complement strand
CTTCTCCGCGCTCTACCCGAGGGGGAGCGAAGAGAAGCGATTGATCGATGCCATGCTACTCGCAGTACCGAGGTGATGGCAGTGACGGTAAACGACTCATCCCACACGGTGTGGCAGATCTCGGGAGGGCCGGCATCGCGTGCGTATGCCGAGGTCTTTCTGCGGCACGGCGTCGCGCTTATCGGCCCGGGAGATGCCGGAGAGTGGTCTCTTGAACGATACGCATTTGACTTCGCGCTTAGTGGATTCGTCGGTCGCTTCGCTAAGGAGATCGCAAACGGCGACCTTCTTCTGCTCCGCACAGGCGTTGCTTCAATCTCGGCCGTCGGCCTTGTAGCGAGTGACTACTTGTACCTGCAGCAATTCGACGATGTCAATGGATGGGATTTGCAGCACGCCCGGCGGGTGCGCTGGTGCAAGCTCGCCCAAGAGCACACTTTCTCGGCTCAAGTGTTCGGTGCCAGTCCTACGCGCTGCTCAAGGGTGTTGCAGGCGGAGGCAGTCGACTTCGCGGAGCGCTTCTTCAACTCGCCCCCGACCCACTGGCAGACGGCTCCTCTCCCTGAGCTGCTTGCCGAGGAGCCGCGACTTGAGCAGGTGCCCAGCGCTTTGCAGGGCATCGTCGCCCAAGCCGCCGATCTCGTTCCGTTGCTCCAAGACAGCCAAGCTTTCGGCGAGCGCCCGAGCGAGGACGAGTTGATCGCGCACTTCGTGGTGCCATTCCTGCGCATGCTCGGCTGGCCGCCGGAACGGATCGCCGTCAAATGGCGCTACATCGATGTCGCGGTATTCCGGGCGCTGCCCCGCACGCCGGAGAACTGTCACCTCGTCATCGAGGCCAAGCGGCTGGGCGCAGGCGTGGAGGGCGCGCTCGATCAGGCCAGAAGGTATGTGAGAGCGCTCGGGCTTTCGCGCGACGTGATCGTCACCGACGGAATCCGGTACCGGATGTACGCCGGACAGCGCGACTTCGCGCCCCTAGCCTACGCCAATCTCGAGCGGCTGAAAAAACCGGCAGCCGACCTGTTTGCTCGAATGCAGAGACCGTAGGAGGATCGCTATGGAACCCTGGTATAAGATCGCCACACCGCGTAAGGAGGTCCGCGAAGGCCGCTCGTTCAACCCGGACGAGTTCGCCATTGCTCTCGAGCAGGTTGTGGCCGGGACGGCGCCGGAGGACTATCGCGACCCTGCACAGTTCTTCGCCCGTACCTGCTTCACACGGGCGCTGCGTGAGCACGCGGGCATGGTGCTGCGTCGACTCTCCGGGAGGACGGACAACACGTCGCCCGTGCTCACGCTCATCACCCAGTTCGGCGGAGGAAAAACTCACACGCTCACCACGTTATACCACATGGCGAAAAACGGAGACGCCGTGGCCGGTCACGAGGGGGTCGCGGAGCTTGTGCGCGAAGCGGGCGTCAGTTCTGTGCCGAAGGCGAAGGTCGCCGTGTTCGTGGGCAACGCCTGGGATCCGCAGCCGGGGCGCGAGACGCCATGGATCGATATTGCCCGCCAGCTAGCGGGCGACAAGGGCGTCGAGGCACTTGGTTCCGCTGCAAAGTCCACGCCGCCCGGCACCGATGCCATCGCGCGGGTCTTCCAGATGGCCGGCGCGCCAGTCCTCCTATTGTTCGATGAGGTGCTGAACTACCTTAACCGCCACCGCGGCAGCGCCGAATCGTTCTACGCCTTCATCCAGAACCTAACGGTCGCCACCACTGGCACGACGCATGGAGCGGCTGTGATCAGCCTGCCACGCAGCCAGGTCGAGATGACGGTATCGGATCAGGAGTGGCAGGACAGGATCTCGAAGGTGGTGCGGCGCGTCGCCAAGGATCTGATCGCGAACGACGAAACCGAGATCAGCGAGGTCGTCCGGCGTCGGCTCTTCGAGGACCTGGGGAGCGAGAAGGTCCGTAAGAACGTTGCAAAAGCCTACGGCGATTGGTGCTTTGAGCGGCGCGCGCAACTTCCGCCCGAATGGACGGCGGTTGACTCCGCCGCGACTGAGGCCAAAGCGCGTGAGATTCTGCAGCGCCGCTTCGAGGCATGTTACCCGTTCCATCCGGCCACGCTGTCGGTCTTCCTGCGCAAGTGGCAGGCGCTGCCGCAGTACCAGCAGACGCGCGGCACTCTGGCGATGCTGGCGCAGTGGATCTCTATTGCAGCCCAAGACGGCTACAAGAAGGCTCGTACCGAGCCGCTCATCACGCTCGGCTCGGCGCCCCTCGCGGAGCCAGGATTCCGGAGCGTCGTGCTGGGTCAGCTCGGCGAGTCACGGCTCATCGCCGCTATCGACACGGACATCGCCGGCGAGCAGGCGCATAGCAAGGCTCTCGATGCGGATACCAAGGGGCCGCTGCGCGACATCCACCGCCGCGTGGGCACCGCGATCCTCTTCGAATCGTCGGGCGGGCAGACCGACAAGGTCGCGCATCTTCCTGAGCTTCGCTTCGCGCTAGGCGAGCCTGAGCTGGACACGACATCGATTGACAACGCCGCGTTGGTTCTCGAAGCTAGGTCGTACTTCATCCGCAAGACGGGCGCGGACGGCTTCCGCATCGGCTACCAGCCGACCATGAAGAAGGTGGTGAGCGACCGGCGCGCGTCGCTCGACGAGGAAACCGAGGTCAAGCCCGCGCTGCGAAAGGTCGTCGAGGAAGAGTTCCGGCGAGGCGCGAGCATCTCCGTCGTAGCTTTCCCGATCGATGGGGCGGAGAT
>JBEKLL010000060.1:0-3315 GCA_050010215.1 Gaiellaceae bacterium | reverse complement strand
AGTACGAGAAGCAGGCCACGAGCTGGAGGATCACGTTGAAGAGGATCACCGGACTGAGCATCGGGAGAATGATGAAGCGCAACCGCTGCCAGGGACCTGCCCCGTCGAGAGCGGCGACCTCGAACATCTCTGCCGGAATGCTCTGGAGACCGGCCAGGTAGATGACCATCGGCTGACCGACGCCCCAGAGGCCGAGGAGGATGAAGGAAGGTTTGGCCCAGGCTGTGGAGAAGAACCAGCCTGGTGCCGGCAGATGTGCGCGGATCAGCAGGTCGTTGACGATCCCGGTCGCCGGATTGAACATCCAGACGAAGATCATGCACGACGCGACGAGTGGCACGATGGAGGGGATGTAGAAGATCGTGCGGTAGATCGCCCTCCCCTTCATGTCCATGTTGAGCAGGAGCGCGAGGCCGAGTGCGGCCGCGGTCGAGAGCGGCAGCTCGAATGCGGTGTAGTAGAAGGTATTGAAGAGCGACGTCCTGAAGAGCGGATCGTGGAACAAGGTCGTGAAGTTGGCGAGCCCGATCCACTTCGCCGTCGAGCCGTCGAAGTTGGTGAAGCTGTAGTAGATGGTGGCGAAGAATGGGTAGGCAAAGAAGAGCATGAACCCGATCACCCACGGGCTCACGAAGAGCAGGCCGTTCCTCGTACGCCGCCGGCCGTAACCCCGAGGACGACGCGGCCCTCTCCGCATCTTCGCCGTCTGCGGCGCCGCTTCCGTAGTTGCCTGCATCGACGTGGAATGCTATCCCGAACAGAATGTTCAGAGGGGGCAGGGCTCCTCCCCTGGCCCCCTCTGAGCGAACACCGAGCTGTTCGCCAGCTCTACCCTTTGTTTGCCTGCTTGTCGATGTACTGGAGCGCCTGTGTGGGCGTCATTATCTTCTGAAGCACGTTGGCCGTCGCCGTGTTCTCTGCGTCGAACAGCTGCGCCTGCGTCGGCGTCAAGGCCGGCGCTTGCGTGTACTTGCTCGTCATCTGCGGCAAGAAGCCTTTCATCCACGGGTTGCTCGTGATCCACTTCACGTACGCCGGCTGCTTCGTGATGGACGGTCCGGCCGGGACCCATCCACCCTTCGTATCGATACTGGCTGAGAACGACTCGTTGTGGTAGCCGGCCAGCCAGGCGATGAACTGGAACGCCTGCGCGGGATGCTTAGAGCCCTTCGGGATGATGTTGAAGTTGCCCTGGCCGATCGTGCTCGGGCCGCCGACGATCCCAGGGAAGGCCTCGACTCCGAAATGGCCCGCGAGTCCCGGGTTGGAGGCGGGGATTTCCATCGCTCCCTCCCACGGGCCCGTCAGCACGAAGCCGGACTTGCCAGCCGTCCAGATGTCCGTCTGGCCACCGGCGACCTGGCCTAAGGCCGTCTGCAGCGCCATCACCTGCGAGTACGAATAATGGGCGTACCTCGCGATCCAATTCATCTCGGCTTTCGCGCCCTTGGAATGCTCAAAGTCGTACTTGCCGGCCATGTTGAAGCAGTTAGTGGCTCCGAAGAACGTCGTGTAGAACTGGAAGCCGTTCTCGTTCGTGTACGGAAAGAAGCCCAATTGCGAGACCTGGCCGTTCTTAGTGACCCACATCTTGGCCTGATCGGCATCGAGCGCCTTCAAGGTCTTCGGCGGGGAGGTGATGCCGTACTTCGCCATCAGGTTCTTGTTGTAGTAGAGCGCCCACGAGTTGAGACTCATGGGTACGGCGTACAGGCTTCCCTTGTAGGTGCCGCCCTGGACTGCAACCGGATACTCCCACTTCTTGAATTTGGAGTACGTGCCCGTGAGATAGGAGTCCATCGCGATCAGATCGTTATGGGCGGCGAACGAGCCGATCTCGGGCCACCACTCGGTGAACACGTCGGGTGGATCTCCCGCAGTGATCGACGAGAGGAGCTTCGCCGTGCTCGTCGTGGCCGCACTCGGGATGGCGGTCGCGGTGACGTGGATGCCGGGGTGCGTATTGTTGAATTGCGTCACCATCTGGTTGACCATCTTCAACGTCGCTCCGGACCACATCGTCCACCACGTGAGGTGGACAACCGCACTCTTCTTCTGAGTCGCAGCGGGCGTCGCCTGAGTCGCAGCGATCGTCGCGAGCGCCCCCACGAGCGTCAGCGCGGCCGCTCCCGTGGCGAGTCTCGACGTCAGGCGTCTCCTTGCGGAGCCTGCTGCACTCTTTTGGGATTCCCGCCTAAAAATGCTCATAGATCATGCTCCTTCCTGTAATAGGTTATGCTCCGTCCTGTAAGGGCGGAATTTGCAGCCCTGTCGCCGATCGAGCGCCTGCTGAATCGTTACTAGCCGGAGGTGCTCCGGCGCGTCGTCTCTGCTCGGTCGGTGGTCGAACTGTTGTTGGCGACGATCTGGCATGCGAGCCAGACGGGCCTTCCGGAGGAGGTCCGACGCTCTCGCGGATGATCAGCCGAGCCTGCGGAGACGTCAACGTGGGGAACGGGCTGCTCGAGTTCGAGATCTCAAGCAGCTTGGCAAAGCAGACTTTGCCGAGCGTCTTGAAGTCCTGGCATACGGTCGTGAGGGCCGGAGAGAAGAACCGGGCATAGGGAATGTCGTCGAAGCCGATGATGCTCACGTCCGCGGGCACACCCCGGCCCGCTTCGTACATGGCTCGCATGGCGCCCAGTGCGATGTCGTCATTCCCGCACAACACCGCCGTCACGCTCGAATCCTCGGCGAGCTGGCAACCCGCTTCGTAACCCCACTCCGAGGTCCAACCGCCATGCGGCGGTTCGGGGGCCCGTACGCCGGCCTCCTTGAGTGCCGTGCGCCAACCCTCCATGCGCCGCGTCGCTCCGGACCAGCTCGGTATCGGGAGATGATGCACGGTCTTGTGGCCAAGCACGAGGAGGTACTCAGTCGCCTCCTTCGCGGCCGAGAACTCGTCGATCCAGACCGACGGTCGTATCGGGACGGTGGCGCCGGTCGGTGCCTGGATCATCGCCACCGTGGGTACTTCCGGCGGCACACACTCGAGGGCCAGCGCACCCGCCCTGTCGAAGGCGATCACGATCAGGGCGCCTGCCGGCTCGATGGCATGCTCGACGGCGTCGCGGATGTCTGCCAGGCTAGGTCCTTCCACGGCCCGGAACCCCATCCCGAATCCCACCTCCCGCGTCGCCTCCTCGATCCCCTCCAAGGCCGCGGCGAAGCCGTACAAGCTCGTGTTGGAGCCCAAGACGGTGACCGACTGGACCGGGCCGCCAGCCAGTGCCCGGGCCGCCCGGTTGGGTCGGAAGCCGAGCCGGGCAATTGTTGCGAGCACGGCCTCGCGGGTGGCGGCGCTCACTTTGGGGC
>JBEKLL010000059.1:0-3419 GCA_050010215.1 Gaiellaceae bacterium | reverse complement strand
CCCGCCGACCCGGAGCGCATGGATGGCATGATCGCGGGGAGCGACTACCGCGACGCCCCGCGGTCGCTGGAGGAAGTCGAGAAGGAGGTCTTCGAGCGCTCCGGAGGGAACGAACCGGCTGAACTAGAGAAGGCAGCTGAAACGAAGCCAGCGGACACCAACACGCTCGGGACGGCCCAGCGGACCACCGACAACAGGACCGCGACAGACAAGACATGAAGCTCGAGTTGCCGTTCCGCCAGGGCGCTTGGCGGGGCGCTTGGCGGGGCGCTTGGCGGGGCGCAAAGGTTCCGTCCGAATCGCGTGATTTGTGCACGAATCGGGGTCTGCCCAATGGGGAAGACCCTATATGAGCGCTGCCTTCCGAACGATCGATCCCGGCAGCGCCATAGACGTGGATCCGGGTCGGCTTCCGATGACCGATCGGGCCTGCCTTCGGTTCCTGGTCCGCTCCGGCGTAGCTACCTCAGGTCAGCTTGCTCAACTCGTGTACCGCAGGCCGCGCCACGCCGAGAAACGACTGCTCTACTTCCACCAGGCCACGCTGCTTGATCGCGCGACAATCGGTGACACGCCTCCGGGTCGTGCCGAGTTCGCCTACCGCGTCGGCTCCGTCGGTCATCAGCGTCTCGGCACCAGGAGGACGCCAGCCCCTCCGACCTATACGCGCCACATGCTCGATATCGTCGATGCTGTCATCGCGCTCAACCGGAGCGACGACCGCGAGCACTCGCCCGTCCAGCTGTGGCTCACCGACACGATGACCTCAGACGTTCTCGGGCGCTTCGTCCGGCCCGACAGCATCGTCCTCATCACTACCGAGGCCGGCTCAGTCGTCCTCGCGCTCGAGATCGACGAGGGCACGGAACACTCGCGAACGATCCGCGCCAAGTTGGCCGCCTACCGTCGCCCCCTCACGACACGTCCCAACTGGCACCTGGTAGTAGTGGTCCCGACGCAGGCCCGAGCCGTCTGGATGGCTCGACAGGTCGAATCGCTCGATCTCGGT
Source organism: Gaiellaceae bacterium (assembly GCA_050010215.1). GTDB lineage: Bacteria > Actinomycetota > Thermoleophilia > Gaiellales > Gaiellaceae > Fen-549. The sequence continues at coordinate 2,410 of JBEKLL010000059.1, read as the reverse complement.
CCGCAGGTGTGGGTCGTCACACGTGCCGATCTGGCCCGCGAGTCCCTTGACGCCGAGCTCTTGGCCCTCACCCCCACACAGTCGCCACGGTCGATCAGGTCCCTGCTCAGGCCTCCGGCGCGGCTGCTGCCCGCGCCGGTCGGCTCGCGTGCCTGGCTGGAACTCCTCGCAGCCGGCGTAGGCGAGGCGCAAGACGGTGCCCTGGCGCCGTAGTAAGGCCCTGGGACTCACCGATGCCGAACTCCTCAGGACTGCGACGGTTCATCGGGGGATTCGGTCGGTCCGGCGACTAGCGTGCCATCTGCAAGATCGCCGTTTGCGGCCGCCGGAACGCGCGGGTCGGCTGCCGGCGCCTGTGCCTTGGCCTGCTGCTCCGTGAAGAGCAGCACCAGCCATGTCGAGAGCAGGACGCACATCAAGGCAATGAACCCCTCGGCGTGATGGTCGTAATCCGGCTCGAGCAGGCCGTGTGCGACGCGGTTACGAAGATTGAGGCCGCGAGGGTCGGTCAGCAGCGCGGATAAGCATCTGGTGAGATCGTCACCCAGCACCCGGACGAAGGTCTCGTCCTCCAACAGGCTGTTGAGCGAGGCAACCTCGATTCCCTGGTCGCTGACGAGCCGACGAACGTTCGCGCTCGTTGCGAGCGCCAGCTTGCGCAGTTCGCGTTCGACCTGCGGCGTCAGCACGTGGCACGCCGTCCAGTAGTCGCCAGCCTCGAACGCCCGGATCCCAGATGCACACGCGTCTGCCATTTCCGGATCGACCGCGCCAAGGGCGGTGATCAGAGCGTCTGCCGACCATTCGCCAGACTCCCGGAGGGCGTCGATCACAGGGAACGACAAAGCGGCACTGATCCCTTGCGACTGTACGTAGTGCTCGAGAACGAGTGCGTCCTCTCGCTCGGCCTCATCGTGAGGGGAAACCGTCAGGCGGCCATCCTTGGTCACGGCCGTGCGGCCAAGCAGGAACTGGAGAGGCGCGACCTTTCGGACACCAGCGAACTGGCTCCGCACCTGGCTCCATTCGGGAATAAGGCCGAAGACTTTGGGGAGCCAGAGCAGGCCGTGGGACTGCTTACCGAGAAACTCCCTGGTTCGGACGATGCCGTCCTCGACCGCCTTGGCCGGGAATGGCACCGAGAACTTGTGCGTAGGAAGCTCGTGCGCAACGTGGACGGCCGCGTCCGCATACTGGTTCTTCAACCGCTGAAGGACTTCCCCGCTGCCATCGACTCGCTCGTACGCCTCGATGGCTTGCCCGATTGCGTGGAGTTCTGTCATCGGCTCCCCGCCGGCCGCCTCCGTCTCGAACGTCCTTGCAAGCGCAAGCCGCGCTGCTTGCACGCTACCTCTGTCACCGATGGCGGTGGCGATCTGCTCGGCCGCGCCGTAGAACTGCCGCGCGATGAGCATGTTGCGCACCTCCCTCGCAGCACCCTGAGCCATGACGGCGCCGAACAGTGCAGCGGCGGCGTTCGGGTCGAGCGCAATTAGGCGCGCCGTGTTTCCGTCTGTGAGATGTGGCAGGTGCGGTGCCTCGACGGTGAGTGCGCGATTCATCTCGGCGAGCACAGCCGCCGCCGTACGCGCCACCTCGAGGTTCAGCGATAGCGACAGTTCGGCCGCGCGCCGCAAGTAGTTGATCGCCGCAATTGCGACACCCGTGTCTCCGAAATTCCCGCCCGACCCCGCCGCGGTGTAGGCGTCCAGAGCAGCGCGGGCGTTCGGGAAGCTGCTCCGACGGAGCCAAAGGAAATCGTTGTAGCGGGCGCGCAGATCGGCGCGTGTCGTCTGCGCGGCGCGAGCCTCGAAGTACCCGACCAGTGTCTCGGGGAACTCGGTGACGAGAGGCGGCCACACGGACCCGTCGTCGAACGTGGCCTTCGCGCCGAGCGGCCCACCTGAGCGCTTCGCCGCGTTCGCCATGAGTTGGAACGAGCACACGGTCGCGTCCGCCCACAGGAGTTTGGCCACGTGGTCGTTCGTCGCCTCCTCCTCATTGGATCGCTTGTACAACGGCTCCGTGCAGTCTCGCAGCCGGTCGCCAGCCTCGGCTTCGACTTCGAGCGCGATCTCGGTAGCCCGAGCGACTGCTCCGGGATCGTACGGATGATTGAGCTTCTCAAGCACGTTCCCTCCCTGAGGTAGCAGTGTCCCTTGATTGAGGCTACCTGTGTAGCGCTGGAGGTCCCGCGAGCGGCGGACTGCCCGGAGCCTTAGGAGGTCTAGGTCGCAGTCGCCTCGAGCTGCTGCTGGATTCCGACGACATCGTCGTAGATCGTGTCGCGCCGTGTCCGCCCCGGATAGTTAGGGTTTGGTTCCTCCAGCCAGTCCTGAAAGCCATCGTCGTGGCCGGTGCGCACAATCCAGCGCTCCCACAAGTCCAGCTCGTACCACTCGCGAGAGGC
>JBEKLL010000058.1:0-6037 GCA_050010215.1 Gaiellaceae bacterium | reverse complement strand
CGAGAGACCTGGGAGGATGGCCGCGAGGCTTGGGTCTCGACGACGAAGATGCCGCTGCGCGACGAGAGCGGCGTGATCATCGGCACCTACGGGGTCTCGCGCGATATCACCAAGCGCAAGCGCGCGGAAGAGGCTCTGCGCCGCGAGCGAGACCTGGTGGCAAAGATCATGGAGACGAGTCCGATCGGAATCGTGGCGCTCGACCGCCGGGGCGAGATCACGTTCGCGAACGCAGGCGCCGAGCGCGTTCTCGGTCTGACCAGAAACGGGGCGGCGGGGCGCAGGTACGACTCACTCGACTTGCACGCCACCGATTACCAGGGCCGGCCCCTGCCGGACGAGGAGTTCGTCCAGCGTTACCAGCAGGTGATGACGGTCGGCCAGCCGCTGCACGACATCCGCCTCGTGGTCGAGAACGCCAGCGGTGAGCGCATCTACCTATCGATCAACGCCGCGCCCGTCCTGGCTGAGAACGGCGAGCCGGACGGCATGATCGCGTCGATCGAGGACATCAGCGAGCGCAGGCGCTCCGAGCAAGCGCTGGCGGAGGCAAATCAACGCTTCGTCAGCGCTTTCGAGAACGCGCCGATCGGCATGGCTCTGACCAGAGAGGGCGGGGAGTTGATACAGGCCAACCCGGCGCTCTGCGAGATTCTCGGTTACGGGCGCGACGAGCTCCTGACGAAACGACTTCGCGACCTCACGCACCCGGACGACGTCGAGGAGAGCGAGCGCCGTCTCGGACGTCTTCGAGCCGGCGACGAGAGCGATGTCCGTCTCGAGAAGCGGTACATCCACGCCGACGAGCATCCGGTCTGGGTCGCGCTCGCCGCCTCGGCGGTACGCGATGAAGAGGGTAGACCGCTCTACCTGATCAATCAGATTCAGGACATCAGCGAGCGAAAGCGCGCGGAGGAGGAGCGCAGGTTGCTCGAAGCAGAGCTGCTCCAATCTCAGAAGATGGAGGCGGTGGGCACGCTCGCCGGTGGCGTCGCGCACAACTTCAACAACCTGCTGACCGCGATTGGCGGCTACAACGCGCTGCTGCTCGCGAAGCTGGACGAAGGCTCGGATCTTCGTGCCGACGCAGAGGAGGTTCAACGAGCGACCGAAAAAGCCGCCAAGGTCGCGCGCGAGCTCCTCGTCTTCAGCCGCCGCGAGCATGGTTCGGCCGAGAGCCTCGATCTGAGCAAAATCGTCTTGGAGATGACGACCTTGCTACGCGAGCTGACCCGAAGCGACATCGAGATCGTCACAGCGCTCGCGCCCGATCTCGATCGAGTCGATGGCGATCGCAGCCAGTTCGAGCAGGTGATCGTCAACCTCGTGCTGAACGCCTGTGACGCGATGCTGGGCGGCGGTACGCTGACCATCGAGACGAGGAACATCCGTCTCGTCGAGCCGCGCTCCGAGCGCGACTTCGAGCTTCCGGCTGGAGACCACGTGGCACTGATCGTTCGCGACAGCGGCCATGGTATGGACGAGGAGACGCGGGCGAGGGTCTTCGAGCCCTTCTTCACCACCAAGGGCCCCGATCGCGGCACCGGCCTCGGGCTCTCGACCGTCTACGGGATCATCAAAGAGAACGGCGGGCACATCCTCGCCGAGAGCCAGTTGGGCCAGGGCTCGACCTTCACGGTCTTTCTGCCGGCTGGCGAGACTAGCTAGCGGAATAGATTCTAAGCCCGACTGAGCACAGCTCGACACGACACACCACAGAGTTTGTGACCGCGAATGAGTCGTTTCGAGAGCACTCCCCACCCATCCCGGTATCGAGAGAGGGGGTTAGGTGGTGGGTTGCGTCGAAACGCCCGAAATGTGTACCGCGCGTTCGGGGCGGTAGCGCTTCTGGGGCATGTCTGACTCCTCCTTTTCAGTCCGAAACCATAACTTCGGGGTGGACCGATTTTGGGGGGTCAGGTCACGGACTGCCACTCGCTCCGGCACGTGCCGCTGACCGCACGAGAGGAGGCGAGGAAGCCATGAGATGACCAGGGGCCACAACCCAGGCGCCGCTCGGGCGACTGCACGACGCTGGGCCAGAAGCGGCGTTGTCTGGCCGGGCGCGCCTGACTGCGATGTCTCCCTCCGTGGAGGGATGTCACATCCCGGGCGACGACCGATAAAGTACACATGAGCCTGCGGCTCTGCAGCGCCCCCAGTTGGCTGCTCGCGCTGGCGATCTCCACACTCACGCGCACCGGAATGATCGCCCTCGCCTGCGGCGCTGCCGCACGCTCCGACGGCGGATCGAAGGACGGCGGCCCTGCCCCGCAGCTGCTCGACCTCGATCACGACGCCTGCCAGGCGCTGATCGAGGGCCTGCCGCTCGCGACCTACATCCTCACGCCGCAGGGCGAGCTTCTCTACGTCAGCCCCCAGATCGAGACGATGCTCGGGCTGGCGCGCGAGCACTGGCTCACCGCCGGTACCGGCTGGCTCGCCGGCAGTGTCCATCCGGAGGATCGGCGCCTCGCCTGGCCTCGCGCGAGGAAGAACACGCTCTCTCCGGGACTGCGCGAGTACCGCCTCGTAGCCACCGACGGCCGTGTCGTCTGGGTCGTCGACGAACGTATGACGATGCAGGGCTCCGGCGGTAGTACAACGTACGTCCAGGGCTACCTACTCGACGTGACCGAGCGCAAGGAAGCCGCCGATGCGTTGCGAGCGAGCGAGGAGAAGTTCCGCAGCCTGATCTCGACCGTCCCGGGGACGATCTACCGGTCGAGCTGGCCCGCCGAGGGCACGATCGACTTCGTCTCGCAGGAGGTCGAGAGCCTCACCGGCCACGCCCCTGCGGAGTTCCTGCAAGGCACTACGAGCCTGAGCGAGCTCGTCCATCCCGACGATCGCGAGATGATCGAGCGGGCGATCGCCAACGCCGTCCAGGCTCACGAGCAGTACTCGGTGAACTTCCGGCTGCTGCACGTCTCCGGCGACTACCGCTGGGTGCACGAGAACGGCCAGGGGATCTACGACCCCGAGGGGCAGGCGCTCTGGCGGGACGCGACGATCCTCGACCTGAGCGAGCACCGGCGCGTGGAGGAGGCGCTCGCCCAGGAGCGCCACCTGATGAACACCTTCCTCGAGACCACCACCGACCAGGTGTACTTCAAGGATCGAGCTAGCCGCTTCATCAGAGTCTCGGTCACGCAGGCCTCCAAGTTCGGTCTGAACGGTCCGGACGAAGTGAACGGGAAGACCGACTTCGACTTCTTCTCCGAAGAGCACGCCCGTCCCGCCTACGAGGACGAGCAGCGCGAGAGACCTGGGAGGATGGCCGCGAGGCTTGGGTCTCGACGACGAAGATGCCGCTGCGCGACGAGAGCGGCGTGATCATCGGCACCTACGGGGTCTCGCGCGATATCACCAAGCGCAAGCGTGCAGAGATGGCCGTTCAAGAGAACCAGGAGCGGATGGCCGCGATCATCGAGACCCAGCGCGACGTTGCGAGGTCTGAGCTTGATCTAGAAGCGATCCTCGGCCTGGTCATCGAGCGGACTCAAGATCTCACAAAGGGAGACGGCGCCTCCGTACTGCTGGTGGACGGAGACGAGCTCGTCGTCCGGGCGGCGAGCGGCATCGCCTCGGGCCAGGAGGGGATCCACATCCCAATCGCCTCCGGCATCTTCTCCAAGTGGCTGGCTGAAGGGGTTCCGGTACGCTCCGACGACCTGCGGGCGGACTCGCAGCTGGCGGAGTCGGTGGAGCGGCGGCTGATCGAGCGCGGCGGCGCCCGCTCGCTCGTCGGCGTCCCGCTCCAGCACGGTCAGTACACGGTCGGCCTGCTCCAGGTCGTCGCCAGGCGCACGCACAGCTTCGCCGAGAAGGACGTGGACTCCCTGCGCCTGCTGGCCGTGGTGATCTCGGCGGCGCTCAGCCATGCCGCCGAGTTCGAAGCCAAGCGGGAGCAGGTCGAGGCGCTGGCGCAGTTCGAGGCGATGTACAAGGACGCCGCCATAGGCATCCTCATGGTCGAGCCGAGCGGGACGATCACGGAGGCCAACCCGGCCGTAGCCGAGATGCTCGGCTACACGTCGACGGAGCTGACAACCCTCCAGGTCAGCGCGATCGTCGACGAGGAGGATCGCGAATGGGCGGCCGAGCATTTCGCGGCAATCATGAGCGGCGAGGCCGAGGAGCGCCGCGTGGAGCTCAGGTACCGACATCGCAACGGCGATCTCGTCTGGGGAAATCTCGCCGTCTCGGTCGTGCGTTCGGAGGAGGGCGAGATCCAGTTCGGGATCTACATGATCGAGAACATCACGGAGCGAAAGCATGCCGAGGACGAGCTGCGCCGCCACGCCGAACTCTCCGAGTACAACGCTCTTCACGATGCGTTGACCGGACTTTCGAACCGGACGCTCTTCCGCGACCGGATCGAGCAGGCCCTGTTGACCGCGGAGCGCGAGGGCGGCCGGATCGCGCTCCTGCTCATGGACCTCGACCGCTTCAAGGAGATCAACGACACGCTCGGCCACGCGGCTGGCGACCATGTCCTATGCGAGGTCGCTCAGCGGCTGAAGTCCTGTCTTCGCGCGAGCGACACGGTGGCCCGCCTGGGCGGCGACGAGTTCGGTCTGCTGCTGCTCGGGCAGGCCGAGCCCTCGGAGATCGTGCCGGTGCTCGACAAGCTCCAGGCGGCGATCGAGACGCCGATCGAGATCGACGGCCTGCCGCTCGGGATCGAGGCCTCGATCGGCGTCGCCTTCTATCCCGACAACGGCATCGAGGTCGAGGAGCTGATGAAGCACACCGACGTGGCGATGTACGCGGCGAAGCAGCAAAACCGCAGTTACAGCTTCTACGAGCGGGCCACGGACACCCACAACCCAGTGCACCTGACGCTGGTCGGCGAGCTGCGGAGGGCGATCGACAACCACGAGCTCGTCCTCTACTACCAGCCGAAGGCGAGCTTCTCCGATGGCGCGATCCGCGGCGTCGAGGCGCTCGTGCGCTGGATGCACCCGGAGCGCGGGTTGCTGCCGCCGGACGAGTTCATCCCAGCGACCCTGGAAACAGGGCTGATGAAGCCGCTGACGCTCTACGTGCTCGACGAGGCTCTGCGGCAGGCGCGTGCCTGGCACGACGAGGGCCTCGAGCTCAGCGTCTCCGTCAACGTCGGCCGTCGCAACATGCTCGACGTTAGCTTCCCCGACGATGTGGCCGCGGCGCTCGACAGCCGGGGCGCCGACTCCTCGTGGCTCGAGCTCGAGATCACCGAGTCGACGATGCTCGACGATCCCTTACGCTCCAAAATCGTCTTCGAGCGGCTGAACGCGATGGGCGTCCGACTCTCGATCGACGACTTCGGCACCGGCTACTCCTCGCTCGCCTACCTGCGCGACCTTCCAGTGAGCGAGATCAAGATCGACCGCTCCTTCGTCCTCGACATGACGAGCTGCGCCGACGACGAGATGATCGTCCGCTCGACGATCGACCTCGGCCGCAACCTCGGTCTCGAGGTGGTGGCCGAGGGAGTCGAGACCGAGGAGGCCTGGAACCGCCTCGCGGAGTTCGGCTGCGACGTCGCCCAGGGCTATCTGCTGACCCGGCCGGTTCCACCGGAAGAGCTGGCAAAGTGGCTCGCGCTCCGGCGGGTAGCGCAGCGATCTCTACCGTGAGTACCTGCGCCTACACGACCTGTTCGGGCGACTCACACGTCACTTTGATTGTCCGCTTTCACGGCTGGGCTTTCCTGAACTAAGTCCCTGCTTCTTGCACCTCATGAGACGGCTTTCCAACCCTAATCCGGAGGTGCGACGTCTTTATCAGTACAGGCCTGACGAAAGCAGGTGAAGGCATCCTCGTTCTCCGCCGGAAGTCGGAACCTAACTGCAGTCGCGGCGGTTGTGCTGGTCTCCTCTCCGTCGCGAGCCTTTGAGCCTATGATGGTTGTCAGTTCTTCTTGCGGCGGGCTCGGCGTGCGGATGGATCGATGACCAAGCGAGACCTGATTCACCTTGTCCTCGAAGGGGAGCGGCCGCCATACGTGCCCTGGTCCTTCTCGTTCACCGAAGACGCAAAGGACAAGCTT
>JBEKLL010000057.1:0-3781 GCA_050010215.1 Gaiellaceae bacterium | reverse complement strand
TTCTGCGGCCACCTCATGGTGTAAGGCCTCGAATCTTCCAGCTTCGGCGGCATCACGTGACTTCGCCGCCCGCGAAGCTCAGCGCCACAAGAAGAGGTTGAGCAGGATCGCCAGCACCAGGCAGAATCGGCTATGGGCGTAGGGTTCGTAAACTCGTCCGTCGCCAGAATAAAGCGATTTTGCAGGTAGTTCGAATAAACGCACCCTACGAGGTTTGAAATCAGTCCATTGAGGACCATCAGTAAAGGCCTGTGGCCCGGCTCTCGGCTTTCACCGCGCCGGCCCCCGGCTCGAAGTGCTTGAAGGGCCAGCAGCTTCGGCTCCTCCAACTCATCTATGAGCCATTGCTCAGTATGCCTTCTGGTCCACCTTCCAACACGTCAACGCGCTTGCCTAGCACGGGCTGAAGAATCCCTAGGGCGAAGAAATCGATCCACGCGAGGTCCACGCGAGGTCTATTACGAAGAGCGCGCTCGGATTCACTACGGCCAGCGGTTCGGCGAGACCGAGCTTGGGAGCTTCGGGACGACACCTCCGTTTCGGTGACACTGCTCGGCCATGTCCATCTCGAGAGAGCAGCAGCCGATGATGTCGCTCACTTCGTAAACGGCCCGACCGGTCTTCAGACGACGTCCTCGTCCCGGGCGACCGGGTCGAGGTGGAGCGCTCGCGGCAGCGGCGCGGCGCCGCCGGCCCCGGCGACGCGCCCGGTCTCGACGTCGAAGAAGTGTAGCCCGTCGACGTGCACTGCGAGCTCGACCTCGCCGCCGGGGGCGACGTGGGCGCGGCTGTCGATCTGTGCCGTGAACTCCGCCCGCTCCGCGTCCGCGAAGAGCGTCTGATCCTCCAAGTACGTGTCGGCTGCCGCCTGGACATCCTCGGCGGTGACGCGCGGGGCGTCGACGTGGAAGATCACATGCGTCTCGGCGCCGAGCTCCTGGACGATCTCCGGCCGGACGCGGATCCGCGGCAGGGCGGGGTCGGCGGTTGACGTGTGCTCGAAGTCGGTCGGGCGGATGCCGACGAGGACGCGGCCGCGCGAGAGGGCACGGTCGGCAGGCGGCGCGAGCTCGAAGCCGGCGAAGCGGATCCGCCCGTCGTCGATCTGGGCCTCTACGAGGTTCATCGACGGCGAGCCGATGAAGGCGGCGACAAAGAGGTTCGCGGGCGCGTTGAAGAGGTTCTGCGGCGTGTCGATCTGCTGGACGCGGCCGTCGCGGAGGACGGCGACGCGCTGCCCCAGGGTCATCGCCTCGACCTGGTCGTGGGTGACGTAGACGGTCGTCACGCGGAGCTGGTCGTGGAGCCGGGCAAGCGAGGCGCGCATCGAGACGCGCAGCTTCGCGTCGAGGTTCGAGAGCGGCTCGTCCATCAGGAACGCGGCCGGCTCGCGCACCATCGCACGGCCGATCGCGACGCGCTGCCGTTGGCCCCCGGACAGCGCCGCGGGCTTACGGTCCAGAAGCTCGCCGAGGCCGAGTATCTGCGCCGCCTCGAGAACGCGGTGGCGGCGCTCGCCCTTGGCGATCTTGCGAAGGCGGAGGCCGAAGCCGAGGTTCTCCTCGACGGTCATGTACGGGTAGAGCGCGTAGTTCTGGAAGACCATCGCGATGTCGCGCGCCTGCGGGCGCATCGTGGTCACGTCCCCGCCGCCGATCATGATCGAGCCCTCCGTCACCTCCTCGAGCCCTGCGATCAGCCGCAGCAAGGTCGTCTTGCCGCAGCCGGACGGGCCGACGAAGACCATGAACTCGCCTTTCTCGATCTCGAGGTCAACGTGGTCGACGGCGAGCACGTCGTCTCCGTAGACCTTCGTGACCCCCCGTAGGGAGATCCCGTCTCTGTTCACCGTTTGACTACCTCCCGGACCTCGCCGTTCCGAAGACCTTCATTATCTCCCCGACCTCCTTTCTCCCCGACGTCGCCCCCAAGCCCGCCGGTCTGCCCGTCGGATCCCGAGATCGGCGGTAAGCCGGACGACGCTCAGCAAGGCCAGCGGCAGGCCGATCAGGGCGAGCGGCGGATCGCGGAGAAGCAGCAACGCGACCGCCGCGAACTCCGCGACCAGCAACGGGCTCGCCCAAAGCAGGTTGCGCACGGCGAGCGAGATTGACAAGTACCAGAGATCGGTCGGTGCCAGATCCGGCCGCCGTGCACCGAGCACCAAGACGTAGCCCAAGCTGGCAAGCGAGAGCAGCAGGGCAGCCACGCCGAGCCCCAGGCACAACGAATTGACCACCGTGCCGCCGCGGGAGAAGAAATGCACCTCTTCCAATGCGACTACTGCCGTCGCGAACGGGATACCGGCAGATAGCGTCGTATGGAGCAGCGGTCGGGATCTCAGCACGGCGACGAACTCCCGCACTACACGGTCCTCCTCCCCGTTCCGCCAACGCTCGAGCGCGACGATCCCCGCCAGGAACGCCGCCGGTACGGTCACGATCGGCAGGCAAGCGACGAGCAACGCCAAGTTGAGCGCGAGGAAATTGAAGATCGCGCGTAGCACGGCCATCACTTTCAGCCTCACGGCGTTCGGTGCTCTCGGTGCCTCTCGTGACGGACTCGTTGTCGTGGCCACCTTGCCCACGTTCGCATACGGTGAGAGGCCCATTACCCCTTCGCCCCTGTTCCCTGGATGGCAATCCCCTCGATGAAGGTCCGTTGGGTGAAGAAGAACAGAACGACTATCGGCAAGGTCGCCGCGGTCGCAGCCGCCATCACCCAGGGCCAGTTGGTGGTGTAGGTCCCGAGGATGAAGGTCAGTCCGAGGGAGATCGGATACCACACCTGGCTGTTTATGTAGATGAGCGGGCCGAGGTAGTCGTTCCAACAATAGATGAACTGGAAGAGAATCACCGTTGCGAGCGCTGGCTTCGCCATCGGCAGGATCACACGGCTGTAGATCGTGAACTCGTTCGCACCGTCCACCCTCGCCGCGTCGGAGACCGACTGCGGGATGGTCATGAAGAACTGACGGAGTAGGAAGGTGCTGAAGACCGAGCTGCCAAGGAAGGTCGGGACGATGAGTGGCAGGTACCAGCCCACCATGTGGAAGCGTCTGTACATCACGAACAGGGGGATGAGAGTGGCGAAGAACGGAATGAGCATCGTGCTCACCATCACCTGGAACAGGAAGTCCCGGCCCCTCCAGCGAATGCGGGAGAAACCGTAGGCAACAAGGCTGCTCGAGATGAACACCCCGACGATGGTGAAACCGGCGTACATGAGCGTGTTCAGCACGAAGCGAGAGAACGAGACGGCCGAGATCATCTGCGGGTAGTTCCGCCAGAGGATGGGGTGCGGCCACCACACGGGCGGGATGGCAAGCGCTTGGTAGTCGCTCTTCAACGACGTCAGTACCATCCACAGCAGCGGAAAGCCGAGCACGACGGTGACGACGAGGAGCACAGCGTGCTTTCCCACACCCGCGACGACCTTGTGACGAGTCCTACCGTTCATGGCCAATCTCATCCTTCACTTGCGTAGTAGACCCAGCGCGAAGAGGACCGGAACAGCAGAACCATGACGATCGCACTGATCACGAACAAGAAGAACGCCATGGCCGAGGAGTAGCCAAGCTTGAGGTACTCGAAGGCCTGTTGGTAGAGATACTGCACGTACATCCACGTCGAGGTGCCGGGGCCGCCGATGCTCCCGGCCTCAATCACCTGCACTTGCGTGAAGTACGAGAAGCAGGCCACGAGCTGGAGGATCACGTTGAAGAGGATCACCGGACTGAGCATCGGGAGAATGATGAAGCGCAACCGCTGCCAGGGACCTG
>JBEKLL010000056.1:0-3858 GCA_050010215.1 Gaiellaceae bacterium | reverse complement strand
ATCGTGGCATGGCCGCCGCTCTCATTGACCGAGTAGCTGGCCGCCGAGAAGGCGAAGGCCCGGTCGTTGTCGAGAATGGTCAGCGTGGCCGTCTTCTGAGTCCCGAGCACCGCTCCCGAGGAGGGGCTGGAGAGCGAGAGCTTGACTGTCTCGTTGCCTTCTACCAGGGTGTCGTTGGTGATCGGGATGGAGACGGTCTTGCTGGTTACGCCGGCGGCGAAGGAGACGGTCTGCGAGACGGCCGTGTAGTCGCTGCCTGCGGTGGCCGTGCCGTTGGCGGTCTTGAAGACGACGGAGTTAGAGCCCGTCGTCGTGCCGCTGCGCTTGATCGTGATGATGGCGGAGCCTGCTCCCTCGCTCACGGAGTAGCTCGCGGTCGAGAAGGAGACAGTCGAGAAGCTGACGGCATCGTAGGCATTGATCAGTCCCGAGCCGACGGCATCGCTCGTTCCACCGTTCGTCACTGTCTGCGCTGTTGACTCCAGCCTCGTCCGCACCTGGGCCGGCGTAAGAGAGGAGAGACGGTTGAGCATGAGCGCGGCCACGGCCGCCGCGTGAGGCGCCGCCTCGGAGGTGCCGCAGAAACGCCAGGCCGAGCCGTCCCAATCGCCGAAGAACGACGTTTTGGCACAGTCGACCGCGGCGATGCTCGGCGCCGAGATCACGTGCGGGGTCGAGAGCGCCGGAGCGACCGAGCTGCCTCCGTCGGCGGGTCCGTAGTAGTAGGTGACCGGGCCGCGCGACGAGTACGGCTCCGGGGTCGTCAGGTCGTCGTAGGGGACGGCCGCGGTGCTGATCGTGTTCGTTCCACCGTTGTGGCCGAAGATCGTGGGCCCAACGACGTCGCCTCCGCTCGAGCTGCTGTACTCGGCGTCCGTAACATCATCGTACGGGCTACTGATTAGCACGTACTTGAACCGCGGATGCGCTGTCCCCGAATAACGGCAGATGACCACCTCCACGCTCTCGGGAGCTCCGGTCTGGTTTTCGTAGCTCAGATCCTCTACGGGCACCTGCGTTCCGTTTGCTCCCGTGTTGTCATCCGCCGAATGGGCGAGAAGGATGCCGGTGTCAGCATCAAAGAGGAACAGGTCGAGATCCGTGTTCACACCGTTCCACGGCTCCGCCCACTGGAGGTCGATCGAGAGGGATCCACCGTTGGCGAGCGTGTAGTCGGCGGAGCTGTTAGCGGCTCCCGAGCCGGCGTTGAAGTTGTGGCAATCGAGCCCGTAGGGGCTGGTAAATGGACAAGTTGTGGGGCGATAGGCGGGGGTCTCGTAGGAGCTGACGTTGTGACCGCCGACTATCACGTTTTCGTTGCCTGCGCTCGAGAAGTACGAGACTCCCGACGCGGTGACGTCGTCGATCGCGAGGCTGATCGGCCCCTCCTGGAAGAACGGCTCCTCCGGGAACATCACATCGTCGGCGATGACCTTGGCGCCGGCGTCACGCAGCGCCAGGATATTGGTGGCCGTTTGGAACAGACCGCCGGTGTCCGTAGCGAAGGCGAGCGAGGCTGCGGGCGCGAGATCGTGAACGATCTCGAGCATGGCCCGACCCTCGTCTGTGCCAGTCGACAGGTCGTCTGCCAGGACTTTTACCGGCGTCGTGTACCCACACGGATTACCCGTGCCTGGAAGCTCGCCGTTCGCCACTCCGGGCGCGGCACCGCCAAGGGCGTTGTACGAATCGGAGATGATTCCCACCTTGACCCCGGAGCCATTGACTCCGTATGCCGAGCGAGCGGAGTCCGCGGCCAGCGCGTGGTCGCCTTCGGAGACGACCGGATTGCAAGAGGCCTTGGTAGTCATCGAGACGTCGCCACTGACGGCGACCCCTCTTTCCGACGAACTCGGCGCTTGCGAGCTCATGGACACGGTCTCGCCCGCCCGCATGGGAGCGAGGGCTTCGAAGGCCGCGTCGACCTGCGGGAGCTTTGCGAGTGCCTGCAGTCGGCTTGGATCGACGGAGGCCGTCACCACTCCGTAGCGCCCGGAGGAGTTGACGATCGTCGCGCCGGTGCTCTCGATCGCATTGCTCGCGCTCGAAACGGATCCAGAAACCCGCACGTATACGAGCAGCTTCTTTCCGTTGTCGATACGCAAGAGGCTTCCCGGCCCGAATGAAGGCAGACCCACAACCGCGGCCTGCGTCTTGAAAGAAGCCGTCGAGAGCGGTGTTTTCGAGAGCTGCAGGAGGCGCGGCGACAGCTTGCTGCTCTTCGCGAGCGCCAGATCGGAAAGGGAGGTCGAGACGTTAGTGTTCGTTGCGAATAGAGGTTTTCTGCCGCTGCTCGAAGGCGAAAGGCCGGGTAACGAGGCGGCACTTGCCGAAACGCCGAGTCCAACGACGACGACACCTACCAGCGCAATACCGTAGCGCACAAACCGAAAAGGCGGTCTTCGCATCACTTCCCTCTTCCGAGACGCACGAGGAGAGATCTCGGAGAGACCAGCTCCCGTCCGATCATCAGAGTATGTCACCGGTCGGGACGGTTTCACGGTAGGGATCTACCCTTGAGAAACGAGAAGTTCGCGGCTGCCTTGAGCGCCGCTCTGTCTCGACAGGCGGCGCCCCCAGCACGGCGGTCGTTGTGAGCAAGAATAAGGAACTCGCTTGAGAGTCCAGCGAGGAGGAGATGACCGAGCAGTTGGCGGTAGTCCAGATCATGGCCCGAGCGCAGAAACGCTCGATCTCTTCGTGCGAAAGGGCGAGTTCCCACTGTGCCTCCCTGGCCGTCACGGTGATCGTGTCCATGCCGCGAACGACGATCGCGCCGGATCTCGAACGGCGAGCGTCGATGCCTTGCTCAGACTGCTCCTCTCGTCGAAGGCGAAGGGGGGCTAAGTCTTGGGCTCAGGAGGTTAAGGTGGCCGTCCAAGAAAACGTCCCCGTGGTTATGGGGAATCCAGAAGGAAATCCGCAAGAAATACTGCCGATCATTTTGGCTGTGCCGTGCGCGCTTGTCGGAGAGTCGAACGTGCCGTTGAAGACACCGGTAGCGGGAGCCTGGTTGCCGATGGACTCCCACCAGCTCGACATGCCGGCGGGCGTCTGGAACTGGCCGCCTACAATTAGTGCCCCTTTTTCTATCGTGCTTGAAACGCCCAGTCCGTAGCACCCAATGCCGTTGCTGTAGTCATACACAAAGCCGAAGCCGGACACGGCCTCGGTCACTCCGTCGGACCACACATCGAAAATCACGCTAGTAACCGTGCCGTAATCGCCACTCAGGCTAGTGTCTACCCAGTGTCCAGCTTGAGGTCCGGAAACCGCGAATGAGAACCACGAGCCGCCGTCGGCAGCCGTGGTTCCTTGCGCGTTTATCGCCTGAACCTGCCAGTAGTAGGTCGTGCCGAGCGTCAGACCACTGAGACTGGCGCTGGTTGCTGCGCTCGTGGAGACCCAGGAGCCATCGCAGGCGTTGTTGTTGGTCGTGTCGATGCAGTACTCGTAGCTGGCGGCGTCGCTGCTGGTTCCCCAACTGAGAGAGGGAGTATTCGGTTGACCGGTCGCGCCGTTGGCCGGGCTCGTCTTGGCGAACGCACCGGGCGGCAGGCCGATGACGGTTCCCGATGCCGGGTAGCGGGCCGAGGTCGCGCTCGCAGAGCCGTAGGCGTTCTTACCCGTGACAACCAGGCGTAGGGTGTGGCCCACATCGGCGAGAACGAGCGTGTAGGCGCTCGCCGTTGCACTCGAGATGCTCGAGCAGCTCGCACCCGAGCTATTGCAGTGCTGCCACTGGTAGGTGTAGGAGGTCGGATAGTTGTTCCAGGAGCCCCTGGTGGCGATGAGCGTCTGGCCCTGCTTTGCGGTACCGGAGATGGTTGGCAGTTTGGTGTTCTTGGGCGGCAGGCC
>JBEKLL010000055.1:0-3925 GCA_050010215.1 Gaiellaceae bacterium | reverse complement strand
TACGCCTGATTCCACCGCAGCTCCTTCTTGAAGTCGCCGATGCGCGTGCTTCCGTCGATCACGAGCAGCTCCAACCCGGCGATCTCGGCGAGATCAGCGAACGCTTCAGTGCCGAGCGCCGAACACAAGCTCGTGTGATGCGGTCCGCCGGCGAGTAGCCACGCCTCGGCCGCGGTCGCGAAGTCGGGCTTCGGCTCCCATACGGTGCAGGCGACGGGCAGCCGCGGTAGTTTCTCGTCGGGCAGCACCAGCTCGACCTCGTTGGCAACGAGGCGGAAGCGAGCGCCCAGATCGAGGAGGCCCACTGCGACGGCCGGCCCCGGGGTGGTTGTGAACACGAGACGTACCGGGTCCGGCTTGCCGCCGATCGAGAGCGGGTGGATCTCACAGGAAGGCTTCTCGGCCGCGATCGAGGGACACACCTCGAGCATGTGCGCGCCAAGCACCTTGGGGCCGTCCGGCGCGAGGTGGTAGGTGTAGTCCTCCATGAAGGACGTGCCGCCCTCGAGCCCAGCACTCATCACCTTGGCGATGCGGACTAGAGCTGCCGTCTTCCAGTCCCCCTCGGCTCCGAAGCCGTAGCCATCCGCCATCAGGCGCTGCACGGCGATACCCGGCAACTGCGGCAGGTCGTCGAGGTCCTCGAAAGTGTCGGTGAATGCCTTGAAGCCTCCCGCCTCGAGGAAGTCTCGCAACCCCGCCTCGATTCGTGCGGCGTCCCTCAGCGACTCCCGGCGCTCGCCGTCCATCCGGAGCGCCGGCACGAGCGTATATGCGTGCTCGTACTCATCGACCAGCCGGTCGACGGCGGAGTCCGGGACTTCGCGTACCGCATCGACCAGCGTGCTGACGCCGTAGCCCTGCAC
This sequence comes from Gaiellaceae bacterium, assembly GCA_050010215.1. GTDB lineage: Bacteria > Actinomycetota > Thermoleophilia > Gaiellales > Gaiellaceae > Fen-549. The sequence goes on along the minus strand of JBEKLL010000055.1, from coordinate 3,059 downwards.
CGCGACACCGAGTCGGAGCTGCGCCTCGACCTTATCGCCTTCCGTTACGGCGACGTACCGCATGTTGTCGCCGAAGCGCGCGACGCTGAGCGTCTGCGCCTCGCGCCAGCCGCACGCTGCCCGCGCCCAGGTGCTAATCCGATCGAGCACGGACGGGTCGCTCCAGTGCCCGACGACCGTCTTGCGCCTCAGCCCCATCCGCGTCTCCAGAAACCCGAACTCGCGGTCGCCGTGCGCGGACTGGTTCAGGTTCATGAAATCCATGTCGATCTCGCCCCAGGGAAGATCACGGTTGAACTGAGTGTGCAGGTGGAGGAGCGGCTTCTGTAGCGCGCCGAGGCCCGCGATCCACATCTTCGCCGGAGAGAATGTGTGCATCCAGGCGATCAGGCCGACGCAGTCGTCGGACGCGTTCGCGTCGAGGCACAGTCGGCGAATCGACTCCGGGTTCGTCAGGACTGGTTTATGAATGATCCTGACCGGGACGGCCTCGGCCGCATCGAGCCTCTCCGCCACCTCGCGAGAGTGCTCGTCGACCCGGCTCAGCGTCGCGTCGCCGTAGAGATCCTGGCTTCCCGCGGCAAACCAGACTTCGAATTGGCCAAGCGCCTTCATGATCGTGCCCCCATTCGCTGAGAGATGCGGCTGTCGGCCGCCGGCTGCACGACGAAGAGGCAGTCCTCACCAATAGGCGCGGCCGACACCTCCAGCTTGGCGAGCCGGCGGGCGGCGTCCTCGGGCAGGACATCGTTTAGAAAGAGGCCGGTGGCGGTCTCGACGCTTGCGCGGATCTTCGTCGTCGTGCGGCTCCGCTGGAAGGGGAAGAACTCGAAGGCGAGGTGCCAGTCCGGCTGGGAGCGCGGAGCCTCCTGGGCGACCATCAGGTATGGGCACTCGAGGCCGAATAGCGCGTCGTAACGGAGCGTGACGTCGCGGAGTGCAGAGGCGAGGTCGAGCTGCTCGCCGGGGGTGAGGTCTGCGAGCCGCGACAGACCGTGTCGCCGTGCTCGCACGGCGAGCTCGTACGGCCAGTGGGCAGCAAAGGGCACGCCCACTACGAAGCTGCCATTGGGTGCGACGACACGCACCGACGCGCTCTCGCGGCGGACGAGCTCGCAACCGAGGCAGCGGGTCTTCTCCGTGCGGTAGCGCCGGTGGGCCTCGGCCTTGGCGGCCGTTATCGGGGGAAGGTGATCGAAGGCGTAGATCTGGCCATGCGGATGCGAGAGCGTCGCGCCCGCCTCCGCTCCCCGATTCTCGAAGATCATCACGAACTCGTGCCGTTCGTCCGCCCACAGCTCGCGCGAACGGTCGCTCCAAATGGCCAGTAACCGACCGAGCTCGACCGGAGCAAGCTGGCCGAAGCACGTGTCGTGCCGCGACGTGTAGATGACGAGCTCGCACCGTCCGCAGGAGGGCGCGGTCAGATCGCCGGGTGGGGGGGGTGGTGGCTCGGCTACGAACGGAGGAAAGCGGTTCTCGAAGACGGCTGCTTCGTACGGGAATGGGAGCTCGATGCCGCCGGGACAGACGGGGCAGCCCTCCTCGTCGTCGCGTGGCGCCGCGGTGTCGAGCGGTCGGACGTTCCGGGCGGGCGAGATCGCGACCCACTCCCCCGTCAGCAGGTCGAAGCGTTTGTGGATCCCGCCGAGTCCTGCCTCGGCGCCGCGGCGGTCAAGCCTAGAGGAAGTGCGAACGGCACCGTACACGAAAACGCGCCTGCCGTCCTCGTGCACGAGCTCGTGCCTCGGGACAGGCTTCACCGCACCACCCATACCTCGCAGCCGTGCTCCTTCAGGCTATCGAGGATCGAAGGATCGGCGGACTCGCCGGTAATGATCATGTCGATTTGATCGAGCCCACATAGTTGGGCGAGCTCGATGCGACCGATCTTACTGCCGTCGGCTAGGACGATGCGGCGGCGCGCGACTCTGAGCATGTGCCGCTTGATCTCGGCCTCGGGAAGGTTGATGTTCGTGACGCCGCCGGTGGGATGCACGCCGTTGCAGCCGAGCAGCAGGGTGCTCGCGGAGATCCGGTCGAGGATGTGCGTGGCGAGCGGATCGACGAGGGAGTGCTGGAGGGGCCTCAGCGTGCCGCCCAGGACGACGATGGCAATGCGCGGGACGGCAGATTCGAGCGCGAGTGCGGTCTTCAGTCCGTTCGTGAAGACGACGATGTCGCGAAGCTCGGTGCGAGCGGTGAGTGCTCGGGCAGTCGCGACGGCAGTGGTGCCGACGTCGATGATGACTGACTCACCATCCCGTACCAGCGATGCAGCGGCCCGCCCGATCGCGAGCTTCTCGACCGCAAAGCTCGTCTCCGACTCTTCGAACGGGCGCTCCTGCCCAGGCGCGGCGCGCGGGATCGCGCCGCCATGGATGCGGTGGATCTGACCGCGCTCCGCCAGCGCCGAGAGATCGCTGCGTACCGTCACTTCTGAGATCCCGAACCGATCGCTTAGGTCTCCGACCCGTGCGAACTCTCGCTCCTTGATCAGTGCGAGCATGCGCTCCCGGCGCTCGCTGGGAGAACTGACGAGCTGGTCGAGTCCGTCGCCGGGAGGCGTAGTTTCCACGGATTTGCCACCCTCCTCGCGGACGGGGTCGTTCTCGCTCACGACTCTCTCCTCGCCGGGGAGGAGTGTGCACAACCGCATTCAGACGTGATCCACTCTGTCCGCGGTCCGCTCATAACGTCCTCCTTAAGGGTAAGGTTACTGCTACGATATCGAAAGCATAGCGCACTGGTTTGGGTCGCCCCTCAGGCCTCATTTACTGTGTAACAGTCGGAACTCGGACAACGAGTAGCCTTCTGCTTGCTTTCTTTTTCGGAGGTGCTATCGTCCATCGTAATTCGGGGCCTTTCGAACTTGAAGGTCGACGGCGATTGAAGAAACGCGCTATCGCCTATGGTGGCGTGGCGTATGTCAGAGGGAGGAAGCAACAGTGAAACGATCGTTGAGAATAGTCGCATTAGCGACAGTGGCCGCGCTCGCCGCGCTGATCGGGGCCATGGCTCTAGGGAACACAGGCAATGGAGTGGCGGCGACCCGTTCG
>JBEKLL010000054.1:0-4635 GCA_050010215.1 Gaiellaceae bacterium | reverse complement strand
GCGTTCGGGGTGCTTTGTGGGGTCCCGCGCCGCTGAGGACTTTCGTTTGGTGAACCGCGCCCGTCATGCGGTCTCGGTGGCATCGCGGGAATCGTCGTGCTTCGCACTCGATCCCCGCGAGTGTTTCGGGAATTCACAGCTTCCAGTGAATTCACAGCTTCCGCTGATCTCTCCTGGTGTTTCTCGATACGTCTTGTAGGTGAGAAAGAAAATCGGGCGACCACCTTGATTACGCATGAGATATACGGGCACCGCTCCACCATGCTCGCCCTGGTGCTGCTCGTCGCCGGCTTGGGCGCATTCGCCGCCTACCCAAGTCACGGGCAGGCCAGAGCCGCGACCCGATTCCGCGACGGAAGCCTGTAGACCTCGGGTGTTGCACGGGACGCTGCCGGTCTGGGCGCGCGCCGGCTTTAGCGACCCCAAAGTCCGCATCGCGCACTCTTTCAGTGCCGCACGCAAGCTGGTTGCGATTCTCTGGGCCAACCCCCTGCTTTCGCCGCCGCCCAAAGATCACAACAACAAGATTCTCTGGGTCGCCCGCGTCCCCGACTCCAAAGGCGCCAGCCTGTACATCCGCGCGCAGCGGATGAACGGATCGACGAAGGTCGGCACGCCGACCTCGCGCGTCCTGGTGGGGGGCCGGGACCTTCGATCATCAACATGCCCGCCGCGGGATGCTGGCGCTTCTCCCTGCACTGGGCCGGCCAGTCCGACAGCATCGATCTCCGCTACGCGCCGAATCGTTGAAACTCACGCATCCGCAGGCGAACCCCCGGGCACCTGCGAGTCGCGCGTCCGCCGGAGTGGCTTGGCGGCCGGATCGAATCTGTGCTATTCCCCCCGGATGCAGGCAGATTGGACGATCGTGAGCTCCCCGGCCAGGCCGTGGCGCCGGACGGGAGCGGCGCTCTGACTCCCGAGGAGCCGGCGAGCGAGCAGCGGGCGCCGGTCGTTGCCGGTACGCTTATGAAGCCCGAGCCTGGAGTCGTCCGCGGCACGCTCGTGGACATCGACGGCGAACGCTTCTATCGCGTCTCGAACTACGACGCCATGCCGCCGTTCCTGATGAGCCTTGTCAGCGACTCCGACCACTGGCTCTTCGTCGCCTCGAACGGCGCTCTCAGCGCCGGCCGCCGCAGTCCCGATCAGGCGCTGTTTCCCTACGAGACCGACGACCGCCTCTACGACAGTCCCGAGCACACGGGGCCGAAGACGCTGCTGCGGGTCGAGCGCGGCGGCTCGACTTTCCTCTGGGAGCCGTTCTCGCAGCGCTACGAGGGCATGTACCGGATCTCGCGCAATCTGTACAAGAGCGTCTTCGCCGACAAGATCATCTTCGAGGAGGTCAACGACGACCTCGGCCTGACCTTCTCCTACGCCTGGCTCACGAGCGAGCGCTTCGGCTTCGTGCGGCGAGCATCACTCGCCAACCGAAGCGGCGAGCCGCGTTCGCTGGAGCTGCTCGACGGTTTACAGAACCTGCTGCCGCACGGGGTCGAGCGGCGCTTCCAGATGGAGTTCAGCACGCTCGCGGACGCCTACAAGAAGGCCGACCTCGAGCCGGACACCGGCCTGGCCTTGATCCGCCTGAGCGCGATCCCGATCGATCGCGCCGAGCCGAGCGAGGCCCTGAGGACGACAACGGTCTGGGCGCTGGGGCTGGAGCCCGCCAAACGGCTGCTGTCGGCGCAGCAGGTCGATCGCTTCCGCCGCGGCCACGCGCTCGAGCAGGAGATCGAGGTGCGCGGGCGCCGAGGCGCCTACTTCATCGACGCGCCGCTCGAGCTGAGCGCCGGCGAGCGAAAGACCTGGTACCTGGTGGCCGACGTCGATCAGGCCGCAGCCGATGTGGCCGCAGTATTGGAGTTCCTGCGCGGGCGCGGCGATCTCGGCCAGGCCGTCGAGGAGGACGTCGCGCGCGGGACGCGCAACCTGCTGCGCCTCGCTGCGAGCTCGGATGGGCTGCAGGCGAGCGAGGACGAGCTGAACGACTGGCGTCACTTCTCGAATGCGATTTTCAACATCATGCGTGGCGGCGTTCCCGATCGCGGCTACTGGATCTCGAGCTCCGATCTCAGCGCCTATGTCGAGCACGCCAACCACGACGTCTCGCAGCGCCAAGCGCCGTTCTTACACTCGCTGCCCGAGACTCTTTCGCACGCCGAGTTGATGTCGCTGGTAAACGAGCGCGACGACGCCGACCTGATCCGGCTCATCGGGGAATACCTGCCGCTGACCTTCAGTCGCCGTCACGGCGACCCCAGCCGTCCCTGGAACTTCTTCTCGATCGAGGTCAAAGACGATCGTGGCGAGAGGAGCGTCAACTTCCAGGGCACCTGGCGCGACATCTTCCAGAACTGGGAGGCGCTCGCGCTCTCCTTCCCCGGCTACGTGGAGAGCATGATCTTCAGGTTCCTCGACGCCTCGACGATCGACGGCAACAACCCCTACCGGATCGGCCGCCACGGCTTCGACTGGGATCGCGCCGATCCTGACAACCCTTGGGGTGCCTACGGCTACTGGGGCGACCACCAGGTTGTCTATCTGTTGAGGCTGCTCGAGCTCTCCAAGCGCTACCACCCGGGCGCTATCGAGGATCTTCTCGGCCGCCGCCTGTTCACCTATGCGAACGTGCCCTACCGGATCAAGCCCTACGCGGCCCTGCTCGAGGATCCGCGCCAGACGATCGACTACGACTACGAGCTCGAGCGGGCGATCGACGAGCGCCTCGGCGAGTTGGGACAGGACGCGAAACTGGTCCTGGACGACGGCGGCATCCAGCACGCGAATCTGACCGAGAAGCTGCTCGTCCTTGCACTCAACAAGGTCACGAACTTCATCCCCGAGGCCGGCATCTGGATGAACACACAGCGGCCGGAGTGGAACGACGCCAACAACGCGCTGGTCGGCTACGGCGTTTCGATGGTGACGCTCTACCACCTGCGCCGCTTCATCTCCTTCTGCCGGAGCCTGTTTACAGCACTTGACGGAGGCGAGGTCGAGGTCGCGACCGAGGTCGCCCAGCTGTTCAGCGCCGTGCTCGAGCCGCTCGAGCAGTACGGCGGCTTGCTCGCGGGCCCGATCTCAGACCGAGAGCGTAAGCGAATCCTCGACACCCTCGGCGGGGCCGGCGGCGACTACCGCGCGACGGTTTACGCGAACGGCTTCTCCGGCGAGCAGAAGCCGCTTGGCGGCGCCGAGCTGGCGCGCTTCTGTGACGTTTCACTGCGACACCTGGATCACTCGATCCGAGCCAACCGCCGCGGGGACGGTCTCTACCACGCCTACAACCTGATGAAGGTCGTGGGCGACGGAATCGAGATCCGGCGCCTCGACGAGATGCTGGAGGGGCAGGTCGCCGTATTGAGCTCGGGTGCACTCTCGGCCCAGGAGGCAATCGAACTGCTCGACGCGCTGCGCTCGAGCCGGCTCTACCGTGGCGACCAGAACAACTACCTGCTCTATCCCGACCGCCGGCTGCCGGGCTTCCTCGAGCAGAACAACATCAGCGAGGAGATGCTGCAGCGCTCGCGCCTGCTCGGCTCGCTGCTCGAGCGGGGTGACGAGCGGATCGTCGTGCGGGACGTGAACGGCGTCGTGCACTTCAACGCGGCTTTTCGTAACGGTCGGCTACTGGAAGAGGCTCTGGCAGCGCTCGCGGACGAGGCCGAGCTCGCCAGGGAGGAGACGCCGCTTGTGCTTGCCATCTACGAGGAGCTTTTCGACCATCAATCCTTCACCGGGCGCTCCGGCAGCTTCTACAAGTACGAAGGCCTCGGCTGCATCTACTGGCATATGGTCTCGAAGCTGCTGCTCGCGGTCGAGGAGACGCTCGACGCGGCAGTCCGGGCGAAGACCGAGCCGGGCTTGCTCGAGCGCCTCCGTGACCACTACTACGAGATCCGCGAGGGCATCGGCGTGCACAAGTCGCCTGAGCTCTACGGCGCCATCCCGACCGATCCCTACTCGCACACGCCGAGCTTCGCAGGAGCACAGCAGCCCGGGATGACCGGGCAGGTCAAGGAGGATCTGATCTCGCGCTTCGGCGAGAGAATGCGCGTCGACGAGGGCCGGCTGGCTTTCCAAGCCCAGCTGATCTCCGAGGAAGAGTTCCTGTATGCGCCGCGCCTCTTCGTCTACGTCGACAACGAGGGTCAGGAGCGAGCTCTGGAGCTATCCGAAGGCACGCTCGCCTTCACGGTCTGCCAGCTGCCGGTCGTCCTGCACCGGGAGGGACCCGCCCGGATCGAGTTGACGCGGGCCGGCGGTGTCCACGATGTCAGCGAAGAGCTCGAGCTCGATTCGAAGGACAGCGGCGCAATCTTCGGGCGCAGCGGTGACATCGTTCGGCTCGATGTGTTCCTCGGGCTCGGCGACTAGCCCAGCCCGCTCGACGCCAGCCCCTCGTCGGGGTCAGGTCTTGCACGCAACACCTCGGAGCCCGCGCGCCCACAGGGATAGAGCGGTGTCAGGTCTTGCATGCAGCAACGACGGGAGTCAGGCTTCACCTCCAGCGCCCGCCGACGGCGAACGGCGTCACCTTCCTTTTGCTCGAGGACGAGCACGGTCAGCTGAACGTGATCGTGATGCCGCAGCTCTACGCCGCGAACCGTGCCCTCGTCCGCGGCGAGC
>JBEKLL010000053.1:0-5028 GCA_050010215.1 Gaiellaceae bacterium | reverse complement strand
CCGTCGGCTCAGTATCGTCGATCTTTCCGGCGGGGCTCAACACATGAGCAACGAGAGCGGAACCGTCTGGGTCTCCTACAACGGCGAGATCTACAACCACGTTGAGCTCCGGCAGGAGCTCGAGAAACGCCACCATCGCTTTCGAACGAGCGCCGACACCGAGGTGCTCGTTCACGGCTGGGAGGAATGGGGCGAGCGCCTCTTTGGGAAGTTGAACGGGATCTTCGCCTTTGCGCTTGTCGATGCGAGACGGCGCGAGGTCGTGCTGGCCCGGGATCCCCTCGGCGTGAAGCCGCTCTACGTCGGTAACTCGACCGGCGTGACGTGGTGGACATCCGAGCTGCAAGCGGCGTTGGGTTCCGGTTTTCTCAAAGCGACGATATCGCGCGATGCGCTCAAGCTCTTCCTGACCTTCCGCTTTATCCCCTCGCCGCAAACGATCTTTCAGCGGGTTTCGAAGGTGCCACCCGGGCACTTCGTGCGCTTCGAATACGATAAGGCCGGTTCGGCGCTCGTCTTCAAGCCTTATCGCTGCCTGATCCGGTCCGAGGCGGAACCGCGTACGCGGGAGGAGTGGCGGAACGCCGTCCTCACTGAGCTTGAGGCGGCGGTCGAGCGGCAGCTGATGGCCGATGTACCGGTGGGCTCTCTTCTCTCCGGAGGGGTTGATTCCTCGCTTGTAACTCTGATGATGGCTGGTCGTCTTCCTCACGCTCCTGACACATTCGGCATCGGCTTCGCGTCCGACGGGATCGCCAGCGAGGCTCGAGTTGCGGAGGATGCCGCGCGTGAGCTTCAGGTTCCGCACCGGAGCATTGACGTTGCGGACGACGCTTATGTCGAGGCGTGGCCGCGCGCGCTTGGCGAACTCGGGGAGCCGATTGCTAACTCGGGCGCCCTGCTCGTGCGCTTGCTCTGCGAGGAGGTGGGGCGAACCCATAAAGTCGTCTTATCAGGGCAGGGGGCGGACGAGCTACTCGGAGGCTACTCGCGGCATGTGATCGAGCGGCTCTACCCGTACGGGCGACTCACGTCCGCGCTTGCCTCGAGAGTTGTCAGGAGAGTCGTGGGTTCCGAGGAGAGCGAACGCCTCAGCCAGGCTCTTCGCACAGTAGACCGCATCGAGCGGTACGCTCGGATACTGAGTGTCCTGCCCTGGGCAGTCGTAGATGCCGCCGTACTTGGCGGCACCCCTGCCGCGGATCTCGCTCGGGAGGCAGTGGCGCGCTGGGTTCGACCAGACCAGGTTAGTGACCCCGTGAACGAGTTGCTGCGGGTCGATACCAGAATGTCTCTCGCCGACGATCTACTCATCATTGCCGACCATTTCTCGATGCGTAGCTCGGTCGAGCTCCGCGTCCCGTTTCTCGACCTGCGTTTGTCAGAGCTCCTCGAGCGGATGCCGAGCTGCTACAAAGTTTCCCGGCTTGGCAGGCGCAAGGCGCTGTACCGCGAGGGAGCCGCCTCGCGCCTGCCCCCAGCGCTCGCCGAAAAGTTTTCAAAGCCGAGTCACCTCCAGCGCAAGCGAGGATTCTCGACGCCGCTCGACAAATGGTTCACGCTGGCGGGTGGACTCCTGGCCGAACCGGAAGAGTGGCGCGCTCCGTTAGAATCAATCGGTATAGCATCTTCCGGTGTCCGAGGTCTACTCGGCACGCCGTCGGAGGTGCGTCGGCGTACGGTCGTATACACACTCGCTACGTGGATCTTGCGACACTCCGAGATTGAGGGTGCAGAAGCGCCTTAACCGAATGAATAGCTCGTCTTCGCAGAAACGGCGAGGCGCTGGTGTTCATGCAACCGTGCGGCAAACCAGACCCGGGCAGTTCTCGTGAAAGCTCGTTCTCTACTACCTTGAAGGTCCTACTTCTCACGAACATGTATCCGAGTACGCGAGAGCCCTGGTTTGGCTGCTTCGTCGCCGAGCAGGTAGAAGATCTCAATAAAATCGGGGTCGAGATCGAGGTACTAGCTTTCGACGGACGGAACGACAGTCGCGAGTACCTTCGGGCCTGCCGTCGGCTGCGTGCAGCCACTCGGACTCTCAGTTTCGATCTAGTACACGCCCACTATGGATTGACTGGCGCTGTCGCTATCGCGCAATCGTCAGTGCCTGTCGTGACGACGTTTCACGGTAGCGAATGCGGAGGCCCCGATGAGCCTCTCTGGCATAAGTGGATTTCCTGGGTCGTGGCGCGCCGGAGCACGCCTATCTTCGTTTCAAGACGGATCGCCGTTGCACTTGGCAAGCCGACTGCCGACGTAATTCCATGCGGCGTCGATATAGGGCTATTCTCCCCCATCGATCGCGAGCAGGCTCGGCGTGAGCTCGGCTGGTCAGTGGAGGGTCATTACGCCCTTTTCCCCGGTTATCGATCGGATCAACGCAAGCGTGTGGATCTCTTCGATGCCGCAATCGCGGTCGCCCAGCGGAGAATGGCGGATCTCAAGCCCGTTTATCTTGAGCACTTCTCCCGCGAGCAGGTGACACTCGTGATGAACGCGGTGGATGTAGTTGTCTTAACATCGACCTTCGAGGGATCTCCGATGACCGTTAAAGAGGCGCTGGCTTGCATGACACCTGTCGTCTCGGTTGACGTCGGCGATACTCCCGAGTTACTCGAGTCGCTTCCGGCGTGCCCGATCGTTGAGCGCGAGCCGACGGAGATCGGAGCAGCCATCCTCATGAGTATCAGCTCCGAACGCTTGCCGATACTCCGCGAGCGCGCTGAATCTGTGTCCAGAATCGCCGTCGCCGCGCGCGTGCGCGACCTGTATTTCCGCTGTCTCGACCGGGCGATACGAGAAGATTCCAGAGAATAAAAGAAAAAGAACCTGTCAAACCCCTAGCTGTCCACTGAAACGGGGGCTATCCAGGAAGGCTGCTGCGATACACTAGGGCGATGTGCTTTCTCTTGTTCTCGAAATCCTCGTGTATCGGGCTGATCGTAGAGAAAAAAGCCAAAGATATTGGAGTTTTCAGCTGCGGCGGGTTTGAAGACGCGCAGGGTTGCCAGTCACTGTTTTGCTCGCCGGCGCGTCTCGCGTCAATACGGCGCCCGCACCAACTACGGCGTCTGCGCCGACTCTAACTCCGCCCATGATCACCGCGCCCGACCCGAGCGAGGCGCCACGCTCGACCACCGTCGTCAGCAGCTCCCAGTCCTCCTCGCTCTGCAACTCGCCTTCGGCGTTCGTCGCCCGCGGGTATTTATCGTTGATGAAGATGACACCGTGGCCCACAAACACCTCGTCCTCGATGACAACGCCGTCACAGATGAACGAGTGGCTCTGGATCTTGCAGTTGGCGCCGATCACGGCACCGCGCTGAATCTCGACGAAGGGGCCTATGCGCGTGTTGTCGCCGATCTTGCAGCCGTAGAGATTGGTGAACGCCTGCACGACGACGTTCTCGCCGAACTCGACGTTGTCGATCAGGCGGTAGGGGGCATCGTTGACGGGTCCGTCAGCCACGGAAGTAGGCGCCAACGGCTTCGATCACAGTCTCGAGTTGGGCCTCGTTGATCCCCGGAAATACCGGCAGTGAGATCGCCTCGTCGGCCAGGTGCTCCGTCACCGGGAAGTCGCCGCGGGCATGACCCAGATGCTCATAAGCAGGCAGCAAATGCAGCGGTATCGGGTAATGATGGCCGCAACCGACCCCGCGCTCGCGCAGGAAGTCGGCGAGCTTTATCGGATCGGCGGTGCGCGCAACGTAGAGATGCCAGACCGGGCTGCTTCCCTCAGGGACCGGGGGAAGCACGAGGTCGCCGACACCGTCGAGCGCTTGCGTATAGAAGGATGCCGCAGCGCGTCTCTCCTCGTTCCAGCCCGCTAGCAGCGGTAGCTTGCGGAGTAGAACGAGGGCCTGGATCGTGTCCAGTCTGGCCGTGTAACCCTCGAAGTCGTGGAAGTACTTGCGCCGCTGGCCGTGCTCGCGAAGCGCACGTATGTGTGCGGCCAGCTCCTCGTCGTCCGTGACGCAGGCGCCGGCGTCGCCGAAGGCGCCCAGGTTCTTGCCGGGGTAGAAGCTGAAACATCCGGCTAGTCCACCGGCTCCGGCGCGGAAGCCGTCGCGCTCGCCGCCGTGCGCCTGGCAGGCGTCCTCGATAATCGCGAGCCCGTGTTTCCGCGCGATCTTCGTGAGAGCGCTCATGTCGGCGAGCTGGCCGTAGAGGTGGACGGGGAGCAGGAAGCGCGAGCGCGGCGTGATCGCCGCCTCGACCGCCACCGGGTCGAGGTTGTAGTCGTCCTCGCCGACGTCCGCGAGAACCGGTTTTGCTCGGGCCTGGATCACCGCCTCGATCGTCGCCGCGAAGGTGTTCGCGGGCAGGAGCACCTCGTCGCCCGGCCCGGCTCCGGCGGCGATCAGAGCGAGGCGCAGCGCGTCGAGCCCGCTTCCGGTACCGGCGCAATACTCCGTCCCACAGAACTCGGCGAAGGCACTCTCGAACGCTGCCACCTGAGGTCCGTTCGTGAATGCGCCGCTATCGATCAGCGTCGAGATCTCCTCGAGGATCGCGGCCTTGAGCCCATCGTGAGAAGCACTCAGATCGAGGAACGGGATGCTCGGTGCGGTGCTTGCCTCGGTCATGGCTGAAATCTATCGTGCGGCTCGGTTTCTCGCATTGGCCGGAGGCACACGCTCGAGACGGTAACCCGCCTTGAGTACATGCGCCGCAGAACGATGAGCGAGTTGGAGAGAACACCCGACCAGTCTCCGGCTCACAAGCCGGGCTTCATCGCGATCGGGAGCGCGCAAGGTGCTCGCTAAACCTACGGATCTGTTCAAAATGGCTACCAACTACGAGTACTAACAAGAAAGCTTCTAGCAGGAGACGCCAGGGCACACGGTAGAATCCTGAAAGAAACCTGAAAGAATCCTTAACGTCCCGGGGGGAAGTCCCAGTTCACGGAGAGTTTGTGACCACGGTCTCGAACACCACGCTAGATTCCGATCTCGTCGCCCGGCTACTGAGCGGCGCTTCGACCCCGTCTTCCTTCGGCGATCTCGCAGTTGCGAGAACA
>JBEKLL010000052.1:0-5410 GCA_050010215.1 Gaiellaceae bacterium | reverse complement strand
TCTTCGCGGGAAGCAGAGGCGGTGGTGTTCTGAGGGCTGTCGGGCGCGGACGAAGCGGAAAAGTCGGCGCGAGCCAAGACTAGCCGAGAGAAGTTCATCGAATACGTCTGTGGCCGGTTTCGCCCGCCCGCGAAGTGAGCTCCGCCGGAAGCGCTAGGTTACTGCTGTTAGGAAGACAGCAATCGGATAGATCCAGAATTGGGTGGATCCGACCGGAGAACAAGGAATGAGCGATCGATCCTCGGCCTGGACTCGATTCCAGGCTCGGAAGCCCACGAGCAGGCGCCGCCGGCGCGAAGAACTACAGCAAGAGGAAACGCGGTTTCGCGCGATCTTCGAAAGCGCAGCGATCGGCATCGTTCTTGCCGACGCGGAGGGCCGGCCTCACGAGTGCAACCCGGCCTTCGAGCGGATGTTCGGTTACACGGAGGACGAGCTCCGAACGATGCGGGTCAGCGACTTCATGCACCCGGACGATGCCGAGGAGACCGAACGTGCCCTTCAAGCACTCATCGAGGGCAAGCTCGATCGCGTTCATACCGAGAAGCGCTGCATCCGCAAGGACGGCGGTCTCGTTTGGGTGCACGTCATCGCCTCGACCGTCCTCAACCCGAACGGTGAGCCCGCGTTCACGATCGCGATCATCGAGGACATCGGCGCCCGCAAATCTACGGAGGCGGACGCCGAATTAACGAGGGACTACCTAGCCGACCTGAGCGAGCACCGGCGCATGGAGGAGGCGCTCGCCCAGGAGCGCCACCTGATGAACACCTTCCTCGAGACCACCACCGACCACAGCGCGACCCGCCTGACGTCGTCGATGTCCCACCTGCCATCCGAGGCCTTAAGTCCTTCGCCATCGGCGATCTTGTAAAAATGCGATTCCGAGACCTGAAGCAGCGTCGCTGCATCGCCGGTGGCCAAGCTTCGTCGCGCGGTTCTGTCGCTCTTCACGAGAGGCTCCCACGATACTCGACCATCTCGTACAGGCGTCGCGCACCTGGGTGGTTCTTCGCCTCCTCTTCGAGTAGTCGTCGGTCGAGAGGCTCGTAGAGGGACGCCGGCGCGAGCCGGACAGGGCTACTACTTTTCGCGGCCGCTCCCCGCAGAGGAAGTCACGCCCTTCCTCGCCTTCGAGCGCGAAGACTGGCAGCCTAAGTCGGTCCTTCCGCATAGAGCGGCGCGGGAGTAGTGCCGAGAACGGCTGTCTCCGTCTCAAGCGCAGCATCGCTGCACGCGGTCGACTCGGAACGAGTACCGGCGATCGAGACAGACTCTCGCCATCCGACCGGACATGCTCCTCGGGGTTCGCTTATCCGTCGCCCCGCTTCCGCCCGAACGCGTCTACTCGGCAGAGAGAGTGGACTGAACGGCCGATTCAGGTTCTTGACGCTTAGCCAGACTGGCTGGAGAATGACCAGAGTGCCTGACCTCGCTCGCGGCCATGTGGTCCAGTCCCGGCTCGGCTTCTCGATTTGGCTTCCGGACGGCTGGCGTGTCGTCGAGGAGGTTGAAGAAGCCGAGGACCCCGCGGAGGAGGCCAGGGCCCGGTTCGAGCGCTGGCATGCGAGCTGGTCGAGCAGTCTCAGCCGCGAGGATCGCGAGTTGATCGCGTGGGGCAGCGAGGTCGGCGCCCCGCATCTGATCGGCCTCCTTGAGCACCGCGAGCCTGGCGGCCTGGCAGCGCTCGAAACCCACATCGGTCTCGCGGTGACGATACGTACCCACCGCGACCCAGAGGTCTCCCGCGCCGGAAGAGCGTTGATGCTGCTCACGGAGCTCGATCAGCGACGGCAAGACTCGGCCCGGGTGGAGCCGCTTGGGTTACTGACGGCATGGTTACGCATCGAGACTGCGGAGGACCAGGGCCTGCCCGATATCGAGATCTCCCGCTACCGGTTCAAGCGGCCTCTGGATGCGATCTCCTTCTACGAGGCCGCCAAACCGAGTCAGTGGGATCTCGCCCAGGGAAACCGGTCGAGCCACACCTACTCGATCGACGAGATGGAGGCGGTCCGCTTCTACTGCCAGTTCGCGATCGAACCAGCCCGCAGGGCTCTTCTCTGTTTCGCCGCAGTAAACGACACAGGCTGGCAGTTCGACTGCTGGGCCGAGGCGCCCCACTTCGATCGGCTCAAACCGATCTTTATCGAGATCGCCGAAAGTTTCCGCCGCTCTCGCTAGGCCTCTCGCTCGGAGGGCTCCCGCAGGTTCTCATCCCCGTGAGAGTCAATCAGGCGATGCTTTCGAACACTCGCCCGTGGCACGGATCAGACGCTTGAGCGACCCGGGCTGGTATAAACAATTCTCGAAGGACGACACTGCCTGCGCCCATCTAGTCGCTCTCCGACTCTTCTACTTCGAGGTCGTGGCATGAGCGCTTAGTATCACGGCATCACTACTCGGGTGAGAGGAGTCGGCCATCAGCGGTGAGTTGTTCTCCGAGGCGATCGGAAATCTGACCGCGAACGAGAAGGATGAGCTCACCCAGCTGTGGGCGCGAGATGTTCCGAAGACGAGCCCCGGAATGACTTCGTTTTCGGGAGGAAGAGTCGCCGAGCTACGTAACGGCGGCGCGGTTCTCACCGTGCGTGCGCAACTCGAAACGCTGACCGAAGTCGAGTTTGAGCACCTGGGCAAGTTCCTCAATAGAGGTATTTGGGAGTCCTCACCGCCTCGGATCTTGCGGTACGGCAACGAACTCGGATACCTGTTCGCCGACGAACGGAGGCGGCGCGAAGCACTCTAAGCGTCGCGGCGAGCCGCCGCTAGATGCTTCCGCGCATCCCCCGGGGCGAGGCCAAACTTCTACTCGGGCGGCTCGTCGCGCGATGCCTCTCAATCATCGACCCCCCGCTTCAAGCTCGAGCGGGAACCAGTGCACGTCCTGCGCGCTTTCTCCAGTTGCCTTCTCGAGTCGCTCGTCGCAGCAGGCGAGCCAGGCGTCCGAGCTCCCCCGCCGCGCGGCCCGGATGCGGAACTCACGATCGCCGGCGTGAACCCTGATCTCGCTCTTGCCGATCCGGTTGCGTCTGATCTTCACCCGTTCAATGTTGCAGGCTTGAGCGGAGTCCGCGTGGTCAACTCAGCCTGTTTTCTGGAAGCCCGGGACTCCCTCGTACCGCCGCCATGTTCGCCCCGGCGATCGAGCGAAGGGATCGACGCCTAGTCGCAGGCGGGATCCTCTAGCGAAGCCGGCAAACGTTGCCGGTTAAGCCACTAGTTTCGGCCTGGTGGTGCCCGCGGGGGATTCGGAGCACAGCGTTCCCGTGCCACGGGTTCTCTCGATCTCGGGAGCGGGCAGGCTTAGGACGGTCAGGGAGAGGCTCTTCCGGGGATCCGAGGCGCTCTCGAGGTGCAGCTGATCGATGAAGTACCTCAAGGGAAGGGCAACATCGATCGCCTTTCGGATGCTCACCGTCTCCGAGCGCTCCTCGTCGAGCAGGATCGGAGCGATCGCCGCTGGGTACACGACCGTTACGTAGAGACCGCCTGTCGGGGTACCCGCGTAGCGAGTCGGCGGCTCGAGCGTGAGCTCACACGCGAGGAGTACCCTCGCGGCCTCGTACTCGCCCCGCCTGACCAACCAGATCGCCGCGTCTTTGAGCACGAGCGTAGCGGGCGGGATCTCTTCCGCAGCCGTAATCGCCTTGAAAATACTCATTTCGACGTGATCGACTCGAAGCCCGGCGGATTCATCGCCGAATCGGTGCGAACCGGCTCCCCGGCGGCGGCGACAGTCCTCAACGCCGGCGGGAGTCGGTCCTGGCCTTTCGCTGGACCACTCGATACCGGCGGTGCGTGCCCCTGTCTGGTCGGCCAGGAGCGCCGGTGGTAGAAGAATTCTTTCTTGATCGTGGCATGGAAGCCCTCCGAGACGGCTAGGGCCTCCCTGCGAGACGCGGGAGCGCGATCCTCCACGCATACCTTGCCTTAGGTAAGAACTTCTCCGGTCGATAACCAGAATTGTGCAAGCGGATGCGAGCTCTCAGGGATTCGACAGGGGGCTGACGACCGATGGCCGCGGTCTCCGACCTGGAGACGCACCTAGCACCCCGGCCGATAACGCCGCCGCGGGTACCTTCCGGGCCGCGTCATCCGGACAGATCCTCACGGCCAACCTGATCCTGGCTCGCATGCTCGGCTCAGCGTCGCCCGACGACCTGATCGCGGGATCGACCGACTTTTCCGAGCGGCTCTGCTCGGACCTCGAGCTCCGGCTCGAGTTACGCGAGCTGCTCGAACTGCGAGGCGTCGTGCGGGACTTCGAGGTACCGGTCGAGCAGAAAGACGGCGGCGTTCGCTGGCTCTCGGTCAATGCACAAGCCGTCCGCGATGGCGACGGGAACATCCTCCGTTACGAGGGCACCGCCGCGGACGTCACCGAGCGTAGACGCGCTGAGGATGCACTCCGCACCAGCCTCGAGCGTTTCCAGGCGCTCGTCGCAAACGGCGCTGAAGAGATCGCTGTGGTCGATGCCGATCTGAAGCCCGTCTATCTCAGTCCTTCGGTCGCTCGCGCCTCGGGATACTCCTTTGAGGAGAGAGCCAAACTCGATGTCCTGGCCACGGTCCATCCCGATGAACGGGCGATCGCCGATAAGTGTCTGTACGAAGCCCTCAGGAAGCCGGAGCAGCCTGTGCCCTTTCAGGTGCGTCTGCTGCGAGCGGATGGATCCTGGCGCTAGGTCGAGGGCGTTCTCACGAATCTCCTCGAGCAGCCACGTATCGAGGGAATCGTCATCAACTACCGCGACATCACCGAGCGCAGGCAAGCCGAGGAGGAGCATGCGCTCCTTGCGACCGAGCTGCTACAGGCGCAGAAGATGGAGGCGGTCGGCAGGCTCGCCGACGGTATCGCGCACAACTTCAACAACCTGCTGACCGCGATCTCGGGCTACGTCGAGCTGGCGCTCGCGAAACTACCCGCAGATTCGGAGGTTCGCGCCGACGTCGAGGAGATCAAGCGAGCCACGGAACGCGCGGCGGTCGTGGCTCGTAGCCTCCTCGCCTTCAGCCGCCGCAGGGTCTCCTGCCGTGAGAGTCTCGACCTGAACGAGATCGTCTCGGAGGTGGGAAAGCTGCTCGCTCAGCTGATCGGCGACGATGTCGAGCTCGAGACGACGCTCGCGCCCGGGCTCAAGCCCGTCGCGAATGACCGAAGCCAGCTCGAGCAGGTCATCGTCAACCTCGCCATGAACGCACGCGACGCGATGCCGGAGGGTGGGACGCTCGCGATCGAGACGGCGAGCCTGAAGCTCACCGAGCCACTTGTCGACATCGACGGCTCGCTCGCGCCCGGCCGCTACGTGACCCTCTCGATTCGCGACACCGGAATCGGCATGGACGAGGAAACGCTTACGAAGATCTTCCAGCCCTTCTTCACGACGAAGGACGCCGATCACGGCAC
>JBEKLL010000051.1:0-7599 GCA_050010215.1 Gaiellaceae bacterium | reverse complement strand
TCTGCTCGATCACCATCGGGATCAGCGGACTCATCGATGCTCCTAACGCTGTGCTCCCAGCTTTCAGCCTCATGCCAGCCGACCGAGGCGCTCACTGTTCACTCTACCCGGGCGCCGCCCGGACGCTTGGAAAGGCGTCGCCCCGCTCGCCGCGTCGCGTCCTGGGGCAAATGGCGCTGTCCGAACGGGCGGCAGGCCGCGTCGTCTCGATGAGCGATAAAATTGAATTGAACGATGCCCATCTTCTTCTTACCGGGTTTTGACGATCCCAACGTCGCCGAGCAACACTACGCGGCCATCAAGAAGCTCGCGGAGGAGCAGACGGGCTGGCGTGTCTCAGATCGCCGTGTCTTTCGGATCGAGTATGTCCACGACGGGGAGGACATGTACGCCGAGGTGGGCAAGTCGCACCCGTACGGCCACCCCGTCTCGTGGGAGTATGCGCCGGACATCGATGATCCTAGCGGCGGCGAGTTAGTCGTAGCGATTCTGGAAAGCAAGGGCGGCGTGTATCTCGTCTGCACGCGCAACCGCGGCGTTAACCGAGGCGAGCCGATCCTCGCCGGGCAACCTCACACGATCGTCGACTTCGAGGGAGCTCTAGAGGAACCCGGAGGGGCGTCCTAGAACGCCCCTTCTAACCCTGGCCTCGCTCTTCCTGACGACGCGGAGCATGTTCTGCCACCTCTACAGGCGCTCGTTCGGCGAGTTCGTAGCGCGCGTCTGTGCGGGCTGCGGAGCGCGTCTTCGCGGGAAGCAGAGGCGGTGGTGTTCTGAGGGCTGTCGAGCGCGATCAGGACGGGGCCGGAGGACCGACTCGGCTGAAAGCCGTATCTAGGACGGATTGGCGAAACGGCGTAGACTCGACCTATGGCTAACCTCATCGCAAAGATCCGCAAGTGGTTGCGGATCGGGAAGAAGCCTTAAGCGCTCTTACGCCGCAAACGGCGTAGGATGTTCTCAACTGGCCCTGCACTCAGGTTCTGGCCCGAGCCCGCAACACACCAACGCGCGATGCCGCGCGAGGCGAGGAGCTCTAAGGCAAACGGAGTTCGCGTGCGGGGCCAGACTTTTGCTTGACCGACTGGGCTTCGCGCAGGTGTCGCGCTCCCGCCGAGCGGTCCCCTGGCAGGACCCATTTCGTAGCTGCCCGAAGCCCTCTCCGCGGCTGCCCTGATGTCCGCTGCTTCGAGGCGCGCGAGAATGGATGCGATGGCAAGCACGATCGAAGAGCGACACTCCGAGCGGACTCCGACGGCAAGCACGATCGAAGAGCGACACTCCGAGCGGACTCCGACCGCGCTCGCCTGGCAGCGGTATCTGGAGGAGACTCGCTCCGCGACAGACGAGGCGTACGAGCTGGTCGAGGCGCTCGCGTGGCGCCGACTTCAAGCGGAGCTGATGCGGCTTGCGCGACCGCTCCCCCCGAGAGCGGATCGCGGGCACCTCTTCCACTGGCTCCTTCGCTGAGCGGCCTCGAGGTGGACCGTATGGGATCACGAGATGCGCCGGCGCTCTCTCGCCTGTCCGGGCGCTGAGGAGGCTCCAGGCGATGCTCCAGATCGGTGCGACACTCCAGGAGGCGCGCTCGGCCCGCGGGCTCGAGCTCGCGGAGGTCAGCGCCGCCACGATGATCCGCGCCAAGCAGCTCGCGGCGCTCGAGGCGGAGCGCTTCGACGAGTTCCCGGCTGACGCCTACGCGCGCAGCTTCCTGCGCGAGTACGCGGAGTTCCTCGGGCTTAACTCGCAACTTCTGCTCGAGGAGTTCGACGCGCGGCTCGAGGAGTTCGGCGCGCGGCTCGGGGAGCGCGAGCCGGCACCGCTGATGCTCCTTCCGCAGCGGCGCTCGAGGCGCCCCCGCTGGGGTCTGATCGTCCTGGCCGCCTGCGCTCTCGCCGCCGCGCTCATCGCCTGGCACCCAGGCGGCGGGCGGCGGCCTGAGAGCCTCTCCCACAACCACGGTGCTCCGCCGGCAGCGACGAGATCGGCCCCGCACGCCGCTCGGGTCAAGACGCCTTCTATCGCCGGACTGCCGCGGCTCGTGCTCGTTGCGAGCCGTGGTGCCTGTTGGCTCTCGGTTCACGCCGACTCGGCGAGCGGCCCCATGCTCTACGAGGACACCTTGCAGCCAGCTCGCTCGCTCCGCTTCGTCCGGAGGCGGCTGTGGATTCGCATTGGCGCGCCCCGGAACCTCGAGCTGCGACTGGACGGGCGCGCAGTCGCCCTCCCGTCATCGCGAGGCGCTCTCAACGTCGTCGTCACCAAGGCGGGCGTGCGGGCGCTCTGAGCACGGCGAGGAGCGAGGTAGGACGCAGGCGTTTCTGGGGTACGGGTAGCTCGCTCGGGCTCGTCGGCTCAGGTCTGGAAGCGGTTCACTGTCTTTCGCCAAACCCTCCTAGAGAAGCATCCCTGAGATAACCAAGACCACGCGGCTACCAACACTTCACGACCGCGAATGAGTCGTTACCACCAAACACCCCACCTATCCCGGTAGCGAGCGAGGGGGCTATAGGGATCGCGGACGAACTGCCGAGTTTGGTAACGGTCAGGAACATCCCTTGACCTGTCACCAGGTGCTATGGGCTTCCCGCTCCTGCTAGTGCCGGGACTCAACGGCGACGGACGGTGAGGTCAGCGGTAGGCTCTTCTCTAATATGAACTCGCTGACTGTCGCGCTCCTCCAGCTCCGGAGCCCCGGTGTCGATCCTGGTCGTGCGCTATGCGAGGGAGAGAAAGCGTGCCGCGAAGCGGCGCGCCTCGGTGCGGATATCGCGCTGTTTCCAGAGATGTGGCAGATCGGCTATGCGTGGTCGGACGATCTCGAAGTCGCGAGGAAGGTCTATACGGCCCACACGACGAGAGAAGATGGCCCGTTCGTTGGCCACTTCTGTGAGCTTGCCAAAGAGCTGGAGATTGCGATCGTGATCACCTACCTCCAGCAGTGGGATAAAGGTCCACGCAACGCGGCGACCGTTATCGACCGGCAGGGGCGGAGGATACTCACCTACGCGAAGGTGCATACCTGCGACTTCAGCCTAGAGGCCGCGCTTGAACCCGGTTCGAACTTCCCCGTCACTGACCTCGATGTGAAGGACGGGTCGGTGCGTATCGGACTGATGATCTGCTACGACCGTGAGTTCCCGGAATCGGCGCGGGTGCTGATGCTCGGAGGGGCGGAGATCATTCTCACGCCGAATTCGTGCCGCCTCGACGACGATCGGATCGGTCAGTTCCGCGCCCGCGCCTTCGAGAATATGGTTGGGATGGCGATGGCGAACTACGCGGCACCGAATCCTAGTCGAGTGGATGATCCCGACGCGTGCAACGGCCACTCAGTGGCATTCAGCGGCATAGTGTACGGCGGTGAGCACGGGAGCGCGCTCGACCATAAGCTAATAGAAGCCTCCTCGAGCGAGGGCCTCTTCCTCGCAACCTTCGATCTCGATGCTCTTCGCGCCTACCGTAAGCGCGAGACCTGGGGCGACGCCTATCGGAAGCCACACGCCTACGACGCGATCGTTGCCAACGCTCCCGCCGCGATCTTCGCTCGTCCCGACTCTCGCCGGTAGCCCTCGGCGAGCTTCGGCTCGCCGCGGCAGCTCTTACATCTCAAATCACCAGACGTACCCACAGTCGCCGAGGATCGTAACGGTCTTACTCGTCAATATCGTCGTCGGGCCAATCGGGGCTAGGAGCTCAGGCTACATTCCGGCGCACTGGCGCAAGCGAAGGCGAATACGCTTGCCCCGCGTGTTAGCGTCGCAGCGAGCAATCGAGGAGGCGGTAGCAGTGGTCGCAGTTGCAATTCTCAGGCGGAGACTGCGGGAGGGGAAGACGTATAAGGACTTTCGCAGTGCGTGGTTTCACGGTACAGGGTTTGGTGCGCCGAACCAGATGTTGACGCTGCTCAACGTTGCCGATCCAAGGGAGGTCATCGTGATCGCGCTTACCGAGACCAGCCCCGAGAACGCGCGACGATTGATAGAGATCGACTCTGCTGAGCGATCCGCCAGTCCCTTGGACGAAGTGATCGAACCGGCCATCGACCGCACGTTCGGTGTGCTCGTTGCTGAGGACGATTTCTCGGCTGCTGGCCACATCGAATACCGCGCCGCCTCGGTACGTGGCGAAGAGACAGACCTTGTTGAAGTCCAACGCGCACTCGACGAGGGGGCGAGACTCCTTGCCCCGTACCTTCAAGCCGCCCCATCGCCCGGTTCGTCATAACTGCGCTGACCAGACCTCGTCGTTAGACGGCGTGCCCTCTTCAGGGGACATCCCTGAACACTGGCCCAGGGCAAGCTCGAGCGGGTCGAGAGCGCTTTCTAGGAAGGGTTACTCGAGGTTTGTCGCTTTGGACGATTGAGTGCATACGCGACCGGTCGCATATCGTGCATGACGTGGCGGAGCGTGCGATACAACGGAACGCGAGCCGAACGTCTAGGAGGGGGAGATTCGGGTCCAAGAGACTCTACGTTTGTCCGGGCTTTCGACGCTGATCGCGCCTACACCCGAAGCAGAACGGGCGGTAGGGAGTTGGCGGAGCCGTTTCGATCCCTGGGCCAAGCGCGGCGTCCCAGCTCACATCACCCTGCTCGAACCATTCCTGTTCCCATCGCAGCTCGGCGATGGCGCGAGGGAGCGGCTAGCTCTTCTCTTGAACAAGCACCAGCAAACGGAGATCGAGTTGAGTAGGGTCGAGCAGCTACCCGGGGCAGTTTCCCTGCTTCCCGACAACGCCAAGGTGCTCTGGCAGATAACGCGTGATCTCTTCGACGAATGGCCCGAACTCGAAGCTCGCAGTCGAACCGGAAGGGGACGTCCTTACCACGTCACGATCGCTTGTATGGAAGAGCCTCATCTGTTCGACGAGATCAGAATCGACGTAGCCGGGTTCCTGCCGATTAGGACACGTATCTGCGATGTGCGTCTCCTTACCGCGCAGAGCGATGGGATGGTTGCTGAGATTGCCAGGTTCGGTTTCCAAGACCCTCAGGCCGAGTTGAGCTGAACCCGGTAGCTCTGGAAGCAGAGGACGCAGCGGCGCTGCAAGCGCTGCGGTGGGGAACTTCCCCATCGAAAGAGGGCTCTGTGCGACTCGTGTCTACTAGAGTTCAGGCGTGAGTAGTCGACGCGGTGTGCGGATGGCGGATGTCGCGCTGGCGCTCGTGGAGGCGGCGCGTGACGCCGATGGGTTCCGCGTTCGCAAGCAGCAGTAGGTATTGCTCGTGGAGAAGGTGTTCCTCTTACGCCATACCGAGAGCGAGCTTTCGGTGCAGGGGATCCTGAATGGTGATCCTCGGGTGCCCTGTGGACTCACAGCGCTTGGAGTGGAACAGGCGAGAGGGCTCGGGCAGACGCTTGCGTTAGAACACATCGAGCTTGCGATCACGAGCGACTTCGAGCGCTGTAGGTTGACGGCTCGGATCGCGCTGGCGGGTCGGGACGTACGCTGGCTTGAGCTGCCGGAGCTAGGCGACATTCACAACGGGAGCTTCGAGGGCGACCAGCTCACCACCTGTCTTAAGTGGGCTGACAGCACCTCCGCATCCGAGCCGGCGCCGGGCGGCGGCGAGAGTCGCGTCGGAGCGGCGCGACGTTTTGCTGCCGGTGTTCGAGCTGTGCTCGACCGCCCTGAGCGTGCCGCTCTCGTGATCTCGCACGCGCTTCCGGTTGCCTACGTGCTCTGTGCAGCGGAAGGGAGGAATCCGACTCCGCAGATCGAGCCCGTCCCATACGCTCGACCGGTTATCCTCGAGCCGGAGCAGCTCAAGCGTGCGGTAGACACTCTCGAAGCGTGGGCAAGGCGGCCCAACTGGTAACCGCTTTTAGGAATGTTCTGCATACAGCTCTGGAATAGCTCAGAGCGCAATGAAGAGTTCACTCGACCCTAACACAGGCACGGATAGGCATGGTTGAGCCATTTTCTCCGCGTACAAAATCCTCCAGGGCGCGCGTACAAAACGCATAATCAACACGTGCCCGATCCGACTCCAACACCTGAGGACGTGCTCGCCTACTACGGAACGAACGTTGAGGTTGATCGCCTTACAGTCGGCAAGGGCGCACTTGAGTTCGAGAGGACAAAGGAAATCATCCTACGATTCCTCCAGCCGGGGTCTGAGATTGCCGACATCGGCGGCGCGACGGGACGATATGCCGAGTGGCTCGCCTCAAATGGCCACCGTGTTGATCTCGTGGATCCTGTGCCTCTACATGTCGAACTCGCTCGCCGCCGCGCAGGCGATCCGCCGCGCTTTGGCGTCCATCTCGGGGATGCACGAGCGCTGCCATTCACCGACGGGTCATTCGATGCAGTGCTGCTTTTCGGGCCGCTTTACCATCTCGAGGAAGAACACGATCGCGTAGATGCCATGCGCGAAGCGATGCGGGTGTGCCGGCGCGGAGGGCTCATCTTCGCGGCAGCGATCTCTCGATTCGCGCCTCTACTAGACAGTATTTGTCGTGGTGGGGCTAGAGACGAGCAGGCTTTTGCGAACGTTCAGGCCGAAACGCTGACTGGACATCGCGTGCCTGAGGAGCGGCGCACTTCTCAGTTTCCGGAGGCTTACTACCACCTCCCGAGTGAATTCACCGACGAACTCACCGAGGCCGGGCTAGACGTTCAAAGCATCTATGGCATTGAAGGCCCCGGCTGGCTGCTCAATGACATCGACACGGCCTGGCTCGACGCGGACACTAGGGAACGAATCCTGTGGGCGGCGAGAACACTGGAGACTGACCCGAACTTTATTGCGATCAGCGATCACTTCCTTGCCGTCGCAACGACGTAATCACAGCTCACAAGGCGCGCTGATGGCAGCATGAGCGAAAGATCGCGACAAGCTAATACTTGGAATGGCTTCGACCGACTTGGCGTGGTCGCTCTTGTCGATCCGCCGTCGCTGACCAAAGAGCAGGAAACGACACTCGAGACAGTTGGATCACCGACCCACATTCTCTTGACGTGCGATTGGTACCTGCGTGAGTCACTAGCGCACCGGAAGCGTTTCGGCTGCGAGCTCCTTATCAACAGCGTTGCCAAGGTCGAGCATCCAGTCGACGGAACCTTCAGCGACGGCGAGTGTCTCTGAACGGAGAGCAGAGAGTCATGATCATCGGCGACACTCTCTGTGGAGGTCGCGAAGACATCGATGTGCCTGATGGCGAGATCGGCATCTTCTCGACACATCGCATCACGGACCCCATGCGAGCACGAGACTCGCTCGAGCGACTAGCGAAGATTGAGTGCGACCTAGTTTGCTTCAGCCATGGGTCACCCGTGCACGAGCCGCAACGGGCATTCGACGCATTCCTTAAGCGGGTTGATCTAGTTCCGCGTACCCCCCGTACGTTACGGGTAGCTAGCCCCAGCGGGCGCCAATCGCCCCCAGAAGCCAAAACCCCCGGCCTTCGGAAAGGTCGGGGGTTCGGGCGTGACAGTTTTGGTGGAGCTAGGCGGATTCGAATCGCCGATCTCCGATTTTGGAAAGTAACCCAGGGTAGTCCAGGTGCGAGAGGCCGGTGCGCACCTAAGAAGCATGGAGCATCATTGGAGCTCAGCGAGTGCAAATAGCGGCGAAGGGTGGCAAGTCGATC
>JBEKLL010000050.1:0-7216 GCA_050010215.1 Gaiellaceae bacterium | reverse complement strand
CTCGCCTCGCGCGCATCGCGCGTTGGTGTGTTGCGGGCTCGGGCCAGAACCTGAGTGCAGGGCCAGTTGAGAACATCCTACGCCGTTTGGGGCGTGAGAGTGGTTAGGGCTACTTCCCGATCCGCAACCACTTGCAGATCTTTGCGATGAGGTTGCTCATAGGGCGAGTCTACGCCGTTTCGCCGACCGAATCGCCAAACGCTCCTAGAGCCGCTGCTCTCGCCCGACGGGCTCGACCGTTCGGAAGTACATCCACCACACCATGTCGAAGAGCTCGATTCGACTTCGGGCGGGCTCGATCTCGCTCAGCGCGGGCCAGGTGTTGATGTTCTCAGCCCGAGTCAGGTCGCGGTGAATCCAGTCCAGCGCTTCTCTGATCTGAACGGACGACCTGACGGTGTCCTCAGAGGAGCGTTGGTATGGCCAGCGCGGATTCATGTAGGCGCCGAAGATCGCTTGGTTATCGAGGATCGGAATGAGCGAAGAGCGCTTCTTGTGCAGCACCTTCGTTGCGACGGATGCGCCGAATCCTCGCCAGGAGGCGACCTGGGCGAGCAGGTCGGTAACTGCCTGGCGCTCATCGCCCGAGGTGTCTTCAAGAGGCGTATCGGGAAGGGAGGCGAGGTCGATCTCTGGAGCTCGGTCTTGAACGCTCGCGAAGGCATCCGAGCTGGCTCGTGAGTTGATGAGGATCGTCACCGCGAGATCCTCCGGCACCAACACGTCAGCGGGCGTACATGGCCTATGGTCGAGGTAGCGGAGCCCGGTGTCGTCTCTGTAGGAGATCAGAAGGTCTTCGGCCGCGGCGACGTGGCGGTCAAGCCTGCCGGCACCGAAAACGAGGTCCATCGAGCGAGACTCTACGACTTTGGGCCGGCTCTACAAGGGGAACGAACTCGCGCAAGATCTCAAACGGAAGCCGTGAGGCGAGCGCGTGCATCGTCATCGAGCGGGAGATCGTGCCTCACCGCTTCGGGACCCTTGATGGCGTCGATCGTCGGCACCACCGAAATCCGAGAGAGCGGCGTTTCGACGGCCGCGAACGACTCACTATCAAAGACTCACCCACCTATCCCGGTAGCGGGAAAGGGGGAGAGGAGATAGGGGCATCCTAAACCGGACGATCCGTGACGGCATGTGCCGGCTTCGCCGCAAGCGGCGACCCGATGGTCTGTTTCACGCCGCCCGAGATGCCGGCAGACATCGAGAACGGCGCTCCCGGCGACAAGCCCGAGGCGTTCGTGCTTCTCGACCCCTAGGCCGGCACGCTACGGCCGGGCGCGCGATACTCCCTCGAGGTTTCGATCCCGCGTAGGGCGGAGTAGAGCATGGACCTGTGGAGCCGATTCAAGAAATGGCTCGCGCGGCGGCGCGCGACCGTCGAGGACGCGAGAAACGCTCTCGCGGAGGAGATCGACAAGGAGGCCGCGCGCCTTCGGTACGGGAGCATGAGCGAGCAAGGCACCATTCAGCCGGGTATGGCTCAAGCCGCCCGCGAGGCCCATGAGGTCGCCGAGTACGTGAGAGGCACGCAGCGCGACCTACGCTTCCTCTCCAATATGCTCGTCGAGTGGTAGAAGGCCGGGCGGTTCCCACCGCTCACGGAAGGCGCCCGCATCGTGCTCGCTAGGCCCTCGTCCGAGACCTTCAGTGCGGACGTGAAATTCAAGGACGTCATGGACGCGCTCGGCCGCGACCTCAGCGGACCGGAGGAGGACGAGGGTCACAACGCCGGCGAAGAGTAATCAGCCCGCGCCGAGGTGAGCCCGCCAGGGTTCTCGCGCAGCCGTTAGTTCGCTTTCGTAAACCTTCTAGGTCGGGTGCTTGCCGACGCTAACGCACGAGCTTGCAAAAACGGCGCCTGGCCAGCCGGCTGAAGGGGGCGGGACTGACTACCCCCGCTCCCCGCCCGAGTTCCTTGACTGGTCCCCGGCCGATGTCCTCACTACCCTAGGAGCTTCAGGTGCCGCACTGGTTCTACACCTACTTCGTCCATGTTCTGTCCGGCAGGGGCTACCAGTTCTGGAGCGGCATCGGCTCAGACGTCGGCGAGGTCACCCTCGTCGGTCTAGCGATGGTTTGGTGGCGCCAACATAACTGCCATGTCCATCGGTGCTGGCGCCTCTCCTGGCACCCTCATCCCGATCACGGGCATCCGGTCTGCCGCCACCACCACCCCGAAAGTAAAACGATCCATGCGTGAAGCGGCACGTCTACGGCTGGGCGCGCCGCGAGTCAGGTGAACGTCTGAAACTGGGATGGACGAGTGTGCTCTTCTTTGAAATGCCGACAGTCGGATTTCACGCAACGTCGTGTCACGGATCGTCCGGTTTCGAGAGGCCCTATCTCCTCTCCCTCTCGCTTGCTACCGTGTTCCGACCCCGTGGGTGGGGGACCGAGCGTTCTCCAGCTAGGCGACAAACCTTTGGCCGATCTTTTGCCTGCGTCAGCCGATCTGGGCCGATCTCAGGTGCTCTCGCGCTGGCGGAACGATGCCGGTTCCCACCTCGCCTGACCCGGCGGCGAGCTGCTAATAGCCTTAGTCGACCTCAGCTCGTGCGAGATCGCTCGGGTAAATAACCCTGAGGTCGAGTCTCCCCTGAATGTGGACCTCGCGCCGCTGGCTATCTCACTAACATAAAAATCGGACCAACAAACGGGATCAGGTCAACGCTGTCCGGCCCCCCATTATCTGGCCCAGGTCGTGTGTCGTATATCGACAGAGAAGGCATGCCGGCACCGAGAGACAAGCGGTTTCGCCCGGTTACGCGGGCGGTCGGCGCTTGCATGCTCGCGGCGTTTGGGTTCGGGCTCGTTGCGCTTGCCGGCTGCTCCTCGCACAAGCAGGCCGCGACCAGCGGCACGACCGGCACCGTCGCGGTGCCGGTGAGCAGGACGGTTATGGTCGGCTCGGCGCCGCTGCTTAAGGACGCTCCGTCCATCCCGAAAGGAAAGAAGCTGGCCTGGCTCGAGAAGCTCGGCCTGCGCGCGGCCAGAGCGAACGAGGACGATAACCCAACCAGGATCCAGGTGATCCCGACGACGGCCAGGGCGCTGGGACTCTATGGCCGGCACCGCCCGATCTACCTGGTGGTCGTCTACGGGCGGTTTGTTTGCCAGTACTGCTCCCCGCCGCCCGCTGCGCCTCTCCCGACCGGCACCGTCGCCGCGATCTACGTCGATGCGAAGAAGCGCACGGTGTTCGGAGGAACGCTGGGGAAGCAAGGAGTGACGCCAGGAGGCCTCGGTCCGGTCATCACGATCTACTACCGCTGGTAGCGAGTCGCTGAGAATCATCGCCGAGCGCGGCTTGTGATAATCGCGCCGCGGACCTGACAGAACACTGGATCGGTGTTCGCGTAGAGCCGGGAGAACGCCGTACCGCTGCGTCCCAGCTCGAGGAAGCTGGTCTCGGGGTCTCACCGGTACGGCAGGTGGCTCTGGGCAATCTGCGAGCCCGAACGTTCTCTAACCGGGCGACAAACTTTTAGCTGAACTTTTGCCCAACTGAGCCGAGCGCTCAGTCCCGTCTGAACCAGACGATAAAGCCGGGGTGCGACCAGCGTCGGAACGCGGCGGGATGGGATGCGACAACCGGCGGCATGGCGCCGTGAGCGTAGGGGGACGGCCAGTTGGTGGCGACGACAACCGCCGCCACCTGTGTTGTATCGACCGGGGTCCTGTGTGCTACCCGGGCGAAGAAGAAATAGGAGGAGAGGTCATAGGCGGGGCTGTCCGGACCTCCGCACTTGAGAACGACGTTACCGGGGTGATCGACCGTCGCGAGCTCTGACTCGATCGTCCGGTACCCGGTGGGTCGAAGGTCGACGATCGAGCGGATGTAACTGCCGACGAGGAGCGCGAGTATCACTGCCAGCGCCACGCCTACGAACCGGTATTTCCAAGACGTGCTCGTCAACGCAGCACCGATCGCTATGCCTATCAGCGCCGCCATCGCGGGCATCCAGTCGTACATCCAGTGCGAGAGCAGGATTTGAGTGGCGAACGCGAATACCGCCGCTGGAGCGAGCACGGCCGCGAGCAGAAACACGGAGATCCGGCGCGGCACGAGAAACGGTGCCAGCACGAGCGAGACCGCCATAGCGATCGTGGTCGCGTGGCTGTCATGCCAGAGCCAGTCCGCCTGCGCCCACCAGGGTGGAAAGCGATAGAAATGCCCGGCTAGCAGCACGCGGTGCCCGCGTTGCGCATGATCGTATTCGAAACCGACCATGTAGCCGATGGCCCATTTCGCCGTGTGCCATCCGAACGGTATGTACGTAGCGAGGAACACGGCGCATCCCGTCACGGCCGCCGCCCCAAGCTGTGCGGCGCGCCGTCCAAGCCCGTCTTTCCGGAACAAGAGCACCGCCAGTGCCGGAACGACGAACAACGCCGACACCTTCGTCGCGACCGCGAGTCCCCAGCCGGCGCCGAGCGCGATCGTCCACTTCCATGAGCTCGACTCCCACCATCGCCAGGTGGCGTAGAGCGCGAAGGCGAGGAAGGCGACCATGATCGTGTCGAGGTAAGCCAGGCGCGAGATCTCGTCGACTCGGCCCGGGTGCGGCAGCAACGTCCAGGCGACGAACGTGACCAGCGCCGGAACCTGTCCTACGGCTCGGGCTACGAGAAGCGCGAGCAGAATCCCGGTGACGAGTGTCGCGAGCGCCGATGGCAGGCGGGTGCCAAACTCCGCGTGGCCGAACGCAAGCTGAGAGAGGCCGATCAGATACTTGCCGAGCGGCGGGTGCTCGGCGTTGAAGCCGAACTGGTGCTGCTCGACGTAGAGACGGCCTGCCCTTCGGTATATGCGCTCGTCGACGAGCCAGTAGCGAGTGGTGAGCCCGTAGAACGTCGCAAACAGGGCGAGGGCGCCGGCGGCGCTCCAGGCGCCTAGCATCAAAGCCGTACGTACTGACCTTGAGACCGCAGACCTCGCGCCCAGCGCTGCCAGTCTGGCAATGACCATCGGCGGCCAAGCATACAAGGGGATTTGCTCGTAATTCACGGCTGTGGCTCGTGTTTGGTAGTGTCCAGCCCCCGTTATCTGGTTCAGTTCGATTGTCGTGGCGTCCGACTCTGAGAGACCAAATAGCGGTGGCTCACGGCAAGCAAGCGCTACAGCGTGGAGCAGATCATCGCCAAGCTGAGGGAGGCGGAGAAGCTCCAGGGCCAGGGATTCACGATTCCTCAGGCCTGTAAGCGCCTTCAGATCTCGGATCAGACCTTCTACCGCTGGCGGCTCGGCTACAGCGCGCTAAAGGAAGACGAGGTCGAGCGCCTGAAGGCGACAAACTTTTGGCTGAACTTTTGCCCACCTGAGCCAATCTGACCTGATCTCAGGTGACCTGAAGTGACGGAATGGAGCCGAATCCCGTGTTGCCGCACCTGGCAACGGTCGTCTCATAACCCGGAGGTCGCAGGTTCAAATCCTGCCCCCGCTACTGGAGAAGCCCCGGAAACGGGGCTTCTCTGTTCTTAACGGTGAGATCGAGCTCGAGAACTTTTGCCCGACTTTTGCCCGATCTCCACGCGAAGGGGACTCGCTCGAGTGACAGAACACTCGCCCATCCTTCCGTGCCTTCTCCCGTCCGCGCGCTCACGCCGGCAGGGCGGCTGTTCGGACTCAGGTTCAACGCGGCGCACTGTGCCCTTCCGACTAGGCGTACAGGTTCTCTGATCGTGATCGGCTCGAACGCTGCCTCTCTTCGCAAGCAAAGTCTTTGACAGAGGCGGGCCTCCTCTTCAGCATGGAAGCTATCGCAGTTCGGCTGAAAGAGGGTCAACGATGCAAAAGCACAAACTACTCAGGCCGCCATCGCCGGCGATGGTAGTTGCCTGTTTGGCGCTCTTCATGGCGGGTACAGGCACCGGCGTCGCCGTGATCAAGGCTCTGCCCGCCGGCAGCGTCGGAACAGCGCAGCTGCAGAACAACGCCGTCATCTCGAGCAAGGTCAAAGACCGTTCGCTCTTGGCAGTAGATTTCGCTTTAGGTCAGCTTCCGAAGGGAGCCAAGGGAGCCACTGGGCCCAAAGGAGCCACTGGGCCCAAAGGAGCCACGGGAGCCAAAGGAGCCACGGGACTCACTGGACCTACTGGAGCCGCAGGGCCTAAGGGAGATACCGGAGCCATCGGGGCCACTGGGCCCGCAGGGCCTAAGGGAGATACCGGCGCCGCGGGAGCCACTGGAGCCATCGGGGCCACTGGGCCCGCAGGGCCTAAGGGAGATACCGGCGCCGCGGGAGCCACTGGAGCCATCGGGGCCACTGGACCCGCAGGGCCTAAGGGAGATACCGGAGCCACAGGGGCTACAGGAGCGACAGGAGCCAAGGGAGACGCAGGAGCAACGGGACCTAGCGACGCCTGGGAGGCGACATCTCCGGGGGCGACCAACGTCCCATCATCTACGCCTTTCGTGCTCTCCGTGACGGTGCCGGCTGGCAGCTATGACGTCAACGGCAAGGCGGAGGAGCAGAACAGAGACTCGGCGCCCGCGGGGTTGTACTGCCAGCTGTTCGCGGGGGGCGTGACCGGCACGTCTCTCGACGTTATGGCCTCGACCGCCCTTGCGGACGGCACCGCCGGGTACGGTAACGCGGCGAACGTAGTGCACGGAAGCTATACAACCTCGACGGGCACAACGTTCTCGCTCTCCTGTCAGAACGGTGGCTCTAGTACCGGCTTGTATGTGTACGACCCGACTCTTAGCGCCATCAAGATCGGGACGCTTCACTGACGATCAGGGGGTGCCAATACGAAAGAGCAACCGCCAACTATCGCTGCCGTCGGCTCGCCGCGCCCAGTCCGCGGAGGTCGCAAAAGCAGGAGAAAGAGGCACGTACTCTCCGGCCAGGGGAAATGCGGGGGCGGCAACTTGTACGGTCAATGATTGCTTTCCGAAGACCTCCGCTCGCGAATGCCTCTCCGACCTCAGGCTACATTCCTGAACACTGGCCCAGCCGAGTCTCGCGATAACGGCCGATGCGTCGAATACCGTTCCCTCCTGTCACAACGCCCAAATGCGAGGAGGTGGCACCCAATGGACGTGACTATCCAAGAAATACAAGCGCAAATCGGCAGCAATGGGATCCTGCTGCGAATCGCCGAGCCCAATGGCGGCCCTGCTATCGGGCGTCTGAGGATCGGGAAGGCAACGCTGAAGTGGTACAAGGGCAGGACGAGCCAGAACTACGAGGCCGTGCCGATGGAGAAG
>JBEKLL010000049.1:0-7290 GCA_050010215.1 Gaiellaceae bacterium | reverse complement strand
CTCGCCTCGCGCGCATCGCGCGTTGGTGTGTTGCGGGCTCGGGCCAGAACCTGAGTGCAGGGCCAGTTGAGAACATCCTACGCCGTTTGGGGCGTGAGAGTGGTTAGGGCTACTTCCCGATCAGCAACCACTTGCAGATCTTTGCGATGAGGTTGCTCATAGGGCGAGTCTACGCCGTTCAAGACCTCGGACAACGCCGATGCGCAGATCTGGGCGATCATGGCCATCCTCTCGCTTGCTCTCGTCTGCGTACCGTTCCTGCCCGTGATCAGGGGACTGCCGCGGCGGCTCGGCGTGTATCGCCTGATCTGGCGCGATTACTACCGGCGGGTCGAGCAGGGCGACGTGGAGAGACAGCGCCGTTAGCGTGCTCTGCGTTTAGCGAGCCCGCCCTTTCGCGTTCGTCTCGATCCTCGGGGTGTCGGACGGAGCGCCGATCGGAACGAGCATGACCGGTGTGTGGCCGCGAGCGAGCACGGCGCGGACGACCGCTGCGTGGCCCTCTCCGAGCTCCTGTGCCCAGGTCAGTGCGACCAGGTCGACCTCGGCCTGGCGAGCCATCAGCGGAACGAGATCCTCGCTTCGCCCCACCCGGGTCTCGAGCTGCAGCCGATCGATGTTCCAGGGGCAGTGGCGCCTCAGGAACTCCCGCGCCCAGGCCTCGTGCTCGTGCTGCGGCTGATCGGTGAAGGCGGGCAGCGCGTGCTCCTCGTGCACGTGCAGGACGACGATGTCGAGCTCTGACCTCTCGCACGGCTGCAGGACGATCTCGAGCTCAGCAGGCGCCGCCGCGAGGGCGCCTTCTATGGGAATGAGCACGCGCTCCAGCGCCTGGCTCGGCCCGATCTCCGGCGGCACCACGATCACGGGCTTGGAGAGAGACGTGGCCAGAGCGAGGGCGGTGCTGCCGAGCGGCCGCCTTCCCGCCGGCGTTCCGCGTGATCCCAGCACCAGAGCCACGACTTCGCCCGCTTCGGCGATCTCTGTCAGCCGCTCGACGACCGGACCGGAGAACGTCTGTAGCTCGAGTCCCTCGGCTCCGCTCACGCCGCGCGCGATGCGATCGCCGTCTTCCGAGATGTGAACGGGCTCGACCTCGGCATCGAGCAGCGCCGCGAACGCGAGCGCCGTAGAGAGAACTGGTTTCGCGGCCATGCTGTTGTCGAGCGCGGCAATCACCTTGGTCATCTGACCACCACCTCCCAACCGTGGTTGTGGCGGCGGAGCGCGAGTTCCGGCCCGGCATCGAGCGAGACGCCCGAGCGATCGACGCGCAGCCTGAGCGGCGAGCCGCGGAAGCGAAGTCGCAGTTCGAGCGCCTCCCATTCGTGCGGCAGATGAGGCTCCACGCGCAGGACGTCTGCGTGGGGACGCACACCGGCGAAGCCGAACACAAACGCCTGCCAGAGCCCACCCATGGCGGCGAGGTGAACGCCGCCGGCAGTGCTGCCGGTGAGATCGTCGAGGTCGATACGAGCGGCGATCCGGAGAGCCTTGAGCGCCTCGCGCAGGCGGCCGGCACGCGCGAGCAGGGCCGCGTGGATGGCCGGCGAGAGCGAGCTGCCGTGAGCCGTGCGCGGCTCGTAGAAGTCGAGGTTCGGCTCCAGCGAGTCCCCGGCGACCTCCTCGGGAAGGAGGTGATGGAGCATAAGCACGTCGGCCTGCTTGAGCACCTGCGCGACGCCCGTCCGCTCCTTGCCGAGCCAGAGATCGGCGGCGATCGGGCGCTTGGGCGCGATGTCGGCGATCACCAGAGGCTCGAGGTCGTAGAAGCCGGCGAACTGCTCGTAGAGCCCGCTCATCGGGTCATAGCCGTCGATGAGCGCCCGGGTGAGCCGGAGCCAGCGCTTTCGTTCGCTCTCGTCTTGCGTCGCAGCGGCGGCCCTGCGCAGGTTCCAGCGCGCCATCACGTTGGTGAAGGCGTTGTCGTCGACGGGCTCGTGGTATTCGTCCGGGCCGATCACTCCGTAGATGTGACCGCGACCTTCACCGTCTAGGCGTACGCGCGAGGCCCAGTAGCGGGCGGTCTCGAGCATGAGCTCGCGACCGGGCCCGACGGCGAATTCCTCGTCGCCGGTCCAGTCGAGGTAGCAGCCGGCCGCCCAGGCGACATCGGCTGTGATGTGCTCCTCGAGCTCGCCCGTGCGGATCGCCTCGACCTCGCCCGTCGGCAAGTGCACATGCGTCGGGGTGACGTCGAAGCCGCTCGCGGCCGACTCCCAGGGGAAGCGGGCACCCTCGTGACCGAGCTCCCTGGCGATCTCGCGCGCGGCGCCGAGCCGGCGGACGCGGTACTCGAGCATCGCCCTGGCTGCGGCCGGGTGGGTGGCAGCGAGGAAGGGCAAGACGAAGACGTCGCTGTCCCAGAAAACATGACCGCGGTAGCCGATTCCGGAGAGACCGCGCGCACCGACCGCGGCTTCGCCCTGGTCGGCGACCGAGGCGATCAGGTGGAAGAGAGCGAAGCGCAGCGCCAGCTGCAGCTCCGCATCGCCCTCGATCACGACGTCAGCCTCGTTCCAGCGGCGGGCCCAGGCCTGGCGGTGCTCGCCGAGCAGCCGCTCGAACCCCGCCTGTCCGGCGGTGGAGAGGGAAGCGGCAGCCTCCTCGTCGCTTGGCCGGTAGGCGCCGATGCGTTCGAGTCGTCCGTCGCGACGCACATCGGAGAGAGCGGCGGCCATGCCGGCGGCCTCGTGCACGCTCTCGCCCGAGCGAGGAAGGTGGCGGCCGCTCGCCTGCACGCGTACCGCCACCGTGCCCGGCCGCCCGAGCGACGAGAGCTGGAGCGAGACCGCGGCGCCCTCCTGGCGGAGGAGACCCGTGCGCAAGTCGAGCTGCCGCCTGAGCGCAGACTTGCCGGACGGCGGCCCGGGCAGGGTCGTCCAGTCCGGGCAACGAACCAGCTGGGTCTCCGGGCCTTCGCCTTCGTAGACTCCGGCCGCGAAGACGCCGGGCTCTGCGGCCGGGTGTGCGTAGAGCGGCGTGCCCCGCGTCCCGAGCCGGCCGTCCGCGAGCGTGAGCTGCGACTCGTGCACGCGCTCCAGGTGCGGGTCGATTCCCTCGACCGCGATCGTCCAGTCGGGATCGTTGTCGAGCAAGGGGATGTCTCGGCGTACCCGGCGCTCGAGCTGGTCTTCGAGCAGGGCGCAGAAGCGCTCCGGACCGCCGCCGAGAGCGATCACCTCGGGAGACGCCCCCGTCGGCTCGGCGCCGACCGAGACGGCCGTTGCGCGCGCCGCCTCCGGAACGAGCAGGAACGAATCGCTCCCCGGCAGCCCGCCGAGAGGTCCGAACTCGTCGCCCGCAACCAACACGAGCCCGGCGCCGATCCCGCGCCCGGCGAGTTCAGCGAAAAGCCAGCGGGCCGAGTCGGACTTGTCGGTCAGGCCGATCTCGACGAACTTGGCGTCGCTCGTGACACGCGGGTCGGGCAGACCGGCTGCGCGGGCGGCCTCCTCCGCCAGCTCGACCGCGTCGTCGAGTCCGCTCACACCGGCCTGGTAGAGCCTCTCCTCGGTGGCCTCGAGCAGCTCGGCTATCCGCGCCTTGGGCGGGTCGGCCCACTCCGGCCCGGGAATCAGGTCGATCTTGCGCCGGTTGAGTCGCTGCGAGACGATCTCGGCGCGAAGGCCGCGGCGCCCGAGCTCCTCCACGGTTGCCGCCGC
The DNA here is from genome assembly GCA_050010215.1 of Gaiellaceae bacterium. Lineage (GTDB taxonomy): Bacteria > Actinomycetota > Thermoleophilia > Gaiellales > Gaiellaceae > Fen-549. The sequence continues at coordinate 3,625 of JBEKLL010000049.1, read as the reverse complement.
CGCGGCGTCGAGAGCAGCCTCCTCCTCGGGTGTCGCCTCGCGCCGGTAAGCGAGATGAACTCCCTTCTCGTCGGCGACGAAGACCTCCGAACCGCGATTCATGCACAGGTAGAGGCGCCCTGGACCCGGCGGTCGCGCCTGTAGTTGTCCGTCGACGTTGTCGATGTTCGTCCCGGTCACGATGCCGAACTCGAGCCCAAAGGCGCAGAGCTGCTCGATCAGCCGGCGCACCCTGCTCGCATCGGCATGGCGGTCCGGCACCGCCGTCCCGTCCCAGTCGAACACGATCGCCTCGAAACGCCGGTCGAGCACCGCCGGAAGCGCGGTCCCGGCTCGCGCTCGCCTCGCCCCGCTTTCCCGGATCGCGCTCATCGTCGAGCCGCCTCGATCGGGCGCGCGGGCAAGTTGGGGAATGCGGGCATGAATGCGATCGCGAACACGTGCACGGTCGCAACGGGTTATTCCCGCCTGCGCGCCCCGTGACACCAAACGCCGTCCGTCTAGTCGTGCGGAGCGGGTGGGAGTTTCCCGGTCCAGCGGCCGGGCAAAGAACCTCGGGCGGGAGAACTCTGGCGCTGAGTTCTGGGAGCGAGAGACGGGTCAGCGCACAGCTGTCCGCTCGACGGCATCACCTTCCGGGCCAGAACGGGATAGGCATGTTACTGGGCGTCTCTCGTACGACACGAGCGAGGAAACTACTTCCCGGGAGGCTTGTGAACTCGGCCCCATCTTTGAGAGCGAGCCATCTACCGCTCGCTCGAGGGGCACCCCATCGTTACTCGGGTAGTCGCGTCGCATCTTTCCTGATCCGGTAGTAGCCGCGCCGAACGCGCTAGAAGCGCGCTTCGGAGCCCTCGGCGTAGACCACCAAAACCCCGCCCACCGACGTCGAAAGCAGCGGCTCGCCCGCGAGTCGTTCTACGGCCGCGTTAATCTCGCGCGCCCGCATCGGCTCCCCGGCCGGCTCGAGCGCGATCGTCACGGTCTCGAGCACCGAACTCACCTTGTCGGGAACAGGCCTAAGTTCTCGAGTATTGACCAAGGCTCTACGGAGCAACTCGTCGTGGAGCGCGCCGAGCCGAGAGAGCTCAACTCCGGCTTGAGGGTTCGAACGTGCCCCTATATGAAGGGGGCCGAGATTCGAGTCGGTCGGGTGGTGGTCGGCATTCGTGGCGGTGTCCGTGATCCAGGTGACCCTGCCCTATATCGGCGCTCGCGAGTGCGGCGCAGGATCTCTGATTGGGGTGTCTCGGACGGCTCGTTCCGTTTCGGGGCAGCGTGGTGCTGCCAGGGGCAACTGGGAGCGCGTCCAAGCTGGTGTCCGTGCATGTGGGCCGGTCGATCACGTGTTCTCGGTCAGGCTGCTGGGTCGAGTGCGTCGAGGACGTGGTAGGCACGCCGGGCGATCTTGCGTGCGGTCGTGAGCGCGGCGCGTTGGCCGCCGCCGCGCTCCCTGACGGAGCTGTAGAGCTCCCAGTCGGGGCTCGAGGGCCGGCGGGCGGTCTGTTGGGCGGCCTGCAGGAGCGCGAGAGCGCAGATACGGCGAGCCTTGCTTGGAGAGCCTGCCGTGGCGGCGGCTCTCGCCCGATTCGAGCACGACCGGGTCGAGACCGGCGACCCGGACGATCTGACGAGCGCGACGGAAGCGGCGCGCGTCGCCGATCTCGGCTAGCAGGTGGCAGGCGAGCACGGGACCGACCCCGTAGATCGTCTGCGGTGCGAGCAGGCGTTTGTCGTCACGGGCAAGCAGACGCAGCTCTGAGTCGATCTCGGCCATCTGCTCTCCGATCACGTCGATCATCTCTGTGTGCGCGTCGACGATGCGTCGCGCGTGCGTATCTAGGGCGAGCGCCCGAAGCCAGCGCCGTCCCTTACTGGTCAAGAGCTCGCTGCGCGAGCAGGGCCAGCCCTCGTGCATGAGGATCGCGTGCAAGCGCTCAAGCCCAGCGTGTGCGGTCGTGCCGGAGGGCGCCGAGCGCGGCGATGGCTTCCGCACCAGCGACTAGGCCATCATCCTCATTCGAAGGGTCGCCTTCTGTCCGCTCCAACCACTCAGCGTGCTGGTTGAAGTGGTCGAGTGCCAAGGTCGCTCTGTCGAGGGCTGCTTGTCCACGAGCAGCTGCCTCTTCAGCCTCATCAATGGTCGGCGCGACGAGTGCCGATATATAGGCATCACGGATCTCGTGATAGGCGGAGAGCACTTCGTCAACCGCGTTCCAAAGCGCATAGCGCGGCCGTAGCCGCCTCGTGTTTGCGACCCGTCCGTGAAGTGCCTCGAGGTCGCACAGCGCATTCCGAAGGCCGATCGTGGCTTCGTCGTCCGATACTTCCTCTATCCGCCGGCAGGCCACGACGAATTTGTCGAACCAGGGATGAAGGACGCGAAAGGCCTCTTCGGCGCGTAGCGGCTCTCCTTCCCGGTTGGGCTTTGACTTGGTCGCGCGATCAACGATGGCTTGGCGCCGTTCTAGGTTCTTATCCACTTCGTCTTCGGGGATGCAAGCGCAGCTTGGACACTGCTGCGCGGCTTGACGCTCAGCGCCGCAAATGCAGCGAACCAGCGAGAAAGAGATCGCGAATTCGACCACTTTCACAGAATGCCTATCGGCTCGGCGTGATCTTGCCGCTATCTATCTATGTCCAGCCTATAAGTCTGGCCGGGTGATCTACTGTTCCGCCTCGGCCTCTCGGGCCTCGCTCCTCAGTGATCGTATCCGACGACTCTCAACCAGGTGAGTGTCTCCACGCGTGCGACGGAACCATGGGTGCTCCGAGGATGCTCCGCCACTAAACGACCAAGAGTCCTGAGATCCGACATCGACTCTAAGGCGCCGTCCTCACGAGCAGCTAAGTAGGGCAACGCCGGACCTTCTAGAACTGAAAGCTCCAGAAATGCTCCATAACCATCACATATACAGATTCCTGCAAGTCGCACCGAACGAAAGGGGCACGATTAGCAGGGTATTTGTTAAGCCCTCTCACGGACTCGAACCGTGGACCCCCTCCTTACCATGGGCTCCAAGCGGCAACGGCAGGCAGTCCACGGCAAGCGATTTGGCTTGTTTCTGGGGTTACCAAGGTTGGTCGAATTGCCGCCATTTGCCGCTACTTGCACCCGCTGGGCTCCAAAAATGCTCCATGCATTTTAGGTGCACACCAGCCCCTCGCACTTGGACTGCCCTGGGCTACTTACCAAAGTCGGAAGTCGGCGGTTCGAATCCGCTTGGTTCCAAAGCCCGATTTCCTAGGGGTAACGCAAACAACCAAAGTGTCAGGTACGAACCCTCACCGCTGTTGTAAGGGTCAGACGAATTGGCTGTCAACCCGCTTTCGCTCGTCCACTCCCGCGGCTCCGCTCTCTACGCCTAGCTCACGCTTTCGATGATGCTGATGAGCTCGTCGGTGCGGTAGCCGTAGGGCGGGCGTACTGAACAAGCTCGCGGGCCTTGCTGACAATGGCGCTCGTCTCGGGGGTGCCGCTGACGGTGATGCCGCGTCCGCGGCGGAACTCGAGCAGGCCCTCGTCGCGGAGGATGCGCAGCGCTCGCAGCACGGTATTGGTGTTGACGCCGAGAACGGCGGCGAGATCGCGTGCGGGTGGAAGTCGCTCTCCCGAACGAGCCTC
>JBEKLL010000048.1:0-7344 GCA_050010215.1 Gaiellaceae bacterium | reverse complement strand
AAGTCGATCAACCTTAGTAACCCCAGAAACAAGCCAAATCGCTTGCCGTGGACTGCCCGCCGTTGCCGTTTGGAGCCCATGGTAAGGAGGGGGTCCACGGTTCGAGTCCGTGAGAGGGCTTTCTTGTGAAGGTTCTAGTTGCTGACGTTCCCTACCGCCGTGAGCTCGAGCCGTTGCCGGCGGGGGTTGAGCTGGTGAGCGAGCCGGATGCGGGAGTTGAGTTCGTCGTGCTCGGGCCGGAGTTTGCCGAGGATGCGGCCGGGCTGTTTGTGCGGCTGCCGGGGCTTCGGGTCGTGCAGTCGGTGTCGGCCGGAGTGGATTCGTTGGTTCCGCTGGTGCCGGAAGGCGTGATTCTGTGTGGCGCGAGCGGCGCTCACGACATCGCGGTCGCGGAATGGGTCGTGGCGATGCTGCTTACGCTGCGGCGGCGCTTGCCCGAGTTCTACGAGCTCCAGAAGCAGGGGCTGTGGGACAGCAACGCCGGCGGCTGGATTACTACCGGCCCTCCGCTAATCGGGCCGGTTGACGATCTGGATGGCGCGAACGTTCTCATCCTCGGCCACGGCTCGATCGGGCGCGCGCTCGCCGCTCGGCTCGCGCCTTTCGGGGCGCACGTGGTGGGCATCGCGCGGCACGCGCGTGCGGACACGGAGCCGCCGGCGTCGCTTTCGCGCCTGCTCCCCGAAGCCGACGCCGTTGTCCTGCTCCTCCCACTCACGCCCGAGACGAAGGGCGCCGTCGATGCGCGCTTCCTCGCGCAGATGAAAGAGCGCGCGCTGCTGATCAACGCGGCGCGCGGCGGGATCGTCGACATGGACGCCTTGCTCGATGCCCTCTACGCCGGGCGGATCCGCGCCGCGCTCGATGTCACCGACCCCGAGCCTCTGCCGCCCGAGCATCCGCTCTGGCAGGCGCCGAACGTTCTCATCACGCCGCACGTCGCCGGCGCGGTACCACGCTGGCCGGACCGGGCCTATCGTCTGGCCGGCGAGCAGCTCCGCCGCTACGCGGCCGGCAAGCCCTTGCTGAACGTGAACGCCGGCTGACAACGCCGTCGAGCTGGGATGATGTGGCGACGACAAGCCACGCTATTCCCACCCGGAGGAGCCCCATGCACGAGCTGAGAGTCGACTCCGACGAGATCCACTCGCCCACCTACGCCGGGCGGTCGTTCTCGCACGACGTCCCCAAGTACCGTCTGCCCACCCAGGGCATGAGCGCGGATGCCGCCTACCAGCTCGTGCACGACGAGCTCAACCTGGACGGCAACCCCTCGCTCAACCTGGCCTCCTTCGTGACCAGCTGGATGGAGCCGCAGGCCGACCGGCTCGCCCGGGAGACGCTGGCCAAGAACCTGATCGACCAGGACGAGTACCCGCAGACCGAGGCCGTGCACCGGCGCGTGGTCAGCATGGTCGGGGGACTCTTCCATGCGCCCGCCGACGGGACTCCGACCGGCACCGCGACGATCGGCTCCTCCGAGGCGATCATGCTGGCGATGCTGGCCCACAAGCGCTCCTGGCAACGCCGTCGCGAGGCCGCTGGCCTGCCCAGCGACCGACCCAACATGGTGATAGGCGCCGACGTGCACACCTGCTGGGAGAAGTTCGCCCGCTATTTCGAGGTCGAGGCCCGTGTGATTCCGATGGAGGAGGACCGCTACACGATCGCGGCCGATCAGGTCGAGCCGCTCATCGACGAGCGCATGATCGCCGTGGCCGGCGTGCTCGGCACCACCTTCACCGGGCAGATGGACGACCTGGAGTCGATCAACGAGCTGCTCGCCCGGGTCGAGTCGGAGCGCGGGCTGCGGATCCCGCTGCACATCGACGCCGCCAGTGGCGGCTTCGTCGTTCCCTTCTCGCAGCCCGACCTGCGCTGGGACTTCCGCCTCGCCCGGGTGCGCTCGATCAACGTGTCGAATCACAAGTTCGGGCTGGTCTACCCCGGCATGGGCACCGTCGTCTTCCGCGACAGCTCCGATCTGCCACAGGAGCTCGTCTTCCACATCAACTACCTCGGCGGCGACATGCCGAACTACTCGCTGAACTTCTCGCGCCCGAGCAGCTCGGTAGTCCTGCAGTACTTCAACTTCCTGCGCCTGGGCCGAGAGGGCTACAGCGAGATCGTCGGCAACGTGCTCGCAAACGCCCGGGCGCTTGCTGCGAAGTTGCGTGACATCGACGGACTCGATCTGATCAATGACGGCTCGATGTTCCCGATCGTGGTGCTGCGCGCCACAGAACCGCAGGCGCTCGACCTCAGCAAGCTCTCACACCTGCTGCGCGAGCGTGGCTGGATCGTGCCCGCATACACCCTGCCGGCTAACGCAGAGAGCGTCAGCGTGCTGCGGATGGTGGTCAAGGAGAACTTCTCGCGCGACATGGTCGACATGCTCTCCGACGACCTGCACAGCGCGCTTCAGGCACTGCGAAAGCAGACCACCGCTCACCCGCAGCGCCCCCGGCGCCGTCCGCACTGCTGAGATGTGCCGCCTGTTCGGCATGAGCGGTGGAGCCCGGCCGCTGAGCGCCGAGTTCTGGCTGCTGGACGCGCCCGACAGCCTCACCGTCCAGAGCCGTCGCAACCCCGACGGGACGGGTCTCGGGATTTTCGATCAGAAGGGCCACCCGATCGTGCAGAAGGCGCCGATCCCGGCCTTCGATGACGCCAGCTTCGCGCGCGAGGCGCGCCGTGAGAGCTCGCGTACGTTCCTGGCGCACGTCCGTTTCGCCTCCACGGGCGCGCTCACGCTCGCCAACACCCACCCCTTCGAGCAGGAGGGACGCCTGTTCGCCCACAACGGCGTGCTCGGCGGCCTGTCCCGGCTGGAGGACGAGCTCGGCGATGACCGCGTGCTCGTCGAGGGAGAGACCGACTCCGAGCGGCTGTTCGCGCTGATCACGCGCGAGACCCGCCGGTGCGAGGGCGACGTACAGCGCGGCATCGCCGCGGCCGTGAGCTGGATAGCCGCGCACCTGCCTGTGTACTCGCTGAACCTGATCCTGACCAACGAGTCCGAGCTGTTTGCGCTGCGCTACCCGGAAACTCACACGCTCTATGTGCTCGACCGCGCCGCCGGCGGCCATCGCGGCGGACAACCGCTTCATCACCAAAGCAGCCTCGGCACCCGGGTGCATTCAGACGAAGCCGCGCAGCGACCGGTGGTGGTGCTCGCCAGCGAGCCCATGGACGACGACCCCGGCTGGCGCCTACTCGAATCCGGGGAGCTACTGCACGTCGGCGCCGAGCTCGAGCTCGGCTCCACGGTCGCGCTGCCCGACCCACCGGCTCACCGCCTCGAGCTGCGCGACCTGAGCGAGCTCGGGCGCGCCTCGCAGTCGATTGGATCAACCGACAAGTAGGTCGGCAAAGCGCCGCCGTGCAATCAGAACTCGTAGATCAGCGCGCCTAGGCCGGGCGGGCGGCCAGACTCCGGCGCGCATACTCGGCGAAGCTCGTCGGCGGCCGTCCCAGCAGCCAGCCGAGCACGTTCGGGTTGCCGGTGATGCCGTAGCGTCCGTAATGGTCGAAGAGCCGGAACATGGCGTCGAGGCGATAGTCGTCCGCTTCGGACGGCCGGGGCCCGGCGGTCGTACCCGCAGTGAACGGGGCTTGCTCGGCAGTGAGGGAGCGCCCGGCCTCCGCCGAGATCACCTCGGCCAGCTCGTGCGCGTTGAGAAAGTCGTCACCGCAGAGCTCGTAGCTCGCGTGGTGATGGCGCCGCCCTTCGCTCACCACCTTTGTGGCGACTTCGGCAACGTCTTCCAGATCGACGTGGGCCAACCGCGTGTCGAGCGAGTAGGGCTGGCGCAGGACGCCGTCTGCGACCGCGCGTGCCACGTCGACGTTCTGCATGTAGTGCATGGGCTGGAGAATGGTGAACGGCATCCGGGACAGCAGCAGCACGCGTTCGACTGCCAGCTTGGCCTGATGGTTCAAGAGCGGTTCGAGCTGGGGGTGCGTGACCGAGAACTGCACGAAGTGCTCCACTCCGGCCTGACGGGCGGCAGTCACGACGCCGTGACCCATCTCGGCCTCTCGGGGGTGCATGGGAGGCCCGATGTGGACGACCGACTTGGCACCCTGGACTGCCCGGAGCAGGTCGCCCGGATCGAGCATGTCCCCGACAAGAGCTTCCGCCGCTCCCTCATCGACGAGCTGCTCGACGCCGACGGCAATGTCGAACGCTCGCACACGCTGCCCGGCACGAACCAGGGCCCGGACGACACTCCGGCCTGTTCGCCCGTTCGCCGCGGTTACCAGGATCACCTCGAGCGCCTCCTCCGATCGCGCATGTCGCCAGAAAACTCATTCCCGGCGTTTGGTCGGGCAAACCCTCGACCGCCCCTGCCTGGCTTAGTCTCTGGCCGCTTGATCGGGACGCGCGTAACCGACTCGACGTGCCCCGCCTGCCATCGCGCGCTTAACCCGCGATGCGATTAGTAGGAGGCGAGGCGTTTATCTGGGGAAAGTGGGCTCTGGAACTAACCGGGGCACTTTCGAACCCTCGAGTCGCGGTTGAGCTTCGCGATCTCGCCCCTCTCCGCGAGAGGCTTCTCGAACTCGCCAGGGATAGCGCTCGTCGCTCTCGACGTCCCGGCCCACCGTGTTGCCAAGGTTAGAGAGATCAGCGCCGGATCGGGATACGTCTGCGCTCTTCTCACTAATCAGAAGCTCGAGTGCTGGGGCGGAAACTGGGATGGCCAACTCGGCAACGGCGCCAAGGCATCCAGCGCTTCTCCTGTCGGTATGGCCGGACTCGGCTAGGGATGTTCCTCAGCGCTAGCGCCCTTCTGGTGGCGCTCACCCGGGGGCTCGGACGAAGACGTTTTCCTACTTAGCGAGCGGACCGATAAACCGTGCGCTGAGCAGGGACATCGTTGTGTTTTCTACAACGAGTGGAGGCGGCGGGAATCGAACCCGTCGCCTTCTCGCGTTCTCGGGGAGCCGCTGGTGGACCAATGTGATCGCACGAAGCGGCAAGAGCGGCATTCCCACTATCCACGGGCCAGTCGCGGCGTCCTCTTGCCTACCTGGACAGCGGTCTGCCCGCCCTTGACCCTCAGGGTCGGGCCGCCGGAGCGACGGCGGATCCAACCCGCGCCCTCTTTGATGCGCAACTTCGTCGTTTTCGTCGCCTTGTTGTACGTCACCCAAAAGATCGCGCCACGAATGCCGAGCGTTGCCCCCGGGGTCGCGACATCCACCTCCCCCCGCGCAGAGATCTTCGACCAGATCTTCCCCAGGAAGAGCCCGAACTTGATCTTCCAGTTCTCGTGCTCCTTCGGCCACAACGAGCAGCTGCCGAACGAGAAGCTCGAGCCCTTCGTCACCCGCACCACGGATCGGTCTCCGAGCTCGAGCTCCACGTCCGCCCGCGCTGTGTACGTCTGCCCGGGCGAGAAGTGCGTCCCTTTCAGGCCCTCCAAGCCGCTCTTCCCGCCATTCGGCGTCGACACCGACACGATCTCGGTGTCGTCACCGGAGCACGGGCTAGCGGCGACGACCGTGAACTGCGCCGCGAGGCTGACCGACAGGAGAACTTGTCCGGTGCCGCCCTGAGCGGCGTCTCTGTTGTCTTGTTTCACGAGATACACGCGGTACTCCCCGGGGGTGTCCAGCGGCTCCGTGCAGCCTTCGGATACGCGATATGTGGGCCAAGGGGTGTCGCCGACTTTGGGGGGGATCCACTTCCCGTAGCCGTTCTTGGAGACCAACGTCGTATAGGTCCAAAAGTCCTGCCCCGGCTGGCCGAAATCGCAGACGCCTTTGATCACCGTGCCGACGGTGTAGGTCGCACCCGACTTCGGCTCGATCGAGCCGAGGGGCCGGCCGTTCGCGCCGGCCGCGAGGGCGGCGGCGAGCGCGACCAGGAGCGCCACCGCCAGGCCCAGTCGTCTGAGCGCCCTTGCGTCTGCCAGCCGCGGCCGCGTCGTCGTGTCTCGCTGGTAGCGGTTCATCGTCATTCCTCCTAATAGTTGACGAGCATTCCGGTGCATGGCGTCAGGTTCTCTCGCGGCTTCGTCGACATCTCCGTCGCTCGCTCGAGGCGCATACTACTCCGTCGTCCGCACGGCAGAGGAGCGTGAAGGTAGACGGCTTCTGCAGGCACACGCGCGGGTATTGCGTGGTCCCGAACGGTTCCACTGTCCTCGCGACGGCCTCCTGCCAGACGACGCCGAGAACGCGGAAAGCCCGCTTCCAGAGCGGGTTTCCATTAATGGCCGACTCAGGATGCGAACTTCCATGCTGCAAGTCGAGGGTTCGTACGATAGACATATCCTCCCGTGCCGAACAGACTCAGAAAGGCGCCCGATTGCAGGGATGTCGTTGTGACTCCAATAACGGATGGAGCGTACCGGGATCGAACCGGGTACCTTTCGTGCCCTCGGGTCGCCGCTGGCGGTGTGGCTCCGGAGGGAATAGTGCTTCGCACAGACCCGGAGAGAGACGCACCGCCAGCGGCGGAAGGCGGATCCGGAAGGCGAGTCGCACCTCGCCGCACGGATTCGCCGGCCGAGGGTGCGAAATGGAGCCAGGTGGGTTCGAACCGGTTGCTTCTCGCGTCTCTGGCGAGCTGCTGGCCGTGCAGCGCCGGAGGGGATAGTGCTTCGCACAGACCCGGAGAGCGATGGGCGGCCAGCGGCTCGAGGCGATTCCGTGCGGCCAGCCGCGCCTGGCCGCACGGAATCGCCGGCCAGTGACGCGAAATGGAGCTCAGCGGGTGCAAATAGCGGCAAATGACGGCAAGTCGACCAGCCTTGGTAACCCCGGAAACAAGCCAAAGCGCTGGCCGTGGACTGCCTGCCGTTGCCGCTCGGAGCCAATGGCAAGGAGGGGTCCACGGTTCGAGTCCGTGAGAGGGCTTCATAGAATGCCCTGCTAATCGCCGCGTGCTCGCTCAGAACGACTTGCAGAATCTCCGCGTTGCGGCGGGTATTCGGGATCCGGCCAGCCCGGGTGCGCGTCAAGCGCAACGTCGACGCGCGCCTCGATTTCTCGATCGACACGGGGATCCGGTAGCGGGCTCGACCGGCTTCGGCGTCTATCGCGGTGTTCTTCGAAATGGGCTACGGCGAGGACGGTCCGCACGTCCGTAGCGTTTACGCGCTGTCCCGAGGATTGTTGATTACGGCGAGGGTGGCTTCGTAGACCTCGTCGAGGACTCTGTAGGCGGCCTGGAACAGTGCCTCGTCCACCTCGAAATTGGCCGGCACATCGCGCACGTATGCGGCCGGGTGCACGAGATTCCGGAGCTGCTCGACTGCGTTTACCGCGTCGCTGAGTTCGTAGCCGCTCGTGCTCGCGGGGAGCCAGGCGGCTTGCCTTGCGATCTTGAGG
>JBEKLL010000047.1:0-7683 GCA_050010215.1 Gaiellaceae bacterium | reverse complement strand
AGTTCTCGACCGCCGGACGACACTAGTTCGGTTCGCGGACACCTAATCTCGCGAATCTCGCCCCGCCTCACCGCGGGGCGAGATTCGTGCTCCCGTTCGTTGCCTCGGCGGCCCAACAGCGCCCCTGACACCTATGCGACGAGCGCGAGTACCGGCGCTCGTGTGAGCGCACAGGCGAGCTTGGCGCGGATCGTCGCGCGACGGCTGCGGCGCGCCTGGCGCAGGCTGGAGCGCTTGCCGGGGTCGCTTTGATCGTCCGGCGACTTCTGACGCGTCAAAAGCGGGAGCATCGAAGCGATCCGGATGAGGCGAACGGCGTTCCTCGAGTTCCGCTCTGTCCGTTCCGTCCCGTTCCGACGCGGTATCGGCTCCGCTGAGACGCACCGGATACCGTGGTTTCCGTCAGATCCTGGTAGACGGCTGGTAGATCGGGCGGGTCTCGTCGGACCGCGGTTTCTCCTGCGCTCGGTGCTAGGGGCCAGCCGACATCGTCTAGAGTCAACGTTGTGATTGCGCTCACAAAAGCTCAGGCACGCCGCCTCACATTCCCGTTGGGTTGCCCGCTATTAGTTGGTATCGAGATCGAGAACCTCCGCGGCTTCAGAAAAGCAAAGATCGATCTCACCAGCATCCTCACTCGCTGACTTCGCACCGCCGGTTGCCCAGTCTTACTAACATAAAAAGTGGACCAGTAAACGGGGTCAGGTCACACTCACGTGTCTGGCTTCTCAGTGATTGATTGTGACGAAAGGCTATCGCCGATCCTGGTTGACTTCACCTCGACAGTCGCCGAACCGGACATCGGAGATTGAAGCTCGCTTGAGGTTGAGCCCGATTAGCGCACTGATCTCTGTTAGCTCCGCGCAACTAGGCCCGCGACTCCGGCCTGATCAGCGAGCGAAGCTCGTGAAGCGGGCGCATGCCGAGTCCCACGGAGCCGTCTCGTGCGGGGTGTACAGCGTCGGCGGGAAGCCGCGCCGCACGAGCTCGCGTGCCTCGCTCCAGGAGCTGCAGCTGCCCGTGGCGACGGCCTGCGCCAGCACGTTCCCGAGCGCCGTCGCCTCGACGGGCCCCGCGAGGACCGGCCGCGCGCACGCATCGGCCGTCAGCTGGCAGAGGAGCCGGTTCTGCGCCCCGCCGCCGACGACGTGGATGGCGTCCACGCGGCGTCCGCGAATCCGCTCCAGCTGCTCGATCGCGAGCCGGTAGCTGCACGCGAGCCCTTCGAGCGCGGCGCGCACGACGGCGCCGCGGTCGGTCGGGCGCGGCTGTCCGGTCGCCTCGCAGAAGGCGCCGATCTCCGACGGCATGTCGGCCGGATTCAGAAAGCCCGGGTGCGCAGGATCCACGAGCGCACGAAAGGCCGGTGCGCTCTCGGCGAGCGCCGTCAGCTGCTCGTAGCTCAGCCGCTCGCCCGCGCGCGCCCAGGCGCGCCGGCACTCCTGGACGAGCCATAGCCCGGTCAGGTTCTTGAGCACCGTCGTCGTTCCGGCGACGCCGGCCTCGTTCGCGAAGCCGAGATCGCGCGTCACGGGATCGACGCGCGGCTTGTCCGATACGACGCCGATCACCGACCACGTGCCCGAGCTGATGTGCGCCGAATCCGGGCTCGTGAGGGGGATCGCCGCCACCGCCGAGGCGGTGTCGTGGCAGCCGGGCGCGACGACCACGGCACCCGCGGCTCCCGTCCGGCCGGCGATCGTGGGGAGGAGAGGACCGATCTTCGTCGCGGCGGGGATGAGCTGAGGCAGGATTCGCGCCGGCAGCCCCAGCCGATCGATCGGCTCCAGAGCCCACGCACCCGTGCGCGCCTCGAGCATCTGGGTCGTGCTCGCGATCGTCAGCTCGCCGAGCTTCTCGCCCGAGAGCCAGGAGGTGATGAGATCGGGCACCATCAGCAGCGTCTCGGCGCGCTCAAGCTCCGGCGACCGCGCGAGCACCATGGCGCAGAGCTGGCAGAGCGTACCGATCTCCCACAGCTGCGCACCCGTCGTCGCAAACAGCTCCTCCCGCGGCACGAGCGCCTCGACCTTGGCGGTGATCCCGTCGGTTCGCCGGTCGCGGTAGTGGAACGGGTTGCCGATCAGCTCGCCGGAACGGTCGAGCAGCCCGAAGTCGACCCCCCAGCTGTCGATGCCAACGCTCGCCACTTCGCCGAGCTCGCTGGCGGCGAGCGCGAGCCCGTGTAGCGTCTCGTCGAAGAGGCGGCGGATGTCCCATCGCAACTCGCCGCCGCCGCTCAGAGGCGCGTTCGCGAAGCGGTGGATCTCGTGCAGCGTCAGCCGCTCGCCGTCGAAGCGCGCACCAACGACGCGGCCGCTCTCTGCACCGAGGTCGACGGCGACGAAGCTCCTGGCGGCGGTCACTGCGGGCCTCTAGAAGATTCCCTGCCGGATGCCCAGCGAGCTGCAGATCGCCTGGATCTGCTCGGCCGAGAGCCCGGACGCCCGCTCGCCGTTGACGAGGTTCAGATACTCGTAGCGAGCGCCGGTCTCGGCGTACTCGATCCGGTCGCAGGCACGCTTGACGGATGTGTCAGAACGAGACATCACTCCGTGCTTCGACCACAGCACCATGCAGCGCGTCCGCAGCGCCTCGACCGTCGCCGCCTGGAGCTGCGCCGACCCCGGCACGCAGAACGGCACGACTCTGATCCCGTCCGGGAGGTTGACGATCGTCTCGGGCTGCCAGCGCAGCAGGTGCCGGTTCAGGAAGGCCTCGTCCTGGTAGGCCTCGACGTGACTCAGGTAGGTGAGGTACAGCGGCTGCGCATGGACAAGCGCATGGAAGCGAGCGCCGGTCGTGACGATACGGTCGCGGTGGACGGCCAGGTGTGAGTTGAGCTCGCTCGTCAGCCGCTCGAAGCGGCGCCGTGGCGAGGTGCGCAGCGTCGCCGAGGCGCCCCCCTCGTCGATGATCACGCAGCCGATGTTCGCGGCAGGATCGTCCCTGATCTCACGCAGCCTGCGACCCGAGCCCGTGACGAGGAAGGAGTCGCCGGCTAGCTCCGGCACGGCCTCGGGCAGCTCGATCGCCTCCTCGTCAGGGAACCTGCCCCGCAGGTCGAAGCTTCGACCGAGGTAGACGGAGATGTTCCCCGCTGCGCCCTCGCTCGCCCCGATCTCGGAGAGCCTGCGGCCCGCCTCGCCGATCGCGTCGAGCACGGCGTCGAGATCGGCTTCCGGCACGCGCACGGCCGTCACAGCTTCGCCCCGAGCATCAGCTTCGCGCTCGTCTCGCCGCCGTTGATCACGTAGAGCAGCGGAACCGGCCGATCGACTCCTTCGACATGCTGCGGACGTGCCGCCCACGGCGTCTGCGAGAGGACGTTGTTGAGGTCCATCCAGAACTCGAGCCGAGCCGGAGTCAACCCCTGAACCATGTGGAAGTGGTTGGCCGGCGGGTATTGCTTGTACTCGCTCATTGTCGCGTACCTCGGCACGACGAAGGTGTGCGGCCAGGTGCTGTTCGTCGCCCCCGCGAGCGCCTGCGCCAGCTTCGGCGGCACCTCGGCGGTCGTCGCCTCGTCCCAGGTGAGGCCGAAGAGGCCGGAGAGGCTGCTGTAGGTGAGCCGCGCCGCGATCCCGTCGAGTCCGCCGGGCGAGACGAAGGTGACCGAGTTCCCGAGGCCGGGGAAGTAGCCCAGGTCGGCCAGCGGCATGGTGATGCCGGCCATGATCTCCTCGGCGCTCGCACCCGGCTGCGCCGCCCAGTCGAGGGAGGCGCTGCCCGAGTTGTCGCCGTCGACGAGGCCCTTTTCGACCCACGTCTCGCCCGCAGGCAGCGCTACACCCTCCTGCTTGGCAAGCGCCTCGAGCTCCCACGGCTCCCAGACCTTGCGGAAGTCCATGAAGAGCGACGCCCCGCCGCCGGTGAGCGCGGAGAGGACAAGCATCGTCAGCAGGCCCTGGACGTCCGCCTCGGTCGCGAACGGAAGCGGCAGCTTGCTGCCCTGGTGATCGAAGCTCGAGTTGAAGAGCGATTCCATCGCGTCTGCGACCGGGAGCGGGATGCCCCGCGGATCGGATCCCCACTCAAGCTGGCTCATGAAGCCGCCGCCGACCGCGTTCAGCTCCGCGAGCAGGTCACGCGTCACGAGGTAGAGCGCAAGGCTCTGGTCGAAGCGCTCCGAGTCCGCACCGTCGCGCAACTCGAGCCGCTCGCCGAGATGACGGTCGAAGAAGGCACGCAGGGTCGCGAGCTCGTCGGGGTCGTATGCCTTCCTCGCGAGCATGTCGGCGAGTAGCTTCATATCCAGGCGCGTGATCTCGATCCCGAGCTGTGCGCGCGTCGGGAGGACGTGGGCGAGCGCCGTCTCCATGCCCATCGAGTCGTGACCGAAGACGACGACCCGCCGCCCCTTCAGGAACTGCGTCGCGATCGCGGCGAAAGCCCAGTCGACGAGCGCCTGCGCCGTCTGCTCGCTCATCACCGGCTCCAGGCCCGTGTCGGGCCAGCTGCCGACGTTCAGGTGCGAGAGTCGCCCCGACTGCGCGAGCGCGCCGTTGATCGCGTGAGCGAAGACGACGCCGGGCCTCGGACCGCTGTTGCCGCAGGTGAAGTTGATCGGCGTGCCCTTCGGGAACTGCTGCAGCAGCGAGATCACGCTCGGCTGTGGGAACGCCCAGGTGTCGGGAGTGCAGACGAGCACCCTGACACCGGCGTCCTGGAACTGCTTCGCGACGAGGTCCGCTTGCGGCTCGCCGTCGACGAGTAGGTCCGTGTGGACGACTCGCGCGGGCGACCCGTCGGGAAGCGTCACGCGCTCGGCGAGCGTGTCTGCGACCATTGCGACGATGTTGCGGCAGCGCTGCCGGCTCTCCTCGTCGATGCGCGGGTCACCAGCCGCGAAAACGCCAATCACGGGCAGGTTGCGGCTACCGCCGGCCTGATCGAGCGCGATCGCCTTGTCCATCAGCGCGGACCTCCGCGCCAGAGACGAATCCGCGGCGTCGGCGCGTCGGGTGTGAGATTGGTCGTCATTGCTGGGAGCAGCGGTGGGCGGAGCCCCAGGATAGTACGACGCAGCTTCGGCTGTAGTGGGCGAGCTGCCCGTGTTACAGCAGCACCAGAACTGATCACAACGGAGAAGGTCGGCCGGTCGCAGATGCACATAAAGTGGATTGCCCCCGGCAAGAATTCAGCGTGGGCACTCGGTTTCGGGCACCGCTGCTGTGTCTCTACGACCTAGCAGAGACCCTCTAGCTCGATCCCATCGAGCGTCATTGTCCGTGGACAGACGCCGTCGAGGCGCTGGCTCGTGAGGTCGAGCAGGCTCTATAGCCGGCGCACCTCATGCGACAGCTTTCCAACCCTGCTCCTGAGGTGCGAAGTCTAAGCGAAACACCGGTGAGCGACTCACGCGAGTCAAAATAGCTGTAAATAACCGTTTCTAGCCTCCATCGACGATGCCAGTTTTGGCAACGCTTGTCCCGTTACCGTGGCGAGGCGGTCGCTCGTTCGAAGGAGTAACGCGTCGTCCAACGGGATTCTCGCTCGCTGACTACGGGCCGCCGTTCGCCTCGACTTACTAACATAAACAGTGGACCTAAAACGGGGTCAGGTCAGGACGGAAACCCAGATAGCGTGCTTATTGATCTTTCTCCGGTCTTCGTAAAAGGGATCAGGAACGCGCGTGCGGTCGCCGTCGGCGACGGCGATAGCTGACCCAGTGCCATGTTACCGGGTCACGAATGGACGATAAAAGTCTGGCTCGCGCTCAGCTGCTCTTCGTGGGATCCACCACCTTGCCGAAGAAGAGGATGTTCCCGTTCGTCTTGTCTCGGATCAGGAAGATGAAGGGGTGGTCGGCTCGGAAAATCGTCCCCGGCCCGTAAGCGGTGGTCCCTACTCCTACCGCGGTCGCTCCGGCCGCCTCAGTCCCTTGCTCGTCCACCTTCACGTAGGCCTGGTGGAGGACAAACTGGACATAGAGGTCGCGCTTGCCGTCCATCCCTGACAGATCAGCCTGGTTGGGGAGGAAGGCGGCTTTCATCCCGAGCGCCTCCAAGGTGCTCTTCAGGTCGTAGCGGATCCTCAGCTCGAACTTCGGTATCGAGATCTCGTCCAGGTTCGTTTGCTTCATCCGGGCCAGGTCCGACTTGAGCCGATCGGCTGTGAGAGAAGACGCGATGGAGTGGAGATCCTTATGCGGCAACAGGATGAGCATCGAGAGCCGGCCTCCCTTGTACGGCAGCTCCATGATCTGCATCCCGTCGGTGTTTGCGTATTCGAACAGTGTCTTCCGCGGATTCATGGTCATCATCGGCGCCTGCACCGTCTTGCCTGGACTGATCGTGAAGCGCGCCTTGTGGGTTTCCTTCCGATCGAACTGCCAGCGCCACTCGCCCTTGAAATAGATCGCATTGGTCAGGACGAGTCTGGTCAGCGGATCGATATTCCCGGGTGGAATGAGGTTTGTGATCTTGTTCGCCGTCTGCTCGGCGATGTACTTGTTGATCGTGACTCGCGCTTGCTCAGGATCGGCCGCGAAGTCGAGGTTGGCCGCCTTCCCGCCGAAGTACTTCTGCACCGCCCCCACGTAGGAGCTGAGCAAGCGGAAGTTTTTCTGAACCCACAAGGCGTTACCGGTCTTGAGCTTGTAGCTCGCGTTCTTTTGATTGAGGCTTGAGAGAATCGCGGCGGAGCTCGGCTCGAGGATGTCGTTTGCCGGGAAGTGGAGCGCCTTCTGCATCTCGCTTGCGGTCTCGCCGCGGGCTCCCTCGTAGGTCATCGCCAGGGCGGTCGAGATGCTGTAGGGCGAGAAGAAGATGTTCCCCGGCGAGGACTTCTGGAGCTGTGCGTAGAGATCGAAGGCGGTCTCGTTGTTGGCCGAGACCACGGCCGCGACTCCTTCGGAGGTCGAGCTCGGACCGGATACCAGCCGGCTGGCGGCGGCGGTCCCGCTTGCGAGAAGTAGGAGGAGGGCGCTGATAACTAGGCGTTTAGGCATCTTGGATCGATCCTTTCTGCGGCGTCACTGGATCCGATCAGGGCAACGGGAATTGAGCTGTGTCGACCTCGCTGTTTGCCAGGTCGCCATCTTAGTTGTCCCTCCAGCATCTGAACGGCTTGTCCGGTAGCCGGGCGCAGTCGTGGTCCTTGACAGGCACGTTGTATATACGCCCCGGCAAGCCTTGCCGTCACCGAGCCGGCCGTTCCTCGGCAGATCAGCTCTCGGGCTCGATCTGAGTCGAGCCGGGCTACTGAGCGCGACCCGAGTCTCTCCGGCCGGGGGGTCGATGCCGATGAGATCCCGCGTCGCCAAGCTAAGCGCGGCGTGCAGCTCCAACGTGCTCACTAGGACGGATACGACGCTTGCGCCGACGCTAGCCGTGGGAACGAGTGCCGAGACGGCGAGCGTGGTCGGGAGAAGCACCTTCGCGGGTGGGTGGGTTGGCTTCCGACAATAGCTTCCTCAGGGGTTCTGAGAGGCTGTGAAGCCGTCCGGTTAGGACCATCTCTGGTTTCTGGCCGAGTGATGCGCGACGGTGCGGGCTGGGACGCTCTCCCGAGACTGAGCTCGACTTGCAGCCGGATCTCTATTGGAGCGCGCCCCTAGGGAACTCGACCTCGTGGTGCTGGTAGACGGGTGGTAGACGGCTCGCCTAGCGCAGCTCCGGCGCGATAGCTCCGAATCCCAGCAAACCCGCTTCCCGAGCCGTCTCACAGGTAATGCCCCCG
>JBEKLL010000046.1:0-8002 GCA_050010215.1 Gaiellaceae bacterium | reverse complement strand
GGTCAGCGCGCGTGAAGGCGCTACGTCTTCACGGCACGGGAGACCTTCGTCTGCACGAGGAGCCGCCGCCGACACCAGGCGACGGCGAGCTCCTCCTGCGCGTGACCGCCGTCGGCCTCTGCGGCTCCGACCGGCACTGGTTCAGTGAGGGTGGGATCGGCGACGCTGTTCTGACGGAGCCGCTCGTCCTGGGCCACGAATTCGTCTGCACGATCGAGTCCGGTCCGCGCGCCGGGGATCGGCTGGCCGTCGATCCGGCTATACCGTGCCGTCGCTGCGCCGTATGCCTCGCGGGTCAGCCGCACCTTTGCCCTCAGCTGCGGTTCGCCGGACATGACTCGACCGATGGTGCGCTGCGCTCGTTGCTGACGTGGCCGGAGCGACTCACATACCCCCTGCCCGACACGCTCTCCGACGTCGAAGGCGCGCTGCTCGAGCCGCTCGGCGTCGCGCTTCACGCGCTCGACCTCGGGCGCGTGCAACCGGGTACGAGCGCCGGAGTCTTCGGCTGCGGCCCGATCGGGCTGCTGTTGGTTCAGGCTCTTCGAGCCGCCGGGGTGACTGCGATCCTCGCGACCGACGTTCTACCGCACCGGGTCGAGGCGGCGGCGGCGATGGGCGCGACGCATGCGTTCCACGCGGAGGAGGCGCTCGTCGAGAGAGTGTTCGAACGCTTACCGGGAGGGTTGGGCGTCGACGTCGCGTTCGAGGTCGCCGGCGAGAACGCGGCAGTCGCTGACGCGATCGCCGCAACCCGCCCCGGCGGCCGCGTCATCCTCCTCGGTATTCCTGACGGCGACCGCACGAGCTTCAGCGCCTCGGCGGCGCGTCGCAAGGGCCTGACGTTGCTGCTCAGCCGGCGGATGGCGCCCGGCGACCTGCCGCGTGCGATCCGGCTCGTGGAGTCCGGACGCGTCGAGCTCGTACCGCTGTTGACCGAGCGCTGCGCGTTGTCCGAGTGGCGGAACGCCTTCGGCGCTCTCGTCGAGCGGCGTGGACTCAAGGTGGTCATCGAGCCACAGCGAGTGAGCGAAGAAGAGACGTGATGAGCAGGCAAAAGTACGCCCTCGGCATCGACTTTGGCACGGAGTCGGGGCGCGCCGTCCTCGTCGATTGCGCCGATGGACGCGAGCTCACGACGACCGTCTACCAGTACCGGAACGGCGTCATCGACGAGCGGCTCCCGCCACCTCACGACGATGTCCGTCTCGCCCACGACTGGGCGCTCCAGGATCCGGAGGACTACATCCGAACATTTCAGGAGGCAGTTCCCGCTCTGCTTGCCGAGGCAGGCATCGACCCCGCCGACGTGATCGGCGTCGGCATCGACTTCACCTCGTGCACGATGCTGCCGACGCTCGTGGACGGCACGCCGCTCTGCCTGCTCGACGACCTTCGCGCCGAACCGCACGCGTGGGTCAAGCTTTGGAAGCACCACGCGGCCCAGCCCGAGGCAAATCGCATCAACGCGGTCGCGGCTGAGCGGAAGGAGAGCTGGCTGAAGCGCTATGGCGGCCGAATCTCGTCGGAGTGGTTCTTTGCAAAGGCGCTCCAGATCCTCGACGAGGCGCCCGAGGTCTACGCCCGCGCCGATCGCCTGATCGAGGCCGCCGACTGGGTCGTCTGGCAACTCACCGACGTCGAGACGCGCAACAGCTGTACGGCCGGCTACAAAGCGATGTGGTCGAAGCGGGAGGGCTTCCCCGCGGACGCCTACTTCGCCGCCCTCGACCCGAGGTTCGAGCACGTCGTGGACGAGAAGATGTCCCGGCGTATCCTGCCGATCGGTAACCGCGCCGGCGGGCTGAGCGAGCGGGCGGCGGCCTGGATGGGCCTGCTTCCGGGCACTGCAGTCGCGGTCGCGAACGTCGACGCCCATGTCTCGGTACCGGCGGCGACCGTGACCGAGCCGGGGACGATGGTCGCGATCATGGGCACGAGCATCTGCCACATGCTCCTCGGCGACGAGCTCGCGATGATCGACGGAATGTGTGGCGTCGTCGAGGATGGGGTCGTGCCGGGGCTGTTTGGGTACGAGGCCGGACAGTCGGCCGTGGGCGACATCTTCGCCTGGTTCGCCGAGAGCTCCGTCCCGCCCGAGTACCATGAGCTGGCCCGACGCCGGGGCACGGGCGTACACGAAGTGCTCGAGGAGGAGGCCGGCAAGCTTCGTCCCGGCGAGAGTGGCCTGCTCGCGCTTGACTGGTGGAACGGCAATCGCTCGGTGCTCGTGGACGCGGACCTGCGTGGTCTTCTCGTCGGTATGGCGCTCGCGACGAGAGCCCCGGAGATCTATCGAGCGCTGATCGAGGCAACCGCGTTCGGGACGCGCGTGATCGTCGAAGCATTCGAATCGGCCGGCGTGCCCGTAAGAACAATCGTCGCCTGCGGGGGCTTACCCGAGCGGAACAAGCTGCTGATGCAGATCTTCGCAGACGCTACCGGTAGCGAGTTCGCTGTCGCGGCCTCCAAGCAGACGCCGGCACTAGGCTCGGCGATGTTCGGAGCCGTGGCGGCCGGCGCTGCACTAGGCGGCTACGACTCGATCGTGGACGCAGCACGATACATGGCGCATCTCGGCGGGGAGTCGTATCGGCCGATCGCCACTCATCGCGCCGTCTACGACGATCTCTACCGTGAGTACCTGCGCCTACACGACCTGTTCGGGCGCGGCGGCGACGACGTCATGCGGAACCTGAAGCGCATTCAGCGCGCAGCAGCCGAGGCCGTCCGCTCCGCCTAGTCGTCCGTGGAGACCGCGCCACCCATCACAAGGCTGCCGTTCGGGACGACGCCGGACGGCAGCGTCGTCGATCTTTACACCTTGACGAACTCGTCGGGCATCGCTGTCGCCGTCATGACGTATGGCGCGGCCGTACAGCAGCTCTGGGTACCGGATCGTGACGGTCGTAAAGCTAACGTAGTGCTCGGCTTCCCGACCCTCGCCGACTATGTCGCACACGATGGCCACTACTTCGGCGCCATCATCGGCCGCTACGCGAACCGGATCGCGAACGGTCGCTTTTCCCTTGACGGCATCACGTACGAGGTGTCGCGTAACGACAGGACTAACTCCCTCCATGGCGGCACGGCCGGCTTCGACAAACGCGTCTGGCAGGCAGCCGTCGTTCCGCCGACGCGCGATGGTGTCGGGCTCAAGCTCCAGTACACGAGCCCTGACGGAGAGATGGGCTACCCCGGCACGCTGGCCGTCCACGTGACGTACACGCTCGCAAACGACGACTCGCTCCGGATCGACTATCACGCGATGACGGACGCAACGACGGTCGTCAACCTCACGAACCACACCTACTGGAACCTCGCCGGCGAAGCCAGCGGGACGATTTGCGACCATATCCTGACGCTCTACGCGGACCGCTACACGCCAGTCGACTGCACGCTGATTCCTAGCGGAGAGATCGCTTCCGTGGCGGGAACACCTCTCGATTTCACGATCCCCACGCGGATCGGCGCACGTATCCGCGAGGCGTTCCCTCAGCTCGCTATTGCCCACGGCTACGACCACAACGTCGTGCTCGAGCGCGTCGACACGCTCTCGCCTTTGCTCGCCGCCCGGGTCTGCGAGCCGACAAGCGGACGCGAGCTCGAAATCTTCACAACCGAGCCCGGAATCCAGTTCTACTCCGGGAACTTCCTCGATGGCACGCTCAGGGGGACGAGCGGGAAGACGTACGGGCAGAACAACGGCTTCGCGCTCGAGACGCAGCACTTCCCCGACTCACCCAACCATCCGGAGTTCCCGTCGACCGTGCTTCGCCCGGGCGATGTGTTCGAATCGACGACCATCTACCGCCTTAGCTGTACTCTCGGACGCTAGGCGCAGGTTTCTACGAATGATCAACGAGAAAACTCGTCTACCACACCTTCGGTGTACAAGCGCTTCTCGTGCCGTCCGTTTGACCGGAGCCGGCCGGGCTGATAGAAGCCGCGATAAGTCTCGCCATCCAGGGAGGTCTTTGTCGATGGTCACTCGCGCCGCGCGCTTTCGAGCTCGTATCGTTGTCGGCGTCGTTCTGCTCGGTGGGGCGATGACCTTGGGGCTTGCCTGCGGCACTTCCTCGCACGCCAGAACCCGGGCTGCCCACCTGCGCACCGCTGGCGCCAGTCCGATCAGCGCTGGCGGCGGCTTCGCCTGCACCCTCCTCCCCAGCCATCGAGTCAAGTGCTGGGGTTGGAACGACGGTGGTCAGCTCGGCGACGGCACGACGAAGAACAGCTCGGCTCCGGTCCTGGTGAGCGGGATCACGAACGCCTCCCAGGTGAGCGCCGGCGGCGACCACACCTGCGCCCTCCTCTCCAACCACAGGGTCGAGTGCTGGGGATACAACTACTTCGGCCAACTCGGCGACGGCACGACGAAGAACAGCTCGGCTCCGGTCCTGGTGAGCGGGATCACGAACGCCTCCCAGGTGAGCGCCGGCGGCAGCTACACCTGCGCCCTCCTCTCCAACCACGGGGTAAAGTGCTGGGGCAGCAATACCTACGGCCAGCTCGGCGACGGCACGACGAAGGACAGCTCGACTCCGGTCTCGGTGAGAGGCGTCACGAACGCCATCCAGGTTGGCGCCGGCACCTATCACACCTGCGCCCTGCTCTCTAACCAGAGCGTAGAGTGCTGGGGCGATAACCAGGCTGGTGAGCTCGGCTACGGCAAGATTCCGAAGAGTCCGATACCGGTTCCGGTCAGCGGCATAACGAACGTCATCCAGCTTAGTGCCGGCACCTACCACACCTGCGCCCTCCTCTCCAACCGCAGGGTCGAGTGCTGGGGCGACAACGACAACGGCGAGCTCGGCAACGGCACGAGGACTCCGAGCTTCACTCCGGTTATGGTCAGCGCCGTCACGAACGCCACCCAGGTCAGCGCCGGCGGTCTCCACACCTGCGCCCTCCTCTCCGATCGCAGGGTCGAATGCTGGGGCTGGAACATTTACGGCCAGCTCGGCAACGGCAAGACGAAGGATGGCCTCGTCCCTGTCAGGGTCAAAGGGATCTTGGCCACCACCCAAGTAAGTGCCGGCGACGGCTTTACCTGCGCCCTCCTCTCCAACCACGGGGCCTCCTGCTGGGGGGGCAACGACGACGGCCAGCTCGGCAACGGCAAGAAGACCAATAGCTCGACTCCGGTTAGCGTGGTTGGCCTCCGCTAGAACTGTCTATCGAGTCCCACCCGGGCGTCGTGCTCGACCAGGTCGGGCTACATTCCTGAATGCTCGCCCAGGTTAAGAAGGCCGCGTCGGCACCACGCGGTTTGAGGAATAGCGCTTTGCTCCTCAAGCGACCGGACAGCAGAAGCTGATCCTGAGCAGTAGCAACAACGTTGTGATTACGACAACGGATGGAACTAGGCGGATTCGAACCAGTGTCTCTCGCGTTCTCGGGACGCCGCTGGCGGTGCGAGCCCGGAGAGCACAGTGTTGAGCACACGGGCTCGGAGAGGATCGTGCCGCCAGCGGTGTCAGGCGGCTCGGGAGGCCAGTCGCGCCTGGCCGCACGATCCGCCGGCCGGGGGCGCGAGATGGAACTAAACGGAGCACGTTCAAACCCTCGAGCCGGGGTTGAGCTCCGGGATCTCGTCTCGCTGCGCCAGGATCTCCTACTAAGAGCCGAACAATGCCTCGATCCCCGCGCTCTGCTCCCACCAAGGCGAGCCCTATCCTCGAAACCGTGACGCTCGCGCTCGAGCGGTCGGATCGGCCGATGCGGACGTCCGAGATTCACCAGATTGCTTGCGAGCTCGCAGGGGAGCCGCTGCTTTGGAACTCCGTAAAGGCAGCTCTTTCGGCGAATGCGACAGGGAAGCGTCCGCGATTCCAGAGACTGCGTCGTGGCGTCTATCAACTTGCAAGCGACTAAAGCGGGTTTGTAGGAAAGTCCCACCGCAACCGTTTAGGGCCACATATCGAACGTGGATGGCCAGCGTTTCAGCGTCGTCGCGTCGCGTGCTCCGTCGGTGAAGCTCCACGTTTCCTCATCCGCGAATCTCCCCGCTAAAGGGAACCCCCCTACAGACCCGCCGATATCGAAAACCCGCTGCGTAATGCCAATAGCGAACTTCGAACCGACCGCGCTTGCGGCTCTACGGCGGCTTCACGCGAATACATAAACGTCTCCACTGAACACAAGAGCGGCGTCTACCCGCCTTTCGTCGACACGGGACGAGCGACACCTGTCGTCTCCTCGACCATCGCCCAGAAGTTCTCAAGCGGTGTATCGAGCTGGACGTGGTGAGTTGGTCCGAGGATCAGCCCTCCGCCCGCACCGAGCGTTGCTATCCGTTCGCGCACTTCGCGGTGAACGTCTTCGCGGCTTCCGAACGGGAGCGTGCTCTGCTCGTCGATCGAGCCCCAGAAGCAGAGCTCCTCTCCGTACTCACGCTTGAGCTTTGCCGGGTCCATCGCGGCAGGCTGCACGGGATTGAGCACGTCGATGCCGATCTCGATCAGCTCCGGGATGATCGCGTAGACGCAGCCGTCGGTGTGGTAGGCGATCTTCAGTCGCGGGTTGATCGCCTTGACCGTTGCGATGAGATCCGCCATCCGGGGCTTGAGGAAGCGGCGCCAGTGCGCCGGTGACATGAGCATCCCCGTTTGCTGACCGACGTCGTCCCCGAGCCAGATCATGTCCACTCCCATCCTCGTGAGCCGCTCGGCGGCGGCGAGGTGGTAGCGGTAGGGGATCTCGAGGATCTCCTCGGCCAGGTCGGGGGCGTCGACGAAGTCCATCAGCAGCTGCTCCAGCCCGCGTAGCGCCCAGGCCGCCTCGAAGATCGTCGTCACGACGACTCCGACGATGTAGTAGTCGTCTGCGAACTCGCCGATCGTCCGCGCCGAGTCGAGGTAGAGCTCGTCGCGGTCGGGATCGGGCGGCCGGTAGCTCGAGAGCGCCGTAGCGTCTGCGAGCGGGTGGCCGTACGGCTCGGTGTAGTGCCCGACGCCGAACGGCGTCGAGTACGGGACGACACGCCAGCCGACGCCCCACTCGTCGACGTAGTCGTGCTCGGCCTGGTAGTAGCAGTTGGCCCAGCCGACCGACGTCAGCAGGAGGTCCTCGCCCAGGGTCGTCTCGAGCTCGTAGGTGTTGCCGCCGCCATGCGGGTTGTGAGCCCCTTCCCGATCGAGGTGCAGATCGGCGCGGAGCCGCGACGCGAACTCCGGCGTGAAGGTCGACTGGAACGGGCAGCGATCCGGTTCGACGTGGTCGAGCGTTGCCGCGACGCGCTCGCGCGGCTTCATGAACCGGCTCCGAGATCGTAGTCGTCGAGGCGGACCTTGCTGTGATCGACAGTCGCGAGCATCTTCTCGAGGAACACGCCTTCGTCCTCGGGGAGCTCGTCGGCCGCGGCCGATAGGCGGCCGAGCCAGGTGATCTCGGGCCTGGAGAGAGAGAGTGCGCCCGTCTCGTGTGCCGAGCGCAATGACTCCAGCGTCGCCAGTGCAGCGCGGCGGACGCGGCGGTACGGAGTCGGCTCCTCGACAATTTGTCCGGCGAGCCCGAGAACCACGTCGGGACGCAGGACGTGGGCCTGAGGATCAAGCGGAGCGTCCGAGGCGACGAACAGATCGCGCAGCTCGAGCTCCCGACCGGCGGCGCTGGCGGCATTCATCAGCCTGGTCGCGTAGGCGAGCTGCTCGAGTGAGACCGTCGGCGCCATCCCGCCGAGCAGCTTGATGTTCGCCACCGACTCGTTGCTCCAGAGGTCGGCGGTAGCCCTGGCGATGTTTCCCAGCGGCGAGAGATGCGCGCAGGCAGCCTCCGCCCCTTCGAGCGCAATCGGGAATCCGGTGATTGCCTTGATGTAGGGGCCCTCGTACGCGCAGTCCTTGCTCGGCCCGACCGCCCCTCGCTCGTACGCGACGAGGCTTCGCTCCACGCTCATCACCCTGATCAGCGCGGCCCAGACGCGCGGGATGTGGCGTGTCTCGGCGAGCACCATCGCCGTGTTGGCGAACGCGCAGGCGCTGTCACCCGAGGCGGTCAC
>JBEKLL010000045.1:0-8874 GCA_050010215.1 Gaiellaceae bacterium | reverse complement strand
ACTCCAACTAGTAGGTAGGTTCCGCAGCGGCAACAGCAGAGAGCGGTGACGTGGTTTCCTCCTGTCGCCACCGCTCTCTGAAACTATTATCTCTGAAACATTCTAAGACGGAGGTACGAATCTGGCTCGCTCCCCGCTCCCGCGTTGACACTCTGAGTCCATAGACTCACCGGACAGGCGAGGCGGGCCGAAGGCCCGACGAGACTGTCCGGTGCAGGTCTCAGGATGGCCGCTCGACCGAAAAGGAGAAGAGGTTGAGCGAGCAGCAAGCATCAAGGAGGAAGTGGACGGCCGAGCAGAAGCTCGCGATTGTCCTGGCCGGGCTCAGGCAAGACCGCTCGGTCAGAGACGTCTGCAGGGAGCACGGGGTCTCAGAAGCCCAGTATTACGGCTGGAGAGACCAGCTCCTGGAGGCGGGCAAGGAGCGCTTCTCGAGCAAGGAGGACCGGCACGAAGAGCGCGAGCTCCGACGCTGACTTGGGTCGCATTCGTGACGCCTTTGACCGGAACCGCAGTCGCGCTGTCGGCCGTCTTGTCGTTGCCGAGCTGGCCGAAGTTGTTCTCGCCCCAGCACTCGACCTTGTCGTTGGAGAGGAGGGCGCAGGTGTGGCCGAAGCCGGCGCTTACCTGCGGGGCGCCGACGAGCCGCTGGCCCGAAGCCCGCGCCTTGGCGTGCGAGGAAGTGCGGCAGGAAGAGCACAGGGTCATCGCCGCAGCGAGCAGAACGACGCCTCCCACGACACGAGCGCGGAAGCGCGCGGTCCGAGTGAACATCGGCTATGACCTCCCGAGATCGCGGAACCCATCGCCGCTTCTACCAGCCTCGTCGATTCCGGTCAAACGGACGCCGGGAGATTCCTCACGCCTCGAGAGCATGAGCTGGGGGATACCGAAACGGGGTGGCTCGGAGATCAGTCCACCTGCAGAACGTCGTTGATCACGTCGACGAGCAGAGCCCGGAGCTCATCGGGAGGCGTGTCCCGGAACGCCTTGCCTGTGAAGCCCAGAACGCCTGCAAAAACCCCGATGGCTCCGGCTATCCGCAACCGATCGGCTAGCGGCATGGACTTGTCGGAGAGGATCGCGTCGAGGCGCTCGTGCATGGCGAGGTGAGCGTTGAGATGACCGGCGTCCTGCGTCATGGCATGGAGCGCACTCTCATTGTTCTCGAGCAACTCGAACAGCCTCCGCTGTGGGAGCAGCCACTCGGTCACGGCCGCTATCGCCTTGCTCCACGCTTCGCGGCCCGGATTGCCCTTTAGTAGGTCCATCGCTCGTTCCTGCGCGGCGAAGAGCGGTTCCACCAACGTCTTGAGGAGCTCCTCCTTGCTCGAGAAGTAGTAGTAGAGCGCCGCCTTGGTAATTCCGACTCGCTCGGCTAGCTCGCGCAGCGACGTCTTCTCGTAGCCCCGCTCGATGAACAGATCGAGCGCCGTGTCCAGGATCCGTTCTCGCGTGTCCTTCATCCAGCGACCTTCTCTGCCAAAGCGACTTGACAGCGCTTCACCTTTTCACTTACCGTACGGTCAGTCAGTTTTCTACCGACCGGTTGGTAAGCACATGAAAGAGAATAGCATGATCGAAGCAGTAGCCATATCAAAGCGCTACGGCCAGACGCAGGCCCTCGACGGGGTCGACCTCGAGGTCGCCGCCGGCTCGATCCTGGGCGTTCTGGGGCCGAACGGCGCCGGTAAGACGACGGGCGTGCGCATCCTCACAACGCTTACGACGCCGGACAGCGGGCGAGCGCGGGTGGCCGGGCATGACGTCGTCACGGAGGCCGCCGCGGTTAGGCGCAAGATCGGTGTGACCGGTCAGGACGCGACGCTCGACGACGCCCTCACGGGGCGCCAGAACCTGGTCATGGTCGGCGAGCTGAGCCGGCTGCGGCGCGCCGAGGCAAAGCGCCGGGCGACCGAGCTGCTGCAGTTGTTCGAACTCGAGCACGCCGCCGACCGCGTGGTCAAGGGCTACTCGGGAGGCATGCGCCGGCGCCTCGACCTGGCCGCGAGCCTGGTCATGCGGCCGCCGGTGCTCTTCCTCGACGAGCCCACCACGGGGCTCGATCCCACCGGCCGCCAGCGCATGTGGGCGATGATCCGCGGGCTGGTGGCAGACGGCGTCACCCTCTGGCTCACCACGCAGTACCTGGACGAGGCCGACGCGCTGTCCGATCGAATCGCCGTGATCGACCGCGGCCGCCTGATTGCGCAGGGCACCCCGCGGGAGCTGAAGGCGGCCACCGGCTCACAGCTGCTCGAGGTGACTCTGAACGAGCCCCATGCCGGTGCGGCCGAGGCGATCGAGGCGCTCGCCACCGGGTCCGTCCAGATCGGCGACGGTGGCCGCAGGCTGCGGGCGCCGGTTGCGAGCGAGTCGGGGCTCGCCACCAATGCGCTCCGCGCGCTCGACGAGGTGGGAGCGCTCGTGGACGACATCGCCGTCCACCGGCCCTCGCTCGACGACGTGTTCGCCACGCTCACCGGCGCCGTGCCCATTCCCGAGGACGAGACGGAAGCGGAAGGAGTCGCAGCATGACGGAGATGGTTGCAACGCCCGCCGAACTGGACGCCGTGACGATATTCGAGCGGATTCGCTCCTGGTCGGCGGACGTGCGGGTGATGACCCGGCACAACCTCATCCACATCCGCCGCGAACCGGCACAGCTCTCCGACGTGACGGTACAGCCGGTGCTATTCACGCTGCTCTTCGTCTACATCTTCGGCACGGCCATGGTCGTGCGCGGCGGCGGCAGCTACAAGGACTTCGCCCTGCCCGGGCTGTTGACCATGAACCTCGTCACCTCGACCGTGGGCACGGCAATCGGCCTCAGCGCCGACCTCGCCTCCGGCGTCATCAACCGCCTGCGCACGCTGCCCATGTCACCGACGGCGATCCTGTTCGGGCGCTCGCTCTCCGATCTGCTGGCGGCGATGATCTGCGGCACGATTGTGGCCCTGACCGGCCTTGCGGTCGGCTGGCGCCCGGACGCCTCGGCGGTCTCGGTGGCGGCGGGCTTCGGCATCGCTCTGCTCTTCAGCTTCGCGCTCACCTGGGCGATGGCCTGTCTGGGCATGCTCCTCGCGAGCCCGGAGTCGGCGCAAGGGATCGTCTTCATCGTCATTTTCCCGCTCGCGTTCGTGTCGAACATCTTCGCCGCCACTCAGGGCATGCCGGCCTGGCTGGCCACGATCGCCAACTGGAACCCAGTCAGCGCCGTGACCTCGGCCTGCCGGAGCCTGTTTGGCAATCCAAACCCGTCCTCGGCGATCAACGCCTGGCCGATGCAGCATCCGGTCGTGGCCTCTCTGGTGTGGTCGATCGCGATCCTGGTTGTGAGCGTGGTGGCGGCGGGGCATTTGTATCGGCGCCGGACGAGTAACTGAGCGGCCATATGGTTCGTAAAAGCGATCCCGCAGTAAATCGACCGAATCGAGTGCGTACAGCTCGTGCTCGCCGGGGCAGACACCGTCCGGATAGCTAGAAACTCGTCTGGGTTTGGGTTCATGGCAGATACAAAGCAACGAGATACAGAGTTAGGAGAGATGACAGAACGTGTTTGCCCGTGGTGGCTCGGATACTTCCTCGTCTCTCCACTCCGGCGCCTCTGGCAGAACCCGAAAGAGATACTCCGCCCCTTCGTTACCTCCGGTATGAGCGTATTCGAGCCTGGCTGCGGCATGGGCTTCTTCACGCTTGAACTGGCGCGTCTCGTTGGAGATCAGGGCAAGGTCGTGGCGGTGGACATCCAACCGCAGATGCTCCAGGCACTCAGCCGGAGAGCTCGGAAGGCCAAACTCGAGCAGAGAATCGACGCTCGACTGGCCGAGGGGGACGGACTCCCTACCCAGGGGCTCTCAGGTCAGGTCGAGTTTGCCCTGGCTTTCTGGGTCGTGCACGAACTGCCTGACATTGAACGCTTCTTTATAGAGCTCTATGAGTTACTCAAGCCCGGGGGGAAGGCTCTGTTGGTCGAGCCGAAGAAACACGTTAGTGCGGACCTACTCGCCAAGGAGCTCGAACTTGCCTCTCGTGCCGGTTTCCGCGTGGAGAGCCATTCGACGGTCAAATCGAGTGTCTCGGTCATGCTCGAGCGAACCTATTCACAACCGTGAATCAGGACTCCAAGCGAACTAAGACCTACGACACTAATAATGGCACCCTTCACGAGCGCGAGGAGCCGTTTAGCGGCTGAGTCCCACCGGCTGCATTGGAGGACTCAGCCGCTAAACGGCTCCTCGCGGCGACCTTGCTACGGGTATAGAAACTGACTAATCGCACCGAGCACCGCTGACGATTCTGTCCCATCGCGCGCGCAACTCTGTCTCAAGGTCTTCGTATATAGCGATATTAAAACACAAAAAGACCCCGCCGAGCTCATTTGACTCCGTATTAAGTCGTATATCACGCTTAAGTCCCTCTCCTGAGCGATGGACACCGTGAGGTTCGATAGCGATCCTTACGACGACCAGGAGGTCAGATGACTACTGCGGCTTCTTCCGACACCTCGGCAGGTCTCTCGATAACCGATGTTGCCGGTGGCTACCGGCTGCTTGCAGAGACGTTGCCGCTCATCCTGAGTGAGCACGTTGTCGGCGACGTGCTCGAGCGCATCGCCCAAACGCTCGGCGAGCTCGTCCGCTGCGACGATATCGTCGTCTGGGAGCAACGTGGCGAGGAGCTACTGCCGATGCTTGCCCACGGCACCGACGCCAAGATCATGCGGACTGTTCGAACCCGACGAGGTGAGGGATTGACAGGACTCGTCGCATTGACCGCGCGACCGATTCGTTCGAACGATGCCCACCTCGATCCGCGGGCGCAGCGAGTCCCGGGAACCGAGAACAGGCCGGAAGCGATCATCTGCGTGCCGCTGATGGCAGGGACGACACTGATCGGAGTCCTCAGCCTCTATCGAACCGGAGACACGCGTGTCTTTAGCGATCAAGAGCTCGCGCTCGCCTGCTCCTTCGCCGACGTTGCGGCGATCGCGATCAACAACGCCCACGTTCACAGTGAGCTCAAGCAACTCGCGTCCACCGACGACCTAACCGGGCTCGCGAATCGCCGTCAATTCCGCAAAGCTCTCGCGCGCAAAGTCGCCGGGGCCGAGCGACACGGGCATCCCCTGTCGCTACTCCTGCTTGATCTCGACGGTTTCAAGGCCGTGAACGACACCTTCGGGCACAAGCGGGGCGATCATGTCCTGCGCGCCTTCGCCAACCTGCTCACACACCGAGCTCGCCGGAGCAACCTCGTTGCCAGGATCGGCGGCGACGAGTTCGCTCTGTTGCTTACGCAGACCACGAACATCGACGCCCACGCGCTGGCACGCCAGCCTTAACGAGCCATCCATGAGCGCTCCAGCGACCTCGGAGTCGATGCTTCAATAGGGATTGCCTCTTTCGAGCCGAACGGGCGAGACCTACTCGTCGAGGCTGATGAACGGCTTTACGAAGCCAAGCGGCAGCGCAGTGGCCACCGGGCCCCTACTTCTCGAGAGCCTCAGCGCACGCGAGGCTCTCGACGGCACGCGAGCAGCCGCTCACTCTCACCGAGCAAGTCGACTGGGAGCAGCTCAGACACTCCGACGGGTTCCCGCCCGATCAAACAGCAGCCTAACAGCGCGAGGTAACGATGCCTCGACTTGCGCGCCAAAGCCTTGACCTGTCTTCCTGATCCGGGAGGGTTCTACTCGGCCAGCAACCAGGCAACTCTCGCTGCCGATCGAAGGACGACAGCCCCACCTGACGTCACCCAGAGATTCCCGGCCTTCTGCCGATACTGCGCTGGGAGCTCGACCAGAGCTTCAATAGACTCCCGGAGCTCAGTATCACTCTCGTGTTGTCGGCGAAACCACATTCTCGCCGCGGAGTATCAACCTGAGCTGCATCCGAAGTCAACGCGATCGTCTTTATAGCCTCCCTACCCTAGGCGAGTCCATTAATAATAAGGCTAGTGACCTCAGCATCAAATCCAAGGACGAGCTCCCGAGAACCACACCAGCTTCGGATTATCGATGTTCTCCGCGAGCGCGGCACAGCTAGTCGTAGCGAGATCGGTCAAGCGACGGGACTGTCGCGAGCGGCGATCGCTACACATATAGCCGACCTGAAATCGAGAGGGCTCATCCTCGAACGCGGCACTGATGATCGCGGCGAGAGACGCGGTGGCAGGGGCCGGCCTCCGACATTGCTTCGCCTAGAGCCTTCGGCAGGCGCCGTGGTCGGGGTTGTCTTCGACCATGCAAGCTTGCGGATCGGGATCGCCGACCTTTCGTCGTCGCCAGTGGCCGAGCGCTCGACCGACCTTATCGTCTACACCTCACAGGGGGAGAAGGTTGCCAGTGCCGGTGCGGCGCTGGGTCGCGCATCGGCACTCGTCTCTGAGTTGCTCGCCGACCTGGGAATTAGTCGCGAGCACGTGGTGGGAGTTGGTCTCGGGCTCCCCGCGCCTATCGATCAGCGACACGGCTCGGTCGCATCGGAGACAATCCTCCACGGCTGGAAGGATGTGCAACCGGCCGTCGAGCTCGCGCGAAGCCTCAAGCTCCCTGTGGAACTCGACAACGACGCCAATTTGGGTGCTCTTGGTGAGTTTTTCTTCGGTGCAGGAAGAGGGATGTCGGATTTCATCTACGTGAAGCAGTCGCCGGGCGTAGGCTCGGCAGTTGTTATCGATGGCCATCTCTATAGAGGCGCCTTCGGTGTCGCAGGCGAGCTTGGCCACATACAGATCAACCCCGACGGGCCGATTTGCGACGGTTGCGGTAAACCCGGCTGTCTTGGCCCGGCAGTTTCGACCGATGCGGTGATCGAGCTCCTGAGCCATTCCCAGGGTGAGCGGCTCGCCATGTCCGACATTTCGCAGCTCCTGCTCGAGGGTGACTTGGTTGCGACTCGGGTCATCGGTGACGCGGGGCGCACCCTCGGCCAGGTTCTGGCTGGATTCTGCAATCTCCTGAATCCTGAGGCCATCGTCATCCAAGGGGAGCTGAGCGCTCCCAATAGCCCGTTTCTGGCAGGGATTCGGGAGGCAATCGACCGCTACGCGCTGCCGGTGATCGCGCAGGCTGTCAGGGTCGAGGCCGGGCTTCTCGGCAGCCGGGCCGAGCTGCTTGGAGCAGTTGCCCTCGTCATGAGCAATACCACGAGCATCTCGTCCGCTTCATTCCTTAAGCTTGCGCGAGGACGATAGAAGAAGGCACCGAGGAGGATCAGCGATGCCGAATCAGTGGAGCGAGATGTCTTGACCGCAGACGCGTGAGACACGGCTGAGCGGCGACCAGCCGCTGAGCGAGCTGCGCGGTCGGCGCCCGTAGTACCAACGCAGGTAGAGCCAAAGGGCGCGAGCACGCTTCGCAGAGGAGCCGTAGCTACGGCTGTAGGCCTACGCCCTGAGCAGGATCTGGATGAAGCGCTCGGCGTTGCCGTTGGTGCGTGGGTGGTAGGGGCGCGTGTAGTGTGGCGCGATTTCAAGCTCGCCGCAGAGCGCCCGCCACCCCGGCTGCGGTAGGCGAAGGCGTTGTCTGTCGGCGCGCGCTCCACGAGGATGCCCTACTCGCGATACCACGTGCAGGCACGGCCGAGAAAGCGGGCGCAGGAGGCTTGTATCCTGAGCTTCAAGCAACTCGGCGTAGCCGAGGCGCGAGTGGTCGTCGATCGCGACGTGCAGGTAGTACTGCCAGCCGACGCCACGGCGGCGGCGCGGGTGAAGACGGATGCGGTCGACACGCGCGCATCCTGCTGCGCACCGATCTGCCGCCGGAGGCGTATGTCGCCTCGCACGAGCTGCGCGACCGGCTTCGCGACCGACTGCGCCACCGGATCGTGCTGACGAGGATCCAGCACGGCCAAGGTGACCTCTTCGGCAAGGGCAGCCGTCGCGTCTTGAGCGATCTACCTCGGCATGATTCCCGAGCTGCCGGTTGCCATGCTCGCCTGTGCGCGCCTCGGCGCGCCGCACTGCGTCATCTTCGGCGGCTTCTCGGCCGAGTCGCTCGCCGATCGCGCCAACGACTTCGGAGCCGAGATCCTGATCACCCAGGACGAGGGCTACCGCCGCGGCAAACCGCTCGGGCTGAAGAAGATCGCCGACGAGGCCATCGCCAACACTCCGTGCGTGAAGAAGATGCTGGTCGTCACGCACAGCGGTGGCGGCGCGCCTGGTGAAAGCGCTCCGACTCTCCTTCCAGCATTCGAGCGAGCACGAGACGACCATCGGCGTGAGCGCCGGCGAGCGAACCCGCGGGCGACCGCGCGTGCTGAGAATCTGATCGAGAACGCGCTCAGACGCGGCGAAGCAGCAGAGCTAGTGCTGGTGTGGGTATCGCGCACTGCGTCGGATGTGCTCGTGCGCGTCACCAATCGCGGCCGACCCGGCCGACCGCGTTACTTGCTGACGGAGGCAGGCGCCGGCTATCGCCTGGTCGATCCCGAGACGCGCGCGTAGCGGTTGCCTAGACACCTTCAGGACATCTTCAGCCCGCAGCGGCGAATCTACAGGCGGCAACCAGCCTGGGCTTCCTAGCCTCGAAGCGCGCTCCCAGTGCGCCACAACTCCGATCGAAATGCTTTCCGACCGCGCGTTCCATGGCCGGCCCGCGCCGGTCGGCCGAACCCCGGCGAGAGTGCTTCCAGCTACTCCCTTCGAAGGCGTTTGATCATGGGTCATTCCGGGAAGATCCGGCGCCCACTAAACGTTCGCCTAAGTAGACGACAACGCCCAAGAAGGGATCAACATGAAGAGGGGTAGGGCACCCGCCGCAGCTGGGGAGAATGCCGAAATGCACCTGCGGATCATGGTCGAGCAGGCGGTCCGCTGCGGAAAGTCGGAGCGTGAGATCGAGGCGCTGCTGAGGCAGGCGGAGGCGGA
>JBEKLL010000044.1:0-9394 GCA_050010215.1 Gaiellaceae bacterium | reverse complement strand
GGCTCGTGACAAGCGCGGCGTTGATCCTATACCTGGCCTTCGCCTCGCTCGCCTCGGGGCCGGAGACGGACATCAAGGTGCTGGCGACCGGCTTGGGGGCCGGCATCTTGCTTGACGCCACGATCGTGCGCGCCCTGCTGCTGCCGGCCCTCGTGGCGCTCTTCGGCCGCTGGAACTGGTGGATGCCGCGATCGCTGGCGCGCCTGCTCCGCGTCCCGCGTTCGGCGCCGCGTCCCGAGGCGCCCGCTCCGGCCGTCGAGGCCGGTACGTAGGGGCCGTCCGTCAACGGACAGAAACTCCCGATTCAGAGGTCAGGGTTCGCACGTGAAACTTTTTTTGTTCGCGTTTACCCCGGAAAAACGAGCTTTGGAGCTAGGCGGATTCGAATCGCCGACCTCCGATTTTGGAAAGAAGTCGATCAACCTTAGTAACCCCAGAAACAAGCCAAATCGCTTGCCGTGGACTGCCCGCCGTTGCCGTTTGGAGCCCATGGTAAGGAGGGGGTCCACGGTTCGAGTCCGTGAGAGGGCTTTTCGAACGCCCTGCTAATCGCAGCTTTCTCTCTCGGAGCCACTTGCAGAATCTCGACGCTGCGGCTGTTTTGGAGCATGTTTTGGAGCTTTCAGTTCTGAGAGAGATGACGAGTTAGCCTCCCCTCTTCGGATCGCCACGGCGACGGATGCGGGATGGTCTTCGATCGGGAAGAGCTACCAGCGTTCTTGGTTCTTAGTCGCGACACCCGGATTAGAACCGCGGCTGATAAACCTTGCGTATGAGAGCGAGGATCCACCGTGGGGCGCGCGAGTAGTTCCGCCGAGCACCGGCCCGAACGTAGCTACGACTACGGGTCGGCCAGCGCGTCGTGGACGGCGCCGTAGGCAGGCTTCGGCTTCAGGTTCCGGTCGTAGAGGTCGGCTGCTCCCTCCCCGGGAAACCATTTCGGGATCCACGAGTAACGGTCTGTGAAGCCCCAGACGGAGAACGAGACGCAGCGCTTGACGGCGAGGCAGGCGCCGATCAGCTGTCGGTAGTAACTCGCCTGCGTCGCGAGCTCATCACGCGTCGTCGGCAGCGGCATACGCACGTCCGCCTCGGTGACGGCGACATCGAGACCGAGCCTGGCGAAGCGCCGCATGTTCCCGGCCATGTCGCCGGGGAAGCCGTACTGGAGGTCGAGGTGGCTCTCGAAGCCGACTCCGTCGATGGGTACGTACCGCGCCAGCAGCCTCTTCACGAGCGCGAGCATCGCGTTGGCCTTGAGGCCGCTTCCCTCGATGCCGTAGTCGTTGAGGTAAAGCTTCGCTTTCGGGTCGGCGCTATGCGCCCACTCCAGCGCTTTGGCGATGTAGTCCGGCCCGAGCGCACGCCGCCAGATCGTGTCGCGCAGCCCTCCACTATCGTCCAGTGGCTCGTTGACGACGTCCCAGGCGTAGACTCGCCCGCGGAAGTGAGAGACCTCTTCTCTGATGTGCCGCTGGAGTATCCGCGCCAGTTCGGTCTTGGTGAAGGCGCCCTGGGTGAGCCAGGACGGGAGCTGCCTGTGCCAGACGAGGTTGTGGCCGCGCACCGCCTGGTGGTTGCGCCGGGCGAAGGCGACGAGCCTGTCCGCCGTGGAGTAGTCGGCCGTACCGCGGCGAGGCTCGACGACCTCCCACTTCATCGCGTTCTCCGGCGTGACGCTCGAGAACTGGCGCGCGAGCACGCTCGTGTACTCGCGGTCGTGCGCGAGCGCCTTCGTATCGACGGCTGTCCCGATCTGTCTGTGGACGCGCGAAGCGAGCTTGCGCAAAGGGGGAGTCTGGTTGGCCCGGCCCGACGCCGCAGCGACCATTCGCGTGCTCGTCCCGTCATGGCCTAGAAAGACAGCGGCGATGCTCGCTCCGACCGCGATAGCCGCGATCACGGCGAGCGCGAGGAGATTTCGGGATCGCATCCCCGCAGCGGGTGGCAATCGACTCGGCTTGCTTGCGACAAATCGGCTGCTCATAACAGGAACGGTTCTTCTCGGCGGTGCGCTCAGTAGTGATTACGTGGCGGAGCCGTGGATGCCCGCAGGATGAGCTTGGTGTGGAGCTCGACGCGGAGCACCTCGACGCGCTGGTTGTTCACGAGACGGTTGAGAAGGCTCACCGCGGTGCGGCCCAGCTCTGCAAGGGGCTGGCGAATCGTCGTCAGCGGCGGTACCGCCAAACGCGCCGGAAGCGTATCGTCGAAACCGATGATCGATATGTCCTCCGGGATCCGGAGCCCACGGGCACGCGCTGCGATCATGGCGCCGATCGCCGCTTCGTCGTTAAAGGCGAAGATGGCGGTCGGTGGCTGCGGAAGATCGAGAAGCTGCATGGCTGCGAGCTCACCGCCTTCGAACTTGAAATTCGACCCGACCTCAAGGGCAGGATCCGGCCTGATGTTCGCAGTGGCAAGGGTGCCGCGAAACCCCCGTAGCCGCTCTCGAGTCGCCAGTCCTTCCTCGGGACCCTTGATGGCGCCGATACGGCGATGGCCGAGTGCGAGGAGGTGCTCGGTGGCGGCCATAGCGCCCGCTGAGTGCGTCGCCGTTACGCAGGCGATGTCTTCGCTGAGAGAGGTGCGGGGCTCGACGACGACAAAGGGATAGCCGTGACGGAGGAGAGTTCTGAGTTCCTCCTCCGATTCGTATGGCAGAACGAGCAGGGCGCCGTCGGTCGTTCCGTGCATTAGCCGGTCGAGCAGGACGACCTCGCGCTCGTGCTTGTGCAGCGTCGGGCAGAGGACGACCCGCATGTCCCGCTCGTAGAGGGCTTCCGCCGCGCCTGACAGTATGCCGGCGTAATACGTCGACTCGACCTCCGGGACAGCTACGCCGATCAGGCTCGTGCGCGTTCCAGAGAGGGCTCGGGCCGCCCGGTTCTTACTGAACCCATATTCGCGCACAACTCGCATGACCGCCTCTCGCGTGGCGCTCGACGTATCCGGATGACCGTTCAGAACACGCGAGACGGTCGCCATCGAGACTCCGGCTAGGGCGGCGACGTCCCGAATCGTCCGGGGTCGTGCTGGAATGGTCTTGTTCATCGCCTTCATTGTCTCGCTTCGTCCGGAAGTCAGCTCAAAGCGTACCGAAAGAGTTCCCGAGGATCATGAGGTGAACATCGGTTTATGTCACATGCCCATGCCTCACGCAACATAGCTAATTGGCGAGACGTGGCGCTTGATTTTCTGGAAACATCTCGGTAACGTTACCGGAGGTCGGCGTCGAGGATGCGTGACGAAACCTCTTTTCCGAATCCAGGTAGGTCTTGGAGCCAGTGGTTGGGGGCGGGCCGGGATGTCGATGCACGACCGCTGCGCCGCGCATATGAGCCGGCTCTTTGATGTTGACGAGCGGCGGACGCTCTCATTTGAGAGAGGGCTCTAACGCTCCTAGGAAAGGATGCAAGCATGATGACACAACGCGTATGGCGACTAGCGGTCGCGTTGGTGGTGGCTTTCGCCACGGTTACCGTGGTCGCCGCCGCCGCGAGCAAGCCTGTGATCGAACTCTGGACGATCCAGCGTACGGAGAACAACGCCGAGACCAACGCCGCTAAGAGCTACACGGCTGCGAAGGTGAACGTGACGATTACCGCTAACGACCCTTACAAGCAGAAGCTAAAGGCTGCCATGGCCACCAACAAACTGCCCGATATCTTCATGAACTGGGGCGGTGGCGGCTTGGATCAGTACGTCAAGGCTGGAAAGGTGCTCGACCTAACTCCGTACCTGAAGCTTTATCCGGCTTGGAAGAACAAGTTCTTCGCGAACGTTCTCGAAACGGCTAAGTTCAGAGGGAAGTACTACGGCATCCCGAACGTCGGCATGCAGCCGGTCGTCCTCTTCTATAACAAGAAGGTTCTCGCAGATCACGGCCTGAAGCCACCGACGAAGTGGGCCGATCTCCTCTCGGACGTAGCCAAGCTGAAGAGCGCCGGGGTCACCCCGATCATCCTCGGCGGTCAAAGCAAGTGGCCGGATCTGATGTGGGAGGAGTACCTCGTCGACCGGGTTGCCGGGCCGGGAGCCTTCAACTCGATCGCCGCTGGCAATAAGACCTGGAACAACCCGAATATCATCAAGGCGAACACGATGCTCCAGCAACTCGCCAAAGCTGGCGCATTCGGCAGCTTCGAGTCGACGACCTACGACGGCACCGTTACTGCGACGCTACTCGGCAAAGGCAAGGGTGCCATGGAGCTGATGGGCAACTGGGAGTACGGAGCCATACTCTCGAATGTCCCGGCAATGATCAAGAGTCACAACCTCGGCTGGGAAGCGTTCCCGGGAATCCCGGGTGGTTTGGGTAACTCGAAGGACATCGCGGGCAACACGAGCAACTTCTACTCGGTGACGCATAAATCGAAGCATCCCTGGCCCGTGGTTCAGTACCTGAAGAAGCAAGTCATGAACAACGCTTACATCAACACCCTGATCGCTGACGGGAACATCCCGCCGATAAAGGGCATACTCACGAAACTCAAGGCGGGCGCAAACGCGGGATTCACGACCTGGTGCTACAACCTCGTTCAGCAGGCACCGCACTACCAGCACTCCTGGGACCAGGTTCTCTTCCCTGACCCAGCCAACGCGCTGCTGACCAACCTCGACCAGCTGCTTCTCGGCAACATCACTCCGCAGAAGTTCTCACAGAACATGAACGCAGCGATGTAGTAAGAGTCGCAGAGAGAAGAAAGAGCTAGACATCGATGAAAGCCGGGAGAGCCAGAACGGGATCAAACCCGCTTCTCGCTCTCCCGGCGCTGGCGCTCTTCGGCCTCTTCGCGCTTGCGCCGATGATCGTCGTCACTGTGCTGAGCTTCACCTACTACGACGGGATCAATCCGCCGAAGTCGGCCGGGTTCGCGAACTGGAACCGGTTCATGCACGACTCAACGACGCATCACGCGATCTTGCTGACTCTCGAGATCATGGCTCTGAGCTGGCTTTTCCAAACTCCTCTCGCTCTCTTGCTCGGGGTCTTCCTCGCCGGGCGCCAGCGCTATCGTGCGCTGCTCGGAGCCGTCTACTTCATACCGCTCCTCTTCTCGGCCGCCGCGATCGGCATCACCTGGATGAAACTGCTCGATCCGAACTTCGGCCTCTTATCCAACTTGATTCATCGCCTCCACATGGGCTGGTTTCCCAACGACTGGCTCGGGAGCCAGGGACTTGCCCTCTACATGATTGTCTTCATCATCTCCTGGCAGTTCATCCCCTTCCACACGCTTCTCTACCAGGCTGGTGCGCGCCAGATCCCGCGCTCGGTCTACGAGGCGGCGGAGATCGACGGCGCTGGCAGGCTCAGGCAGTTCCTGTACGTCACGCTCCCGCTGCTCCGAAACACGGTCGTGACCTCGTCGATGCTCATCATTGTCGGCTCCCTCACCTATTTCGACCTGATCTTCGTAACCACCGGCGGAGGTCCAGGCTTCGCCACCCGCATCTTGCCGCTCGACATGTACATCAACGGCTTTCAGCGTACGGATATGGGA
Source organism: Gaiellaceae bacterium (assembly GCA_050010215.1). GTDB lineage: Bacteria > Actinomycetota > Thermoleophilia > Gaiellales > Gaiellaceae > Fen-549. The sequence goes on along the minus strand of JBEKLL010000044.1, from coordinate 3,887 downwards.
TACGCGAGCACGATTTCGGTGGTGCTGGTCGTCGCTTCCCTGTTCCTGTCCCTACTCTTGATCCGAGTCACCGGCTTCGGGCGCTTCCGTAGCGCCCACGAAGGAGCCTGAGCAAGCATGCGCCGGCTACTTCATATGAACTTCCTAGGCGCTTTCGCCGGTCTCGTCTGGCTCGTGATAGTAGCCCTCCCGATCTACTGGATGGTGATTACGAGCTTGCGCGACCAGAATGGCTACCTGACGCATGACCCGATTATTCCGGGCAAACCGACGATCGCCCAGTATCGCCGGGTGATCAATGTCGGTTTCCTATCCCCTTACCTCCGTAACAGCGTCATCGTGGCTTTTTTCGTCGTCCTGCTCGTACTCGTTTTCTCGCTGATGGCGGCCTACGCAGTCGTCCGCGGCAAAGGTAGGATCGCGTCCGCAACGTTCAGACTCTTTCTACTCGGGCTCGCGATCCCGCTCCAAGCCGTGATCATCCCGATCTTCTTTATCGTCATCAAGCTGCACCTCTACGACACGCTTCCAGCGCTGATCTTTCCTACGGCTGCCTTTTCCATCCCGATCTCGGTGCTGATCCTCTCCAACTTCCTGCGTGACGTGCCCGCGGAGTTGTTCGAGGCGATGAAAATCGATGGCGCGAGCGAATGGCAGATGCTCTGGCGGTTGGCGACGCCGCTCAGCAAGCCGGCGCTGCTGACCGTCGGCATCTTCGCGGCGCTGAATGCCTGGAACGGCTTCCTGCTCCCACTCGTGCTCACCCAGAGCGCGAGCTCGCGCGTGCTCCCGTTTGCGCTATACGACTTCCAGACCCAGTTCGGCATCAACGTTCCCGCGGTGCTCGCGGCGGTAGTACTCACTACCCTACCGGTGCTCGCGATCTACCTGATCGGTCGCCGTCAGCTCCTCAGCGGTCTCACGGCCGGCTACAGCCGCTGAAACTGCCTAGAAGAAGGGATTCCGAATGCAAGAAAACATCCTGCTTCAGACCACAGGCTCGCAGATCACCACTCGATCGGGCCGGCCGGTCATGCTCTATGGAGTTGGTCTCGGCGGCTGGATGAACATGGAGAACTTCATTACCGGCTATCCCGCGACCGAAGCGCTGCAGCGAAAAGCGTTGCGTGACGCTCTCGGCGAGGACGGCTGCAAGGAGTTCTTCGATCGCTTCCTGGATGTGTTCTTCGGCGACGAAGATGCCTCGTTTCTAGCCTCGCTCGGGCTCAACCTCGTTCGCCTACCGATCAACTACCGTCACTTCGAGGACGACATGCGCCCCTTCGAGCTCAAGCAGGAAGGGTTCGATCTGCTCGACCGGGCGATCGAGCGCTGTGCCCGGCAGGGCATCTACACGATCATCGACCTTCATGCGACGCCCGGTTACCAGAACCAGCACTGGCACAGCGACAACCCGACGCACTGGTCGTTCTTCTGGATGCACAAGCACTTCCAGGATCGCGTCGTCAACCTCTGGGAAGCCCTTGCGCGGCGCTATCGCGACAACGCCTGGGTCGCCGGCTACAACCTGCTGAACGAGCCCGGCGACGCCGAAGGCAGTACCATCGGCCCTTTCTACGGGCGGCTGCACAAGGCGATCCGGGAGATCGACCCCGATCACATCATCTTCCTGGACGGCAACCGCTACTCGCTTGATTTCGACATCTTCGAGGAGACCTGGCCGAACACCGTCTACACCGTTCACGACTACGCGCTGGCAGGTTTCGTCGACGGCGGCGGCTACCCTGGGATCACCAGGGGCGAGTACGTCGACCGGAGCGCGCTCGAGGAGACGTTCCTGAAGCGGTCGGAGTTCATGCGCCAGACGAATACTCCAATCTGGGTCGGGGAGTTCGGCCCCGTCTACCCGGGCGACGAGGCCGCAGACGAGATGCGCTATCAGCTTCTCGTCGATCAGCTCGACATCTACCGACGTTACGGCGCCAGTTGGGCGATCTGGACCTACAAGGACATCGGGCTTCAGGGCCTCGTCCACACCGACGCGCAGTCGCCCTACATGCGGCGGATCAAGCCCGTACTCGAGAAGAAGGCCCGGCTGGGTGTCGATGCCTGGGGTTCACTCGACACTGGCATCCGTGACATCATGAACCCTATCGATGAGGTGTTTCGGCGAGAGTTCCCGGGCTTCGACCCGTTCCCGTTCGGGAGTGAGTCTTGGACGGAACGCCTGGTTCGGCACATCCTGCTGGCTGAGCCCTTGGTCGACGATTTTGGCCACTGCTTCGAGGGCGTTAAGGGCAGCGAACAGATTCTCTCACTAGCCGACTCGTTCCGGTTTGACAATTGCCTTATACGAAGACGACTCGTGGACGTCCTAAGAGATGCGGTCTCGGCCGGGAGCGAAGTGGCCGCCTCATGACAGCACTACTCGACGGGAGACTCAGATAATGGCGGGAATCTCGTTCAGCGGCTTGACGAAGGTCTTCGAAGGCGGCACGACTGCCGTCGACCGGCTAGACCTCGAGATCTTGGACGGCGAGTTGATGGTGATCGTGGGCCCGTCGGGCTCCGGGAAGACGACAGTGCTGCGGATGACCGCCGGGCTCGAGGAGATCACTGCCGGAGAGATCCGGATCGGCGACCGCGTTGTCAACGACGTGCTGCCGAAGGACCGCAACATCGCGATGGTCTTCCAGAACTACGCGCTCTACCCGCATATGCGCGTCTACGACAACATGGCCCTCGGGCTAAAGCTTCACGGTTACGCGAAGGGTGAGATCAAGACCCGCGTGAACCAGACCGCGGATATGCTCGGCATCTCGGATCTGATGCGCCGAAAGCCGGCTCAGCTCTCCGGTGGGCAGCGCCAGCGCGTGGCGATGGGTCGCGCGATCGTCCGGGAGCCGCAGGCATTCCTGATGGACGAGCCGCTCTCGAACCTGGACGCGCGGCTCCGAGTCGAGATGCGCGCTTATCTAGCGATGCTCCACCAGAAGCTGCACACGACCACGCTCTACGTAACGCACGATCAGACCGAGGCGATGACGCTCGGAAACCGCGTAGCGGTCATGCGCGGTGGGCGGCTCGAGCAGTGCGACGTGTCCGAGACGCTGTACCGAAAGCCGGCGAGTCTCTTTGTCGCGGGGTTCATCGGCTCGCCCGCCATGAACCTCATTCGATCGCGATTGATTGGCGAAAACGGCTCCGTATACGCGCAGTTCGGGGAGACGAGGCTCCACCTTCCTCCCTCGCTGCTCGAGACCCGGCGTCAACTTCAGCGTTTTGTCGGCGAGGAAATAATCCTCGGCATCCGGCCGGAGGACATGGAGGATGCGGCGCTTGCCGCGAAAGGCGATCCGGGCGCGAGTTTCGACGTGAGCGTGTCGCTCGCCGAGTCGATGGGATCTGAGGTGATCGTCCACTTCCAGATCGCAGCCGAGCCTGTGGAAGTCGCTCAGGGCAGCGCCGACAAGGCCGAGGGTAAAACCGGCGAGGCGCTCGCGTACCTGATCGGTAGCGACGTGGCTAAGGGGACGACCATGACAGCCCGCCTCAACCCACGTACGACAGCCCAAACCGGGAAACCCGTACGCCTGACGGTGGATGTCGAGCGTCTCTACTTTTTCGATTCGACGTCCGAGACCGCGATCTAGTAGGTGTCACCGCCGCTCGGATGTAGAGGGGATCAGGCCGGCTGCTGCGGTAAGGGCACTGCGCTTGAATCGTCTGCGGCACCCCTTCAGTGATCTGTTCTATCGTGGCAACCCCGCCGCCGTTACTCGATCTCGTTCCGAGGTCGAGATATTGGCGTGGTCGCTCTTGTCGATCCGCCGTCGCTGACCAAAGAGCAGGAAACGACACTCGAGACAGTTGGATCACCGACCCACATTCTCTTGACGTGCGATTGGTACCTGCGTGAGTCACTA
>JBEKLL010000043.1:0-9160 GCA_050010215.1 Gaiellaceae bacterium | reverse complement strand
CCTCAAGATCGCAAGGCAAGCCGCCTGGCTCCCCGCGAGCACGAGCGGCTACGAACTCAGCGACGCGGTAAACGCAGTCGAGCAGCTCCGGAATCTCGTGCACCCGGCCGCATACGTGCGCGTTGTGCCGGCCAATTTCGAGGCGGACGAGGCACTGTTTCAGGCCGCTTTCAGAGTCCTCGACGAGGTCTACGAAGCCGCCCTCGCCGTAATCAACAATCCTCGGGACAGCGCGTAAACGCGACGGACGTGCTCGCACGGTGCGTGCCTCGGTGCCCGGCATGCTGATCGCCATGGACGTTAGCGTCGTCGACGTGCAGCACCGACTCGGTCACAGAAAACCCGACATGACGCTCCGAATCTACGCCCACGAGTGGAAGTACAGAGCCGCCGCGCGCAGCCGGATCGGAAGCGAGCTCGACCGCCTCTTCCACTCGGGTCGAGCGGAGCTGCTCGCGCCGGCGGAGGCGAGAGAGGCACCGCTTGCACTTCCGTTCGCGCACCCTTGAGCGTCCAGAACGGCCGATGCTCTTGACCCGAGGTACCCCAAGCAAGCGATAGGTTCTCCGGTCGGTGGCGACGATCGGAGATCGGATCCGCGGGCGGCGGCTCGAGCTCGGGCTCACTCAGCGCGCGCTGGCAGGCGATGACCTCTCCACTGCGCACATCAGCCGGCTCGAGGCGAATCAGCGCCAGCCGAGCATGAAGGTGCTGCGCAAGCTGGCGCCGAGGCTCGCCGTTTCGGTGCACTGGCTCGAGACGGGCGCGGAGGATCCGGCCGAGCAACTGGCGAGGCTCGTGCTCGAGTACGAGAGGCGTCCGCTGCCGGGTAGCGCGGCCGCGCTCGCTCAGGCGGTTCTCGGTCAGAGCCGCTGACGCTGCTCGGACGGCTTGCCACTCGAGCGGCGTGACGACCTCGCGCGCCGCGGCCTATCTACACGGCGGACGGGGGCGCTACTTCGGTGAAAGAGATCGTCTCGTTGTTGGCGGTGCCGACGGCGGCGGTTCGAGTCCGTGTCACTTGGTCGAGCCGGAGCCGTCCGCCCGCAACGATCTTGTCTCTCGCTCGATAGACTGGATGATCTGTTCAAGTTGATCGGAAACGAGAGCCTGAGCCTTCGTAACGAAGTGCCGGACGGAGGGATCCACGTTCTCGGGCAACTCATCCTCGTCGAGCACCTCGACATCGCCGCTCGGACGGACGAGCACATCGACGGCGTAGTCATCCCAGACCAGCTCCCGGTCGGTGATCGAGCGGCACCGACCGAGGTTGATGTAGTAGGCAAGCGTCTTGCCCTCGTGTAGCCAGTGGTAGACGTTGTACGGACGGTCGAACCAGAAATAGCCGTACGAGCACGTTCCAGAGGGAAGCTCAAGACGGCCAGCCACGATCTCTGGCTCATCGATCTCGTAGAGCAGGATCGCCCTTGAGGAGTCGAGCAGAAGGCAGTCGGAGACGAAGTGCCGAACGCGCCCGTCAAGGTTTCGCTTCGTCTCCGTGATTTGAGTCGTTCGTGCCTCTTTGGTGGCTTCCTCAAAGACTCTCCTAGACGCTAGTAGTGGAGAACTCTAGAGAGTTCATCTCACCTACGTCCTAAGTTGGAGCCTCTTGCCCTACCCAGAAAAAGGAGTCGTATACGACGGTTTTCTTTGTCGATCGCCGATAGAGAGAAAGCCAATGCCGATCTTCCGATACGTACTGTCTCTACTTGCGCAGAGTCCACCGGAGCTCCTGATCGTCGGCGCAATCGTGGCTGTGGCGGCGATTATGGCGGCTGTGACGATTCTGCTTGACCAGGTCGAGAGAATGCTGAGTCGTCTCACTCGGGTGCTCGTTGCAGTGACGCGCTTGAGGCTCGTTTGGCGCGAGCTTCTAAGGCTCGATCATCCTGAAGCGCGTGGGGTGCAGAAACTGCGTCCCAGGGTGCGAACACGGATGAACATGAGGTAGGGTCGGCGGCCCCCGTCTCTCGGAGGTCGCCTTTGCTCGTGTCATCGCTGTACGTCGTCGTGTGCCGGCTGCTGCAGCTGATCGTGCTCTTCGCCCGCGGAAATCGCTCGAAAGAGCTCGAGATTCTCGTGCTTCGCCATGAGCTGTCGATCCTCCGCCGGCAAGTCGGTAGTCCGCGGTTCGAGCCGCACGACCGGCTGCTGCTTGCGGCGTTGAGTCGGGTACTCCCGCGGCCTCATTGGAACGCCTTCCTGGTGCGGCCGGAGACGCTTCTGCGCTGGCATCGCCGGCTGGTCGCTCGCCGCTGGACCTATCCGCATCGTCGCCCGGGCCGGCCGCCGATTGTGCACGAGGTGCGCGCGCTGATCCTCCGTCTCGCACGCGAGAACCCGAGCTGGGGCTATCTGCGGATCGTCGGCGAGCTGCGTAAGCTCGGGATCGACGTCTCGGCCACCTTTGTCCGTAGCGTGCTCGTGAGCGCCGGACTGCCGCCGACGCCGCAGCGTGATCGGCAGTCGTGGCGCGCCTTTCTGCGAGCGCATGGCGAGTCGATCCTCGCCTGTGACTTCCTCACCGTCGACACGGTCTGGCTGCGCCGCCTGTACGTGCTCGTCTTCCTCTCGATCGGCAGCCGCCGAGTCGAGTACTTCGCCTGCACCAGCAACCCGAACAAGGCCTGGATGCTGCAGCAGGCGCGCAACCTGCTGATGGAGCTGGACGATCACGAGCGGCAGGTCCGCTTCCTGATCCACGACCGCGATGCGAAGTTCCCGCGCGCCTTCGACGCCCTCCTGGCGAGCGAGAACATGAAGGTCATCCGCACGCCCACCCAGGCGCCGAACGCAAACGCCCACATGGAGCGCTGGGTGGGCAGCGTGCGCCGCGAATGCCTTGACCGGCTACTGATCGTCGGTCGCCGCCAGCTCGAGCACGTGCTCCGCGCCTACGTCCGTCACTACAACGGACGGCGGCCCCACCGCGCTCTCGGCCTGAGGACGCCGGACACGACCCGCATTCGGTTGTCGGTTCCAGCCGAGTCGAACTCGGAGGATCTACGGGTGAGGCGACGCGACCTGCTCGGCGGCCTCATCCACGAGTACGAGCTCGCCGCCGCAGCATGACGATCGAGTTTCTGCACCCGACGAGGTCGGGCAACGAGGTCGGTCTGGAGCAGATCACAGCCTGAGCCGCTCCAGATCTGACCCCGCGACTATGCTCGTCTTCGTCGGGCGGATCGTCCGGATCAACTGCGCGCGTAAGCCACGAGCCAGGAAGAGGTTGGATGTGAAAGCAACACAGGAACTCACTAACGAGCATGGCGCGGTGCTTGCCGGGCTAAAGATCCTCGACAAGGTTTCCGCGGCGATCACGGAGAAGAACGAACAGGCTCCCGAGCACCTCGAGCAGCTGCTCGACTTCTTCAAGGGGTTCATGGACGATTGCCACCACGGCAAAGAGGAAGACGTGCTGTTCCCCGAGCTGGAGCGTCGGGGCGTGAAGCGCGATGGCGGCCCCATCGGCGTCCTGCTCGCCGAGCACGAGGTCGGCCGAGAGCACGTCCGGGCGATCGCGGACGGCCTCCAGCAGTTGCGGCGCGGCGACGATGAGGCAGCAACGGCGATCAGCGAGCACGCACGCGCCTTACACGAGATGCTGCGGGAGCACATCCGTAAGGAGAGCGACGACCTCTTCCCCACGGCGGACCGCTTGGTTCCCGATGATGTCGCCGCGACGCTCGCCGAGAAGTTCGACGTGATCGAGCGCGAGCGCGTCGGCGAGGGAAAGCACGAGGCGTATCACGCCATGCTGCACGACCTGAAGGACCGCTACGGGATCGCGTGACGGCCATTTTGCAGGGTAAACGTTGAGTAATTAACAACGATTTGCACCTCATGAGACAGCTTTCAAACCCTTCTCCCGAGTTAAGGAATCTCGACGAGACATCTGTGGGAAAGCCACATGGGTCTCGTTGATCGGAGTTGGAATCAGCTCACCTGAAGCAAGACTCTCGCAAATGCCCTGCTAATGCGGCTATTTTACTACAGACTCTAGTTGAGGTCTAGAGCACGACCGATCGGGCCCGACCATTCCGTTGCGGAGCCCCTGTCAGAGCTACACGTATTCCTCGCTCTCAGCGAAAGCCTCGCGCCGATGGTGTGGACGCTCGCGCTCGGCCCGGGGCAAGAACCAGCGCTCGGCAATTGCGGTCGGCACCACCGCCGAGGCGACGACCACGGTGACGAGCAGCGAGAACTGCGTCTTGTCGATGATGCCGGCATTCAGGCCGTAGAGCGAGGAGATGGTGCCGAAGGTGAGGCCGGTGCTCATGAGCAGTGTCGCGAATGTGCCGTGGCGCCGGTCGGCGCGGCGCGCGAGCGGGTAGACGAGCGCGAGCTTGGGCAATATCTTGGCTCCGAGCAGGATCCCGAGCAGGCCGAGGTTGGCGAAAACGGCGCCGAGCGAGACGTTCATCCCCCCCTTGATGAAGAAGAACGGCGTCAGGAAGGCGAAGGCGACCACGCGCAGGCGCTTTTATTCCTCGCGGTGCTCAGCATAGTGGCGGCTCATCGCCAATCCGAGCACGAATGCCGGCAGAACCGCGTGTCCGTTCGAGGCGTTGGCCAGCACCATCAGCGCGAGCAGACATAGGAAGACGAGCTTGATCTCGGGCTCGATTACGCGATCGCCGTAGCGGCGGAAGAACCAGGGCGCGACCTTCGGCAGAGCGAGGATGAGCGCGAGCGAGACGACCAGGAAGACCGGGAACCAGAGGCTGGACTTGATGAAGATGGCCGAGAGCGTCAGCGCCGTGCAGAGATCGGTGACGAAGGTGGCGCTCATCAGCAACTTGCCGATGCTCGTATCGGTGAGACCGCGCTCGACCAGGACGGCGTAGACCACCGCCAGCGAGGTCGTGGAGAGCGCAGTACCGGTGATGAGCGAGGCCCGGACCGTCCAGTTGAGTAGGAAGAAAGCGGTTGCCGAGGCAATCACGAACGGACCTACGAACGACACCAGCCCGATCGAGACGGAGGCCTTTGCCCGCTGGCGCAGGTAGACGGGATCGACCTCCATCCCGGCCAGGAAGGTGAGCACGACCGAAGCGAAGGAGGCAATGAAGTCGAGCCAGCCCGCGCTCGTCAGGTGGAAGACGTTGCCGGCCGCGACGCCTAGTGTCAGCTCGAGCAGAGCAACCGTCACCCCCAGCTCAACCGAGAGCATGCTGGCAAGAAGAACAACGGCTGCGAGAACCGCCGCTAGCTGCACTGCGTCCATAGTCCAATCTCCTCTTAACCGACAGCCAGAATCGTGTAGAGGCCATCAGTCCCGAGGGACGGTTAGGCGCGAGCCTCATCGCGCTGAGCTGGGACTATACCGGCGAACGGCCTCCGGTCCCGCGTGGTAGCCCGCCTGACTCACACCGTCTGTGGAGCGGACATCCGGGTGCTCCTCGGACGTGCGACATCGACGATCCGCGCGATCAGGTAGATGGCAAACGAGATCGCGCTGATGAAGAAGCTGGTCGGCCAGGGCTTCTCGAGCGAGAGCAGGATCCCACCTTCGGTCGAGACGAGCGCGATGACGATGCTGAGCAGGAGCGCTGCCTCCGGCCGGCTGGTGAGTCGCTGCGCGGTGGCGGCGGGTGTGATCACGAGGGTGAGGACGAGCAGTACGCCGACGACCTGAATCGCCTCCGCAGTCGCCAGCGCCAGCAGCAGGAAGGTCAGAACGGAGAGCGCACGCAGCGGTACGCCCCGAGCCTCGGCGCCCTCGGGATCAACGCTCGAGAAGACGAGCGGCCTGTAGGCGAGCGCGATCACGACGAGCACGACCAAAGCAACGACGGCGAGATTGCGGAGCTGGGCGTCGCTGACGCCGACGATCGAGCCGAAGAGCAGATTGGTGGCCTCGGTCGCGTAGCCCTGATAGAGCGACAGGAAGAGAACGCCCACTCCCAGCCCGAAGGCCAGCACCGCTCCGATCGCGCTATCTCGCTCTCTGCCGCGCAGCGAGAGCAGACCGAGCACGAGACCCACGACGAGCGAGCCACTCATCATTCCGAGCACGGGATCGACGCCGATGACGAGGGCACCGGCTGCGCCCGTGAATCCGAGCTCGGAGATCGCATGCACGGCGAAGCTCGCTCCCCGAGTGACGACGAAGACGCCGATCGAACCGGAGACGACGGCCACGACCGCCCCAGCGAGCAGCGCGGTGTGCACGAAGTGCTGGGCGAGAAGTTGGCTGAACATCAGGCGTGAACCTGCCCATGCTCGTGGACGTGATGAACGTCGTGGTCGTCCGGGGTGCCGACGACGACGATCCGCCCGCGAACGCGCAGCACGTCGACCTCGGTCTCATACAGAGACGAGAGCGTCTCGGAGGTCAGAACATCGTCGGCAGTTCCGATCGCCCAGCGTCCCGGAGCGAGATAGAGCACCCGGTCGACCATCGGCAGGATCGGGTTGATGTCGTGGGTCACGAACACGATCGGCGTCCCGAGGCGTCGCCGTCGCTCATCGAGGAGCCCGGTGATGATCCGCTGGTAGGAAAGGTCGAGCGAGAGCAGCGGCTCGTCGGCGAGCAGGAGAGCCGGCTCGGCGACGAGAGCCTGGGCGACCCTCAGGCGCTGCTGCTCGCCACCCGAAAGGCGGCCAATCGGCGCATCCGCATATTCGGCGGCTCCCACCTCGGAAAGCGCGCGCTCGATCCGCTCCCGCTTGTCGCGCGTGAGCACGCTCACGCCCCAGCGGTGGCCGTCTAGGCCGAGCCGCACGAGATCGCGGGCGCGCAGCGCAAGGTCACGGTCGAAGATGCGCTGCTGGGGGACGTAGCCGACTCGGGCGCGGCTGTGTCGCGGTGAGAGCCCCATGACCTCAACCTCGCCCGCGCTCGGCTCGAGCAGCCCGAGCAGAATCCGCAGCAGTGAACTCTTCCCAGTCCCGTTAGGGCCGAGCACGGCGAGCAGTTCACCCGCGGACAGCTCGAACGAGAGGTCGTCCCAGAGCCTGCGCTCGCCGAAGCGAAGCGCCAGCTTCCTGACCGAGATGACGGCGCTCATCGCGCGAGCGCCTGACGCAGCGCTCGCGTCTCGGTGAGCAGCCACGACTGGAACGTCGATCCCGGTGGCATCGTCTCTGTCACGCCGAGCACGGGGATGCCGGCGCGCTTCGCGGCGGAGCGGATCTGGGAGGTGACCGGCGAGACGGCTTGGGTGTTGTAGAGAAGTACCCTGACTTGCCGCTCTGTGACGAGCCGGTTCATGGTGGCGAAATCCTGGGGAGTGGGACTGTTGCCCGACTCGATCGCGCGGGTGAAGGAGCCAGGTGCCAGGTTCCGCAGTCCCGCAGCTTCGATCAGGTAGCCCGGAACCGGCTCGGTATAGGCGACCGGCTGGCACGAGTAGGAGGCGCGGATCGCGGCGACCTCCCGATCGAGCGGAATGAGGCTCACCAGGAACCGGTGCAGCCCGGATGCGTAAACGGCGCGGTGCGACGGATCGGCTCGCTCCAGGCCCGAAGCGATCGCCCCGGCGATCAGCGGCAGCTTCGGCACGTCGTACCAGATGTGGGGGTTCGTTTCGGCGCCGTGAAAGCCGAGCACGTCGGAGATCGTGACCACGATTCGGTGACTGCTAGGCGCGGCGCTCTCGAGCTTCTGCATGAAGGCGTCGTAGCCGAGTCCGTTCTGAACGACCAATCCAGCGGTGGAGACTGCTAGGCCGTTCGCCGTTCCCGGCTCGAAAAGGTGCGGGTCGGCGTTCGGGTCGGAGAGGATGGACGTGACGGAGACGCGAGCGCCCCCGATCTGCCTGACGATGTCGCCGTAGAAGTTCTCGGCAGCGACGACTTTCAGCTTCGTGCCCGACGTGGAAGAGCGCGCCATGAGCACGAGGCCGACGACGACGGACGTCGTGATCAATAAGGGTAAACCTATGAGAACGATTCTCAGTCTCACGTCAGCTATCCTACTTCCATGCAAGAGGCTGCGCAAGTTGGGGAGCCGGAACTCGTCGAATTACTGGCGCAGGGAGGCGTACGGGCGACGCGGCAGAGGCTCGAGGTGCTCGGCGAGTTGGCGCGGGAGCCGGACGATGCGACAGCTCAGACGCTATGGCGCCGTCTGCGCGAGCGGAAGGGTTCGGCGATCGGCCTCGCCACGGTCTATCGCACGCTGTCTCTCTTGAGCGAGAAGGGCGTCATCGACGCTCTCTCCCATCACGACGGAGAGCTGTGCTACCGCCTCTGCGGCGAGGCGCACCACCACCACCTCGTTTGCTCGAGCTGCCACCGCGTGGTCGAGATCCAGGAGTGTGAGCTCGACGACTGGCTGAGCCGAGTCTCGGCGCAGCACGGTTTCGTGACCACGAGCCACACGATCGAGCTGACCGGCCTCTGTCCTACCTGTCGTAGCTAGGGATCAGGTTAGATCAGGGACTTGAAGGACGGCGGAGCGACCGGAAACACAAAACTACCCGATATGCAGGGATAAACGTCGAATACCCGACCGCGGAACGTTTCGAGCGACCGGACATGCATAAACCGCTTGTTTGCAGGGATAAACGTTGACGAAAAAACAACGATTTGCACCTCATGAGACAGCTTTCCAACCCTTCTCCCGAGGTGCGGAGTCTTGGCGAGGCGTCTAAGGGGGACGGGTTCGAGTCCTCCTAGCTGGTCCTCACTGAGCGGCTTTCAAACCACGACCTGACGACCCTCTACCGGCGTCTCATGGCTCGCGACTGGAAGCAAGTAGAGGGCCGTAATCGCTCAGTGAACGGCGTAGCACCGGACGGCAGGCGGAAGTTCGGAACCGTTGGCGACGCCATCGCGACGGTTCTCGAGCAAGCTGGCCACGAGCTGCGAGTCCGAGACATCCATAAGGCTGTCGAGGAGTTGTTCGGTGAGCCCATCTCGCGCTCTTCGGTGAAGAGTCACCTACGTAGGGGTTGCGTTCGCAGAAGCCCGCTTTTCGAGTATCGCGGCAGCCGAGGCTATCGACTCTTAAGATGACTGCGAGGCGCTTCGCTCCATACGCCACACCCTCGGATGGGTACTAGGCGGGACTATCGCTCTCGGGCAGGTAGATCGCGAAGGTCGTCCCCTCGTTCGGCTGGCTAGAGACGCGGATGTGGCCGCCGGCCTCTTCGACGACCGCATAGACCGTGGAGAGACCGAGCCCCGTGCCGTGATCGGCGTCCTTCGTCGT
>JBEKLL010000042.1:0-11110 GCA_050010215.1 Gaiellaceae bacterium | reverse complement strand
ATGGTCGGTAGGACCGTGTTTGCGGGCGGCAGGCCGGTGACGGTTCCCGATGTCGGGTAGCGGGCCGAGGTTGCGGCGGTTGAGCCGTAGGCGTTCGAAGCGGTGACGACGACGCGGATGGTGTGAGCGGCGTCGGCGTAGACGAGCACGTGGTAGTTCTTGGTCGCCCCGGAGATGTTCACGCAGCCCGAGCTGTTGCAGCGTTGCCACTGGTAGGTGTAGGAGGTCGGATAGTTGTTCCAGGAGCCCCTGGTGGCGATGAGCGCCTGGCCCTGCTTGGCCGTGCCGGAGATCGCGGGTAGGGCGGTGTTCTTAGGCGGCAGGCCAATGACGGTTCCCGACGTCGGATAGCGGGCCGAGGTCGCAGCGGTCGAACCGTAGGCGTTAGTGGCCTTGACGACGATACGGATGGTGTGAGCGGCGTCGGTGTAGACGAGCACGTGGTAGTTCTTGGTCGCTCCGGAGATGTTCACGCAGCCCGAGCTGTTGCAGCGTTGCCACTGGTAGGTGTAGGAGGTCGGATAGTTGTTCCAGGAGCCCCTGGTGGCGATGAGCGCCTGGCCCTGCTTGGCCGTTCCGGAGATGGTCGGTAGGACCGTGTTTGCGGGCGGCAGGCCGGTGACGACTGCGGTTTCGCTCGAGGTGGCGCTGACAGAGCCGTAGGCGTTAGTGGCCTTGACGACGATGCGGATGGTGTAAGCGGCGTCTGCGTAGACGAGCACGTGGTAGTCCTTGGTCGCTGCGGAGATGTTCACGCAGCCCGAGCTGTTACAGCGTTGCCACTGGTAGGTGTAGGAGCTCGGATGGTTGTTCCAGGAGCCCCTGGTGGCGATGAGCGCCTGGCCCTGCTTGGCCGTGCCGGAGATGGTCGGCAGTTTGGTGTTCTTGGGCGGCAGGCCGGTGGCGGCTCGCGCTGCCGCGTAGAAAGGCGAGGTGGCGGTCGTCAGGTGGCTACTCGGAGCGGCGGCGGCAGTGCCGACCGATAGCAATACAGAGAGACAGCCGAGGAGAAAGCCAAAGACGCGAAGGCGAGCGCGAGCACGGGGGATCATCTGACCATTCGAAGGAAAGGGAGCCATTGCTCTACCTCCACAAGTGAGCGACCTCGGACAACCGAGTTGACAATGGGGAGACGAGTCGGACTCTAACCAGTCCCTAGCGCGGGAACAAGCGTGCTCTTCGTGGAGTTCTTAATCTCCCTCGTCTCCACCTCTCGCGCGGTTCGAAGGAAGGCGCCCCTCCGTTTTGGAGACGGTACCCGTAGTGCTCGAACTTGCAGGACAGCCGATGCGAACGTCCGAGATCCACGCCGCCGCCGAGGCTCTCCTCAGAAAACCCGTCCTTCGGCCGCGGGTGAAAGCGGCCCTCTCGGCAGGAGCAATAGGGGAGAAACCGCACTTCCGGAGGTTGAGCCGGGGCGTTTACTAGATCATCGGGCCACAGCGACTGGGCGGACGCCTAGTCGGTAACTGTGGCGAATCCCCATAGTGCGACGGCACCGAGCGCTCTCACCACAGGAAGCGAGTGAGAGAAAGGCCTGAGTGGCCTGACCCCGTTTACTGGTCCACTTTTTATGTTAGTAAGACTGCGCCACTCTTCAACCAGGATCTCTGCCTCTCTGAGCGTGAAGAAGAGCTCACTGTTCAGGAGTTCGTCGCGCAGCTTGCCGTTGAACGATTCGATGTAGCCGTTCTCCCACGGTGAGCCGGGGTTGAGCTTTCTCGGTTGGGGGCGCTCCACGACGAGTTGCTCCGCAAAGCCCAGGCCAATCCCCGTGAGCCGAGGCCTGTTCCGGCCAAGGTGAGCCCGGTGTTTGAGACCGTGACGATCGTGCTCGAGCTGGCTGGGGAGCCGATGCAGGCACGCGCGATCCACGCTGCTGCGGAATGACTCGCGGGCGAGCCACTGCTCTGGAGCTCGGTCAAGGGGACGCTGGCCGCCTACGCTGAGGGCTCCACACCGCGTTTCGAGCGCGTCCGGCGCAGCTTCTACCGGATCAGGGAGATGCGGCTATCCGAGTGACAGAGAGAGCGTTGTGATCACGTTAACTCGACTCACCCCTACTGGCAGGTTTCTCCGCCGGAGCGAGGGCACGGATGCCGGGGCGAAGCGGGGAAGGTGGGCCGTGAAGGCTGCCCATCTACGCTTCCCGTCTCTATCACTCACTTGACCGTGATTTTGGCGCTACCCACCTTGGCCTGCTTATTGCCAGCCAGATCCGTGCCGTAGACGAAATAGCGGTAGGTCCCCTTAGCAGTGGGCTTCCAGGCGACCGCATACCAGTTAGCGACGCGCCTTGTACCGCAGGTGAAACTCTTCACGACCTCGTCCTTGGCGTTCTTGACGACAAGGCGGACGTCGGTGAGGGAGGGACTCAGGGTGTCGCGCACGAGGTAGCGCAAGTTGAGCGCGTGCCCCGCCGTGCCGCTCGCTGCCTCGGCGGCGGTCACAGGGCCGGTGGTGTCGATCTTGACGGTCACCGACTTGGCCTTCTCCAGGTTGCCGGCCTTGTCGGCCGAGCCGTACTCGACGGTATGGCTGCCGTCGTTTGCGTGGTCCGCGGACGCCGCGATGGTCACCGAGGCCGCCTTGGTCCAGGTCTTGCCGCCATTGAGTGAGTACTCGGTGTAGGCCACGCCGGAGCCGCCGGCGTTGTCGGCGGCATGGAGGATCAGCTTCACCGAGTGGTTGTGCCAGAGATCATCGGCGCCGGTGACAGTGGTCGTCGGTGAGAGGGTGTCGATGTGCACGCTGAGCTGCCTATCGGCGCTCACGTTGCCGGCCAGGTCGGTGGCGTGGTAGGTGAGCGTGTGGGTTGCGTTCGGGCTCGCCGGGATCACCACCTGGGTGCTTGCCCCGGCGGCCGTGTGGGCGACACCGTCGATGCTGTAGCTGATCGAGGCCACGCCGGAGCCGCCGGAGGTGTCGGCGGCGGTCAGGGTGATGGTCGCGGCGTGGTTGAGCCAGGCGCCGTCGCTGGCCCCGGAGGCGCTCAGCGTAGGCGGGGTGGTGTCGATCTTGACGATCGCCGACTTCGCGGTCTCTTGGTTACCGTCGTTATCCGTCGAGTAGAAGGAGAGCGTGTGCACTCCGTCGTTGGAGTGGTCAGCGGCAGCGCCGATCGTCACCTGGGCGGTGTCGGCGTCGACGGTCGTAGGCACGCCGCCGTCGATGTTGTAGGTGATCGATCTCACACCGCTGCCGTCGTCGTTGTCGGTGGCGGTCAGCGTGACCTGCACGGCCGAGTTGTGCCAGGCGCTGTCGTAGCCGGAGGCGATGGTGACCGGCGAGGTGGTGTCGCTTGCCGGGTAGCTGGTCACCGAGAAGCTAGCGCCGTCGGTGCCGAGCGCCGAGGCCGCCGCCTCGGTGAGGCCGCCTGCTGAGACCATGTCGATCTGGTTGTAGGCAAAGGCGCTTAGGGGCTGGCCGTTGAAGGCGCAGTTGGTGAAACTGACGCTGCCGAAGTCGGCTAGCGGGAAGATGGTGCCGCTCGCTATCGACGTCGGCGCCTCGGCGATGACTTCGGCCGAGAAGGGAGCGGTCACACCGTTTGTCTGGGTTGTGGTAAAGGAGTCGTGCGTCGTGTCATCCAGGAGGGTGAGGGTGAAGTCGCCCGGGCTGTCACTCGTCACTGTCCCGGCCATCTCATCGCCGGGGCTGACGGTCATGCCATAGATGGGGATCGATGGGTCTGGATACATCTCATACCAGGCGTAGTAGGAGACGCTGCCGTCCTGGCTGTAGGCCGCGGTGCCCGTCTGCTCCACCGTTGAGCTGCCATCGCCGTCGAGGCCGACCCAGAAGAAGGCGTAGGTCTCGGCGGAGTAACTTGCCTGAATAGGCGGTTCGACCCAGCTAGCCGTGACACTCGCAAAGCCCCCGCCGGTGGCGTCATAGCCGGCCCAGTTTTGTGAGGTGGCCGTTCCCTCACTGTTTAACCTGCCGAAGTGCCGGTGAAGGTGCTCGATCGGATGGCCGCCACCCGCCGGCAGGCGCGCAGACGGTGGACGTCGCAGGGTATGCGCCAGCGCCTGCCCGCTGCCGGGAAGCATCGCAGCCGCAGAGACAATGAGAGCAAGAGCTGCACCACGCAGTCGCATCGTCCCTCCCATCTGGGGGCGCCATGAGGGCCCCTACTAACGCGCTCACAGCGTACTACCGGGGGCTCACTGGCAGAGCCCCGAGGCGCCCTCCATGCGCACGCGTGGAGCAGGCGGGATCTCTTCCGCAGCCGCGATCGCCTTGAAAATACTCATATCGACGTGATCGACTCGAAGCCCGACGGATTCATCGCCGAATCGGTGCGAACCGGCTCCCCGGTGGTGGCGACAGTCCTTAACGTCGGCGGAGGTCGGTCCCAGCCTTTCGCTGGAAACTCCTGGGACACGCCTGCGTAAGAAGCCCGGAGCGCGGCATCGCCGGGTCACGACGGTTGCTGTGTTTGGGGTTGAGCACCGCCCGCTACGCTAGCTGGGTGTCTTCGATTGCCTTCTCCGACTTCGGCGATCCCTCGTTCGCGGCACCGGAAACGGACGCGCGGACGAGCGACGGTGGTAAGGGCCAATCTCGAGACGCAACAGCGTCTGGTTGAGCTGGACTAAGTCGGGCAACAGGTCGTGAAACGCTAAGGCAACCCGACTGCACCCTCGGCTCTCACACCGATCACGAGCCCGTGTTAGCGACGAAGATCTTCCCGATCGAAAACGCGGGGCCGATTGATGCGCCCAGCGCGAAGTACTCTGCCGTCGCGTTCCCGAGGCCGAATGCAATCGGGTCGAGCTTGCGGATGTCGATATGGCCCTCCTTATCTAGGCAACCCTCGTCGATCTTGACGTCCTTGATCTCGCCGATGAACTGGGTGTGCAGACCGAGTTCATGCACTTGGACGACCTCGCACTCAATGACGAGCGGAAACTCCGCTACGAAGGGCGCATCGACGAACTCGGCCGCCACGGGCGTCAGTCCGGCGGCGGCGAACTTGTCGGTGTCGCGACCCGAAGCCAAACCGAAGGAGTCCGCCTGAGCGGCTTGCTCTCGAGAGGGCAGACTGATGGTGAACGCCTTACGGGCGATGATGTTGCCGTGCGACGCGGTGGCGCTTCGCAGCGACACGGAGATGCAGGGTGGCTTGGAGCAGGCGATGCCGCCCCAGGCCGCCGTCATCACGTTCGGCCGTCCTTCGGCGTCGTAGCTGCCGACGGCGAGGACGGGTGTCGGATAGAGCAATGCCTTGGCTCCCAGCGACTTCTTCACGTTGCCTCCTAGGTTCGTACTGTGGACTTCCGTTCAATACGGCGTAATCGATGATGCCGACGTTGGCGGCGTCGCGACAACGGCCGACTCGTCCGAAGCTCGGCGCGGTGTCGAAGGACCCTCGATGTCGAGGCGAGGCACCCACTGGAGCCGCGCCGGCAGGAACCAGTTGGCCTTGCCGAGCACGGGATCGTCTTCTTTATTGCACGCCGTCGGGTTGCCGCGAGCCTACTCCCTCCGTCCCACCTGTCAAACAAGCCGCGAGCGAGCTTTCTGGAACCCCGTAGGGTTCGCAAACTCGTCCGCGGCCTCCGAGGTGTCGGCCTCGCTAGGTTTCGGCGGTCTCCGAGTCGATCAAGGGAGGGCTGCTTGCTCTGGTCGTTCGCATATCTCGTTGCGCGAAATCTGTTAGCGCTAGTCCTGCTGGTCGGACGGTCGCGCCGCTCGAAGGAGGTCGAGATCCTCGTGCTGCGCCACGAGTTGGCGGTCCTGCGCCGGCAGACTGCGCGGACGAGGCTGAATCGGGCCGATCGTGCGCTGCTCGCGGCGTTGAGCCGTTCGCTGCCACGAATGACGTGGCCAAGGTTTCCGGTGAAGCCGGATACCCTTGCTTCGCTGGCACCGCGAGCTCGCCTATCGTCGCTGGACATACCCGGGAAAGGCGCCGGGGCGGCCGCGGCTGGACGCGGAGCTGCGAACAGTGATCCTGCGGCTCGCCCGCGAGAACCCGCACTGGGGGTACCGGCGCATCGTTGGCGAACTCAGAGGTGTCGGGCTTGCCGTGTCGGCGACTTCCGTCCGCAAGGTGCTGCTCGAGGCAGGGCTTCGGCCGGCACCGGAGCGAACGCCCTCATCGTGGCGAGCGTTCCTGCGAGCGCAGGCTGCGAGCATGCTCGCTTGCGACTTCATCACTGTCGAGACCGCCTTCCTGCGGCGGATCCACGTGCTGTTCTTCATCTCGGTCGAGACGCGGCGGATCGAGTACATCGCCTGCACGTCGAACCCGGGCGGAGGCTGGGTTGTGCAGCAGGCCCGCAATCTCGCGTAGCAACTCGGCGACGAGCAGCTGTTCCGGTTTCTCGTCCGTGATCGTGACTCGAAGTTCGGCCATGCCTTCGACGAGGTGCTCCGGACCGAGGGCATCAGAGTCATCCGCACGCCCATCCGGGCCCCGAACGCGAACGCCTACGCCGAGCGTTGGGTGCGCACCGTCCGCTCCGACTGTCTCGACCGGATCCTCATCGTCGGTCGCCGCCATCTTGAGCAGGTGCTCCGCGTCTACCGCCGCCATTACAACGAGCACAGACCGCACCGTGCCCTCCACCTCCTGCCACCGGACGGCCGCCACTCAACACCCAGCGCTGCAGCAGAGCACCTACGGCGGAGTGATCTCCTCGGCGGAGTGATCCACGAATATGAGGCCGCTTGAGTTTACGAACCCTTCGGGGGTCAGGTCACTCTTAACTCGCGACTCGACGAGCCCCGCGCACGGCTTCTTAGCCCTGCTTGAGGATGCCTCGATCCGAATTCACCTCTAGGGAAGAGGAGCACGTCTTGGTTTTCGGAGTGGAATAGCGCTCTGTACCTTGCCAGTTGGTCGCCCGCCACTCCCCGTTGATAGTTGCTCCTTTCGTCACATGCAGTTTGATCTTCGCGAGTATTCGGTCACGTGAGCCGTTGCAGCGTGTAGTCCAGCGATGGGTTCCGTAATGGGTCGCGCCGCTACGAGCAAGCTTGATGCGGGGCGTGTCGGGTATGACCACTGTCACTCCGCAGACGCCGCGACTGCATTGCGGCACGAAGCGCCACGTCTCGTGGAACGTTTTCCCGACCTTCCCTTTGAGCCCGCGGAGGCTTGTGATCCGGCCGGTGACGCGGAACTTCCCCTGCAGTCGCGCGGCCGAGAGCGAGAGGCTGACCGTGTAGCTCCACGAGCTGGTATCGGGCGCCACGTCGAACGGCGCCGTATCGTAGTTCGTGGGATTGCCGCTGGAGTCGTACGTGAGCCCCGAGAAAGCGACGGCGTCGAAGTCGAGAGCACCGATGCTGCCCAGATCGGCTGCGCCGATGGTGATTGTCGCGACGCCACTCGTATAGCTGGCGTTGAGCGAAGCCGGCGCCGGTACGCCGGTCGAGCCAGCGCTCGTGAGTTTGGACAAAGCAACGTAGATTGGCTTGGCCGGGTCTCCGGCGTTCGTCCAGTAGTCGAGCATGTAGTCGTACCCGCTCGAGTCTCCGGTGGCTGGGTTCTGGTCGGAGTCGATGAATACGGCGATCTCCATGTCCTCAGTTAGGGTCGGCGAGCCGGGAATGCCGACCTTGAACGTGATCAGACCGCTGTCGTCGTTCGAAACGGTGACATTCTGGATATCGCAGCTGCCCACTGGCACCGTGGGGGCGTCCGTGCTCGTGCAATCGCCGGCCGGGTCTGAGTAAGTAACGGAGCTCGCCGCGCTCCGCTTCAGCGTCCGGGCGCTCTCGAGGCTCGATCCTCTCGATGAGACGTAGGCTGCGGAGCCGGCCGCGACGTGCTTCGGCAACGCACGGGCAGCGGGCGCCGTTCGTAGAGAGCCGTAGGTGACGGAGTTCGCCGCGTCACGCTTCGCTATCGCGAGTGCACCCGGCGACACCACGCCCAGAGTCAGAGTAACGGTGAAGAGGAGCAACACCGCGACGGCTCGCCAGTAGATGCCTTTCCCTGTGATGAGCGACATAGTTTCTCTCCTCGATCCGACTACGCGCCCTTCGATGTACGCGGACGGTGCTCGCAATACTGGCAGGTTTTCGCTCTACCGCCTGCGCTCGTAGAATTTGACGGACGCGCCGTCGCCGAGCTGTCCGGAGGTTCCGTCGCCCCAGCACCTGACCTGGCCGGTGGATAGGAGAGCGCAGGTGTGCCAGCCGCCGGCGTCGATGGCGACGGCGTCTGTGATGCCGCTCACCCGTACCGGGATCGGGCTGAAGTCGGCTCCGTCCGCGTCCTTGTGACCGTGGTTTGACACTCCGTCACCGAGTGCGCTACCCAAGCCCCAACACTCAACCGTGCCGCCCGAGATGAGAGCACGGGTGTGGCTAGAGCCGGCGCTCACCTGGAGCGCGCTGGTGATGCCGCTCACCTGGACGGGAGCCAGGCTGACGTCTTCTTTCTCTGGATTGAGATGGCCGTGACTTATAAGGCCATCACCGAGCTGACCGTCGAAGTTCAAGCCCCAGCACTCAACCGTGCCACCGGCAATGAGCGCACAGGTGTGCGCGTCGCCGGCGCTCACCTGGCTTGCGCTCGAGACGCCGGCTACTCGGACAGGCGTCCAGCTGCTGGCGGTCGCGCCGCCTCCGAGCTGGGAGTCGTAGTCGCCGCCCCAACACCAGACCGTGCCGCCCGATAAGACAGCACAGGTGTGCGCGTCACCGGCGCTGATCTGGAGAGCTCCACCCCCACCTCCGGCGATAGCGTGATGGACAGATGTGAGCGAGCCAGTGGCGGCGACAATCGCCACAACGGCGATAAGGGTGAAGAGGCGGCACTTCATGACTTACCCCCTCTGGCCGATGAAGTGAAGCCCCGGAAAGCGCACGGATGAAGCCGGTCGCCGATAGGTGACCCGACTCTTCCGTACCCACGCTAGATCATAAGACGTTAAGACGCGCCCCAAGTTGGTTGCGTTCCCAAACGGTCCGAAGGGCAGTTCGCTCAGAGCGCGTTCGTCGAGGCGCCCGAGTTGCCCAAGCGCCGCCGTCAGCTAGACGTACGCCGACGCGGGCTCCGGCGTCTGCTGCGGCAGAGGCTCGGACGCCGGCGTTGAGGACTGTCGCCGCCGCCGGGGAGCCGGTTCGCACCGATTAGGCGATGAATTCGCTAAGCGTCGAGTCGATGACGCCCGTATGAGTATCTTCAAGGCGATCGCGGCTGCGGAAGAGATCCCGCCCGCCCCGCGTGTGCGCATGGAGGCGACGATCTGGTTGGTCGGGCAAGGCAAGTTGGAGGCCGCGAGGGCGCTCCTCGCGTGTGAGCTTCGGCTCGAGCCGCCGACTCGCTACGCGGGGACACCGACGGGCGGCCTTTGCGTAACGGTCGTGTACCCACCGGAGATCGCTCCGATCCTGCTTGACGAGGAGCGCTCGGAGACGGTGAACATCCGAAAGGCGATCGATGTCGCCCTTCCTTCGAGGTACTTCATCGATCAGCTGCACCTCGAGAGCACCTACGATAGCGACGAGAACTTCACGCTAGGCGCTCCAGGTACACCCACTTCGCACTTCTCGCCGAGTCCTTACGCGGACGCTGCTTAGGAAACGGACGCTTCCGGTAGACCTACGCCTATCTACTCGGTATCCACGTGACACCGTCGGCGCGCCCGAGACGATGCTCGTGCTCCTCGCTTACCTCAAGGTAAGACCGTCTTCGGTCGATACCCCGGGTTGTGCGGACGGATACGAGTTCTCAAGAACCCGGCAGGGGGCTGACGACCGATAGCGGCGGTCTCCAACCCGGAGACGCGGATGACACCCCTGTCGATAGCGCCGGCATCTTCCAGGCCGCAGCCTCCGGACAGATCCTCACGGCCAACCTGATCCTGGCTCGCATGCTCGGCTCCGCGTCACCCGCCGACTTGATCGCGGGGTCGACCGATTTCTCCAAGCGACTCTGCTCGGATCCTGAGCGTCGGTTCGAGTTACGCCGACTGCTCGAAGTAAGCGACGCCGTCCGGGATTTCGAAGTACCGGTCGAGCAGAAAGACGGCGGCACTCGCTGGCTCTCGGTCAATGCACAAGCCGTCCGCGATGGCGACGGGAACATCCTCCGTTACAAGGGCACTGCCGCGGACATCACTGTGCGTCGACGCGCGGAGGAGGCGCTCGATACCAGCCTCGAGCGTTTCCAGGCGCTCGTCGCGAACAGCGCTGAAGAGATCGCCGTGGTCGATGCCGATCTGAAACCCGTCTATCTCAGTCCTTCGATCGCCCACGCCTCTGGCTACTCGCTTGAGGAGAGAGCCAAACTCGATGCCCTGGCCACGGTTCACCCCGACGACCGGGCGATCGCCGAGCGCTGCCTGCACGAAGCGCTCGAGAAACCCGAGCAGCCCGTGCCGTTTCAACACCGTTTGATGCGAGCGGACGGATCCTGGCGCTGGGTCGAGGGCGTTCTCACGAATCTCCTCGACCAACCACGTATCGAGGGAATCGTCGTCAACTACCACGACATCACGGAGCGCAGGCAAGCCGAGGAGGAGCACGCGCTGCTTGCGGCCGAGCTGCTCCAGGCGCAGAAGATGGAGGCGGTCGGCAGGCTCGCCGACGGTATCGCACACAACTTCAACAATCTGCTGACCGCGATCTCGGGCTACGTCGAGCTGGCGCTCGCGAGGCTGCCCGCAGATTCCGACGTCCGCGCCGACGTCGAGGAGATCAAGAGCGCCACGGAGCGCGCGGCGGCCGTGGCTCGCAGCCTCCTCGCCTTCAGCCGCCGCAGAGTCTCCTGCCGCGAGAGCCTCGACCTGAACGAGATCGTCTCGGAGGTGGGAAAGCTGCTCGCTCAGCTGATCGGCGACGATGTCGAGCTCGAGACGACGCTCGCGCCCGGGCTCAAGCCCGTCGCGAGTGACCGAAGCCAGCTCGAGCAGGTCATCGTCAACCTCGCCATGAACGCACGCGATGCGATGCCGGAGGGTGGGACGCTCGCGATCGAGACGGCAAGCCTGAAGCTCACCGAGCCACTTGTCGACATCGACGGTTCGCTCGCGCCCGGCCGCTACGTGACCCTCTCGATTCGCGACACCGGAATCGGCATGGACGAGGAAACGCTTACGAAGATCTTCCAGCCCTTCTTCACGACGAAGGACGCCGATCACGGCAC
>JBEKLL010000041.1:0-9834 GCA_050010215.1 Gaiellaceae bacterium | reverse complement strand
GTCTGCGTCCACGCATAGCTGAGCGTGTCGCCGCTGTCTGGGTCAGAGCTCTTGTTGCCGTCCAGAGTCACGGTGGCGCCGGTCTTCACGTTGTTCTGATCCGGTCCGGCGTTCGCGACCGGCGGACGATCCGGCACCGTGATCGTGACGGAGGCCGAGTCGTTCAGCGTGCCGTCGCTCACGGTCAGCTTGAAGGTCAGCGAGGTGGCGCTCGCCGGAGCCGTGAAGGTGGGCTTGGCGGTGGTGGCACCGGTGAGGGTGACCGAAGGTCCGCCCGTCTGCGTCCACGCATAGCTGAGCGTGTCGCCAATGTCTGGATCAGAGCTCAAAGAACCATCCAGCGTCACTGTGGCGCCGGTCTTCACGTTGTTCTGATTTAGTCCGGCGTTTGCGACCGGAGCCTGATCGGGCGTCCAGACCTCGATCTCCGCGAGCCCGATGTCGACAGTGCTGTCGCTCACGGATGTGATCGCCAGATGCACGCTAGTGGTCGACACGGCGGGGAAGTCAAAGGCGACCGCGGCGCCGTTGTTCGCAAGGGCGGGAACGTCAACCGTGCTCCCATCGGAGAAGCTGAGCGTTGCGCTCGTGATCTGTTCGGTGGAGCTCGGCCGGTCATAGAGCACGATGCGGTTAATTAGCTGCGGGGATGCCCAGGCGAGATTCAGCCAGGCGCCGGCGCCCTCATTGAGCGTCGCCCATTCGTGCGTGTAGTCACCCGGATACCCCTCCGCGGATCCGTCCACGGCCTTGATCGCGAGCTGCCCGGTAACCGTGTTCTCCGAGGAGGCCGTCACGGTCGCCCGACTGGCGATATTCGTGCTGTGCGGCGCAACCGTGACGGTTACGCTGTCTGTGCTCGCCAGCGTGCCGTTGCTCACGGTCAGCGCGAAGGTCAACGTGGTCGCGGACGCCGGCGCCGGGAAGGTGGGCGTTGCGGTGGTATCACCGGAGAGGGTGACGCCAGGGCTTCCTGACGTCTGAGTCCACGAATAGGTGATCGGATCGCCGTTGGGATCACTGCTCGCGGAGCCGTTCAGGTGCACGATCGCGCCGGGAGTCAGGACTGTCTGATCCCCGCCGGCGTCTGCGTTCGGGGTGCCGACTACGTAGCTTCGCGTCAACCATTCCCTCTCGGGCCTTGTGGTGCATGTCTCCGCGCTGTCGCAGGTATGGGAATCGTATTCGCCGTACGTATAGAACGCGTTCTGTTTACTTGTCAGATCCGTCCCGAAGACGTTCTGCGGGTAGTTCGAAACCGCGTAGTCGATATAGCTGGTGGTGGTATGGGAAGTGGAGTAATTGATCTGCGCGGCATCCGCAAAAAGAGCGGACGCATAGTGGTCGGAGTGATCGCCGTTACCGAAGCCGACAGTGGAATCCTGGGTACGAATCAGGTCGGGCTGGAATTCGGTCATCAGGCTTGTCAACGTATCGATGAGGTCTTGCCTCGTGTAGCTCGACGATTCGTCGTCGACTGGGTGTATGGAGTCGATAGTCCCCTGCCATAGCTTCTGCAGACTCTCGTAGTTGTGGGTTGCAAATCCCGTGCCCCAGAGGTAGTTGCCGTCGGGAAGCCTCATGAAAACCAGGGAGACTTTCGGATCTCCGCTGAGCGTGAGCACAGGTATTGAATGGTTGGGGATCCCGGCGTCGCTTGTCGTCCACACGTTGTCAACGCCAGCCATCTCCGCATAGGCGGCTTGAGAACCAGCTTCCCGGCCCTGCCAATAAGCCGGATCGCTCTCACCTGCATCACCGGCCGTGACGTACACCGTCACGACACAGCGATTGCTCTGAATGTCGTGGAGGATGTCAGGATTCATGAACAGGAGGTCGTCGTCTTGATGCGCCACAACGTTGAGCGAGGTTCCGTTGGGGCATGACAAGGGCGACGCCTGCGCGACGCTGCTCGACGTGCCGAGCAAGATGACAAAGCCACCCAGTAAGGCGACCGCTGCTACTTGCCATCGATGTCGGAAAAGGGCGACAAGCCCGTGAGAGGCTCGGATCAAGCGATCCCAGGTGCTGTTACGGCGCGCGAGCAATCGTTGCCCGCCGCCGAGCATCGCCGATAGCACGAAGATTCCGAACGTCGTCAAACCGGATCCGTCTGAGAGATGACCCGAGGAGGAAGACTGAGCTTGTTTTTGCATTACACCAAACCCTCTCTGTGACCGAGTAGCAACGAGTAAGAGGAAGCAGCAGTCAGCGCCGGCGTGGGTGCCAGGGAAGACGGGTATAACGGCGCTATCGCTGGGGGCAGCTTCATTACTAAAATCGACGTTCGCCTCGCATGACGACGCCTTTGGGGGGAACTATCTACCCGTAACGGGTACTCACGTAACCCGTAAGCGGCACTCGCACAGTAATCGCCTTGATGCGGCCGGTCAAGAGCCATGTTCTGTCCGAACGGATAGGCCGCCGAAGCTAATCCCGTGGTCGATGCACACCACACGGTTCAGCGGGCTGCTGCCAATGCCGGTCATGACCAATCAGCGTACTTTCGTCTCGTAGTCGAAGGCACGCTGGAGAAAGATGCGCTTCATCGCCCGCGGTCGCGATAACAACCCTCCGTTCTGTCGTTCGCGCCAGAAGCGCTCGGGCGCTGGGCCCGCCAGGCGGAGATCAACGAGGGTCTCAAAGAGGGCCCGGCCTGGTGGAAAGAGAGATGCTCAGGCGGCTTCACCGTTAAGCGCGCACTTGCACGAGGAACGTGACCGCCAGCGGCACAGATCGAGCCAGGCGACCAGCCGGCGCCGGCGAAGCGCATTTTGCCCAGGTTACGCCCTTCGAAGAATACGAGCAGAGGCAGTACCGCGAGCGAGCCATCCCCGCGTCCTCGCGTCTGGTAAAGGGGCGATGGGAGATGTCGCTCGTACGAAGGCGCGGAATAGGCACGGTATCTTCTTCGTATCCCCGGGGAAGCCAATGGGAGCGCTGTGGTCGACTAACGTGTGGTTCTTGGGATGAGCACGATCAGCACGTTCTTTACGACTGGCAAGCGGCGAAGACTGTCACTGGGAGAATTCGGTGAGGACATCGTCGTGCTATCGCCTCATCTCGACGATGCGATCCTGTCGCTCGGAGCTGCCATTTCCCAAGCTACGCGGCGGGGAAAGCGGATAAGGATCGTTACCGTCTTTGCGGGCGATCCCGAGTCGGAGCTCCCGTCGACCGGGTGGGATTCGCTAACCGGCTTTACTAGCGTCGGAGAGGCGGCACGCTCACGTCGCCTCGAAGACGAAAAAGCGTGCTCCATCGTAGGGGTGGAGCCGGTCTGGTTGCCGTTCCCCGATAACGAACAGGGTGGGCCGCCTGATGTAGAAGAGGTCACCGTCGCGCTCTACTCGGCCGTCGCTGGAGCTGACGCCATCCTGGTGCCGGGCTTCCCGCTCCTACACCCCGATCACGACTGGCTTGCCCGCTTGATCCGACGCTTGGAGCTCGGGCCGAGACGAGTCGTTCCGTATCTCGAGCAGCCATACGCGCTTCAGCACCCCACCAAAAGCCCTCCGGCCTCTACCGACGGTCATCGTTGGCTCCCGCTCCACTCCGGGCCCTCGGACATGCTCGCCAAGATCCGGGCATGCAGGTCGTATCGCTCACAGATCCGCACCCTTGGAGGTTGGTGGGTCCTTGGGGGCTGGTTGATGCTTGCGAAGATGACCATGCAAGAGCTCCACTGCGGAGGGGAGCTCGTACTAGCCGACTTTCCCGACTGACGGCGGACAGGCTCCGAACGGTTCGATACCTCCAGTCGTGCAGCTACTTCGCACCCTCGAGCAGAAGCTTCCGAGGGGAGGATCGGCCTGTGTTCGACTCAGCCCCGATTCCACTGCCCCCACGACGTGTTCTGCAGCGTGGCGGGCAACGACACACCGATCGAGCCAACACCCAGCCCGACGACAGCGCTCCCGGAGCCTCGGGAGCAAACGTTGCCTCATCTGCCCAAGGCACCGGTAGATGGTCGCGTCCAATAGCGGATCACGCGCCCCGGCAACCCTCCGAGCAAGTTCCCCACGGTCTCGTTGAGCCAATCCGCGTCGCTGCGGAGAAGGATCCTGAACGGGCCGGCAAGTAAAAAGAATGTACAGGGGCCGACTATCACGCCGATGGCCACGCCCGCAACGCTCCCGACAATGGATACGCAAGCCCAGGCTGCCAGACCAGCTAGTGCCGCGGCAACCGCAGTGCGTGCGATCGCGGCCGACTCCCATCCGACTCGACCCAGAGTCTTGCTCACGTAGATCACCATCGGAAGAGCGATGATCATCTGCGCCGTACCGCTAGCCAGTGCCGCTCCGATGGCGCCGTGACCGGGAACCAGTAAGAGGTCGAGGAGTATGTTCGCAGCCGAAGCGATGACGTTGACGACCACGAGAAAGCGAACGCGTCCCATCGCGCTGAGCAAGGCGTTGGTGAGATTGTAGAGTGGGGTGATCGGGAGCACGACCAGCAGGATGATGAGCACCGGTCCGACGGCCGAGTATTCGCGCCCGTAGACGAGCCGGACGAGTGGTGGCCCGAGAGCAAACGCAATCGCCGTCATCGGAAGCGCGATCATGAGAAGCAAGCGGAGGCTTCGGCTAAAACCCGTTCTGACCCGATCGATCGCACCGGCGCCGTGGAGCGTCGCGAGCGCCGGACCGAGCGCTCCCGTCAGACCCGTAAAGACAAGCCCCGGCGCCGTTGCGGCCACAAAGGCGATCGAGTAGAAGCCCATCTCCTTCGCGGATGAGAAATGCTGCAGGAAGAACAGATCCGATCGGCGCCAGATAACGAGCATGAAGAGCACGTTGACCGAGGTGAGAGCGGCGAAGCGGAAGACGTCGCCGCCGAGCTTGTCCGACACCTGAGCAGCTCGGATCTGAGCGGCAATGCGAGTGGCAGCGCGTCGAGCGAACAGACTGAAGAGCAGAAGACCGGCTACGCCTGTCGCCGCTTCGACGGCGAACATGCCTGTGATCCCGAACCCGGCGGCGAGCACGGCGACGGTCACGATCGTTGCCACGGCGCCGATCGAAAGACCTACGAGCGTTTGCACACGCCAGAGCTGTATGCCGGCGAGAAGCGACGTCGGTACGCGGGCGAGAATCGTGCTGGCGGCCGCGACCGCGGCGAAGAGCCAAGCAGCGCGAGGCGAGCCGCCCGCGAGCGCCACTCCCACTAGCAGTGTCGTTCCCCCGATCGCTCCTCCCGTCTCGATCCGCCAGCCCCAGCGGTTGAGGCGAAGGGCGAAAGCCGGATCTCCACGACCGAGCGCATCGGCCACGAAGCGTGCGATGGTATTTGGGATCCCGGCTGAAAGCACATAGATTGTCGAGATCTCGACGAAGGCGATGAAGCTCTGGCGGCCGAAATTAGACGGTCCGAGGAAACGGGCGGCAGCAACCGAGACCACGGCTAGAAAGAGCTGCGGTACGAGCTGGCCTGCGAGGCTCCAGGTCGCTCCTCTCAGGACCGACTTGCCGGTCGTCGCCGTAGCCGCACCGGACTCTCGAGGCCGGTGCTCCCCTTCTCCTCGTAAAAGTCCGTCGCTCGTGTTTGGCATCGGTACGGGTGTGATGATACGAAGAACATATGGCGAGAGCGCTGACACGCCCTCTTCGGTTGACCGTATACACGGACGCGACGACGCACGGCGGAGCAGAGCAGAGCGTCGCCACCTTGCTCGCCCACCTAGACGAGCACGTCGAGGCGACGGTGCTCGGAGTCGAGGCGGAAGTGGTCGAGTGGATCGCTGCCCAACGCCCAGGTACAAGGCATCGGCTTGTACCGCGAGTTAGAAACAAGTTCGACCTCGGGCCCATCTATGCCCACATCCGAGCGGTCAGATCACTCAGACCACACGTCTTCCAGGCCAATCTGCCGACAACCTTCTCCTGCCAGTACGGCATCCTCGCCGCCCTCCTCACGCCGGGAGTCTCTGTGGTCGTCGTCGAGCATTCTCCGATCGAGTCCGCTAGCGGGGTTCAGCGCTTCCTCAAGCGAGCACTCTCGAAACGCGTCGATGCGCATGTCTCGGTCGGGATCTACTCCGCTCGAGCAGCGGAAAGGGCGATCGGCCTTCGCGAAGGGAGTATCCGCACGATCTACACCGGCGTTCCCAAGGCAAGTGGAAATTCGCCGAACAAGCGCCGCTCGTGGCCCGTTGTCGGCTCGCTGGGGCGGCTCTCCCAAGAGAAGGGGTACGACGTGCTCGTTCGCGCGCTCGCATTGCTCGACGGGGTGAGACTCGTTCTCGTAGGAGACGGGCCGGCGCGCGCCGATCTGGTGTCCCTGGCACAGGATCTCGGCATCTCCGAGCGTCTCGAGATCACCGGCTGGAAAGCGAACGCGCGCGAGTACCTGGGCGGTTTCGACGTCTTCGCGCTGCCTTCGCGCTTCGAAGGCTTACCTCTCTCCGTGGTCGAGGCGATGCTCGCCGGCCTACCGATCGTGGCTACGAACGTCGGCAGCCTTTCGGAGGCTGTTCTCAACAATGAGACGGGCTTACTCATCCCGCCCGACGATCCGGCAGCACTCGCGGAGGCGTTGCGCTCCTTGCTCGAGGATCCAGAGCGGCGACGGCAAATGGGCGAGCGCGGTTTGCGCTCGGCGAACGAGCGCTTCACAATCACGGCCATGGTTCGCTCATACGAGTCGCTCTACGCGGGATTTCAACCCTGAGCAGTCGCGAGCGCTCCGACTCACGCTTTCTCCTCCCGCGACCGGCTGTGAGTGTCGTAGTGCTGGGCGAGAACGACGCTTGGACGCACTCCTTGGAGGAGAGCGGAGTCAACCTGCGGAGCGCCAAGCCCGACCTGGTAGTCGCACCCTCCGGGCTGATCGACGACGCCATCGCCAGCGGAGCCGAGATGTTGATCATCGAGGGGGGAGACGTTCGCAAGGCGCTGAACGCTTCCGGATTCCACGCGCGCCGCTACGTCCCGCTCCCGAACGCCGACGAGCCACAGCTCTTCGTCCCGCTCGGTTCCACTGTCGCACGATATGCCCTCAGGTCGCGGATGACCGCCTGGAAGCGCTGGAAGCGAGTACGCAACCTCATCGCCGGAGAGTGTCTATCTCGCGGCCTTCTTCCGCCTATGCATCCCCTCGTGACGGTAGCGGCGCGCGAGCCGGGACATCCCTTCCTGGTGACAGAAGCTACGACTCTCGGCGTGCCGTCCAACGCGGACTGGATCCTCATTTGCGGCGAAGGCGACATCTTGGCACGCGCGACCTTCCTGATCTTCCAGCGAGGCCGTAGCGTACCCGGGTGGGCCCTGAAGTTTAAGCGCTTGCGGGGCGCCGACGAGCGGGTAGAGATAGAGCGCCGAGGCCTGCAGCTGGCGCGCAACGGTGGTGAGACGGTCGCCGGCCACGTACCGAGGTTTTTTGGCCGGATCGAGCACGCTGGGTTCGTCGCCTCGCTCGAGAGCGCCGCAGAAGGTCAACTCCTGAACGACTACCTTCTCTCGACCGTGTCGAAAAGATCGAAGTTGAAGGTAATCGATTACGTCGTCTCCTGGTTGGTGGAAATCGCACGTACCACTTCCGCTTCCCCGGATTTCCTCGAACCCGAGCGAGCCCGACTCTTGAGAGACGTAGTCCCTTATTGGAGCGATTTGGGGGCAAGTGCTGACCTGGTCCAGGAGCTGCCACCGCTTCGAGCAGTCTGCCAACACAACGACTTGGGGACATGGAACATCCTCGTTCAATCGAGCAACTTCACCGTGCTCGACTGGGAAGCTGCTCGCAGCCATGGATTACCGGTTTGGGACGCCCTCTATTTTCTTTCCGATGCCATCGCCCACCTGGATGGCGCCTGTGGCCCTGCCGCACGAGCGGCCCACTTCACACGCTTATTCCTCGGTGAGCTGAAATCGTCCGAGCTCCTCGCCACGTGGCTCGCACGCGTGCTGGAGACATCCGGGGTGCCGGCCGAAGCACTGGGCGGCTTAGCCACACTCTGCTGGCTTCACCACGCACTCGCCGATCGTACTCGGCGGCAACAGGCCGGACTCTATAACCCCAGTTCCGACGACCCGAGTTGGGTCGCCGCTGAAAGGGCCAGGGTCTGGTTGACGGCACCGGGTCTCGGGCCGCATTGGAAACTCCCGACATGAAGGTTGTCCTCGCCCTCCTGCAACCGCCGTTCCTCGAAGGCGGCGCACCAGGGAAGTGCGCCGTCGCGCTACTGCGAGGCCTGCGGACTCACGGAGTGGATGTATCGGCAGTTGCCGCCCGCCAATGCTTTGCCATCCCCGGAGAGGTACCTGCCGATCTTCCCGTCGAGCTCGTCCAAGTTGCCCCGGAAGCCGCCGGCTGGCGGACGCGGCTCAACCGCGTACGCAGACCACGAGGGGGGCTCGGGCGAGGCGATTTCGCAGCGCGGTTTCGAGAGCTGGCCACGGATGCCGATCTGCTTCATCTCGAGGAGACGGAGACGGCCTGGGCAGACGAAGGGCTCGCCCTCCCATCCCTCGTCCACATTCATTACCTCGTCCGCCGCGACCGTGACTTCCCTTGGCCGCAGACGCGAATGGGGCGAGATACGATCGAGCTTGAGCTCGCCGAGCGTGCCGCGATCAGGCGCCATCGCTACCTCGTTGCCAGCTCTCCCCTTATCGCCGACGAGCTACGCCGCCGAGCCCCGAAGGCCGACGTCGTACTCGCTCCGCTCAGCCTCGATCCCGGCGACTACCGGCCCGCGTCCCTTGACGGACCGCCCGTCGCGGGCATCATCGGTACCGCGACCTGGCCACCGACCGCGAACGCGATGCGCAGACTCGTGACCCGGGTTTGGCCAAGGGTTCGCGCGCAACTGCCAGAAGCGCGTTTGCTCATCGCGGGCAGACATTCGCTCGAGCTTGGGTTGCCGGAGGGAGAGGGAGTCGAAGTAATGGGCGAGGTCGCCTCCGCCCGCGAGTTTCTCCAAGACTTATCCGTCCTGCTCTATCCGCTCGAGCACGGGAGCGGAGTCAAGGTCAAGACCTTGGAGGCGATTGCGTCAGGGGTGCCGGTCGTGACTACGCCCGCCGGTGCGGAGGGCATCGATGCAGGCGACGGAATCGTGATCGAATCGGAAGACTCCAGGCTTGCTCTCTCCGCGCTGCAGATACTCAGGGACGCTACCGAGCGACGCCAGCGCGGGTCGGTCGCCCGCAGCGCTTTCGAGCTTCGCTATGCCCCGGAACCCGCCACGGCGCCGCTGATCGATCTCTACCGGCGCATGGCCGACTCGTAGACCTCGGCACTACTCGATTCTTTTTTAAGGTGCGCCTGTCGAACCCAACCGAGCCCAAGCGCTTCCCACTTTCAGCTTGATCTTGCCCTGGCCCGCGTGGTCACAGGAGAACGCAGGACGAGACCCGTCATTGGAGCAAGCGTGACGGAGGTCACGGAGCTAGAGTCGGGCATCAGGTAGGTGGCGCCGAGATTGACCGTCTGAGAGACGCTCGACGGGACGTCGATCGTCCATTCCGGCGACCAGGGGCTAGCATCCGAGCTCGGCTCGAAGACGAGCGCGCTGGGACCGCCGTCCCAGTCGAGCAGGAAGCTGGCCCGGGCATAGCGCATGGAGCGCACATCGGAGATCGGAGCGGCAAACGTCCCCATGAAGATCTTCCCGGCGGCCTCGGTATCGCGTTCGAAGGTCTGGTCGTTCCGCCAGTCGATCCCGCCTATTTGCTGATCCGTGCCGTCGCCCCATTTCGTGTAGCGCTCAATGTGAGCGCCGGAGGCGAACTGGATCCAGTCTTTCCAGAGAGATTCCGTGAGAAACGTGCCGTCGTGCTGGATGTTGGGAATGATCAGGAAGCCCGCTGACTGGATCTTCGGTCCGACGTT
>JBEKLL010000040.1:0-10160 GCA_050010215.1 Gaiellaceae bacterium | reverse complement strand
TGCTGCGAATCGCCGAGCCCAATGGCGGCCCTGCTATCGGGCGTCTGAGGATCGGGAAGGCAACGCTGAAGTGGTACAAGGGCAGGACGAGCCAGAACTACGAGGCCGTGCCGATGGAGAAGTTCATCGATTGGTTGGACTCACAGCCGTAACGAACTACACGACCATTTCTGTCCATTCGCGGGCAAGCCAAAGAAGAGTTGTCCTGTACTTGGGACTGCCGTCTCGGCAGCTCAGGCTACATTCCTGAACACTCGCCCATCCTTCCGTGCCTTCTCCCGTCCGCGCGCTCACGCCCGCAGGGCGACCGTTCGAACTCAGGTTCAACGCGGCGCACTGTGCCTCTCGGACGAAGGGGTACGGATTCTCTGATCGTGATCGGCTCGAGCGCTGTCTCTTTTCGCAAGCAACGCTTTTGACAGAGGCGGTGTCGCTTGCCAGTGTGCAGATGTAATCGAGTGAAAGAGGGCCAAAGATGCGCGACCTACTCAGGAGGCCGTCGCCGGCGATGGTAGTCGCCTGCCTGGCGCTGTTCGTGGCGTCGACGGGAACGAGCATTGCCGCGAGGCACTATCTGATCACCTCGACCAAGCAGATCAAGCCGAGCGTGCTCAAGACACTCAAAGGCGCCAAGGGGCCGAGGGGCGCCACAGGCGCACAGGGTGCTCAAGGATTGAAGGGCGACACCGGTGCCACGGGCGCACGGGGTGCTCAAGGACTGAAGGGCGACACCGGTGCCACGGGCGCGCAGGGTGCCCAAGGACTGAAGGGCGACACCGGTGCCACGGGCGCACGGGGTGCCCAAGGACTGAAGGGCGACACCGGTGCCACGGGCGCACGGGGTGCTCAAGGACTGAAGGGCGACACCGGTGCCACGGGCGCACGGGGTGCTCAAGGACTGAAGGGCGACACCGGTGCGACGGGCGCACAGGGTGCTCAAGGACTGATGGGCGACACCGGTGCCACGGGCGCACAGGGTGCTCAAGGATTGAAGGGCGACACCGGTGCCGCTGGTCATAACGGCGCGACTCAGGTTGCCGTCTACTCTGCGGTGTCTACTCTCGCCGCCTCATCAACAAACGGCGCGACGGCGGAAGTGAGTTGTCCGGCTGGAACGGTGGCAACCGGGGGCGGAGCAGGCTACACCGCCAGCGGAAGTGGATATATGCCGCGCGTAGCCGTGAGCGTCCCACTCCCCGCTGGAACTTCGCCGCCGACCGGATGGAGAGCCATCGTCTATGACGAAGGTAACACCGGCAATGTTCACGCAACCGTCAGCGTCATTTGTGCTTCTCCTTAAGCGGTAACCGGGAAGCTTCCGGGATAGATCGATCGACGAGCGTCTTCTAGGACGACTAGCGCCCGGCATGCCTCTTTGCGCTCAGGCTACATTCCTGAACACTGGCCCATCAGAGCGTCATCGTGTTCGGCCCTGGCCGGGTCATCTTGCCGGGCTCTTCGGCGGCTCAGGCGTCCACCCGAGCGCCATGCTCGCCACTCCGCCGCCTAGCGCTGGAGAGCCGTCTCGCCGGCGGGCGGAGTGCCACGCCCACCGCGGCCTCTATCTCGGCGGCATGCACCAGACCGACAGTCACTGCCCCTAATCTTGCCGATCCTCCGTCCGCCGCGCGCTCAGCTGTAGCTACGGAGCTTTGGCCAGAGCTCGCCCCACGGCTCGCTCGGGCCGGTGCAGATGTAGATGTGACCTTCCCATTCCTGGTTGTGGATCCGGTACGGATTCCGGAGGGTCGCGACTGTCCGCACGTGGTCGCAGAACGTATGGAGGTACCCGGCGTACCCGGTGGTGTCGAGCGGGCCGGGGGCGACGGCGACGATCGTCGTCGCGGTGGGGTTGCCTGGGCCCCACCACCACTCGTTGTTGTGTCCGCTCACGGCGGTCGGGAGGCCGCTGCCGCGCCCGAGCTCGTTGATTGCGCCGGCCTCACCGTAGTTCGAGGTGAAGATCACCGCGCGGGCGCGCGTCGCGGCGGGCAGCGAACTCCACACCTTGCGGACGCTGGCAACGAGCTGTGGCCAGCCGATCGACTCCCCGGCGGTCTGGTTGAGGTTGTAAGTCGCGCGGACGCTCGAGGGGGGCAACACCGGCAGCACGACCGGGACGGCCACGACTGTGCTCACCGCCAACGCCCAGAGCAAGGACGGCCGCCGGTTTGGCTTCGCCTCTAGCCAACCGTCGACTGCGACGGCGCCCGCGGCGAGCAGATACACATAGGCGCCGGCCAGGTAGTAGATCTTCCCGCCCGTCGTGACGGCGAAGATCGCGAACAGTAGGCCATAGGCCCAGACGAGCGCCCGTTGCTCGGGGCGCTGCGAGCGCCACAGGTAGCGAAGCGCGGCGATCCAGACAGGGACGAGCACGATGCTCGTCATCAGGAGCTGGCCGACGACCCAGGTGACGATGTTTCCGGCGCCCCCGTTCTCGCGATTCAGCTCGCGGGTCATGGCGAACGTCGGCCAGCTGTTGTGCGCCTGCCACCAGACGTCCGGGATCGTGAACGCGGCCGCGATCACGGCGCACGCGAGGAATCACCAGCTGAGGACGAGGCGGCGCCCTCCACTCAGCGGGAGCCCGATCAGCACGGCGACGCCGAACGAGCCGACGCTGTGCTTGTTGGTCAAGCCCACCCCGAGCACGACCCCGCCGGCGAGCCACCAGCGCGGGTTGCCGGTCCGGCCGACCCGTAAGCTAACCAGCGCGACCAGGGCCCAGGCGAGGATGTCGATCGCCGTCGGGCCATCGATGTGGCCGGCGCCGAGGAGCACCGGCATCGTCGCTGTCCCGAGCGCCGCGAGCAGCTGCGCCCTTCGCTCGCCGCCGAGCTCGCGGGCGATGAGCGCTCCGACCAAGACGGTGGCCAAGGCAGCGAGCGCCGGCCAGACGCGTAGGCCCACAAGCGAGACGCCGAATAGCGACAGCGTCACCCGTGCCAGCAGCGGCACGAGCGCCGGCTGGTCGACGTAGCCGCTCTGCAGATGACGAGCCGCGTCGAAGAAGTAGAGCTCGTCCCGATCGAAGCCGTAGCGCGTTGAGAGCGCCATCAGCAGGACGAAGACAACGACCGCGACGAATAAGACCCGCCGGTCGAACCGCGGCAGTGTCGCCCGCACGGACGCGTCTATCACGCCTCGGACCGGTGGAGCTGCCGTGCCTCGCTCATCGGAGAAGAACACGCTGGACAAGATCCGACACCCAGACAAAGCGCCGCGTGTCAAATGGACTGTGCTCGATAATCAATCGGCCGTCCTCGAGCGCCACGTAGCGGAGCGTCAGGTCGCCGGGAGTCACGCCCGTATAGTGTCAGGCCGGACCCGGCTCACGCGTCATGCCCCAACACTCGCCCAGGCCACTCACGAGTGGTCAGTTGCTGCTCAGGAGCGGTCGACGCTAGTAGCTAGCCGAAGTGACCCCAGTGGGTAGCAACGATGAGAAGCAAGCCGCTGATCGCGAGCGCTAGGCCCGCCACGATCTTCCTAGTAGCGGCCGCGAACTTGAACTGGGGGATCTGCGCCGCCGCCAGCCAGACACCAGCGAATAGGAGAAGCAGAAACCCGACTTCGGCGAGGCGCATACCTGTGCGATGTGCGAAACCGAGAACGAGGCTCATGCGGATCATTCTCCTCCTCCGCCGCTCCGGTGTCGAGGAGGGGACGATTCCGACGCCAGCGCTCGCTCAAGCGACATTCCTGAACACTCGCCCAACGGGCGCCACCATCACCTGAGCAGGTAGTACAGGCCTGAATCGCGCGGGGAAGATTCCTGGAGGCTGCCTCATTCGAGTGACGCCCCGCACACTCGATGGCACTCTCTCAGCGTGGCTGAGGCTCGCTACGGCTGTGTCCTCGATACGCGGCCGCCGCCCTCGGCCGAGATCCAGTGAGAAGAGGTAACCATGCCGACTCCCACCTCGCCTGATCCGACAACGACCGACTAATAGCCCTCGCTGACCTCAGCTTGTACGAGATCACTCGGGGTAAATAACCCTGAGGTCGGGTCTTCTCTGGCCGTGGACCAGATAACGGGGGTCAGGTCACCTTGGCTTTCGGCACGCTAGGTGCAACAGTCGGAGCATGAATAGATCGTGGTTCGCTCTCGCGGGATTACTCGCTGCCAGCTTATTCGCTGCGTCGGCCTCCTCTTTGAATGGGCGGGTTCGCACGTTGAGAACGAACGGCTCCGTCGAGCATATCGCGGCCGACGGGGCTCGCGTTGCCTTTCCGCTTGTTGGCGACGAAAACAACATATGCGACCGAGTCGTCGTCTGGAATCCGACCAAGAGAACGAACACTCGGATCAAGACGAGCGTCAACTGCGAAACGGCCTCCGTCGTAAACGACGTGCCAGAAATAGCGCTCGCAGGAAAGCGCGTCGCTTGGCTCGAGGCTTCGGGCGGGAACGACCTTGATCTCACACTGCGTTCGCGTGTGCTTGGCTCGGGAAAGACGGTGACGATAACCGGCGCGTCAAACGGGAACGGAGCTGCCGAGGACAGCTCCGGTGGCTACGTCGGAAACCTGTTCGGGAACGGAAACTTGCTCGTCTTCAACAGCTGGAGCGAGTGCACTGCTATTCCAGTCGGCTGGGTGGGAGGACAGACCTGCCCCAATCCGGCTCCAGGCGACCAAGAGATAACCAACCTGACCGATCAGGAGCTGCTCAAGGTCGTGGGCGGGAAAGAGGTCGAGATCGCCTCGGCGCCCGACGCTCAGGCCAGCGGGCTGGGCACCATGGCCCTCACGGTCGTCGCCGTCGACGCAGGCCGCATCGTCACGCAACAACCGGACGGCTCCGTGACGCTCTACTCCACTAGCGGTGGGGTTCTGCAGCACATAGCCGTCCCGACCGGCAAGTTCTCTGGATTCGCGCTCCAGGGCTCGCAGCTGGTCACGCTGCGTAACGGTAATCTCGAGCTCTACAGCGTCAACTCGAGCGCGCTCGTGAAGACGATCCCTCTCGCAGCCGGCTCTCCTGCGCCTGTCCTGCGCGATCTCCAAAGCGGCCTCGCCGTCTACGTGCGCGGTCTCAAGGTGCACGTCGTACGCCTCTCGAACGGTAGGGATCTGACCATCAGGGCGACAGGCGGCGCACCCGTCGACGCTCAAATCGACACTTCGGGCCTCTTCTACTCGTACAACTGGGGATGCGTCGTCTTCGTCCCCTTCGCCACGGTTTTGAAGAGGCTCGGCTAGTGCTGTCGTCTCGCCCCGTGTGCGCGTTTGGCGGAGGCTGTTTCATAACCTGAGCCGACCTAAGCTCGCGCGAGTTCACTCGGGGTAAGTAACCCGGAGATCGCAGGTTCAAATCCTGCCCCCGCTACTGGAGAAGCCCCGGAAACGGGGCTTCTCTGTTTCCCGGACGAGATCGGGCTCGAGAGCTTTTTCCGGGCTTTGCCCGATCACCACGTGAAGAGCGCATACTCGAGTCAAAGAACACTCGCCCATCCCAGTTTGGTACCTGAGCGCTCCTGATCGCGTTCATTTGCCTGTGGTTAGCGAGCCGTTAGTCGGGACTGTTAGAAACGACAAACTCCGCGATCCAGAGAGGTCTTGTCGATGATCACTCACAGCGCACGCTTCCGCACCCGCATCGTTACCGGCGTCGTTCTGCTTGTCGGGGCGATGGTCGTGGGGTTTGCCGGCGGCATCCCCTCGGACGCCTCGGCGCAGGTCGTCAGCCTACGGTCCGTTCACGCCCCGCCGGCTTCGCGCCTCAGCGCCGGCGACAACCACACCTGTTACGTCTCCAGCGGCGGCAAAGTCTCATGCTGGGGCAACAACGCCGACGGTGAGCTGGGCGACGGCACCAGGATCAGCCGCGCCCTTCCCGTCACTGTCACCGGCATCGGCCACGCCACGGCCGTCAGCGCCGGCAGTCGCCACACCTGCGCCCTGCTCTCCAACAAGACCGTTTTCTGTTGGGGCTGGAACGGTCTGGGCCAGCTCGGAACCGGCACCCAGACCAGTAGCTCCACTCCGATTCGGGTCAAGGGCATCAGCACTGCCATGGCCGTCAGCGCCGGCGGTGCCGGCTTCACGGCCTACAGCTGCGCCCTCCTGAAGAATCGGACTGTCTCCTGCTGGGGCGGCAACTACGACGGCGAGCTCGGAAACGGCTTGAAGTTACGCAGTGCCACCCCCGTTCGAGTAAAGGGAATCTCGAACGCCGTCCAGATAAGCGGCGGCCTGAGCCACGTCTGCGCTCGTCTGGCCACCGGCGCGATCAAGTGCTGGGGCTACAACAGCAGCGGTCAACTCGGTAACGGCGCTACGCGCAACGGCCGCGTTCCGGTTCTGGTGAAGGGGATCTCGACCGCCGTTCAGGTGAGCGCCGGCGGAACACACACCTGCGCCCTGCTCTCCTCGGGCAAGGTCAGGTGCTGGGGCGACAACGACAACGGCCAGCTCGGTATCGGCAAGCTCAAGCCGTTCCACAGCGACGTCCCGCTGGCAGTGAAGCTGCCCGCTGTCGCCGTCTTCATCGCCGCGGGCGGGAGTAACACCTGCGCACTGCTCAGAACCGGTGTCGGCTACTGCTGGGGCTCGAACGACTCCGGCGAGCTCGGCGTCGGAAAGACCTTCTGGAGCCTGACCCAAAGCTACCGCCCGCTTCTCGTCAAGAGGCTGACCAAGGCCTCGGCGCTCAGCCTCGGAGACGAGGATGCCTGTGCCGTGCTGCGTTCAGGCGCCGTCAAGTGCTGGGGTGCCGGGGACTCGGGTCAGCTCGGGAACGGGATGACCGGCCTCAGCGCCACTCCGGTCGTGGCCAAGGGAGTCAAGAACGCCGTCGCAGTTGATGCCGAGGGCGCCTTTACCTGCGCCGTACTCAACGACGGCACGGTTTCTTGCTGGGGGCGCAACCTTGGCGGTCAGCTCGGAATAAGCCCGAAGGTGGAGGTGAGGCTCACTCCGGCTCCGGTTCCGGGAGTCACGGATGCCATTGCCGTTACCGGCGGAGTCGATCATGCCTGCGCTCTCATCTCCGACGGCACCATTTCCTGCTGGGGCGCCAATAAGAGCGGCGAGCTTGGAAACGGCACCAAGGTGAGCAGCATCAAGCCGGTCAAGGTCAGCGGAATCAGCAACGCCGTCCAGATCGGCGCCGGCGGGGACTTCAGCTGTGCGCTCCTGGCCAGCCATGTCGTCAAGTGCTGGGGCACGAACTATGCGAGCCAGCTCGGGACCGGAAACACGACCGGCCACACGCGCCCTGTTCTCGTCAGCGGAATCAACGATGCTGTCGCTCTCGACGTCGGCGACAACACTTCCTGCGCCGTGCTCTCGGATGGCACGGTGGAGTGCTGGGGCGGATACGATCCGACCGACCCGAACTCGATCACGGGAACTCCGCGACCAACCTCGGTGGGAGTGACGAACGCCGTCGAGGCCAGCGTCGCGAGCGAGTGCGCCCTTATCTCCGGCGGCACCGTCACCTGCTGGGGCGAGGATCCACTCAACCCCGACGCCGGCGACCACTCGATCCACCAGATCACCGGGCTGGCGAACGGGCTCCACCTCAGTGCCAGTTGCACCCTGGTCAGCGGCGGAGGCGTCGACTGCTGGGGCAGCTCCTACGAAGGCCAACTCGGAAACGGCAACGTCTCGTTTGCGGGAAGCCTGGACACCGCGGTCGCGGTAAGCGGGATCACGAATGCTACAGCGATCGGCTCGAGCGGCGGAAACGCCTGTGCCGTGCTCTCGGATGGCACCGTGAACTGCTGGGGCTCGAACTACTGGGGCCAGCTCGGTAATGGCCAGCAGGGCTTCAGCTCCGTTCCGGTCAGCGTTGTCGGCCTGCCTTAGAACTGCCTATCGAGTCCCACGCTTCGCGGCCGGGCCGCCGCGGGACTTCGCCGGCGCGCTCTCGAGCCGGTACTCGCGCAGCGCCTGACGCCGCCAGAGCTCGATTCCGACACTCACCAGGACGGCCAGAACAGTCAGGCCGAAGAGGCGTTGCGAGCTGCCGGTCGGGCCCCAGGCGAGGATGGCCAGGAAGAGGAAGAGGACAGCGGCGTGGAAGAGCGCACGCCGTTGCCGGAAGATCGGCGCGAGCTAGCGTCGGATCGCTCTAGCGGGTCGGCTCAAGCCGCCCAGGAAGCCGGCAACGATAACGGCCGCTCCGCAGACGATCAGGACGATGGCGATCTCCCTGAGCAGGCGCGTCTCGATCAGCCAGGCGCTCCGCACGGCCGGCCGGTAGGACTCGGTCTGGACGTAGCTGTCGACGATCGCGTTTCCGACCAGGCGGCGCACTATCAGGAGCAGAAGGCCGACCAGAACGACACTGATGCCCGAGACCTCGAGCGTCCCGTGCCGGTGTCCCTTGGCGAGGAAGAAGGCGAGACCGTAGAGGGCGACCGCGAGCAGTACCAGCCAGACGCTGAGCAGACGAATCGCGTGGACGGCCCTCTGTGCGTTACGGAGCTGATCGGCGCGGACGAGAACGATCTTGCCGGTCGTGGGCGAGAGGTGCGCTTCGAGGCGCCTGGCCACGCCGAGCTGCTTGGCCACCTGCAGCAGGAGCGGGTTCAGGTCGAGCACCACCTCGCCTCGCTCGGTGACGAATAGGCCGACGTCCTTACCTTCGAGAACGGAGACGAGTGCGCGCTGGGTTTTCCGGTTGGTCTCTCGCCAGAGTGCCTGG
Source organism: Gaiellaceae bacterium (assembly GCA_050010215.1). GTDB lineage: Bacteria > Actinomycetota > Thermoleophilia > Gaiellales > Gaiellaceae > Fen-549. The sequence continues at coordinate 1,501 of JBEKLL010000040.1, read as the reverse complement.
GCCTGGGCAGTGCCGAGGAACGTGTTGACCGAACGGACGGACACGTTCTCGAGTGCGATCGTGGCCGCCGGAGCGATGTTTTTCAGCTGGGATGGCAGCGCGCGGTGGAGTCTCTCGACGAGCTGTTGCGCGATAAAGCTGCGGATGTTGCGATCGGCGAGCAGTTGCGAGGACGACTTCGTCCACTGGTTGGTATCGAGCAGCTGGCGCTTCGTCCAAATGGTCAGCGACGCCCCCAGCGTGGACAGCGTCGCCAGGACGATGAGTGTCCAGATCAAAAACGAGCGGTTTGGGCTCGCGGAGTCGGCGCGCACGGTAGCGCGAAGCGTACGCGTCCCGGGCGGTGCGGGCAGGACCAGCGGACGGTTCGAGAGCTGCGCGCCCGCCGCTTCGGCGATGATTCGGCTGTCCACACCTCCCGGCAGGAGAACAGACCGATCGACGAGACCGCCTTACCCTTTCCCCCGTTGGTGCCGCTTCCCTCGCTCGGGCGCACGCTGGCGGCGACTCGCCGTGTCCGCCTTTCCGACGCCGACGCGAGCGGACGGCTGCGCCTGGACGCCGTTGCCCGCTACCTGCAGGACGTCGCCAGCGATGACGTGATCGAGACCGGTTGGGGCTCTCCCGATCACTTCTGGCTGGTGCGGCGGACGATCATCCAGCAGCTGCGGCCGCTCGCGATGGAGGAGCTGGTCGAGCTGACGACCTGGTCGAGCGGGGTCGGCTCGTCGTCGGCGTCGCGGCGGACGACCCTCGCAGGCGAGCGCGGCGGTCTGATCGAGGCCGAGAGCATCTGGGTTCATCTCGGTCGCGAGCTGCGTCCGGAGCGGATCGTCGTCGGCGACTTCTTCGAGCTCTACGGGATCCCCGCCAACGGGCGCAAGATCACGCCGCGGCTCGAGCTTCCCGATCCACCCGTAGAAGCCGAGCACGCACCCTGGCCGCTCCGCCACGCCGACCTCGACGTGCTCGGGCACGTGAACAACGCCGCCTACTGGGAGGCGATCGAGGAGGCCGCGGCTCGCCGGGGTATCAGTCTGGCCGGCTCGCTCGAGGCCGTACTCGAGTTTCGCCGCCCGATCGATCTAGGGGACGAGGTCGAGCTGCTCTACTCGGCCAAGGAGAACGGCTTCGGGTTGGCGCTGGCCGCCGCCGGAGAGGTTCGCGCCGTTGCTTCGGTCCGCTTGGCCTGAGCCGCTTGGCTACTCGGGCATCCCAACCGCCAGACCGGAGCGGCTCCGGTGGCCTCGGATAGACCCCTCCGACCAGAGATGCCGGCGGCCTATTCGTGGTGGATCTACGTCCTCGAATCTTGACTCTTGGACAATGAGCGCTTATGTTGCGGTTCGCCGCGTTACCAATCGGGCGTCGCGGTCTCGCCCCCCCAACGCCTAGAGGAGTTCCGCGATGCGCGCCGCCCGCCGCTTTCGCCTACGGCTCTCGATCGTCTCAGGCCTATTCGCTTTCGTCTGTCTGCTCCCGGGCTCCTCGGCCATTGCCG
>JBEKLL010000039.1:0-12938 GCA_050010215.1 Gaiellaceae bacterium | reverse complement strand
AGGGGTTTCTTCCTGTGCTTGCTATCGCCGGCGCGCTCGCGGCACTGTTCTGGCTCTCCCCCTACATCCTCATAACAGACGCGACAGGGGCCAGCGGTTGCAGGCTCAGTAGCTTCCGGCCGGCTCACAGCTCTCCGCTTCCGCTTGGCGGGGGGCCGATCACGCTCACCGCCGCCGACTTCAACGGAGACGGCCTCGATGATCTCGCGATCGCGATCCAGGGAACGGGCAGTGTGAGCATCCTGCTAGGCAACGGCCGCGGCGGCTTCGTCCGGGCCGCGCACTCGCCGATTTCGGTCGGCAACGGACCTCTCTCGCTGACGGCGGGGAACTTCAACGGCGACAGGCACCCCGATCTCGCGGTCACCAGCCTCGCCTCGAACTCGGTCAGCATCCTGCTCGGCCGTGGCAACGGTGAATTCAAGCCCGCTCCGCATTCTCCCATCAAGGTGGGGCGCGGACCCGACTCGATCGTGGCCAGCGACTTCAACGCCGACGGCAATCTCGACCTGGCGGTCGCGAACTCCGATTCGAACAGCGTCGACGTCCTGCTCGGCGACGGCTCGGGCAGCTTCAGGCGAGCCGATCGCGCATCCTTCCGGGTGGGAGCAGCGCCGTGGTCGATTGCGGTCGGGGATTTCAACGGCGACGGCCACCACGACCTGGCGGTCGCCAATCACGACTCCAGCAACGTCAGTGTTCTCTACGGCAACGGTCGCGGCGGTTTCGAGGCCGCGCCGGGCTCGCCTTTCGCAGTCGGTGCCTCGCCGGGGCGGATAGCGGCAGGCGACTTCAACAGCGACGGCCGCGACGATCTCGCCACCACCAACACCATCTCTAACAGTGTCAGCGTCCTGCTGAACGACGGAAAAGGCGGCTTCAGGGAGGCACCACACTCGCCCTTCGCGGTCGGTAGAGGTCCCTACTCCATCGCCGTCGGTGACTTCAACAGCGACGGCTACGACGACCTGGCCATCGCCGACCTGAACATAGTGAACGGGAAATCCGAGATCAGCGTGCTCCTGCGCGAGGATTCGGGTGGCTTCAAGCCGGCGCCGCGCTCGCCTTTCATCGTCCCTGATCCCTCCGACTCGATCACGGTCGGCGACTTCAATCACGACGGCGGGCTCGACGTCGCCACCGCCAACTTCGACAACAACACCGTCAGCGTTCTGCTCAGAACGTGCAACTGGCCGGTCGGCGGCTAGCGAGCCGCGATCAAGCCTCCGCGGCCTTCTTTGTCTTCGCCTTCGTGAACACGATCTCGCCGTTCTGGGCGTCCACCAGCACGGTGTCGCCTTCGGCGAAATCGGCGGCGAGCAGGTGCTGGGCGAGCGGGTTCTCGATCAGGCGCTGGATGGCGCGCTTGAGCGGGCGGGCGCCGAAGGACGGGTCCCAGCCCTCCTCGACGATGACTTCCTTGGCGGCGTCGGTCAGCTCGAGCGAAACGTCGCGCTCGGCCAGGCGCTGGCGCAGGTGGGCAAGCTGGAGCTCGACGATGTCGGCGATCTCGGCTCGCGTCAGCTGCTTGAACTCGATGATCTCGTCGATCCGGTTCAGGAACTCGGGCCGGAAGAACTCGCGCAGGTCGGCGACCGAGCGCAGATTCGAGGTCATGATCACGACCGTGTTACGGAAATCGACCGTGCGGCCCTGGCCGTCGGTGAGGCGGCCGTCGTCGAGGATCTGCAGCAGCACGTCGAAAACCTCGGGGTGCGCCTTCTCGATCTCGTCGAGCAGGATCACGCAGTAAGGGCGGCGGCGGACGGCCTCGGTCAGCTGGCCGCCCTCCTCGTAGCCGACGTAGCCGGGCGGCGCGCCGATCAGGCGGGCGACGGTGTGGCGCTCGTGGTACTCGGTCATGTCGAGCCTGACCATGGCGTGCTCGTCGTCGAACATGAACTCGGCCAGCGCACGCGCCAGCTCGGTCTTCCCCACTCCCGTAGGACCCAGGAAGACGAAGGAGCCGATCGGGCGGTTGGGATCCTGCAGGCCTGAGCGAGCGCGCCTGAGAGCATTCGCCACCGCTTCGACGGCCTCGTGCTGACCGATGACGCGCTCGTGCAGACGATCCTCCATGTGGATCAGCTTCTCGGTCTCGCCCTCGAGCAGGCGGTCGACCGGGATGCCCGTCCAGCGCGCCACCACCGCGGCGATATCGTCCTCGTCCACCTCTTCCTTGACCATCGGCTCGTGCCCGACTTCGGCCTCGGCGCGCTCGTCGCGCTCCTTCTCGAGCGCCGGCAGCTCGCCGTAGCGGATCTGGGCCACTCGCTCGAGATCGCCGGCTCTCTCGGCTCGCTCCGCTTCGCCGGAGAGCTCGTCGATCCGCTGCGTGATCGCCTTGATCCGATCGAGCGCCTCCTTCTCCTTGGCCCAGCGTGCGGCCAGCTCGTCGCGCTCCGCCTTGGCCTCGGCCAGCTCGCGCTCGACAGGCGCCTTGACCTCCTTCTTCTCCTTGGCCATCGCGGCCAGCTCGATCTCTAGCTGGCGCACGCGGCGCTCGGCCTCGTCCAGCTCGAGCGGCGAGGAGTCGATCTCCATGCGCAGTCGCGAGGCCGCTTCGTCGACCAGGTCGATCGCCTTGTCGGGCAGGAAGCGATCGGATATGTAGCGGTCGGAGAGGACGGCGGCGGCCACCAGCGCGGCGTCGCGGATACGCACGCCGTGGTGGGCCTCGTAGCGCTCCTTGAGTCCGCGCAGTATGGCGACGGTGTCGGTGACGGTGGGCTCGCCGACCATGATCGGCTGGAAACGGCGCTCGAGCGCGGCATCCTTCTCGATGTACTTGCGGTACTCGTCGAGCGTCGTGGCGCCGATCGCGCGTAGCTCGCCGCGGGCCAGCATCGGCTTCAACATGTTGGCCGCGTCGACGGCTCCCTCGGCCGCGCCCGCGCCGACGATCGTGTGCAGCTCGTCGATGAAGAGAATGAGCTGGCCCTCGGCCGCCTTGATCTCGTTCAGCACCGCCTTCAGCCGCTCCTCGAACTCGCCCCGGTACTTGGCGCCTGCCAGAAGCGCGCCGATATCGAGCGCCCAGACACGCTTGCCCTTGAGCCCCTCGGGCACGTCGCCGGCGACTATCCGCTGTGCGAGCCCCTCCGCGATCGCAGTCTTGCCGACGCCCGGCTCGCCGATCAGAACAGGGTTGTTCTTGGTGCGGCGCGAGAGTACCTGCATGACGCGGCGGATCTCGTCGTCGCGCCCGATCACCGGATCGAGCTTCCCCGCCTCGGCGAGCGCGGTCAGATCGCGGCCGAACTTCTCTAGCGCGTGGTAAGTGCTCTCTGGATCCTGGCTGGCGATGCGCTGCGAGCCGCGCACCTGCTTGAGCCGTTCCATCAGCTCGGCTCGCGGCACCGCGTCGAGGGCAAGCAGCAGGTGCTCGACCGAGACGAAGTCGTCGCCGAGCTTCTTGGCCTCGTCGAAGGCGCGGTCGAAGATCGACGACAACTGCGCCGACACGTGCGGCTGCGCGGCGGCTCCCGAGATGCTCGGCTTCTGGCGAAGATCGGCTTCGGCTCTCGCCCTGAGCTCCTGAGCATCGCCCTCGACGAGCGCCCGCGGCAGCTCCTGGTCGAGCAGCGCCAGCAACAGGTGCTCTGGATAGACCTCCGGGTTGCCGCTCCGCCGGGCCAGCTCCTGGGCTCCGGCGACGGCCTCCTGCGACTTCAGTGTCAGCTTGTTGAAGTCCATCAGCTCTCCTCGGAAGAAGATCCGGCGAGTGAGTTAGGTCCTAACTTCTCAGGTCCCTGGCACCTCGCTAATCCTCCCGCCACCCCACCACCCACCCACGGGGCGTGACACGGTATCGAGAAAAGAAACGCCGAAATGTGCAGAGTTTGTGCCGATTTGAGCATGCGCTACTGCTCTCCTCGGCGCTTTCGTGCCGGCCGTGGCAGCGGCGGCTCGGGCGCCCGGTAGATGACGAGCTCGCGCCGGTAAGAGCGGTGCACCTGCTCGATCGCCTCGCGCATATCGCGTTCCAGCCGGTCGAGCCGCGAGCGCATCTTGCGCATCTCGTCCTCGAGTACGAGCACCCGCTCGACCCCGGCCAGGTTCAGCCCCAGCTCGGTCGTCAGGCGCTGAATCTCGCGCAACCGCTCGAGATCGGCCTCTGAGTAGAGGCGGGTATTCCCGCCCGTCCGCCGCGGTTGTACCAGCCCCTTTGCCTCGTAGATGCGCAGCGTCTGCGGGTGCATCCCGACCAGCTCGGCCGCGATCGAGATCATGTAGCGGGGGCGATCGTCAGTCATCTTCATCGTCCTTCCACGGCGGAAGCGTCTTGTAGAAGCCGGACGCCATGCGCTCGCGCCAGAGCTTCTCCGAGCCACGCCAACCCACCAGCGCGCCCAGCCAGAGCTCCGGTTGCCAGATCAGCGTTACCAAGCACGCGTAGCTGACCCCGAAGATCAGAGCGCGGCGCGCTCCGCCAGTCGCGAGACCGACAACCACCGCGACGGGGAGCCCCATCGAGATGCGGCTCAGGACGTAAGAAAAACGAACGAGCAGTGCGACGCGCCGGCTCTTTGCTGGGTTCGGATCGCTCATCAGCGAACCAGCCTCTCGCGCGGATTCTCCCGCGAAACCGACTTGAGCTGCTCGAGAGCTTCCTTCTCGGCCTTGGAGAGCTTCTTCGGCACGGTCACGCGCACGCGCGCGAGCAGGTCACCGCGGCCCGAGCCCTTGAGCTTGGGGGCGCCGTGGCCGCGCACGCGCAGCAGCTTGCCCGACTCCGAGCCGGACGGGATCTTGAGCGAGATCGAGCCGTCGGGGGTCGGAACCTCGACCGTGGCGCCGAGCGCCGCCTCGGGGTAGGTCACGGGAACTTCGACGATCAGGTCGGCGCCGCGGCGCTCGTACAACGAGGAGGGCGCGACGCGCGTAACCACGTAGAGATCGCCGGCAGGACCGCCGTTCACTCCCGGCTCGCCCTTGCCCTTGAGACGGATGCGGGTGCCGTCCTTGACCCCGGCCGGGATCTTGACCTTGTAGCGCTTCGTCTTCCTCACGCGACCGCTACCGCGACAGGTCGAGCAGGGCTTCTCGATGATGATGCCGGCGCCACGGCAGCGCGAGCAGGGCTGTGAGATGGCGAACGGGCCCTGGCTTTCGGCGACCACGCCGCGGCCGTTGCACTTGGGGCAGGTCTTGGGCGAGGTGCCCGGACTGGCTCCCGTGCCGGCGCAGGTCGAGCAGACCACGACCGCCTCGGCCGGGACGCGTGTCTCGGCCCCCTGCAGCGAGTCCTCGAAGGAGAGCGTCAGCGGCACCTCGACGTCGCTTCCCCTGAGCGCCTGCGAGCGAACCTGCCCGCCGCCGAACAGGTTCGCGAAGACGTCGCCGAAGCCGCCCAGCCCGCCAAGATCGCCGAGGTCGTACTGCTCGAAGCGGATGCCGCCCGGCCCTGCCCCGGCGCCCATCTGCGGGCCGCCGGCGCCGAGCATGTCGTACTGCTTGCGCTTCTCGTCGTCGGAGAGAATGTCGTAGGCGTTCTGCACCTCCTTGAAGCGCTCCTCCGACTTCTTGTCGCCGGCGTTGGCGTCGGGGTGGTGGCGTCGCGCCAGCTTGCGGTAGGCCTTCTTGATCTCGTCCGCGGAGGCGCTGCGCGGAACCCCGAGTGTCTCGTAGAGGTCCCTTGCCATGCCTCGTTACTCCTCGGTGGGAGCCGCGGCGACGATTACGCGCGCCGGCCGCAGCACCCGCTCGCCGAGCAGGTAGCCGCGCTGGACGACCTCGAGGATCGTCCCCTCATCGTCTCCGGACGGGATCGCGGCGAGCGCCTCGTGCACATGCGGGTCGAAGGGGATGTCGGTCGCAATCTCCTCCAGCCCCTCCCTGGCCAGCACGTCGCCGAGCTGGCGATGGACGAGACGGACGCCGTCCTCGAGCTTGGCCTCCTCGTGCATGGTGGCCGCCTCAAGCGCTCGCTCGAGATCGTCGAGCACGGGCAGGATCGACTCGACCAGCCCGGCGTGGGCGCGCCCCCTCAGCGCCTGCTGCTCGCGGGCGACGCGCTTGCGATAGTTGTCGAAGTCGGCGGCCAGCCGCTTCAGGTCGGCGAGAAACTGGTCGCGCTCGGCCTGGGCCTCGGCCAGCTGCCGCTCCAGCTCGACCGGATCGGGCTTTGCTTCAGCGACTTCCGGTGCTTGCTGCTCCGGCTCACCGTGCAGTTCGGGTCGCTCCGGTTGCGGGGGATGCGCTTTCCCTGGCATTACCGACTACTTGCCCTTCTGACCTTCGTCGTCGATGACCTCGTAGTCGGCCTCCTCGACGTCCTCGTCCGATTCGGCCTGGCCGGCTTCGCCCGTGGGCGCGCTCGCCTGCGCCTGTGCGGTCGCCTGCGCGTAGACCGCTTCGGCCAGCTTATGCGAGGCCTCCTGCAGCGCCTCGGTCTTGGCACGAATCTCGCCGAGATCGCTGCCTTCGACCGCCTTGCGCAGCTCTTCGATCCGGCTCTCGATATTCGAGGCCTCCTCGGCGGAGAGCTTGTCGCGGTGCTCCTTGAGCGTGCGCTCGCTGGCGTAGAGAAGCTGCTCGCCCGCGTTCTTGGTCTCGGCCAGCTCGTGCAGCCGGTGCGCCTCGTCGGCGTGAGCCTCGGCCTCGTGGACCATGCGCTCGACTTCGTTGGGATTGAGGCCGGAGCCACCCTCGATCTTGATCTGCTGCAGATTGCCGGTGCCGAGATCCTTGGCCGAGACGGCGATGATGCCGTTGGCGTCGATATCGAAGGCGACCTCGATCTGCGGGATGCCGCGTGGCGCGGGCGGAATGCCCATCAGGTGGAACTTACCGAGCGTCTTGTTGTAGGCGGCCATCTCCGACTCGCCCTGGAGCACGTGCACCTCGACCGAGTCCTGGTTGTCGGCGGCCGTGGTGAAGATCTCCGACTTGCGCGTCGGGATGGTGGTGTTGCGCTCGATCAGGCGGGTGAAGACGCCCCCCTTGGTCTCGATCCCGAGCGAGAGCGGCGTCACATCCAGAAGCAGGATGTCCTTGACCTCGCCCTTGAGCACGCCGGCCTGGATGGCGGCCCCCACGGCAACGACCTCGTCGGGATTGACGCCCTTGTGCGGCTCCTTGCCGACGATCTCCTTGACCCTGTCTTGCACCGCCGGCATACGGGTCATGCCGCCGACCAGGATGACGTGGTCGATCTTGCTGGCGTCGAGCCCGGCGTCGGAGAGCGCCCGCTTAGTCGGGCCGACGACGCGCTCGAGCAGAGAGGCGGTCAGCTCGTTCAGCTTGGCGCGCGTGAGCTGCAGGTCGAGGTGCTTCGGGCCCTCGGGCGTGGCGGTGATGAAGGGCAGGTTGATCTGCGTCGACATCGTCGAGGAGAGCTCGATCTTGGCCTTCTCGGCCGCCTCGTAGAGGCGTTGCAGCGCCATTGGGTCCTGGCTCAGGTCGATGCCGTTGTCTCGCTTGAACTCGGCCACCATCCAGTCGACGACCGCCTTGTCGAAGTTGTCACCACCGAGGTGGTTGTCGCCACTCGTGGACTTGACCTCGAAGACTCCCTCGCCGAGCTCGAGCACCGAGACGTCGAAGGTGCCGCCACCGAGATCGAAGACGAGGATCGTCTGGTCGCGCTCCTTGTCGAGGCCGTAGGCGAGCGACGCCGCGGTCGGCTCGTTGATGATCCTGAGCACCTCCAGCCCGGCGATCTTGCCGGCATCGCGAGTCGCCTCGCGCTGGGCGTTGTTGAAGTAGGCGGGAACGGTGATGACCGCGTCGGTGACCGGCTCGCCCAGGTAAGCCTCGGCGTCGGCCTTGAGCTTCTGCAGGATCATCGCCGAGATCTCGGGCGGCGCGTACTGCTTTCCGTCGGCGGTGACGCGAACATCGGCGTTCGGGCCCTTCACGACCTCGTAGGGAACGATCGTCATCTCCTCGTTCACCTCATCGAACTTGCGCCCCATGAAGCGCTTGATCGAGAAGATGGTGTTCTTGGGGTTGGTCACCTGCTGGCGCTTGGCCGGCGCGCCAACCAGGCGCTGGCCGTCCTTGGCGAATGCAACCACCGACGGCGTCGTCCGTCCGCCCTCGGCGTTCGGGATGACCGTCGGCTCGCCGCCTTCGAGTACGGCCATACAGCTGTTGGTCGTGCCCAGGTCGATACCGATCGTCTTTGACATTTCCTGAACTCTCCTTAATCCGTCGTTAGCTGCTGAGAAAATCTAAGTGTGAGTGTATCAACCTTTACCGGGGACGCAACCCACGGACTGGGTCACATCTCTCCTTCCCTGCCGTCGCCCACCCCAAGCACGTTCGCGCCGTCCTGACCGGCCCCGAGAAAGGGCGCCCCTACACGCCCTGAGGCCTTCTCGAGGAGAAATCTAAGAATCCCTCATTCGAGTGAGAGGCGACTCGCCCGAGCGAGCGAGGTCAGACCGGCAATTACCACTCGAAAGGGGGATAAGTGCCCTTGTCAACAACAAAAACGAGGGATTTATGTCGTTCTGGACCGCGCCGATAAGCCGAGACAGTGGCAGGCGGTGCTGGCATCCATGGCGACGCGCGGAACCCCCGTGTTCTTTTGGGTACCGCCGACGAGAAGTACCTGAAGACCGTCCGTCGCGCGCTGCAAGAGGCCGGCTATCGGGTCGAGGTTGCGCTTGACAGCGAAACCGTGATGGCCGCGCTCGAGCCGCGCCGCTACGACCTCGCCGTCCTCGACACCTCACTCGGCCAGATCGACGGACTGTCTATCTTCGATCGCCTGAGGATGGAGCCGGACGGACGCGGCATGTATCTGATCGCACTGGTCGACGCCGAGGAGAAGCAGCCGCTGGGCGCGCCGATCGGCCCTGACGACTTCGTGACCAAACCGTTCGACATCGCCGACCTGCTCACCAGCGTTCACATCGCCAGCCGCATCCTCACTCTCCAGCGCGAGCTCGATTTCGCCAATCACCGTATCTCGACACTCGCGATGACCGATGCGTTGACCGGGCTTCCGAACCGTCAGTCGATCTACGACATGCTCGGGACTGAGATCGCGCGCCAGAGTAGAGAGGGTCCGGTCTCGTGCCTGGCTCTGGTCGACATCGATCGGATGCGTGAGATCAACGACGCCTACGGTCGCGCCGGCGGCGATCTGGCCGTGCTTCGTGTCGCCCGCACGCTGCGTTCCACGGCTCGCGAGGCAGACACGGTCGGTCGGCTCGGCGACGACAAGTTCGTAATCGTGCTCTACGACTGCTCGCCCGAAGACTCAATGATCGCCTGCGATCGACTCTGCGAGGCGATCGAGCAGGAGCCGCTGGCAATGCCCGACGGCGAGGTTCGGCTAACCGTATCTTGCGGCGTGGTAGCGCTCGATCCGGATTTTTCTGCGGTCGAGACTCTCGACGCCGCGCGCGCTGCCCTACACACCGCCAAGGCGCGCGGCGTCAACCACGTCGCCCTCGAAGCGAAGTTCCGCGAAGCCTGGTTCTAGATCCAGGCCCGATCGACGCGAGACTACGGCGGCCGGACGGCCGCCGCTTTTCTATCTCTCAAGGATTTACCTCCGCATTACCTAGGTCGATTGAAGTAACAAGTAGGGTCGCGGACAATCCGATACGGTGAACAAGATGCGAAGAGGCTGGCTCGAGCAGATCGTCGCGCGCCAAGCGTTAGTCGTGACGGGTTGCGGTCTGGCGCTACTACTCGTTGTTTCGAGCGCCTCGGCAAGCCCTGGTCAACAAGCCGATCGCGTCGCTAGAGGACTGATCAGTCCCAACCTAATACGCGCCGAGATCGTCACACTCAACGGCAACACTGTCCACGATTACCGGATCTATCGCGGCTTCATTTCTGCAATACGCGGACGCCTGGTGACGTTGAGCGAACGCGACGGGACGGTTGCTCGAATCAAGCTCTCGCCGATCGCGCTGATCAGAATGAACGGCCGAACAGTGGCGGTGCAGCGCGTGCGCCCCGGGATGAGCGCTACGGTCATGACGAACGGAAGTGCGCCCGCCTCGTGGTTCTATGTCGCGAAAAGATCGCCCGACCCGTCCGGTGGCGCGATCAAGTCGCTGCTATCTACGGGATACGTGCGAATCGAGGTGGTTTCTCAGGTCGGCGGAGCGTTGCTCGACAACCGCGTCGATACCGGAGTAATCGCGAGCGTCGGAAGCAACTCGCTGACGTTGGATGAAAGCGACGGCACCGTTGTACAGTTGCCGATCGACAGCACGACACAAGTGCAGATGAACAACAGGATGTCTGACCTTACGGTGCTCGCCGCAGGGATGAGCGTTACGACAATCCGAAGCGGCGCAGGCCCGGTAAACGAGATCTGGGCCTCGGGTAAGAGGGCGGCAAGGATTCCGCGCCACAGAAAGTAAGTAAGCGTGCCCACGGCCATATCCTCCGCTGCCGCCACCTCGCCCGCCCGTAGAGCCTTGCGCACGGTCCTGCTGATCGAGGACGAGCAGAGCATAGGAGCCCTGGTGCGCACCTACCTCGAGCGCGACGGCTTCGCGGTTGTCTGGCTTCGATCCGGCGAGGAGGCTCTACTCGAGCTGGCAAGCCAGAGGATCGATCTCGTAGTTCTCGATATAGGTCTGCCCGGAATCGACGGCTTCGAGGTGTGTCGCCGCGTCCGCGCTCGCTCGCAGGTGCCGATCCTCATGCTGACCGCGCGCGACGAGGAGCCCGATCGAATCGCCGGGTTCGAGCTCGGGGCCGACGACTACGTGCTGAAGCCGTTCTCGCCACGCGAGCTGGTTGCCCGTGTAAACGCGATACTGCGTCGCGGTAGGCAAGTCGAGTACTCGGATGTCCTTCGCCTCGGAGAGGTGGAGTTGCGCCGAAGTGAGCACGTGGCACTTGTAGAAGAGCGAGAGGTCAGGCTCACGAGCAAGGAGTTCGACCTGTTGGCGATTCTGATCGAGAACGCGGGCGTCGTCCTTTCGCGCGAGCGACTCCTCGACGAGGTCTGGGGAATGACGTATCCGGGCGATACGCGGACGGTGGATGTGCACATCGCGCAGTTGAGGCGCAAGCTTCGCCTGCGAGAGCTCATCCTCACTGTTCGCGGCGCGGGATACAAGGCCGTCCGCGAATGAGGCCGCGGCTCAACTCGATTCGAGCCCAGCTCTTCGCGGCGATTGGTCTGATCTTGCTGCTCTCGGCCGCCTTGACGCTCGGCGTCGGGGGCTTATTAACCCGCCGGGCGGTTGACCAGGCGACGCTGCGCGACCTCTCACACCAAGCCGATCTGCTGGCACATCGCGAGCAGACAGACATCTTGCCATTGGCGCGACTGCCCGAGCTCGGGCCGTATCTCGCCCGCCAGAACGAGCGGGTAGTCATTCTCTCTTCGCTCGGCTCGGCGTCGCGGTTCGTCAGCGAGAAGACGCTGCACCAGTTGCGCGCGGGACAGGCGGTGGACGGCTCGATCACGATCGCGGGAGCGAGTAGCTACTTCGCCGCCCGCCCACTCGGTCGCAAAGCGTTCGTGCTCCTGCGCCCGCACCGTAACGCTTCCGCCGACTGGCTCCCGTTTCTCAATGCGCTGGCGATCGCCGCGGCGGCGGGAATGCTGCTTGCCGGGTTGATCTCGCTCCTGCTTGGGCGTCTGATTACGCGCCCGCTCCGCCGCGTCGCCCTCGCCAGCCGAGCACTCGCCGAGCAAGGGGTCTCGGAGCCGGTTCCGCTCGAGGGCGCGACGGAGTTACGCTCGCTCGCGGTTTCGTTCAACGAGATGGCGGAGCAGCTTTCCGTCGCGAGAGAAGCCGAAAAGGCATTCCTTCTCTCCGTGAGTCACGAGTTGAGAACTCCGCTCGCCTCGGTGCGCGGTTATTCCGAAGCATTGGCCGACGGCGCGATCGCGCCCGCGGCCGCCGCCGAGACGATAGGGACCGAGGCGCTCCGCCTCGAGCGACTGGTCGGCGATCTGCTCGACCTCGCCCGCGTGAGCCGGAGCGAGTTCAGCATTCGCTCTGGGAGACTCGATCTCGGCGACGTCGCACGCGAGGCGCTGGCGCGATTCCAGACGCAGGCGGAGGCGTTCGGCATTCAGCTGGAGATCGCCTCGAACGGACCGGCGCCGGCACTCGGCGACTACGATCGAGTACTGCAGGTTGCATCGAATCTGATCGAGAACGCGATCCGAATCACGCCTCCCGGGGGATCGGTTCGCATCTCGGTTGCGCCCGGAACGCTCTCGGTCGAGGACACCGGCCCCGGCCTGGCACCCGAAGAGGTCGCTCACGCTTTCGAGCGCTTCTATCTCTATTCGCGCTACGGCAGGGATCGCGCAGTCGGCACGGGATTGGGTCTGGCCATCGTCAAGGAACTGGTCGACGGTATGGGCGGCACGGTCAGCGTCGCGAGCAAGCCCGGAGCCGGCACGAGCTTCAGCGTTCGTCTTCCGCTCGACGGAGAGACCACAGAGGCGACGACCGGCCCGACGAGAACTGATATCGCCCGTTAAAGACGACGAGGATTAACCGTCCTCATTTAACGGCGATCCGCGGCCGCAGGACATTTTACATAGATTTTACACTGAGGTAAATGCGCGAGCTGATTTACGAGAATTTTACGTCGTTCTGATTGACACTAGCTTGCATAAAGCCTAAATACTGATCGCGAATCCAATTCAACGCTCTTCTGGACTCAGTAGCTCGCTGGAGTCTGGAGCCACGAAGGAGATCGAACATGAGGTTCAAGATTGCGCTAGTTGCCGTGTTTGCCATCGGCTTGATGGCCTCCTTTGCGGTAGCGGCGCCCGCGAAGACATCGAAGAGGCCGGCAAGAGCCGACACGACCACGACGACCGATACAACCACGACGACCGATACGACGACCACCACGACGACGCCTAGGCATCGAGCCTGCGGGCCCAGGTTCGCACTGGTTCTCAATGGCGCGCTCGTCTCGGTTGCCGACGATCAGCTCTCGTTCACGATGAGCGTGAAGCAGGCCAACCGGCATGCGAAGCTGTA
>JBEKLL010000038.1:0-21575 GCA_050010215.1 Gaiellaceae bacterium | reverse complement strand
CAAGTACCTGTTCGGACTCTCGGCGCTCGCGCTGCTCTTCCTTCCGGCGCTCCCGAAAATCGGTACCTCGATTCACGGTGCCCGGCTATGGGTGCGCGTGGGGGGGTTCCAGTTCCAACCGGGCGAGTTGGGCAAGATCGCGATGATCATCTTCCTCGCCGCTTATCTGCACTCCAAGCAGGAGGTGCTGACCCAGGGCCGACTTAAGGATTTCGGGCCGCTGCTTGCGATCTGGGGTTGCGCCATGCTCGTGTTGGTCGTCACCCACGACCTCGGCAGCGCTCTCCTGTTCTTCGGGATCTTTCTAGCGATCCTCTACCTGGCCACCGATCGGTTGCTCTATGTGGGTGTCGGACTCGGGCTCTTCCTGGCCGGCTCTGTCGGGGTCTACGAGACCACGGCGCACGTTCGCAGCCGCGTCACGATCTGGCTCGATCCCTGGACCACCCAGGCCGTTCCCTGCCCCACCCGCGGCGGCGCGCTGATGCCTCGTCAGGAGTGCGAGAGCTACCAGCTCGTCAAGTCGCTCTACTCGATCGCCCATGGCGGCTACTCGGGTACCGGGCTCGGCCGGGGGACGTTCACGTTTCCGAACGGTCACCTCCTGATTCCCTATCTCAACACCGATTTCATCTTCTCGGCGCTGGCTCAGGAGCTGGGTCTGATCGGGGTCGCGGGAGTTCTGCTCGTGTTCATCCTCTTCGTCGTGCGTGGTTTCCGAATCGCGCTCCTGGCAGATGACGGCTTCTCGAAACTCGTTTGTGCCGGTCTTACGTTCGGATTCGCGCTCCAGACTTTCATCATCATCGGCGGCATCCTCCGCCTGATCCCGCTCACGGGCATCACACTTCCCTTCATCAGCTACGGCGGCTCGAGCGTGGTCGCGAACTTCGTCCTTCTCGCCGGTCTACTGCTCGTCTCCCAGAGAGCGAATGAGCGACCATGAACGCGCGCGTTCGTTTACTCGCTCTGAGCTCGCTGGCGATGCTGGTGGCGCTGATCATCGCCTCCACCTACTGGCAGGCCTGGGCGGCGCCGGATTTGGCGAGCAAGAGTGACAACGCCATCCAGCAGATCGCCGAGTTCACCATAGATCGCGGCCGCATACTGGCAGCCAACGGAACGGTGCTAGCGAAGAACCGCGTCGTCCACGCCGCTAATCGCACCTACTACTACCGGCGCTATCCCCAGGGCGCGTTGACAGCCGCAGCGGTTGGCTACGCGACACAGAACCGCGGGAGCACAGGACTCGAGCGTTCGGCGAGCGGTTACCTGACCGGTGCCGATCAGAGCCTTGCCGGCGCGATTAGTCAGATCGGCGACCGCCTGCTCGGGAGCACCATCCACGGTAGCGACATCGTCCTTTCACTCAATCTCAAAGCGCAGCGCGTGGCCATGCAGGCTCTGGACGGGAATTGTGGAGCCGCGGTCGCCATCGAGCCCTCCAGTGGCCGTGTTCTCGTGCTCGCGTCGAAACCGAGCTACAACCCGAGCGACGTCGAAAATCACATACAACGCGTCAACCGCATTCGCTCGGCGTGCACTCCGGCATCTCCGTTGGTCGATCGAGCCACGCAGGGTCTCTATCCTCCGGGCTCATCCTTCAAGGTCGTCACCGCTGCTGCCGCCCTCGACTCCGGCCGCTTCACTCCCGATTCGATCTTCCACGATCCCGGCTACTGCACCGAATACGGAAAGCAGGTAAAGAACTTCGCCGATCTGGGCCGGGTTGAAGTCTTCGGCACGGTCACCCTCTTCCAAGCGCTCCAAAACTCGATCAACTCCGTCTTCTGCAACGTCGGCATGACGCTCGGAATCCACACACTGATGGACTACGCCCGTCGCTTCGGTTTCGGATCCAAGCCACCGCTGGATCTTCCGGGCAATGCCATCAGCGCGAGCGGCCTTTACCTGCACGGATCGCTACTCGGCCAGAGCCAGGACGGTCTCGGTGACCCTGGGCGCGTTGCCTTCGGCCAGGACAAGCTGCTGGCGACGCCTCTCCAGATGGCCATGGTTGCCGCCACGGTCGCCAACGGTGGCGTGCTGATGCGACCCCATCTCGTCGATCGCGTGATCCGGCCCGGGGGTAAGACGCAACGGATCGGCGCGCAGGAGATCAGGAGGGTGATCAAGCCCCAGACGGCGGCGGAGCTGACTCAGATGATGGAGGCCGTCGTAACCAGCGGAACCGGCACCGCCGCACAGATCCCCGGCGTCCGCGTCGCCGGCAAGACCGGCACTGCCGAGAACGGACCGAACCGCCCGAACACCACTTGGTTCATCGCCTTCGCACCGGCGGAGGCACCACGTGTCGCGGTGGCGGTCGTGCTCGAAAACCAGCGCGGTGTCGGTGGGACCACTGCCGCACCCATCGCGCGTGAGATCATGCAGGCGATTCTTGCTACCGCGCCGAACTCCAACTCCTAACCTTTATCTGCGATGACACCTCCCGACCCACTTATCGGCGCGCTCTTCGACGGGCGCTACAAAGTGCTCAAGCGCCTTGGCGCCGGTGGGATGGCGACCGTTTATCTGGCCGAGGACCAGGAGCTCGGACGTCGTGTAGCGATCAAGATCCTTAACGCCAAGCACGCCGGCGACGAGCAGTTCGTCGAGCGCTTCCGCCGCGAGGCTTCGAGCGCCGCCGGCCTGTCGCATCCGAACATCGTGCAGATCTACGACCGCGGCAAGGCGGAGGGCACCTACTACATAGCCATGGAGGTGATCGAGGGCCGTTCGCTCAAGGAGCTGATAATCGAGCGCGGTCCCTCGCCCCTACCGGTGGCGATCAACTACGGCCGCCAGATCCTGGCCGCGCTCCGTTTCGCACACCGCAACCGGGTCGTCCACCGCGACATCAAGCCGCACAACGTGCTGGTGGACGAGGAAGGACGGGTCAAGGTCACCGATTTCGGCATTGCCCGCGCGGGCACGAGCGAGATGACCGAGGTCGGCTCGATCATCGGTACCGCCCAGTACCTCTCACCCGAGCAGGCGCGTGGGGCGCCAGTCGACACGCGCTCCGATCTCTACTCGGTCGGAGTCGTGCTTTACGAGCTGCTTACCGGCGAGGCGCCCTACAGCGGCGATACGCCAGTCGAGATCGCAATGAAGCATCTCTCTGCGGTTCCCGTGCCGCCTTCCGAAAGACGCCCCGAGGTTCCGCCCGAGCTCGACGCCGTCGTGTTGAGGGCGCTGGCAAAAAACCCGAGCGACCGCTATCAAAGCGCCGAGGAGATGGACGCCGACCTCAACGCCATCTCGAAGGGGATGGAGATCAGTGACACCACCACGGAGGCGGCGACCACGGTACTCGCGGGCGCAGGCCTGTCGGCACCGACGATGATCTCGCGTGCGCCGACACGAATCACGCCACCGGTTGCAATCCCACCCGCGCCACTGTCGGGCTACTACGACCTCGAAGGCCCCACGCGCCGGCGACCTGTCTGGCCCTGGTTGCTCTCGCTCGTCTTGATCGCGGCTGTGGCCGTCGCCTTCTGGATCGTCTTCCGCCAGTTGAGCGGTAATGCCCCTGTTTCGGTGCCGCCGGTAATGGCGATCCACGATTTCCTGGCCCGAAAGAAGATCGTCGACGCCGGCCTGAAGCCGCAGACGACGACACAGACGTCATCCACGGTCCCGGCCGGGGATGTCATCACGCAGTCTCCGGCTGCAGGCGTCCGCGTGGCTCGGGGCAGCACCGTTCGGATCTGGGTATCCAAAGGCACGGCCGATATACGAGTCATCTCCGTTGTCGGCATGTCGGCCTACACCGCGGGGATCGACCTGACTACGCTCGGTTTCAAAGTAATTAATAAGCAAGTGCATTCGGCTTACAAAGTCGGCGACGTCTTCAAGCAGTCCCCGACCGGAAACACGAAGGCTCCAAGGGGGTCGCAAGTCACTATCTGGGTTTCACTGGGAGTCGCGCAGATCAGCGTCCCGGACGTTCGTACCTTGCTCTACGACACCGCCTCTTCACAACTTGTGGCGAGAGGCTTCAAGGTGGCGCGGCAGGATGTCGACTCGCCCGAGCCCGTCGACACCGTGATCGGCGAGAATCCGCTTCCGAACTCGCTCCAGGATCCCGGAACCACGATTACGCTCAAGGTTTCCAAAGGCCCTCAACTTCAGGCCGTGCCCCCAGTCACCAACGACTACGTCAGTGATGCCAAGAGCGCGCTCACTGCGGCCGGCTTCAAGCCGATCGTTCAGTACCAGGACACGACCGATCCGAACCAGGCCGGATACGTGCTCGACCAATCGCCGTTGGGTGGCGTACAGGCCCTTCCGGGCTCCGAAGTCACCATATACGTCGGTAACTACGTCCCGACGACCACGACGACGTGAGCCGCCTGCGCATTGCAGTCCTGATGGGTGGACGCTCTAGCGAGCACGACATCTCACTGGCCTCGGCGAGCTCGGTGATCGAGGCTCTACGCGACCGCTATGAGACCGTCGCCGTCGAGATCGACCGAGAGGGGCGCTGGGCTCTCCCCGCGGCCGCCCCGCGTGAGCTCGACAAGGGCGCGGCGCAGCCGGTCGAGACGCTTCCGGTTCCCGCCGACTCTTCGGTGCCGGCGACGCTCGCCGGTATCGACGTGGCCTTTCCGGTGTTGCATGGGCCGTTCGGTGAGGACGGCACAGTTCAGGGCCTGCTCGAGCTGGCAAACGTGCCTTACGTCGGTCCGGGTGTGCTGGCCTCCGCGCTCTGTATGGACAAGGACGTCTTCAAGGCTGTGCTGCGCGACCGCGGCGTACCTGTGACGAAGAGCGTGACGCTCCGCGATGGCGATCCGGTCGAACACCCCTTCACCTACCCGGTCTTCATCAAGCCGGCTCGGCTCGGTTCCTCGGTCGGGATCAGCAAAGTGCACGACCCGAGCGAACTTGCTCCCGCGCTGACGCTCGCGTTTCGCCACGACGAGAAGGTGCTGATCGAGGAGTTCGTGGACGGACTCGAAGTCGAGTGTAGCGTGCTCGGTAATCGCGAGCCGATCGCCTCGCAGCCCGGCCAGATCGTCGCCCACGCGGAGTGGTACGACTACTCGGCCAAGTACGACGAAGGCGGTATGGAGCTGGTCGTGCCGCCGCCGCTACCGGACGAGACCATAGAAGAGGTCCGGCGCCTGGCCGTCGCAGCGTTCGTTGCCGGCGAGTGCGAGGGAATGGCGCGGGTGGACTTCTTCGTGCGCGGCGCCGAGGTGCTCGTCAACGAGCTGAACACGATTCCCGGCTTCACGGCGACCAGTGTTTACGCCAAGCTGTTCGCTGCCTCGGGTATCTCCTACCCCGAGTTGCTCGACCGCCTGATCGCGCTCGCGCTCGAGCGCCACGAACGGCGCCGGCGCTACGCCTACTAGCGCCCGCTACGCCGCGAAAGAGGCCGACAGCGCCTCTTCCCAGACGTCGAGCGCTTCGCTGAGCTGTTCATCGGTGATCACGAGCGGCGCCAGCACGCGCACGCAGTTCGAGTAGATCCCGGCCTTGAGCAGCAGGAGTCCGCGCTCGAGCGCCTCCTCGATCACGCGGGTCGCCAGCTCGGGCGCCGGCTCCTTAGTCTCGCGATTCTTCACCAGCTCGATCGCCAGCATCGCGCCTCGACCGCGCACGTCGCCGATCTGCGGGAAGCGATCCTGCCAGGCATTCATCCGAGCGGCGAGCTTTTCACCGAGCTGTTTTGCCCTCCCGATCAGATCCTCGCTCTCGATCACGTCCAGAACGGCGTTCGCAGCTGCGAGTGCGACCGGGTTGCCGACGTAGGTGCCGCCGATGGCGCCCTCGTGCGGCGCATCCATGATCTCCGCTCTGCCGATCACTCCCGAGAGCGGCATTCCGGCCGCGAGCGCCTTCGCCACGACGATGAGGTCCGGCTCGACTCCGTAGTGCTCGATCGCGAACATCGCGCCGCTGCGCCCGAAGGCGGTCTGCACCTCGTCGGCGACGAGCACTATCCCGTGCTGATCGCAGATACGGCGTAAGCCACTCAGGAACTCCCGCGGCGCGGGCACGAAACCACCTTCGCCCTGAATCGGCTCGACCACGATCGCAGCAACTTCGCTCGGCGCAACGCGCGTCACCAGCGCCCGTTCGAGCTCGGCAAGCGCTTCGCGACTCGACGGCCCGCGGTAGTCCTGAGCGAAGGGAAGATGGTAGACCGCCGGAGCGAGCGGCCCCAGGCCCTTCTTGTAGGGGTTCGCCTTCGAGGTCATCGTCAGCGCGAGCAACGTACGCCCATGGAAACCGCCTTCGAAGGCAATCACGGCCGGGCGCTTGGTTGCCAAGCGAGCGAACTTGATTGCATTCTCGATTGCCTCGGCGCCGGAGTTGAAGAAGGCCACTTTCGCCGGACCGGCCAACGGTGCCGCCGCGATCAACCGCTCCGCAACGGTCACGTAGAGCTCATAGGGGACAACGGCGAAATCGGTGTGCAGAAAACGTTCCGCCTGCGTCTTTACGGCCTCGACCACGTGTGGATGCGACTGCCCGACCGCAAGACAGCCAATCCCGCCGGTGAAGTCGAGCAGGACGTTGCCGTCGACGTCGGTAATGGCAGCGCCCAGCGCCGACTCGATAACGATGGGAGCCTGAACGGCAACGGGAGCGGCTACAACCTCACTCTTTCGCGCCATGATCTCGCGCGAGCGAGGACCGGGAATCGCGGTCGCCAAACGAATCTGAACGTCTGAGAGCGTGTAGGTGCGGCCCATAGAGAAGTCCTGCAGCCAGGGAACCAGATCGGCGTGTGAGCCGCGCATCTGAGTCAGGAAATCGGCGAGTGCGTAGCCGACGGTCATCCCCGGTTGGGCCTGCGGATCGGGAAGGCCGTATTGATCGGGTCCGAAGTGCGACGGATAGACCATCGGGCAGATCGCATCGACGATGTGCGCGATCTGTTTTGGCGACTGGCCGATGCCGAGATTGTGAGTGGCGGCGAGCCCAAAGACATCAACCGCTACGCGAACGTGGAACGGCTTGAGCTGCTTCATCGCGTACCTCAGGAAGCGGTCGATCGTGGTGGACTCCGGCTCGTTCCTCTTGCCGGGCCAGACCGCGCTCGAGACTGGGCCGTCCGAAGGGAAGCGGGCGTAGTCGAACTGGATCTCATCGAAGCCCGCCTTCGCGGCGGCCTTCGCGATCGAGACGTTGTACTGCCAGACTCGCTGGTCGTATTCGTTCGTCCAGCCGAGGCCGTTGTAGTTGAGCCAGCGCGTTCCGTCGGAGTGCTGAATCGCCATGTCCGGGCGGTTCGCCGAAAGCACCGGGTCCTCGAACACCGCGATGCGGCCGATCAGGTAGAGACCGGCCGAATGTACTTGTCTGACCACATCCGCCGCGTTGTAGAAGTGCCCGTCAGCTCCGATTGCTCTCGCCAGAGGAGTTTCAGGGGATGAGAAGGCAACCGTGCCCGTCTCGTCCTTGACATCGAGCTCGATCGTATTCAGACCTTCATTCTTCAGGCTGATGTACTGGGCGAGCTTGCCGGGCAAGGAGGCGAGCCCGAACGTCACGTGGATGCCACGTATCTCCGTTGGAAGACGAGGATTCTGTTGCAAAACCGGCGTCGTTCCACCCGTGGTGCTGTGACTGGTCGCCGCGTCGTTGACCGATGAGTTCGTACCACGGCTGGTAACCCATACGGCCAGTCCGCCGCAGACTGCCGAGATCACAAGCGCGAACAGGAAAGCGGTTCGGCGAAGCTTGCGCCGGCGTTGGGCACGTGCGCGCCGCTCGTGAAAGCGAGCGTTTGGATCGACGGGCTCTAGTACCACGCAGACGCCACCCTATCGGACCCGCTCGTATCTGCAAGCTCTACCGAGCTACGAAAAACGCAGTTTGCAAGGAAAAGACGTGTCGAACCGGGCCCGGTTTTCGAAGCAACGGTTAGTCGGGCATACGATTCGTCTGTGATCAGCACTGACCGTTCGATCGAGTTGCCGACAGCTGCGCGAAGGGCGCCGGAGGACGCCGGAAACATGGCGCCGAAAACATGATCCTCGTCACGGGAGCCACTGGTTTCATCGGGAGTCACCTAGTCGCGACACTTCGCTCCCTCGAACAGCCGACTCGCTGTCTTGTCCGCGCGGAATCGCAAGTGCGCAAGCTCGAGGCACAGGGTTGTGCGACAACGCGTGGAGATATGGCCGACCTGGCAAGCCTGCGCGCAGCTTGCGAAGGTATCGACGCGGTGATCCACCTCGTCGCCATCATCCGAGGCAGGCCGCGCGATTACGAGCGGGTCATGGTGGCGGGGACACAGGCGCTCGTTGAGGCGGCCAGTGAGGCGCGGGTGCGGCGCTTCATCCTCGTCAGCGCTTTGGGGCTCGCCGAGGAGACCTGCGAGCTCACGCCCTACTACCGGGCGAAATGGAATGAAGAGCGGACGCTCAAGGCTTCCGGCCTGGAACACGTGATATTCCGCCCGAGCTTCGTATTCGGGCGTGGCGGGATCCTCCCCACCTTCGTACGGCTCGTGCGCAACTCGCCGCTTACGCCGGTGCTTGGTCCGGGGACACAGCGGATACAACCGGTCGCCGTTGAAGACGTCACATCGCACCTGGTCAAAGCGATCGAGCTCGAAGAGGCGCGGGATCGCTGCTTCGACCTCGCCGGCCCCGACCGGGTCAGCTGGGACGATCTGTATGGGTTGATCGCGCGCGTCCTCGGTAGGCGACGGCGCCGTGTCCATATTCCCTTCTCAATCGCTCGTGTCCAGGCAACGCTTTTTGATCGCCTGCCTGGTTTTCCGTTCACGCGCGACCAGCTGAAGATGCTTGCGGCCGGCGACAACGTCGGCGACATCGATCTCACGCGGGAGGTCTTCGGGCTTCCGCTACAACCGCTGGAAGAGCAGATTCGAGGCGCGATCGCTTGACCACGCTCGCGAAAGCCCTGCTCGGAGGCGTAAAGAAGGAGGGCCGCAGAAGGCGGCCCTCCGTTCCGGTCACCAGCGTTGGATTTGATAGAGGCGCTTCCGACGACCTGAGGTCGCGGCGCGATTCGCGAGCCCCCTACGCTGGCTAGGCGATTCCCGGTGGTCCCGGGGACACGCCCCTACCCGCTGGTACCTCCGCTGCCAGTACTGGAATCTTCCACTGAACCACCTCCTTTCCGCGATACAGCCATGATAGGCAAACGGTCAAGACAGGACCGCCGAAAGTCGCCGGGACGAATTCACCGGAATTGGTGGCGGCGTCCGGATGGTCGAGTTGGGGACAGCGGTTTGTCGCCGCGCCCGTCATGCCGCTCGCAGCGATCCGTCAGGCGACGATCACACTCAACTCGAGGCCGCGGTCAAGCGGCACCGTGACGCTGACGACGGTGAGGTCGCTCTGCCTCGCCTCCGAGTACGCGGCTAGCGTCTCTGCATGTGAGATGGCGTTGTCGGCCACCACTACGGCGCCCGTCACGAGCTTCTCGCGAGCCTGCGTGTACAGGCGCTCGTAGTCCTCCTTCTCGGCGTCGAGGAAGCAGAGATCGAAGCTCCCCTCAAGCGTCGAGAGAGTTGCGAACGCGTCGCCGTCGACCAGCTTCGCATACTCGACTAGACCGGCTTCCGCGATATTCGTACGCCAGGCCTCGACCTTTCTCGGATCGATCTCGAGCGAAACCAGGCGCCCGCCGACAAGAGCGGCGCCCGAGCCGAGCCAGATCGACGAGTAACCTCTTGAGCCGCCGATCTCGAGCACTTTGCAGCCCGGTCTAGCGGCGGCAAGAGCGAAGAGGAAGCGTCCCGTGCTCGGCGCGATCTGCCGCCCCCGTTCCGCTCTCGGCACACCTGGTCGGCGCTCTTCCGCGTCTTCGTTCTCTAGGCGCTCTAGCACCCGGCGGGCACGAGGCGTAGGCATCGCGGCTGCCGGTTCGCCGGCTATTCGAACTCGACCTCTTCGATTCCGGTCCACTCCTCAGGGAGTGGCGTGCCCACGGCCTTGTGCAGGGCGACTTTGAGCACACCGAGGCCGAGCAAAGCGCACTTGAGCCTGATCGGAGTCAACGGCGTCCCGCTCTCGGTCATCATCGCCACTAACGGCGTCTCATCCTTGCCGATCCCGGCCACATCGGCCGCCTTCTTCCCGATTACCTCCTCGCTCAGCATCGAGGCCGAGGCCTGGCTGATCGCGCAACCGTGACCGTCGAAGGCGATCGCCTCGATTGTCTGGCCGTCGGCGGCGAATCTGAGCGTAACGGCCAGCTCGTCTCCGCAGAGCGGATTCTCGCCTTCGGCCGAGGCGTCGGCGGGCTCGAGCCGGCCGTGATGACGCGGATTCTTGTAGTGATCGAGAATCAGCTCGCGATAAAGGTCATCGACGCTCATCAGCGCTCCGTCCGGTGATGCTCTCGAGTCTCCGGGTCGCTAGCAGCAAGCGGCGCAAGGACGCAGAGAGTCCTCGGGCCGGATAGTACGGGGGCGATTGAGAACACAGCAGCGCGCCGCGTGATAGCGAGCCAGAGGCCGGAGTGTATTACCGGACGGGGCACTAAGCGAAGATCTTCCGCGCGCGCTCGAGGCCCGCGACCAATCGGTCGACTTCCTCGCGCAGGGAGTAGAGGTAGAAGCTGGCACGGCTTGTCGCCGCTACGCCCAGTTTCCTCATCAGAGGCTGATTGCAGTGGTGCCCGGCACGCACGCAGACACCGTCGGCATCGAGGATCTGGGCGACGTCGTGCGGATGGATACCCTCGAGGTTGAAGGAGACGATGCCTGTTCGGCGCTCGAGCGGAGGTCCGTAGAGCGTCAAGCTAGAGAGTTCGCCCAACCTCTCCAGTGCGTAGGCCGTGAGCTCGTGCTCGTGCTCGCCGATCGCCTCCAGACCGATCCCTTCGAGGTAGTCGACTGCTGCTCCAAGCGCCACGGCCTCGGCCACTGGCGGCGTTCCCGCTTCGAACTTGTGCGGCAGCTCGGCCCAGGTCGTCTTCTCGACCGAAACGCGCCGGATCATGCCGCCCCCGGTCAGGAAGGGGCTCATCTTTTCCAGCAGCTCGCTGCGTCCGTAAAGCACGCCGACACCGCTCGGACCGCACATCTTGTGGCCGGAAAAGGCCAGGAAATCGCAGCCGAGCGCCTGCACGTCGAGCTTACGGTGAGGTACCGCCTGCGCCGCATCGATTACCGCGATCGCACCCTGCTCGTGCGCGAAGGCGATCAGCTTCTCGACGGGAACGATCGTCCCGAGCGAGTTCGAGACGGCGGTGACCGCGACGATCTTCAAACGTCCGCTGCGACCGAACTGCTCGAGATCATCCAGCTCCAACTCGCCCGCGGTACTCACTGGAATCGTTTTGAAAGTCGCGCCGGTTCGCCTGGCCACCTCCTGCCAGGGCACGAAGTTCGAGTGGTGCTCGAGCTCCGTTGCGAGAACGATGTCACCCGGCCCGAGATTGTCGAGCCCCCAGGCGTAAGCCACGAGGTTGAGTCCCTCGGTCGTATTACGCGTGAAGACAATCTCTCTCGGCGAGGCGGCGTTGACGAACGCCCGCACCTTCTCGCGCGCCTGCTCGTAGGCTTCATTGGCGCGCTCTGCGAGCGCGTAGACACCACGGCCGACGTTGCCGTATGAGTGCTCGTAGAACTCCTCCAGCGCCTCCAGGACGAAGCGCGGCTTGTGCGCGCTCACGGCCGAGTCGAGGAAAGCGAGCGGCTTCCCGTTCACGGCGCGCTCGAAGATCGGGAAATCGGCACGTATGCGTTGCGCGTCGAAGTGTGTTTTTTCTTGCTTTACGGCCATCGAGACAATCGTACCGGGAGGGCTAGACCTGGCTCACGCCGCCGGCCGGATCGCTTCCGGTATCGACTCGGGGCCCTGCCGACTCGAGCGCCTAAACCGCGCGGGCGAGAGTGCACCCGAGAACGAATGAAAAGAATTATCGGACGCGAATTGGCAGACCGCGCTCACTGATCGCGCAGACGAATCACAAGCCGATCGCCCGGCGAGGCTCCGAACATGTTCGCCGCGTCGCCGCCGGAGATCGCGACCGCAAGGTTCTGGAACGAGTCTTCGTAGAGCATGATGTCGCCCGGCCGCGTATCGGAAAAGGTGCGCGCCGTGACTGCGTAGTAGCGCTCGCCAGCGTGCTCGAGCTCGATCCTTGTTCCGACTGCCAGACCGAACTTCTCGAGGTGCTCGTGGCGAAGATTGAGCTGCATGTTCCCGAACCGATCGGTGTCCACGACCACCGCTTTGATGCGCCCTTTTCGCGCCTCCGGTTTTTGGATGTCCAAGCGCACCAGCTCCATTACCTCGAGCTGCGGCCCCATCTCTTCGAGCGGTACGCCAAGGGCGAGATGGGCGGCGGCCGGCGAGAAGACGTCGCGGCCGTGAAAGGTCGGCGATATCTCTTTGAGCGCGAAGGCGTGATTCGCGATCTGGTGAGCGCGAGCGACGCCGCCCATACGCTCGGCCACGGGAAGCAGGAGGCCGTTGTCAGGGCCAACGTGAAGACGGCCGCTCCTGTCCTCGATCACTATCGCGCGGCGATCGGTGCCGACTCCCGGATCGACGACGGCGAGGTGAACTCCTACCGGCATGTAGGGAATCGTGTCCGCCAGCGTCAGCGCGCCCTGCAGAAGCCGCCGCGGCTCGATCCCGTGCGTGATATCGATGATCTCGACGTCGGGAGCGATCTGCTTGATGACTCCATGACAGGTGCCGACGAAGTCGTCTTGGAGACCGAAATCGGTGAGAAAGGTAATGAAGCGGAAGCGCATTTGCACTCGCATTTTCACCGCTTCGGCGCGAAAAGCCAAAGCCCTGTAGCGACGGCCGCTACCTACGCAGAACGCGGCACTCGCCGGCGCCGCGGGCGGCAGCGGAAAGCCTCGGCCGCGGTTTGTCGACATCGCATGCGCTCATATGTGCGAATACGCACAAACGCAGCCGGAGCTTGCACCGGCAGCGGCCGACCGGTGAGTGAACGACTCGTTCCTTCAGCAACCCGTGGTTCTGACTGACGAGGAGACTGCACGCCGCAAGGATAGAGAACCTCACCGGTAGCGCGCCATGGCTCCGCTCAAACCAGGGCATCCGCCACGACGAAGGCGAGAAAGACGACACCGATAGCACCGTTGACTGTAAAAAACGCCGCATTCAACCGGCGCAGGTCGCTGGGCGAAGCGATCAGATGCTCGTAGAGCAGCAGGACCGAGACGGCTGCGACTCCGAGCCCCCAGAAGAGTCCGGCGCCACCGGCAACGCCGGCCGCCAGCAACGCGGCGATCGTGATCAGATGCAGCGTGCGCGCTGCCCGGAAGACCCCGGTCACTCCAAAACGAACGGCGAACGAGTGCAACCCCTGCTCACGATCGATCTCCAGATCGAAGAGCGAGTAGAAGAGATCGAAGCCCGTGACCCAGCAGGCGACCGCAATCCAGAGTGCAAACGCCGCCTTTGCCGCCGGGGCGCCTAGCGCAAGCCAGGCAGCCAGAGGAGCCAGACCGATCGTCGCGCCGAGCCAGAGATGGCATAACCATGTCACGCGCTTCAAGTAGGGATAGACGACGAAGGCCGCGACCGGTATCGGCCAGAGAATGCGCACGACGGAGGCAAGCTTAAAAACCGCGTAGACGAGTAGCGCAAGCGCGGCGGCGCAGAAGGCACTCACCTGCAAAGCCGTTAGCCGGCCACTCGGTAACTCCCGCCCGGCGGTACGCGGATTTCGGGCATCGATCTCGCGGTCGACCAGACGGTTCAGGCCCATGGCGAGAGAGCGAGCGCCAACCATCGCGAGCGTGATCCAGAGCAGCTCGCGCCAACTCGGGAGCGCCCCTGTCGAGCGGCGGGCGAGCAGAGCGCCGACGTAGGCGAAGGGCAGCGCGAAAAGGGTGTGCTCGATCTTGACCAGCGAGGCCAAGCGCCAGACGAGCGGCGCCCGGCGCGGCTCTCTGGCCGTCGTCATCTTTCTTTGCGCAGATCGGTCAAGGGAGACCGGCTGCCCGACTGTTCGGCGCGCGCAGCGATACACATATCGAGATCGGCAAGCTGTGCACCCAACCACCAGGCGAGATCGTGCTCGCGAACTCGAGCCCTAATCGCCGCGAGCCGCCGCTTGCGCTCACCTGAAGCCATCACGAGCGCGTCGTAGATCGCATTCGCCTGCGCATTGATATCGAAAGGGTTTATGGCCAACGAGTACGGGCCGAGTTCCTCGAACGCTCCGGTGTTCTCCGAGAGGATGAGCACGCCGTCACGACCGTTGACGAGCGGCGCTTCCTTGGCGACGAGGTTAAGTCCGTCGTAGATCGCGTTGACCAATAGGGCGTCGTACTGCTTGTAGGCCGCTACCGACTGGTGGAAGTCGTCGTGGATCTGAAGATCGATCGGTGTCCAGCCGGGGCATTGGAAATGCTCGTTGACGCATCTCGCCGCTCGTTGGATTGCCCCCAGGTATTCCGCATATTCGGGAATGTTCTGCCGCGATGGATCGAGGAGAGCCAACATCGCCACCCGTCCATGCAACTCGGGGTGCAAGTCGAGAAAGAGCTCGAACGCCTCGAATCCTCGAATGATGTTCTTGGATGGATCGGTCCGGTCTACGCGAACGACCAGGAACTCCGGCCGTGTCTCGACTATTCGCCGTTCGTGCTCGAGCACTCTCGGGTGCGCGCACAGCTCATCGAACTCGCTGCTATCGACCGAGATCGGGTGCGCGCTGGTCTGAGTGCGCCAGCCTGCGTAGGAAATCGACGACCCGTCCGGACCTATCTCGGCGCCCAAGACTTCCTCGGCCGAATGAAGGAAGTTCCGCTGCCAGCGGCCGGTGTGAAAGCCGACCATGTCGTTCGCGAGCAGTCCATCGTGTATCGCTACCCGGATCTCGGCGGGAAGAACATGCCAGTAGTCCGATTGCGTCCAGGGAATATGGACGAAGTGAAGAAGCGACGCTTCCGGAGCTTGGGTACGAACGTATCGCGGCGCCAGGTAGAGGTGGTAGTCGTGGAAGAAGATGATCGCGTCGGGTTGGCGTGAGAGCTCGTCCAGCACGGTGTCGGCGAACACAGCGTTGACGGGTACGTATCCCTTCTCCCAGGCGTGCTCCAATCCGCCGCGGTCGTGATTTGGCGCGCGCACGAAATCCCAGAGGTAGTGCTGCACAAACCAGAGCGTCGGATTGGCGACGACGTTGTAGTACCAGTCGAAGGCCGGACGTTCGTGCGCGATCAAGCGGAGTCGGTAGGTCACGCCGTTCCTGGTCTCCTCCTGGACTCCCTCGCGACCGTTCTCGATCGCGATCTCGCGATCTTCCTCGGTCATCGCGCTGGCGATCCAGGTGACGTTGTGGTGAGCGGCGAGGCTGGCCAACGCGGTTACCAAACCGCCGCCTCCGCGCCTGGCTTCGCGGGTCGCATCTGGTCCACGGTGATAGGTCACCGGGCCACGGTTCGATACGACGATGATCGATCGTCGCTTGTCCACGGCGCAAGAAGCCTACCCGCTGGGTACAAAGAAATCGCTTCGCGTACTTCTAGCGGCGCCTCAGGCGCCGGCGACCATCTCAACCTCAACGCCATCCGTATCGTTGCCAACCTGGCGATTGAGAAGAATGAGCCAGTCCCGTAGGAGACGCGGAGTCAGGAACCTACTGCGAACGTCTTCTTTCCCCCTGAGTGCTCGCGCATGCGCGCCAGCGGGATCGTTCATCGCCTCGAGACAGGCACGGGCACACTCTTCCGGCGAGTCCACAAGCCAGCCGGTCTCGCCGTCACGAATCTGTGAGACGATGCCTCCGGCGCGGCCGGCAACGGTCGGGCGAGCCTTCCAAAGCGCCTCGGATACCGTCAATCCGAAGCCCTCGCGAATCGATTTTTGGATCACGACCGATGAATGAACCTGGAAGGCATTTACTTCGACCGATCCCACGTTGTTGAGATTCGAGAGGATATAGATGTCGGGATCGCCGTCGGCATATCCGACCGTTCGATTGAAAAAATCCCAGCCCTCCGGATCATCGTGAGCCATCGAGCCGACGAGAGCGAGCTGGACACCCGGCTGCTCCTTCTTGACTAGCCGGTAGGCATCGATAACCCCGAGCGGGTCCTTCCAGGGGTCGAAACGCGAAACCTGAGTTAGCAACGGGCGCTCGACGTCGATGCCGAACTGATCGAGTATGTAGGCAGCGTCCTCTCTCGAAAGCGCCATGTTTTTCGGCGCAAGCGGGTCGATCGCTGGCGGCCAGATGTAGGCCGAGGGGAGACCGGCGTACCTGGGGACGTATTGCTTGAGATGGAAGATGATCGCGTCATAGCGCGAGATCGACGGCACGAGGAAGTCGAGTACGTCCGCGTTCGGAGTCGACAGATCGATGTGACAACGCCAGACCCATTTCGCCTTTGACGATCCGAAGTGGTCGATTACCGATACCGGCTGCGGGTCGTGAACGACGATGACGTCGTAGTCGGAGTCGTCGAGCTGCGCGGCATTAAGCTTGTTGTAGCGCCTGAAAATCGCGCGGTCTTCGGCGGAGAGACCACGACGGTCGCCTTGAAGAGCGTTGTGAACCGCTTTGGTTACGTTGAAGAACTCTTCCTGCCCGTGGATGACACGCCACTCGACCTCTAGGCCGGCGTCTCGCATCAGCGGAATCAGCGTGTACTGGATCTCGGCTACGCCACCGCCGAACGCGGTTGCCGAAAGGTGGAGAACACGGAGACCTCGGATCGGCTCGACCAGCCGCTTGATCTCTTCCATCAGGCCGCGAGAGACGATCGAGGAGTAGTCGGCAAGCGACTTGTGCCCGGTGTTTACGAGCTGCAACATCGTCGCTGAGCGGGCCGCGCGGAACGCGTGTCTCTCGCTGCCGTCGCTAGCGTCCCTCAGCCGCCGAGTCTTTTTTCGAATCGAAGGCGTGATCCTCCT
This sequence comes from Gaiellaceae bacterium, assembly GCA_050010215.1. Taxonomy (GTDB): domain Bacteria; phylum Actinomycetota; class Thermoleophilia; order Gaiellales; family Gaiellaceae; genus Fen-549. Next base: position 4,722 of record JBEKLL010000038.1, on the reverse strand, counting down.
CCGATCTTCTCGCTGATTTCCAGGTCATCGACAATCGCGCGAATGATCGCGATTCCGAGGCCGCCCTCGCCTAAGTCGTTCGGCTCTTCGAGATCGCCCGAGAAGTCGAACCCGCTCCCCTCATCGCAAACCTCCACGACCAGGCGATCGGGGAAGAGCTCGTACGTGATATCGACTGTGCCGCCGTCGGATCCGTATGCGTGCCGCACCGAGTTCGAGCAGGCCTCCGTGAGTGCCAGCTTGAGATCGGCGAGAGTCTCCTCGGAGAGCTCGCGCACCCGTGCCAACGCCGTCAGCGCCAGGCGGCCGAGCGTGATGTACTCAGCCTTAGCCGGAATCGTGAGATTGATGGTTGCGCTATTCGAGTCCATCGCCATACGCCCCGCGCCCTCGCTTCGAGCTGAGACGAATCTAGCGCTCAGGCTCGATAGATGTGGAGTCTATTCCCAAGCCGCGTACGGATCATGCGCTTCTCCCCACATTCCCCCGACCGACTTAGAGCCGCTCGAAATTTCCCCGCCGAGGCAGACGGTGCATCGTCGTTCTCGATTCCGATCGTTTCCACGTGGAAACGGCGCCGTCGCTCGCTCGCTAGTCGCTCTCGTCTGCGCCGGGAAGCAAAAGCGAAACCAGCGTAGTTCCGGGTTGTGACTCGAGCGTTACCGCACCCTCCATCTTCAAAGCCCATTCGCGTGCGATGGCAAGCCCAAGCCCGCTACCCGACGATCGCCCCCCCTCGAGCCGGAAGAAGCGCTCAAAAACTCGCTCCTGTTTGTCGGCGGGAATCCCCTGTCCATTGTCTTCGACAATGAGGAGTCCGTGTTCACCCCGCACGGCTACACGGATCGACACCGCGCTTCCGCTAGGCGTGTGAACGAGCGCATTCTCGAGCATGATGCGGCCGATCTGGAGCGTTCTTTGCTCGTCGGCCCTTACGAGCGGCTCGCTCTCGATATTGATCGAGAGCGAATGGCCCGACAGCTCCGCTGCAACCTCGAACTCATCTTTTAGCGCCTCGGCCAGAGGAGCGAGCGCTAGCGGCCGCAGCGACAGATCTAGCTTACCGGCGTCCAGCCGTGAAAGATCGAGCAGCGCCGTGGCCAGTTTCCTCAGGCGTTCGACTTGATCGCGCATCGTCTCGACGAACTCGCGCCGACTCGCCTCGTCCATCTCTTCGTCCGCCAAGAGCTCCAAAGAGCCCGACAGTCCGAAGATCGGCGTCCTGAGCTCGTGCGAAGCGTTGGCTATGAACTCTCGTCTCGCCTCGTCCAGCTGCGCGAGGCGGAGGCGCATGTTCTCGAAGCTTCGGGCCAATTGCCCGACCTCATCTTCTCCTTCGTCCTCGACGGGCTCCTCGAATCGCCCGGTGGCGATCCGTTCGGCTGCTCTCTCGAGCCGCTGGATTCGCGAAGTCAGCCGACGGGCACCCAGTGCGCCGAGTCCCAGGGCGATCAGTATCGAGGGAATGGCGGCCACGAGAAGCTGCTTACGGACGCTCGCGACACTCTTCTCCGCATCGCCGAGCGAGCCGGAAAGGAGAAGCACCTCGAAGGTTCCCGGGACCGGTTCGGCGACCTCGGCCTGGCGAACGCCGTCTCGTTCCACGGTCCCGGTTGCCAGTCGCCCCGTCTTGGTTGCTTTGAGCGCCACAAGGTCGCTGTTTATCGTCGCCGGGGCCGTTCTCACGGAGTCGGCGGTGACGGTCAGCTCGATCGGCGGTCCCAGGCTCTGGAACACGACGACGCGGGCATCGAGCGCAGACGCGGTGTTCTCGGCGTACGACTGAAGGAACATCGGAACCCCGAGTTCCACGTTTTTCGCAACGGTTGGTATCGAGCGCTCGAGCTCGTTCAATCTGCTCGATACGAGCTGCCGCTCGAGAGTTGGAACGACCATCAAATAGGTCGTTGCCAACGCAACTAGGACAACCACCACCAGGGCTGTGAAAAGTTGCCCGCCGACGCTCCGAAACGGCCTCACGGCTCACGCAAGCGGTAGCCGACGCCGCGAACGGTCAGGATCAACTCGGGCGCGCTGGGGTCGTGCTCGAGTTTCTCGCGCAAGTGCCGGACGTGGACATCAACTGTCCGCGGATCGCGGTATTCGGAGCCTCCCCAGATCGTCTCGAGCAGTGCCCGGCGCGAGAAAACATGCCCGGGTTGCCCGGCGAGAACGCGCAACAACTCGAACTCCACATAGGTCAGTTCCGGAGTGCGATCGTCGACGACTACCTGACGCCTCGCTAGATCTATGAGCAGAGGGCCGACGGCGATCTTCGCTTCCGTGCCGGCCACTGGCGATATAGCCGCACGCCGAAGCAGAGCGCGTACGCGACTCCGGAATTCGCGGATCGAAAAGGGTTTCGTGATGTAGTCGTCAGCACCGAGCTCGAGACCGATCACCTTGTCGATCTCCTCATCGCGAGCGGTCAGCATGATGATCGGTACCGTGCTACTCACGCGTAATCGTCGGCAGACCTCAAGGCCGTCCAGCTTGGGAAGCGCTATGTCCAGCACGACGAGGTCGATCTTCTCTTCGGCGAATCGGTTCAGTGCCGTCTCGCCGTCTCGAGCCTCGACCACCCGATAGCCGTCCTTCTTTAGCGGAAAGGAAAGCAGCTTCTGGATCGCGTCCTCGTCATCGACGAGAAGGATCGTTGGAGAATCCGGCATACCTGGCTCCTGTCCGGCGCCTACTATAGCCACACGGTGAAAGCCTCAAGGCGGCCCAAACCTCCGCGGGCACGGCCGCGTCCCGGCTCGCTCGAACGCCCGATCAACACGCGCATCTACCGCGGCGCCTGGGTTTTCGTGGTGCTTCCTCTCCTGATCGCCTCCTGCAGCGTCTCGCGACAGCAGCCGCTTGCGGCGACCGTTGTCCGACCCACGTTCTTCGCGCCGGCGGCCACCCAGACCCTGACCGACCTCGCCACTAACTACGCCGATCGAAGCCCCGATGCACCGAACAGCGCCACGCTCCTGCACTGGATCAGCGGCGAGTTCGGCGCGTTGGGACTGGGCGCGAAGATCGACCGCTTCAAGGCAAGCATTCCGGGACGTGGCGAGGTCAGCCTCGCCAACGTGAGCGCCACTGTGACGGGTCGCTCACAGACCGAGATCGTCGTCATTGCGCATCGCGACAACAGCGGTCAGGGGCCCGGCGGCGGCGCCGACGACAACGCTTCGGGAACCGCAGTGATGCTCGAGCTCGCCCGTGCGTATCAAAACCTCAACGGCGGAAGCTCGGCTCTAGAACCGGCACACACGATTGTTTTTCTCTCGACCGATGGAGGTGCTTTTGGCGCAATCGGAGCCACGCACTATGCGCAGCTTCCCAGCACCCAGAAGCACGTCGCCGCGGTCGTCGTTCTCGACTCGGTTGCCGGTCCCGGGCCGGTTCGAGTGCTACTCAACGGCGATGCGCCGCGCTCGCCGGCACCGGTCATCGTCGCCACGGTGTTCCAGCTCCTGAGCGAGCAACCGGGCGCGGTCGTAACACACGCGAGCTCGTTCGACCAGCTTCTAGACCTCGCCTTTCCGTTCAGCCTCTACGAGCAGGCGCCTTTCATCGCTCGCGGCATTCCCGCCGTGACGATCACCACGGCCATCGACCGGCCTCCTTCTCCACTCGAAGACACGATCGCGAGCATCTCTCCGGGTAGTGCGGCAGCGGCGCACCTGGCCCTGATCGGACGCGCCACTGAGCAGATTCTCGCTGCCCTCGATCAGGGCGCACCCGAACCACATACCGTGAGCGCGAGCTACGTCTACCTCGGTGGGCGTTTCATTCACGGCTGGGCCCTGCAATTCGTGCTTCTCGCGGCTCTACTCCCAGCGCTCCTTGTCATCCTCGATCTGTTCGCCCGCTGCCGACGGCGCCAGATCGCGCTCAGGCCCGCGTTCCGAAGTCTTGGTCGCCGGCTTGGCTTCTGGTGCTCGCTGCTTGTGTTTTTCCTGCTCTTCTCGTATTTCGGCTTTTGGCCGAACGGCACGGCTCGCCCGCTCTCACCGGATACCACGGCCGCGACCTCGCTTCCCTACGGAGCTCTTGTTTTCTTCTTGCTGCTTGCATTCGGCGCCTGGCTGATCACGCGCGATCGCCTGCTCCCGAAACACGCCGTGACAGCCGAAGACGAGCTTGCCGGCTATACGGCCGCGTTGTTGCTGCTGGCAGGAGTAGCGCTCCTCACCGCTGTGCTCAACAGCTACTCGCTGCTTTTCCTTCTCCCACCCCTCCATGCTTGGATTTGGCTTCCACAGTTGCGCAGCCTGCGGCCTTGGGCTCGCTTGCTAGTACTCCTCGCCGGGTTTCTCGGGCCTCTGCTCGTTTTCTGGGAGCTGGCGTCTAGGTTGAGGCTAGGCTTTAAAGTCGTCTGGTACGTCTCCGAGCTTGCTGCCGTCGGCTACATCTCGGTTTTGTCTCTGATCGTAGGAACGGCTTTTACGGCTGCTACAGCGCAACTCTCCGCGCTTAGCGTGAACCGCTACGGACCGTACCCTGCGCGGGGCGAGCGGCCTCAGCAATCGCTGCCCCAGAACGTTGCTCGTCACGCGGTTTCGCTATCGCGATGGCTTACCGAAACCCGCCGCGAACGAAGGAAGCACGCTACCTAAGCAACCAGTAGTCGCGTACGTCAGGGCGCAGCCGTGGTCGTCGGCACCGTGGTGGTCGTCGGCACCGTGGTGGTCGTCGGCACCGTGGTGGTCGTCGGCACCGTGGTGG
>JBEKLL010000037.1:0-15762 GCA_050010215.1 Gaiellaceae bacterium | reverse complement strand
CGTGGCGTCAAGCAAGATGCCGGCCCCCAAGCCGGTCGCCAGCACCTTGATGTCCGTCTCCGGCCCCGAGGCGAGCGAGGCGAAGGCCAGGTATAGGATCAACGCCGCGCTTGTCACGAGCCGACCCGTGCGGCCGAGTGCCCCGACAACGGCATGATCCGTCGAACTAGTGTGGTCGTACTACTCGCGCAGCCTGGCAAGAATGGACACCTCGTAGTCCATCGATAGGCCGAACAGGAACGCGAAGATCATGATCGGGGCCCAGAAGGTGATCGCGCCGTGTCGTGGTCACTGGCCTTCTTCCTTTGCAGCAGTTTCACTTACGATGCTTGTGGCTCCGGGTCTAGTGTTAACCTCCCGCGAGCGGGCACGCCGAGGCCCGGGAGGAAAGCACCTCGTGCACCCGCTCGCGGTTTTTCGTCGGATCATCCGATAGCTATCCCGCTCTCCGGGTCGCGGTTCGCTGGATGTGCGCCCCGATCATGTTTATCGCCGGGATGCCTGCCACAAATGGTGGGCTGGGGCTGCCCCCACCCACACCCTCTTGCAACGGCGAGGCCGGGCTCATCGCTAACCCTTCACCGAACCCGCCGTGAGGCCACTCGCTATATAGCGCTGTGCCACCACCAGCATCAACGCGGCCGGCACCATCGCGATGACTGCCGAGGCCATCACTGCGCCCCAGTCTGTCGAGTAGTTGCCCAGATAGTTGTAGATCCCGAGCGTGATCGGTGCTATGCCGGTGCCGTTGAGGATGGTCAAGGCAAATATGAAGTCCCCCCAACCGGCCAGGAACGCGAAGAGCGCGACGGTTATGACGGCCGAGCGGGCGAGCGGGATCACGATGAGTCGAAACGTCTGCCACTCGGAGGCACCGTCGACTCTGGCTGCATACATCAGTTCGTTGGGCAAGCTGAAAAAGAACGCCCGTAACACGAGGATCGCAAACGGGATGGCGTAGGTACCGTCGGCGAGAATCAGCCCTGGGTACGAGTTCAACAGGTGGATCCAATGGAAGACGATGAACAGGGAGGTCGCCAGGACGATGGAGGGGACTATCTGAGCTACGAGCAGGGAGCTGACTATGACGAGCGTCACCCGCAGGCGGTACTTCGAAAGAGCATAGGCCGCCGGCACGGCCACGACCAGGGCCAGCAGTACTGTCCCCAGGCCGACGATGAGGCTTGTCAGCACGTTGCCTGATTGCGACCCGGCCACCGTTGCCTGGGTGCTTGCCGACCCGCCCTGAAGGACGGTTCGGTAGTTGTCCAGCGTCGCCGCGTGCGGCAGCCAGTAAAACGTGCCGCTGAACAACGTGTTGGTCGACTCGAAAGAGCCGACGATGATCGCGTACACCGGAAACAGGACGACTACGAGGGCAGCGATCGCCGCGAGAGTGCAGAGCCATCGTAAGGCCCTCGACTTCTGCCGGGGGGTCATCCGCCTGCCCCCCAACTGCGCCTCAGCGAGCTCCGGCTGAGCAACAGGTACAGCGGGGAGCAGATCAGCGCCAGCACGAGCAGCACGTTGTTGAGCGCCGCGCCCTCGCCGAAGGAGAAGACCTGGAACGAAAGATTGTAGGACCAGGTCGTTATCAGCTGGGTGGAGTTAGCTGGGCCCCCTCCGGTCAGACCGATCACGAGGTCGAAAACCTTCACGGTGAACACGAACCCGAGGAGCGTCGTGACCTCGATGACCGGCAGGATGATCGGTACGATGACGAGGCGGAGCCTTTGCCAAGGGCCGGCGCCGTCGATGACGGCCGCTTCCTTGACCTCGACTGGCACGTCTTGGAGCGCGCTGTAAAGCAGGAGGGTGAAGAAAGGTATCCCGAGCCAGATGTTGGCGATGAGAATCGTCCAGAAAGCCAGATGCGGGTCGTTCAGCCATTGGATCGGGTGATGAGACAGGCCAACGTCCATGAACAGGTGGTTGACGGCTCCGCCCTCCGCCTGGAACAGGAACCTGAAGATGACCCCGGTCACGATCAGAGGCAACAGCCAGGGAACGATGATGAGCGAGCGCGCAAGCGTCCTCCCCGGGAAGCGGAGGCTGAACAGCAAGGCAAGGGCAAAACCGATGATGAACTGGCCTAGGAGAGACCCGAAAGTGAACTCGAACGTGCGGACGATCGCGGACTGGCTTGTGGGGTCGCTAAGGACGAAGCGGTAGTTGGCGAGCCCGGCCCACGGAGCGGTGAAATTGGCGATCGTCGCGGGCGAGGTCTGCTCGAAGCTCAGCATCACGTTGTAGACGATGGGCAGGGCGAACGCGAAGAGCAGGTACGCGATCGCAGGGGCCAGGAAGAGCCAGCCCGCGAGCCGCTGCCTTCTCCGACCAGACAGCCGTGGCGAGCCGGAGCCGGTCGTCGGCGGTGTTGGCGCTGCGCCCGCCCGGATATTCACGTTCATCTGAGCCAAGTAGGTCCTCGCCTCCTAGCCATGTGACCGCTCCAGGTTGCCGTCTACGGCTCGCGATAGGTCGCTCAAGCCGCCCCCCTCCCGCAGGTAGACCGGTATGCGTTCCAACGGCGCATCCGCCGTCACCCAGCCGGTCTTTTTGACAGGCTCCCCCGTCCAGGCGTCCAGCCACGACGCGCCCACGGGGAGGTACACGTCCCGTGCCCGCGCTCCCTGCGCCGTTACCGGGGCCACCAGCACATCCGGGCCGAACATGTACTGGTCGCTCAGCTCCCACGCCGGCGCCTCTTCCGGGAACTCCAGGAAGAGTGCGCGCATGGGGGGAAGCCCGGTGGCGCTGGCCCTGGCCATCTGGTCCATGACGTATGGGCGGATTCGCTCGCGCAGAACGAGTTGTTCGCGAATCAGGCCGTAAGCCTCCTCGCCGAAGGACCACACCTCATTGGGGCCCCCCGTCTGGCCCGAGCCGATGAGGGGGCCGGGCTCGCGAACACCGTGGAGCCTGAAGAGCGGGCAAAAAGCGCCAAACTGGAACCACCGCACGACGAGTTCCCGGAAGTACTCCGTCGTGTGGTCGCCGTTCATGAACCCGCCGATGTCGGTCGTCCACCACGGGATCCCCGAGATACCCATGTTCAGGCCGGCCGGGACCTGTGCGGCCAGAACCTCGAAAGTCGACTCGATGTCGCCCGACCACACGGCGGCCCCGTAGCGCTGGCTGCCCGCCCAGGCGGACCGGCAAAGTAGTAGCCCGTCGTTTTCGCCGCTCGCCCGTAGCCCGTCGTAGAAACCCCGAGCATGCTCCCGAGGGTAGATGCCCTGCACCTCCGAGCCTTGGCCCATGAAGTACCGGGCGCCCTCAGGGTTGTCGGCGAGGATCTCCGGTTCGCATGCGTCGAGCCAGAACGCCCGGATGCCGTAGCGGCCATAGCCGTCGGTGACCTTCTCCCAGATGTAGCGGCGAGCTTCGGGGTTGGTCGCGTCGTAGAAGCGCATGAACGCGTGGCCGTCGGTGCCCTTGTCCCAGAACGCGAGGTGAAGCGGCAAGCCCGCCGTGTTGCGCACCAGGAGGCCGCGCAGGTCCATCTCCGCGTAGTTGTCGCTGTTGGGGTTGACCGTCGGCCAGACCGAGACCATGAGCTCGACTCCGAGCTCTCGCAGCTCGTCCACCATCGCCTGAGGATCCGGCCATTCCGCTGGGTCGAACCTCCACTCGCCCTGGTGCGTCCAGTGGAAGTAGTCGCAGACGATCACCGAGAGAGGCAGGCCGCGGCGCTTGTACTCGCGGGCGATGTCGAGGAGCTCGTCTTGGTCCCGGTAGCGCAACTTGGACTGCCAGAAACCGGAGGCCCACTCCGGCAGCATGGGGGGCAACCCCGTTACCTTCGCATAGCGGCTGACGATGTCGGCCGGTGTGGGGCCCGTAGTGACCCAGTAGTCGATCTGCCGGGCTGCGTCTGCGACCCACCTCGTGCGGTTGGCACCCAGCTCGACGCGGCCCACCCCTGGCATGTTCCACAAGAACCCATAGCCTCGGCTGGAAAGAGCGAACGGCACCGAGACCTCGGTATTGCGCTGGACGAGGTCGATGACGGCCCCCTTTTGGTCCAGCAGGCCGTGCTGGTGCTGGCCGAGCCCGTAAAAGCGCTCCGCCGCGTGGGAGTTGAACGTGACTTCACAGCCGTAGAGGTCGCCTCCGCCCCGGCGGTAACGCCGCTGGGGCGGCGACGTGAAATTGGGAACGCTCTCGGCGAACAGCTCCTCACCGTCCGCCCGGAGGAAACGCACCACGGGCGGGAAGCGGTTGAACCCCTCCTCATGGTTCTCGCACACTTCGACGACGAGGTCACCGTTGCGCAACCGCGCTCGGTCATCGTTGATCTCGACCTGGACATCGGTGGCTTCGACCCCGCCCAAGGCGCTGCCGGGCGTCTCTGTTATTGACGCCCCGAGAGTTGAGCGCACTCGAGCGCCGCTCTCTCCCCACGCGTCGACCTGGAGGACCTCGCCGCCCTGAAGCACGGTTAAGCCGGTCTCGCTACCTATGAAAGTTGCCAATTCACTTTCCTCGCTTTCGAGCACCCTTTTCTTGTTCAGGCAGGGTCTTGTGGGGCGGCGACCCCGGGGCGACCGTTGCTCCGATCGCGTGTCCGGTCTCGGCGTCGAAGAAGTGGAGCAGGCGGACGTCGACCGCGAGCGCGATCCGTTCGCCGACGTTGACTCGGACGCGAGGGTCGACCCGCGCGACGCCTTCCGCCGCCGTCGCACCCGCGATATCCCCGGACGCGCGCACCTCCGCCGGATCTGAAGTCTCCGCGTCGCCTCTGCTCCGGACCGTCCTCGCGTCCGTCGAGAAATGGATGAGCGATTCGTTGCCCAGGGCCTCGACGAGCTCGACGTGCACTGCGAGCGTCGTCTCCCGGTCCGCGCTCGCGCCCTCGGTCACGGTCAGGTTCTCGGGACGGATCCCGACTACGACTTTGCGAGTCTCGCCGGCGACCAGGCCGGGGCAACGCCGTCCGAGATCGGCCGGAAGGAGGAGCCGCTGCGATCCGAGCGAGAGCACGAGCCCATCTGCAGGGCCCGAGATCTCGCCCTCGTACAGGTTCATCGGCGGCGAGCCGATGAACGAGGCGACGAACAGGTTCGCGGGACTCTCGTAGAGCTCCTGCGGTGTGGCCAGCTGCTGGGTCGTGCCGCTGCGGAGGACGGCGACCCGGTCACCCATCGTCATAGCCTCCGTCTGGTCGTGCGTGACGTAGAGGGTCGCGACTCCGAGACGCCGCTGGACGCGTAGGACCTCACCCCGCATCTGCACGCGCAGCTTGGCGTCGAGGTTCGAGAGCGGCTCGTCCATGAGGAATACAGCAGGCTCGCGGACGAGCGCTCTGCCCATGGCGACGCGCTGGCGCTGGCCGCCCGAGAGCTCGAGGGGCTTGCGCCGGACGACCTCCGTGAGCCCGAGCATGTCGGCAGCTTCGCGTGCCTTCCGCTCGCGCTCCGACTTCGGAATGCCTCGTACTCTGAGGGAGAAGGCGATGTTCTGGAGCACGTTCAGGTGCGGGTAGAGAGCGTAGTTCTGGAAGACCATTGCCACGTCTCGGTCGCGGGCTGAGACGTCGTTGACGACCCTGTCGTTGAGGCGAATCGTCCCTGACGTCATGTCCTCCAAGCCGGCGACCATTCGCAGCACGGTCGTCTTGCCGCAGCCCGACGGGCCGACGAGGACGACGAACTCTCCCTCGTCTACGAACAGGTCGAACTCGCTGACCGCCTGGACGCCGTTCGGAAAGACTTTCGTTACCCGCTCGAGGGATAGCTTCGCCACGCAGCCTCCTTGTCAGTCTGACCTGGGGAGCCAGACGCGCATCCCGCCGTCTCCCCGGTTTGCCCACGCGAAGTACGGAACCGCGAGCAGCCGCGCCGGTGCGGCTGCGCCGTCCCGCGGGAGCTCGCGAATGTCGAGGTACTCGATCTGCCTCCACCCGTCGAGGTCGCGGACGACCCCTGCAACGGACACGCCCGGCACGCCGCCGAGCGGCGCCAGCGGACCGCTGTCGGCGGGCGCCGTGTCGGTCTGGAGCGCGACGTCGGCGAGGTTGGCGCCGGCCGGGAGGTCGCCCGCCTCGAAGCAGTAGACGACCGGCCCGCGCTCGAGGGCCAGGCAGCCGCGAACCGCGTCGATCCGCGGATTTGGCGCCGTGAGCCGGGGCGAGACATCGAGCTCCAGGACGACCCGGTCGCCGGGGCGCCAGCGCCGTGTCAGCTCCGCGTATCCCGGCGCGACCGGCTGGCCGTCGACGACGGCGCCGCGCGCCCACCCCGGCACCCGGAGCGAGAGCGTCCATTCCGCGTCGCCGCACGCGATCACCTCGACCGTCACGGACCCCGACCACGGGTAGCCCGTCTCGACCGCCAGCTCGACGGAGCCCGCGACCGGCACGACGGCACGGATCGTCGAGGTCGCGTACTGATGGAGCTGGACACCGCCGTCGCTGGTCGTGGCGAGGTAGTGGTGCAGAGAGGCGAGCAGGCGCATGATGTTCGGCGGGCAGCAGGCGACCGGGTCCCAGCGGTGGCGGCGCTCGCCGTTCCGCGACTGTAGCGGGTTCGTGTAGAAGAACGACCCGCCGTCGAGCGAGAGGCCCGAGAGGAAGCCGTTGTAGAGCGTCCGCTCGATCGCATCCGCGAAGCGGCTGCCGCCGGTCACCAGGAGCAGCCGCCAGTTCCACATGATGCTCGCGATCGCGGCGCAGGTTTCGCAGTAGGCGCGGTCGGGCGGCAGCTCGTAGGGATCGCCGATCGCCTCGCCGTGGTGGCGCGAGCCGATTCCGCCGGTCAGGTAGGTCTTCGTCGAAGCCAGGTCGTCCCACTGCCGCAGCATCGACGCGAGCAGCGCATCGTCGCCGGTCTCGGCGTAGAGGTCGGTGACGCCGGCCGCCAGGTAGAGGGCGCGCACGGCGTGGCCGCCGATCGAGCGCGCGTCGCGGACGGGCTCGGCGTCCTGGTAGTAGCGGAGGTCGAAGCGACCGCCCGCGAACATCCCGAACCCTCGACGGGCCGTGAGCGTGTCCGCGAGCCTCAGGTAGCGACTCTCGCCCGTCTGCCGGTACAGCTCGACGAGCGCGACCTCGATCTCCGGATGGCCGTCGGTGCCCGGCCCGGCGTCTTTGCCGACGACCTTGTCGATCAGATCAGCGAAGCGACGGGCGACCGTGAGGAGGGACACGTCGTCCACCGCTCGCGCGGATGCGACTCCAGCCTGGATCAGATGGCCCGCGCAGTAGAGCTCATGGCCCATCTCTAGGTCGGTCCAGCGCCAGGCGGGATCGACGACCTGACACCAGCTGTTCAGGTACCCGTCGGGCTCCTGCGCGGCAGAGACGAGGTCGATCGTCTCGCGCGCCAGCGACTCGAGCTCCGCCGATGGCTGCCGCCCGATCTCCCATGCGAGCGCCTCCAACCACTTGTAGACGTCTGAGTCGCTGAAGACCGTGCCGCGCCGCTCGCCCGACATCCGTCCCGCCGCGATCCGTAGATTGTCGAGCGTCCCGGCGCGCTCGAGTTCCTCGGCACCGCGAAGAAGCGTGACCTCCCGGTTCACCCGTTGGCGGTCCGCGAGCAGTCCGTCCCGGATGACGACGCCGCGGCCGTCGATCGGGCGGAGTCGCACGCGAGCAGAAGCTGTTGGGGCAACGCTCGAGCTGATTCTCCGAACGGATGTCACGCCCTCGGCATCTCCTCCGGTTGTCGCATCGACGTTCGTATCGAAGCGCTTCGACAATACCAACGTTCGTCTCGAAGCGCTTCGACAATACCACCTCCGACCGCGGCTGTCCAGGTGGCGACGTGGCGAGTTCGGCCGGGCTCGTGCACGGCCCGGCGTCATACCTTTACCGCTCCCGACATCAGCCCCTGCATGTAGTTGCGCTGCAGGGAGAGATAGAGGACGACGCAGAGCACCACCGCGATCACGGTCCTTCAGGAGAGAGAGCCGTAGTTGATCGCGCCACGCCGTAGGTCGACGTGTCGATGCCTACCAGCTTCGACGGCGGGGTGAGCCTGCTGTCGCTCTGCGGGAAGGTCAGTGCCTGCAGGAACTCGTTCCATTAGTAGAGGAGCGCGTAGATCGCCGTCGTCGCGAGCCCCGGGACGATCAGCGGCTGCAGCACGCGCACGAGCGTCACGAAGATCCCGGCACCGTCCGGCCCTCCCGGGGCGGATCGACCGGCGCGGCGTCGAGAGCAACATCGCTCATCGCTCGGCAGGTATATTAGAAACTATCGAAGCGCTTCGCGAAGTGCTTAGACAAGGTCAAAGGTACGGGCAGGAGGAAGCAGTGCGAGAATCCCAGGAAATGGCGGACTCGAAACCGGCGACCATGGCACAGATCGCCAAGCGTGCAGGCGTTGCCCTGAGCACCGTCTCGTACGTTCTGAGCGGCAAGCGCTCTGTCTCGCAGCAGATGCGCGAGCGCGTCCTCGCGGCGATCGAGGAACTCGACTATCGGCCGCACGGGCCGGCCCGTGCCCTCGCGAGCGGCGCCTCGCACACGATCGCGCTCTTCCTGCCCTCGCCGCAATGGCAGCTCGTGCCGGTCCAGCAGACGTTCGTCGCCGGAGCGACGCAGGCCACGAGCGCAAGCGACTACGCGCTGCTCCTCTCAACCGGAGCGACCGATCCGGAGGCGATCGCGCAGCTCTTCGCGCGGGGCCGCGCAGACGGCGTCATCCTGATGGAGACGCTGCACGAGGATGCCCGCATCGAACGGCTCAGGTCGGCGGGCTATCCGTTCTCGCTGATCGGCAGAACGGACGACCTGGACGGCATCAGCTTCGTGGACATGGACTTCGGCGGCGCCATCGAGACGAGCCTCGCCCACCTGGCGCGGCTCGGGCACACTTGCGTCGCGCTCTTCAACTTCGCGCCCGAGCTGCTCGCGGCCGGCTACACGGCGGCGCTGATCGCACGCGACGTCTTCGAGAGCCGAGCGCCCGACCTCGGCATCCGCGGCATCCACCTCCCGTCCTCACACACTCCGCGCGACGCATTCGCGGTCGCGGCCCGGCTGCTGTCCTCCGAGCCCGAGTGCACCGCGGCGATCACGACCGGCTGGCAGTTCACCGGCCTGCTCAGCGCCCTCCGCGCGGCCGACCTCCGCGTCCCCGACGAGTTCTCCGTCGTCTCGGTGATCGCTGCCCAGTACGCCGAGATGCTGACGCCCACGCTCACGGGCGTCGACTGGCCGGCGTTCGAAGCGGGCCGCATGGCAGCCGAGATGCTGATCGACAAGCTCACAGGCAAGGAGACGGCCCCCCGTCAGCATCTGGTCTCGGCGGAGCTCGTCGTTCGCGAGTCGACCGGCCCCGCGCCGCGCGCACATCGCTTCACAACGAAGCGAAAGCTCGCGAGGCGCGGCAGAAGGCCGAAGGCCGAGTAGCTCTCCGCCCGAGGAACGTTTGATCGGGCGTCGGTTCTCGGAGATGCAAGCAGTCCTCGTGACGGTCGGTGTAGGCGGCGTTGGGGTGTGAGTCCGGCCGTCCTTCGAAGAGCTGTCGCTTTCCTCTGAGCCACCCGGGCGTCAGTACACCTCGGAGAGCAGCTCCATCGCGTCAATCGCCGTCGCCATGGCGACCAGCTGATTGATCTCGTGGCGAGCGTCGTTGAGCCGAAGGAGAAGACGAAGACGCGCCCGTCCGATCGCACCAGGCACCAGACGCCAGCGTACACGCCGGGTTCCGACCCGCTCTTGTAGGCCACGTAGGACCAGAGAGCGGGACTGCCGGTGACGCGTGGGTTCTGGGGCAGAATCGAGCGGATCGGCGCCAGCCACGGCCCGCTCGCGATCCTCATCAGCTCTACAATCGCCACGAACGAACGGCGATCATGATGAAGGCGTGCCAAGGGCGTGTCATCGCGATCCACACTCTCCCTGGTCGAAGCGCTTCGATTTTCACCACCGCGGTCCCTGAAGATCGCCGTCGCATTCGAAGCGCTACGACTAGGACCTTGACTGTCATTGTTGGAAGCGATAGGCTCGCGTTACGACAGTCGAAGCGCTTCGACTAGAGTCGGAGAATCGAGCCGTCAACGGCTCGTTTCGAAGGACAGGAAGCGGCAGGGGAAGCGGCAGGCTCTGACCCGAGGTCGAAGCGCTTCGATTTCGGTCGGAAAGCGGAGCCGACTCGGCTCATGTAACGGGCGAGAACTTCCGCGGAGGAGAGGCTGAGGAGAGGCTTATAGTGTCGAAGCACCCTCAGAACGGATTCCGATCTTCGTCCGAGAAGCGGCGGACCTCGACTTTGGGCAGCTTCTTGGCTGAGGGCGATGACGATGGGCGATCGCGCCGCGAGTCCAGCGTGTGGTTGCCGCAGCTCTATGACATCCCTCACCTGTTCCTCGACCGGTTCGAGGGGGTGGTAGATGAACTAAAGATGGGAAACCTGATCGTTTACTGGCGTAAGCCTCGGTTGAATCTCATTCTCCGCCATCAACCATAAAAGGAGAGAACTGCTGTGAACCTATTGACTCGAAGGCGGATCTGGGGACTGGCAGTCCTCATGGCCGCGATGTGTGCTGTGATCGGGTTGTCTCAGGCGGCCAGTTCCGCCACGACGAAGACGACGAAGAACATAACGCTCACAGAGGAGGACTACTTCAACACTCCAGGCCAGATCGCGGCCTTGGCCGCCTACGACAAGACGTTCGTGGCCGCGCACCCTGGTGTGACGATAAAAAGACAGTATGTGCCCTTTGCTAATTTGGACACGAAACTCCTGACGCAAGCCGCGGGCCACGACCTGCCCAACCTGTTGGCGGTCGACAACCCGTTCGTGTCAACCATGATCTCGACAAACCAGGTGGTGCCCCTGAGCGGTTTGGCAGGCTTCAGCAGCACGGGGTATTACCCGGCTGTGATCAGCGAAGGCCTGTCCAAGGGCAAGTACTACAGCTTGCCAGTCGCAGGCGCCAACTCGATCGCATTGATGTACAACATCGCCATGCTGAAGGCGGCAAAAATCAGCCCTCCCAAGACGTGGGCGCAGCTGGTGACCGACGCCAAGGCTCTGACGACTTCGCATCATTACGGGATTGCGTTGACCTGTGAGGCTGGAGAAGACACCACCTGGCAGTGGGAGCCGTTCTTCTGGAGCAACGGGGGCAAGTTCACGTTCGCCAACATCTGGACTTCGCATGGAGTACAGGCACTGAGCCTGTGGCAACAGCTCATAAACGACGGTTCGGCGTCCAAGGACTGCCTCAACTGGAGCCAAACTCCCGCTGCGTCGACCCAGTTCATCGACGGCAAGGCCGCGATGATGGTCAACGGTCCCTGGAACTTCCCGACGCTCAATCAGAACAAGATGTTCTATGGCAAGCAATTCGGGATCGTCCCTGTCCCGGTCCGTGTGTCCGGCCAGCACGTAATCGTGCCGTTGGGTGGCGAGGACTGGATGGTCAGCAAGAGCGGTGGCACTGCTGCGCAGCAGCTGGCTTTCCAGTACATCAACGGCATGCAGGTGCCTGCGATGGAGTTGAAGCTCGCGAAGCTGTACGGCTATCTACCGGGCAAGATCGCCGTGGCGAAGACCTACCTGCAGCAGGTAGGCCCTGAGTGGAAGGTCTACATCGACCAGACTCTGTACGCGCATCCACGCACGCTCGGCTTGGGGACGAAGTACCCGAAGATCTCCCAGGCGGTGTGGACCGCTATACAGTCTGCCTTGTCCGGTTCTACATCTGTGCAGAAGGCGCTTAACACAGCGCAGATCCAGATTTCGGCCATTTTGAAGAGTAAGTAGGAGCTGCTGGGGTGGCCGGTACCGCTTGTCCCACTGGACGTGGGCAAGCGGTACCGGGCCGTTCGTCTGTAGAGGACGAGCCCGCAAGTGAGGGGACAGCCGTGCGGCTACGGGGATGAGGCGGAGGATGTTCAGGGACCGCCGTACCACGTTATGTACCGGCCAGGTAACGAGCACAGGCGCGCAGGTACCGAACGGCTCTGGACTAGAGAGCGAGTACCGCAGCCCTCCGACTCACCCTCAACCCGCTGAGCCACGGCGACCGGCTCCCGCCCCCGTAGTGCCCGCGGAAACGGCGCCCGGAAAGCCAAAACCCCCCAGCCCTTCTTCAAAGGTCGGGGGTTTGGACGTGGAACTTATGGTGGAGGCAGGCGGGTTCGAACCGAGTCGCTTCTCGCCCACTGGGGGCGCCGCTGGCGGTGCGAGCCCGGAGTGGCACGACCGTGCGCGTGCTCTTCCCCGCAAAGGCGGAGCTGGACGAGCCCGAGAGCCACGTCGGCTGAGCGTTGCCATCCCCAGGCGCTGCCGAGCCTGCCCCTACGACATTGCCCCCGATCACATAGGCGCCCCCGGCTGCTAGCGTTGCCCTCGACCGCGACGAAGGAGACGCTGCAATGGACTACCGCAAGCTGGGCCGACTGGGGCTGCGAGTCAGTCCGCTTTGTCTCGGAACGATGAACTTCGGCTGGGAGGCCCGCGGAACGAGCGAGCGGGACGCCTTCGCGATCATGGATCGCGCGCTCGAGCAAGGTATCAACTTCTTTGACACCGCCAATGTCTACGGCTGGCGCGGCGACAACCAGGAGCGCCGCGGTGAGGGAATCACCGAGCAGATCGTAGGCCGCTGGCTCGCCCAGGGCGGCGGCCGCCGCGACAAGGTCGTGCTCGCGACGAAGGTCTTCGGATCGATGGGCCCCTGGCCGAACGAGGGCCGGCTCTCGGCCCTCCACATCAGGAAGGCCTGCGATGCGAGCCTGCGGCGGCTCCAGACCGACTACATCGACCTCTACCAGATGCACCACATCGACCGTGACACGCCCTGGGAGGAGATCTGGCAGGCGGTGGAGCAGCTCGTGCGCGAGGGCAAGGTCCTCTACGTCGGCTCCAGCAACTTCGCGGGCTGGCACATCGCGCAAGCGAACGAGAGCGCCCGCTCGCGCAACTTCCTCGGGCTCGTCTCCGAGCAGAGCCTCTACAACCTCCTCGCGCGCAGTGTCGAGCTCGAGGTGCTGCCCGCCTGCGAGGCGTACGGGCTGGGCGTCATCACCTGGAGCCCACTCGCGGCCGGCCTGCTGGGCGGCGCAGCGGCGAAGGCGCAACAGGGACGTCGCGCCAGCCCGGACACTCAGGCCCAGCTCGAGCGTGAGCGCGACAGGATCGAGCGCTACGAGGCGCTCTGCGCCGAGCTCGGCGAGCAGCCGGCCAACGTCGCGCTTGCCTGGCTACTGTCGAACCCGGTCGTGACCGCCCCGATCATCGGGCCGCGCACGCTCGAGCAGCTCGACGAGATGATGCGCGTGCCGGAGATCGAGCTCGACGAGGAAACGCTCCGCAAGCTCGACGAGCTCTTCCCCGGCCCGGGCGGGCCCGCGCCCGAGGCGTACGCCTGGTAACCGCGGTTCGGAGCGCCGGCACGGTGCAGGAAGCGCCGCGCCGGCGCTTCCATGCTCGATGTCGCGAGGCTCAGCGCACCGGTCTCATGTGCCTGAGCGCGAGCTCGAGCCAGGCAGTCGCGTGCGCGGTCCAGAGCGAGGTTCCGTGGCCACCCGGGTACTCCTCGAACACGTGCGCCACGTGTGCCCGCCGGAGCTCGAGATCGAGCTACTCGTTCTCGCCCCGGAAGAGATCGTCGCTCTCGCCGACGTAGAAGGCGAAGAAGGTGGGGTAGTGCTGGCCAGTGGCGGATACGAACTCTGAAGCCGCGCTCAGGGGTTTGGACATCGCGCCTTAGGTCATAGACAGCGGCGCACTTTCGAACCGATTGAAACTAAACGGAGCACGTTCAAACCCTCAAGCCGTGGTTGAGCTCGTTCGTCTAAGCGCGCTCCACGACGAGTTACTCCGTGAGGCTTTGGCCAATCCTCGTGAACCTCGGCCTGCTCCCGCCAAGGTGAGCCCGGTGCTCGAGACCGTGACTCTGGCACTGGAGCGAGCCGGAAAGCCGATGCAGGCGCGAGAGATCCATGCGGTCGTGCAGCAACTCGCAGGCGAGCCGCTGCGCTGGAGTTCGGTCAAGGCGGCTCTGGTCGCCTACGCGGAAGGCTGCGAAGCGCGCTTCGAGCGCGTCCGGCGCGGCTACTACCGGATCAGGGCGCATGGAGTGCGGCTACCCTCGTGACAGCGAGAGTGCTCGCGGAGCGAGAGGAATATGGCTCGCTCTCCGAGACGGTGCCTCGGTTACGGCAGGCCGGACGCCATCCTCGGAAGCGCCATGCCTCTCCGGTACTCGGTAGAGGCAATACCGTTGGACCTGGCCGCTTTCGCTCGAGATCTGATAGAGCGGCCTTGTTCTCGCGGTCGAAACGGCGTAGAGTCGACCCCGTCTCCCGTTTGCCAATTCGGTTGCTCGAGATCGCTCGATTGCGGAGGTGGGGAAGTGGCTTCCTTGCCAAGTGGTCCGATGATCCCCCGTGCTAGCGCTCGTTTTCGCGTCTTCGGCTTTCTCTCAAGCTGTCTACTCGCTCTCCTGTTAACCGGCGCTGCCGCCGCTTCGAGCAGTCACCTGGCAACCACTGGCGCCTCCGGCGCCAAGATCTCCGCTCATCTTACGAAGGCGAGCTTCACAAGCTCCCAGGCCGGGCAGGTCAAGCTCATCTACAAGTTCTCGAAGCCGAGCAAGAGCTTCTCCTACCTGCTCACCTTTAAGAAGGGCCCCAAGTGGCAGACGGTCAAGAGCGTCAAGAAGTCGGGCACCTTCAAGGGCTCCAAGTCGATGACCGCTAAGAAGGTCTTCGCCGGAAAATCGATCAAGGTAGGTAGCAATCGCTTGAAGCTCTCCGCCGACGGAGGAAGCGGGGTCCTGAGCTTCAAGGTGATCAAGGCAAAGACCCCCGTCCCGCCCCCGACCGGCAAAACGCTCACCAAGTGCACGTTCGTGGCCTTGCAAAAGGCCGTCGCCGTGGGCGGCACGGTGCAGTTCGGCTGCAGCGGCACGATCGCGTTCACGCAGGCGATCACGCTCAGCGCCGGGTCGGTGACCCTCGACGCGTCGGGCAGGTCCGTGGTCCTCGACGGCCAGACCAAGACGCGGCTCTTCGACGTCAAAGGCGGCGCGCTGACGCTGGTCGACCTGACGTTACAGAACGGGGCTGTGACCGGAGCGAAGGGTGCCTCGGGGGCCAAAGGCTCCAAAGGCAGCAACGGTGATAACGGCGCCGACGGCAAGGACGGGGTGGAGGGATCCGCGGGAAAGGACGGTACCGCGGGGACGCCCGGCCAGCCGGGTGGGGACGGGGAGGACGGAACGCACGGCAGCCACGGCGCTGACGGTGGCGACGGCCAGGGCGGCGCCATCTTCGTGGCCGCAGGCGCAAAGCTCACGGTCGCCGGCGACACGTTCAAGGCCAACACCGCGACCGGCGGGGCTGGTGGCTCTGGCGGCAAGGGCGGCGCCGGGGGCTGGGGCGGCTTTGGCGGCAGTGGCGGAAATGGCGGCGACGGGGGCATCCACGGGGGGAGCGGCGCAGACGGCGCCGTTGGTAGTAACGGCGGCAAGGGCGGCAAGGGTGGGGCCGGCGCGGACGCTGGCGACGGTGGCGACGGCCAGGGCGGCGCGATCTACAGCAAGGGCACGCTCGTGGTCGTGAGCTCGGTGTTCCAGGGCAACGCCGCCAAGGGTGGTGCCGGCGGCAGTGGTGGTGCCGGGGGAGCCGGCGGCGAGGGGCGCAAGGGCGGCGTTGGTGGCGGTGGCGGCGGCCAGGGTTTACAGCTTGGCAGCACCGCCGGAAACGGGGCCGACGCGGGTGCCGGTGGTGCTGCGGGCGAAGGCGGTAGCGGCGGGGGCGCCGGCGACGGTGGCAAGGGCGAGGGCGGAGCGGTCT
>JBEKLL010000036.1:0-17259 GCA_050010215.1 Gaiellaceae bacterium | reverse complement strand
CACACGCTGCTGTGGCAGATCGAGCACAACGGCGCCTGGCACTGGCAGGTAGGCGAGCATCTCGGAGCGGGGCCGACGACCTCGTATCTGGCACTGCTCGGCCCCACAGACGTCGAGCACCATTGGCGGATGACCCTGTCGCCGGGCGAGTCCTTCGAGACCGTTCCCGTCGCGCTGGCGTTCAGTAACGAGGGCCTCGAGGATGCCGTGGGAAAGCTGACGCAATATCGGCGCGTAATGCGGCGCCGGCACGACGACCACCGCCGCCTTCCCGTCATCTTCAACGACTACATGAACACGCTGAACGGGGATCCCACGACCGAGCGGCTTATGCCGCTCATCCGCGCGGCCGCCAGCGCCGGCGCGGAGTACTTCTGCATCGACGCCGGCTGGTACGCGGAGCCGGGCGAAGGGTGGTGGGACGCAGTCGGCGAGTGGGTGCCGTCGAAGACGCGGTTCGCCGACGGCTTTTCCCAGGTGATCGACCGGATCAGGGCCGAAGGCATGGTACCGGGCATGTGGATCGAGCCGGAGGTGATCGGCGTGCGAAGCCCGGTCGCCGAGCTGCTGCCCAGCGAGGCGTTCTTCACGAGGAGCGGCGAACGGGTCGTCGAGCACGACCGATACCACCTCGACCTCCGTCATCCGGCGGCGAAGGATCATCTCGACCGGACCGTCGACTTCCTCGTCGGCGAACTCGGGGTTGGCTATCTCAAGATGGACTACAACATCAATGTCGCGCCCGGCACGGACACCGGCGGCTTTACCGCGGGCGTCGGCTTGCTCGAGCACAACCGCGCGTTCCTCGCCTGGATCGATGGCGTCCTCGGCCGCCACCCCGACCTCACCGTGGAGAGCTGCGCGTCGGGCGGTATGCGGACCGACTATGCCTTGCTGTCGCGCTTCCAGCTCCAGTCGACGAGCGACCAGGAGGACCCGTTGCGCTACCCGCCGATCGCGGTAGCGGCACCACTCGCGATCGCGCCGGAGCAGGCTGCTGTCTGGGCTCCTCCCCAGCCGGAGATGAGCGACGACCTCATTGCGTTCACCCTCTGTAGCGCAATGCTCGGTCGTGTCCACCTGTCCGGTCATCTCGACCTCATGACGAGCGCGCAGCAGGAACTCGTCGCCCAAGCGATCACGGTCTACAAGCAGATCAGGGCCGACCTCGCCGACGCGCTTCCCTTCTGGCCGCTCGGGCTGCCAGGATGGACCGACCCCTGGCTCGCCGTCGGCATGTGCGGTCGCAGCGCCACCTACGTCGTGGTGTGGCGAAGGGAGAGCAGCACGGCGACGCAGGTCGAGAACGAAGTCTCCCTACCGATGGCGCCGAACCACACCGAAGCACGCCCGCGCCTGCTGTACCCGCAGAACGGCGCTCTCCTTGACTGGAACGCGACCAGCGGCGAGCTATGCGTCTCACTGCCGCGTTGTCCTTCCGCTTGCCTGATCGCATTCGACACCGCGCTTCCCGTGCGCCCGCGGCACTCGGCTCAGGAGGCAGCCCACTTGCGCGCTCGTGCTACGCAAGTCGAAGGCAGCCTCAGATGGGACCTCGCCGGAGGCCAGCGATGAGCCCCGAGACGCCCGATGCGATCGTCGCGCGCGACTGGCAAAACACCGACCTCCCGATCGAGGACCGCGTCAAAGCGCTGCTCGACGTGATGACGCTCGAGGAGAAGGTCGGGCAACTCGGAAGCGTGTGGCTCGGGTCCGACCGAGCGGCCGGCAACGACGCGCCGATGGAGGGCTTCCGCCCGCTCGGGACCTGGGAGGAGATGTCGCAGCACGGCTTGGGCCAGCTGACTCGAGTGTTCGGCACCGAGCCGCTTGATCCCGACGAGGCGATGAGACGGCTCGCGGCGCTCCAGCTTGAGCTGCTGTCGCGGACCAGGTTGGGCGTGCCGGCCATGGCGCACGAGGAGTGCCTAACCGGCTTCATGACCTACGGCGCGACGATCTTCCCGACACCGCTCGCCCTGGCGGCGACGTTCGACCCCGCGCTCGTCGAGCGGATGACGGTCGCGATCGGCGAGGTGATGCGGCGTGCCGGCGTCCACCAAGCGCTCGGACCAGTCTTGGACGTGGTGCGCGACTACCGCTGGGGGAGGGTCGAGGAGACGTTCGGCGAGGACCCGTACCTCGGCGGGATGATAGGTGCCGCGTACGTTCGCGGACTCGAGTCAGTCGGCATCGTCGCCACGCTCAAGCACTTCGCCGGCAACTCGTCGTCGTCTGCGGGTCGCAACCTCGGCCCGGTCTCGATCGGCCGCCGCGAGCTCGCCGACATCATCCTGCCGCCGTTCGAGCTCGCCCTCAAGCACGGCGGCGCCCGTGCAGTTATGAACTCGTACACGGCGGTCGATGGGCTGGCCGCCGGCGCCGACCCCGACCTGCTGACGACCACGCTGCGCGAGCAATGGGGCTTCGACGGCACGGTCGTGGCCGACTACTGGTCGATAACCTTCCTGGCGACGATGCATCACCTCGCGGCGAGCGCGGGCGAGGCCGGCGCGCTTGCGCTCGCCGCGGGAATCGACGTCGAGCTGCCGAACGCCCGCTGCTACGGCCCTGACTTGATCGCCCTGGTCCGCAACAGGCGCCTGTCCGAGACGCTGATCGACCGGGCTGTCGGCCGGGTGCTGCGCCAGAAGGCGCAGCTCGGACTGCTCGACGTGGGCTGGTCACCCGAGTCTCCCCGATCCGGTGAGCCACTCGAGCTCGACCCACCTGCGCATCGCGCACTGGCACGCGAGATCGCCGAGCGGTCGGTGATCCTTCTGGCGAACACCGGGGTGCTCCCGCTCGCCACGGCCGTCCGCCGCATTGCGGTCGTCGGCCCGTGCGCAGCCGATCCTGCGACGTTCCTGGGGTGCTACTCGTTCCCCACCCACGTGCGCGCTCGCATCCCCAACGTTGGGCTCGGGGTCGAGGTGCCCTCACTCGTCGCCGCTTTGGGCCGCGAGGTGCCCGAGGCCGAGCTCCTCTATGCGCGGGGCTGCCCGATCAGCGAGCTCGATCTTAACGGGATCCCTGAAGCGGTGAAGGCCGTGCAAACCTCCGAGCTAGCGATCGTGGCGGTCGGAGACCTGTCGGGCAATCTCGGCGTCGGCACCTCCGGGGAGGGCAACGACGTCGAGGATCTCACGCTCCCCGGCGTGCAGGCGGAGCTGCTCAATCGCGTCCTCGAAACGGGGGTGCCGGCCGTGCTCGTGGTCGTGTCCGGCCGTCCCTACGCGCTCGGCGCGTTTGCGGGTCGCGCGGCGGCGATCATCCAGGCGTTCCTTCCCGGCGAGGAGGGCGGCGCGGCGATCGCGGGCGTGCTTTCCGGACGCGTCAATCCGAGTGGCAGGCTTCCCGTGCAGATTCCCGCGCGGCCTGGCGGCCAGCCGGGCACCTATCTGCACCCGCTGCTGGGCGAATCTGGACTCGGGCACAGTTCGATCGACTCGCGACCGCTCTACCCGTTCGGGCACGGGCTGTCGTATACAACGTTCGCGTACACCGACCTCGCGCTCGCCCCGGAGACGATCCCGACCGACGGCCAGCTAACGATCTCGTGCACGGTCACGAACACCGGCGCGCGCAGCGGCGCCGATACGGTCCAGCTCTACATCGAGGATCCGGTTGCAGAAGCGGCTCGCCCAATGCAGCAACTCGCCGGCTTCGCACGGCTCCAGCTCGACCCGGGTCAGACCGCGCGCGTGCAGTTCACCCTACACGCCGACCGGCTCGCGTACACCGGTCGACCGCTGAACCGGATCGTCGATCCGGGTGAGATCAGGGTCGCGATCGGTCCATCGAGCGCCGATCGCCGGCTCGAAGCCGCATTCATGGTCACTGGCCCCACTCGTCCGGTCGGTGCCACCCGCAGGCTGACGACACCGATCAAGATCAGCTACAGCTGAGCCGCCATTCAGGCTTGGTCCAATGGCGACCGGAACCCGTGGGTGCAAGAACTCGGCCGGCAGGCTGTGGGTGCCGATAACTCGGCTCAGTGAGCGTGCGTCGTGGGTCTCTGAGGGTTGTGGTCTGACCCGGTAAGGTCATCCGCGGTGGCGGGTCGTTCTCGAGCCATGGCTCTGACGTGGACCTGGTTTCTTGTCGACATCGGCAGGCTTGGAATCCCTCGTGGAGGCCCTCGGATTACGGAGGAAGCGGCAACATCGTCTCTCGATGCCGAGAACGACGGGCGAAGGCCGCCGCTCAGACGTGCTCGAGAGGCCGAAGCGCGGGGTAGAGCCCGTAGGGTTCGTAAACTCGTCCGTCGTCAGAATTAAGCGATTTTGCAGGTAGTTCGAATAAACGCACCCTACGGGCCACAGCTGGACATGTGGCTCCGAGGGGCCTGGCGTGGCCATCCTCGCTACTGGTGCACCGGCAAGTCGGAGCGAAACTGAGCAGCGAAATTCCGCGAAACACGAGAGATCCTGTTGCGCCTCGTGCGTGATACGCGACAGACGAACGGGATAACCCCGCGCGCGGGGTTTGGACGTCGCACTTTAGTTGTTGCGGATTACCCCGTAAAACGGTGGTTTGGAACTAAGCGGACTCGAACCGCCGACCTCCGACTTTGGTAAGTAGCCCAGGGTAGTCCAGGTACGAGAGGCTGGTGTGCACCTAAACAGCATGGAGCGTTTATGGAGCTCAGCGGGTGCAAACAGCGGCAAATGGCGGCAAGTCGACCAACCTTGGTAACCCCAGAAACAAGCCACGTCGCTTGCCGTAGACTGCCTGCCGTTGCCGCTTGGAGCCCATGGTAAGGAGGGGGTCCACGGTTCGAGTCCGTGAGAGGGCTATTCAAAAGACCTGCTAATCGCGGCTTTCCCTCTCAGAACGACTTGTAGAATCTCCACGCTACGGCAGGTATGGAGCATGTTTTGGAGCTTTCAGTTCTGAGAGAGGGATGACGACGTAGTCCCCCTCCTTCGGATCGCCACGGCGATAGATGCCGGGATGGTCTTCGATCGGGAAGAATTACCAGCGTTCTCGAGCCGGCGTCGGAAGCGGTGCTCGCGCCGAGGGGCTCAATGGCGCACGCGGTTTTGAACACCGCTGCCGCGCCTTCGCGACCTAGCGGAGACCCTTTAGTTTGATCCCGTCGAGTATCAGTGCCGACAGGCAGACGCCGATCATCGACCTGCTAACGATCAGCGGCTATGCGCTGATCTTCAGCGAACTACATGCAAGCCCCGTGGTGTGGAACACGACTCGGACGCTTTGGGATGCCTGGCTTGCGGAGAACACGCAGCGCCTGGAGATCATCGACGCAATGGTGTCAGTCGATAAAGGAACCTTCGCGATACAGCCGCGAGCCATCCTACGAACGCAGTGGGAGATGCAGCTCCGAAGCGTGCTTGAAGCATTGCCGCGAAAAGAGGCGCGGTCGCCGTGGGACGAAGGGCCTCTAGATCACCAGAGCGCACTCATCAGAGCGCTTACCCCTGTGGGTCAGTTGTTCCTACCCTACAACGCTCTCGACACCTTCATTGCACTCTATTTGCAAGAACGGCCAGACGCCAAGAAACTCACCTTCGGCATTCGCGGATCATACGTCGGTCATCTCGAGTTCTTGCGCGAGAGAGTGCAGCATCCCGAAGACGGAGACGACGAATGAGGCGACGGCGCGTTCAAAGTAAACGGGTCTCTATCCCGTATTTCCCGGGCCGATGCCTCTTCGGGCAGCTATCCGCGCTGCGATCGCGCTTCCGATCGATGAGAGCGCGATTCGCGACTGCGTCGACACCAGCCAGCCTGCCGAAGAGCTCTTCGAGCGCGCCCGTAAGTACGGCCTCGCGACGATCGAGCGCTCACAGCGCTCGGGCCATCTTGCTCGAGTCACTGGCGAAGTTGCTGAGTCGGTCGCCGAGATCATCCTCGACGAGCACGGATACAGTGTGTTCTGGCAGATCCCGACATCCGGCGCTCATGGCGTCGACCTTCTCTTGATCGGTCCTGACCATGCTGTTCTCGCGCTCGAAGTGAAGGGAACTCTTCGTCCCGGTGCGACTCCCAGACTCACTCCCTCGCATCAGCGCCAGATGAGCCGCGAGTGGCTGAACAATCCGAGGAATCCGGGGATGGCTGACTGGTCGTTCGAGGCAGAGGATCTCTATGCCGGCGTGATGGTCGTTGATCTCGCTATGGCCCGGTTCCGCCTCGTCGTCAGTGGTGACTTCGAGCACTACATGCCCGTCACCGAGCTTGAGCAGTTGCAGTCGGTTCGCGCGATCGTCTAGCGCTCAGCGCGTCCTCGACGGGTGCAACGGAACAGAGCGTGGCGGAAGGCGGAATAAAGCTCATCAAACCCTCATTCCGGCCTGATCCCAATATGAATGACTCGTACTTCCTGTAGAGGAGCTACCTCGGTCTCCTATCGCCCGGCCAGACTCGATCGCGGATAGAGGGACCAGCCGGAGCCGGTGGTAGCTTCGGCCTATAGACAATGGCAACGTCAACTCTGGTGACTTTGCGCAGGTGCTACGCGCAGCGGGGCGCCGAGCCTGGGTTCGAGCGATTCTCGGACCGACGCACCGAGGGGTCGCGCCTCTCTACTACGCCCGCGTCGTAATTGGTCCCCAGCCACCAAGGTGGAATCAGCTCACCTGGCGCTATGAGGAATGCACATTCGCAACCGCAGAGATGACGACGGGCCAGCTTGCCCAGGGCTTTGATCCATCCGCGCCAGGACCGATCACGCTGGGGTCGTTACGCGCTTCGTTTGCGCTGGCGCAGGGTGTCTATACCTGGAGGCGCGATCCAAGCCGGGCTCGTTTCGATGAGTTAGAAATTCTCTGGCCCACTCTCCACTACGAATTGCGACTAGCCGGGTTGGACAACCTGCGTCTCCCTGAGTTTCTGATTGGCCGCGGCTGCCCATCGTTTCCGGCTACCGGAGCGGCGTTCAACGCGTTTTTCTTCGACAACTACGCAGTCGCCGGTACTAGGAGCCCGACTCTGGGGAGTGTGGATGTGCGGGTCATCGACGAGGGCGCTCGTATCCTGCGGGTCCGCGCGCGACCGACCACCTTGGACGTGTGGCTCGGCGGACGCGCACTGAAGGGCGCTGTGCTTGAGCTCAACGGGGCCACGTATCGGCGCAGAGCTCGGCTCGTCGGGGCAGGACGCGTCTCATGGCCGCTTCCGCAAGGCGCCCTAGACGACGCATGGCTCTGGCTCAAGAGGGGATCGGACTGGCTCGACTATCGCTCGCTCGGTGGTTGGGGCGGCTACCACAGTCCAGACGTTGAGATCGAAGCGCCACATGACCCGACAGCCGAGATAACGAGCCTTGCCGCTCGGGGCGAAGGGCAAGAACTCGAATACAAGGAGAAGCTGCCCGATAACCGTGGCGAGAAACGCAACGCCTTCAAAGACGTCGTTGCGTTCGCCAATGGCGGAGGTGGCGTGGTTCTCTTCGGCGTCGACGATAGTGGAGGCATCGTCGGGCTCGCGGAGACGCTTGTCGCAGCGCGGCACCGCTTAACCGATCTCCTCCGCGCGTACGTGTCACCATCACCGCCTCATCGCCTGCGGTCACTACGAGTGGATGGAAAGCGGATTCTCGTTCTCGAGGTCGACCGCAACGACGGCACGCTGTACGCGCTAACGCTCGATGCGAACCGTCCCGAGTACTTCGTTCGGCGTGCCGCGACGACCTACTACGCTCGCCCAGAAGAAATCGCCGCTGTCTTACGCTAGTACGTACCGGGGCTGGCTCAAGCAGCATTCGGGGTCTTCTCCGAAACAAGCACTACCGTTCGAATAGTGACCGATTAGCTCCATACCGCTTATGCTTGTTCCTACCAGTCGCTGCGACCAGCCGGAATAGGAAACAGCGAAGCGATAGATGACTTCTTTTGCCGGCATCCCGAGGCGGACCGACTTCAGATGATTATCGAGTCGGCGTCTTCGGAGGATGCCTGACGCACCATACGCTTTCGTAGAGGGCTTGACGTGGCCCGAGTGGATCACATCCACAAAGTGCACAATGTAGTATGGTGTTGTTATGAGTGTAGAAGGCAGCGATCAGGAGTTCCTTGGCGTCCGCGAGACGGCCAAGCGACTCGGAGTGCATGAAAACACCGTCCGAAACTGGGCTAGAGACGGGATCCTGCCGACCGCTCGAATCCCCGGATCGCGTTTCCACCGGTTCGCTGCTAGCGATGTAGAGCGCCTTCGCCGGCAACGGGGGGAGGTTGTGTCGTCGGTGGAGTCGGAGCGCCGGACCATCGGTCCCGAACTCGTGGATGGCACGCAACTTAGGCATTGGGCGGCTACGCGAGATTCGCACGATGCATTTCCGGAGCTCGTCCGACGACTCCTCGCCTCCACGCCCGGTATCACCGACATCGCTATTCGCTCAGGAGACGGCGTCTACGTTGAAGGTTGGGACGGTCTCGCCGAGTCTGACGGCACCGCGTATCTCCCAGGAGGATCGTTGTGCTTCGAGTTCGGCGTTGGTAGCAGGACTAAGAAGAAGGCCGACGAGGATTATGAGAAACGGCGTGATGATCCAGACGGCGTCGTAGCAGCACAATCCGTTTTCATCTTCATTACGCCGAGACGGTGGCGCGGCGCAGCTGCGTGGGCTAATGAGCGACGAGCAGAGAAGGTCTTCGCAGACGTTCGCGTCCTTGACGCCGATAACCTCGAGGCGTGGCTCCAAGCCACACCAGCTGTTCATCATTGGATATCCGAGCATCTTGGACGCCGTCCGCGGGAGGCGGAAACGCTTGAGCAGTGGTGGGCTCGCTTCCAAGCCCAAACTGAGCCCGCGTTGCCGGCTGCTCTGTTTCTAGCCGGAAGGGAGAGTGAGCAGAAACAACTGACCGAGTTCCTCATTGGGGCTCCCGGTGTTATCGCGATCCAAGGAGCCTGGTGCAACGAGGCGATAGCTTTCGTTTGCGCGACGATCGAGGTGATGGAGCGAGAAGTCAGTAATGCTGTACAGCCGCCTCTCATCGTTTCCTCAAACGAGGTCTGGGATCGCGTTGTACTTCAGCCAGGACGTATGACCCTAATCCCGCTGTTTGAGGATCCCGATATCGCGACTGCGCAGGATCGGGGTCATCACGTCGTTCTTCCTGCCGGTCGAGAACGGGTCGTGCGTGGAACGAAGATCGAGCTTCCTCGTCCGCACAGACAGGGCGCCGCGGAAGCACTCGAAGCTGCCGGCGTCGATTCCGACCGCACGTATCAACTAGCGGCTCTAGCGCGACGCAGTATGCCGTCGCTCATTCGCACGCTGGCGCGCGATCCTCGAATAGCTCGGCCTCCTTGGGCTCGGCTGCCCGATGCTGCGCAGATTGCTCCACTGGTGCTGATAGGAGCGTGGGGCTCGAGCGAGGAGGACACGGGTGTCGTAGATCGGGTGACTCAGAATCAATGGCCGGTCATCGAACGTACCCTGCTCCATTGGCGAAGTACTGACGACCCACCTTTCGTGCAGTCGGGCAACCAGTGGCATCTAGCCTCTCCAGAAGAAGCCTTCTTGGTTCTACACGATGCCCTTACGCCGAGCGACGTCGCGCGTTGGCGTGAAATCGCGATCGAGGTG
Source organism: Gaiellaceae bacterium (assembly GCA_050010215.1). GTDB lineage: Bacteria > Actinomycetota > Thermoleophilia > Gaiellales > Gaiellaceae > Fen-549. The sequence goes on along the minus strand of JBEKLL010000036.1, from coordinate 7,700 downwards.
CTGCTCGAACCTGATCCTCAGCTCGAATTGCCCCCCGAGGATCGTCCGATAGCCAATATCAAAGGAGTCTCTCGAAAGTACTCCTCTGCCTTGCGGCGCGGTTTCGCCGAGGGTATTGCTCTAGTGGGGTCTCTGGATGCGGAGAGGCTGAGCGACGGGATCAGCGGCCTGGACCACTCTCGCCGTGTTGTGCACGAGATACTCGATCGAGCCAGCAACGACGCTTCCATCTGGCGATCTCTATCAGACGTGTTACCGCTTCTGGCGGAGGCTGCACCTAACGTCTTCTTGGACGCTTTGCATGACGATTTGGACCGAGACCAGCCTCTGCTTGCGACCATGTTCCAGGACGACGACCAGAGTTCCTGGCTCTACAGCTCGTCACCGCACACTGGCCTACTGTGGGCACTTGAAACGCTTTGTTGGTCGCCGGACTTCTTAATCGAGTCGTCGCGCGCGCTCGCACGTCTCCAGGCTGTTGATCCAGGGGGCAGGCTGGCGAATCGACCGCTCGGGAGCCTTGAATCCGTTCTAGTCGGATGGATTCATCACACGGCGGCACCACTCGAACTACGAATTAGCGCTATTGAGCAAATATGTCGTCAGATCCCCGGTGTCGGCTGGCACCTCCTACTTGGCCTCTGGCCGAGCCAAGGCGGAGCAGCGTTGTCGCCACCATCGAGCCCGCGCTTCCACGATTGGCGACCCGAGAGTCGTCATGTACTAGTAAGCGAGTGGATCGAGTACATAGCCCATCTCGTTCGGCTAGCGATCGAATTAGCTGATAGTGATATAGAGCACTGGAGTGAACTGGTTGAACAGCTAGGGCCACTGCCTCCAGCGGAACGGAACAAGCTACTAGACGCTCTTGACGTAGTTGCGGATCCAGAGTCCATGAGTACTGAGCAACGGCTACTCCTCTGGGAACGACTGCACAAAGAGATCGCCCATCACCGTCAATTCCCAGACGCCGACTGGTCTATGGGTGTCGATCCGCTGTCGCGCATGCAAGGCATCGCAGATCGGCTCGAGCCCACCACTAATGTCGAGCGCTTCGGCTACCTATTCGATTGGCGACCCGATCTGCCTGGTATTGATCCATATGACCACGTAGCCTACGACGCGAAGCTTCTTGAGTTACGTATGCATGCCGTAAAAGAGACGCTCGCGACGACGTCTATCGAAGGCATTTGCGGTCTGGCTGAACGCAGTCCCGTACCGGGGCAGCTAGGTTGGATTGTTGGAGCAATTGCACCGGAAGACCTTGCTTCCGAGCTTCTCACCTGGCTCGATTCTGAAAACCCGAAGTTACGAGAGGTCGCCCTTAATTGGGCTGCTCGGAAGTTGCAAGAAGAAGGAGGCGTCAAGTGGCTCGTTGAGGCACTCACAAAGCCTGAAATGACGCAGCCGTCACGTCGTGTGGCTTTGGCGCTCCGAGCTCCATCAACGAGCGAGGTCTGGGATGCTCTAGCTGAGACGGATGCTGAACTGCTCGCTGCGTACTGGTCCGGGGTGGAACCGTGGCGCGTACCTGCCGAAGACGCTGAACGCGCGGCGCGCGAACTTCTCATTCATGGCCGAGCCTGGGTCGCGGTAGATCTACTCTCGACTGAGATACATCGTCCCAACAATGTCGAACCTTCGATCACGCCGTCCCTTGTTGAAGATGTTCTAGACGCCGCTATGACCGCAGACCCGAATACGAGCGGCCGCGTGCAGTCCCTTGGTTACGAGGTGGGGCTTCTCCTCGATTACTTAGAGAAGGCTAATGCCGATACCGAGAAACTTACTCGCTATGAGTTCGTGTTCTTTCGCCTCCTCGATCACCATAGGCAACCTCGAGCTCTCTTCGAATCACTAAATAACAACGCTAGCCTCTTCGTAGACCTAGTATCGAGGGTCTATCGAGGCAAGAACGAGCCTCGTCGGCAGCTCGACGAGAGAGAAGAGGCGCTTGCGCATCACGCTTGGTGGGTTCTGAATGGCTGGCATGGTCTCCCAGGTCGACGCGAGGATGGACCCGTCGACGGTAGGCACTTGGAGCAATGGGTTCGTCAGGCGCGCTTGGCTTTCTCTGAGTCCGAGCGCACTGACATCGGAGACGAGCAGATCGGGCAGGTTCTCGCCGCAAGTCCTCTCGGCGCTGACGGCGTCTGGCCTGCCGAGCCCGTCAGAGACATCGTCGAGGCGATCGGGAGTCCGAACCTCGAAACGGGAGTTCACATCGGCGTTGTAAACAGTCGCGGCGTTACTAGCCGTGGCGTATACGACGGTGGCAAGCAAGAACGCGAACTATCCGCTCGTTACCGTGAATGGGCGAAACAGACCTCTACCACTTGGCCGCGAACATCTCGGGTCCTACGCGGTCTAGCCGAGAACTACGAGCAGGACGCCCAGCGAGAAGATGAGCGTGCCGAGCTAGACGCCGACACTCTATGAGAGCGATGTGGAACTACCTCTCAGCCGCCAGCTCTATCACTCTGACCTCTGCGTCAGAAGCTCCGGGGTAGGGGGGTCGGAATTAGGGCTCGGGCTCGCCTGACCCCTCACCAATCGCCCCCACGAATCAGCAAAATTCGCCTCAGTTTTCTGCGCGTTTCGAGACGAGACAGTCCGCTCCCAGTCCCCGATCGGCCGACTGATGTCTCGTTTCCGGGTTCGTTCCGATTGTCCCTGTCATATGGGCTCAACCGGAAGAAGGAGAAAGGCTACGGCCGCGCAGCAGGCGGAGGTGAAACGACTGGCCGGCGAAGGGGTCTCGATCCGGCAGATCGCCAAGGACGTATTCCGCGATGCCCGCCTACGCGGCCGGGTGGAGCGGATCCTGGCTACAAATGCGGAGTCGTCCGTGGCTCCGGCAGCACCCGTGTCGATGGATACGACGCTCGAGGGTGTCGATGTCTCGAACGTGAGTACACCCGATCTCGTCCGCTTGCTCGTTAGGCGCCGTCTGGAGGCGGCAGCGGTGAGCGGAGAGGTTCCGTCGTGTGCAGAGCTACGAAACCTGCTTGATCTGCAGCGACGACTGGATGCCTTCGAGCAGGTCGAGCGGGCTAAGGCGCGGGCGCGCGCCGCGCGCAGCTCTGGCTGACCGCGCAGCCCGCGCGGCGCCAACTCTTAACATCTTCTTAACATTGATCGGCGGTCTGAATGGGCGCTTCGGCCGATAGGCGCCGGCGCCGTGTTCAGCCCCGACAACCATTTCCCGACTTGGCGGTCCAGGCCCGTCGAGATCTCGCTGCGTTTCGCGCTTCGTTCTGGCTGGTTCGTTCCGAAAGACCTGTCGCGATGACAAGAAGCGACAGCGATATTCAGGGCGGGGCGATCGAGATCAGGTCGACGTCGGAGTTACGCGAACACCCGAGCGCCGGGCTAGTGCCGGAGATCGGGGTCGAGGACTATCGGTCGCTGCGCGCGGACATCGAGCGGCGCGGCCTACAAGAGCCGCTCGAGATAACCGCCGGGAACGTCGTCTTGAATGGGCACCTGCGATTGCGGGCGGCGCGCGAGCTCGGCCTCGGCTCGGTTCCGGTGCGAGTCGTCGCTCCCGCGGACGAGGTCGAATACTTACTACTCGCCGCACTGCAACATCGCCACCTGTCGCCCTCACAGCGGGCGGCGCTCGTCGTCGAACTCGACCGGTACCGCCAGGAGCAGGACGAAGGGAGGCAGCGCCGGCTTCAGAACCTGCGTCAGAACACCGAGGTGGCAAAACTGCCACCTCGGGGAAAGACACGTGACCTCGCCGCGAGCAGGGCAGGCGTCTCGCCTCGCATCGTCCAATCCGCTACCACCGTCCGCAAGTACGACCCCGACCTGTTTGCCCGCGTCAAGGCCGGCAAACTCGCCGTCGACGTCGCCGAACGACGCATCCGCCGCCGTCTGCGAGACGAGGCTCTTCCCGCCCCGCCGCCGCTGTCGGGAGGTCTGGCCGAGGTCATCCTCGCCGACCCGGCCTGGCAGCTCGGCGCCCCCGACGGCCGCTACGCCCCTGAAAACCACTACCCGACGATGCCTCTCGAGGAGATCAAGGCCATGTCGGTGCCGGCGGCAGAGGATTCCGTGCTCTTTCTCTGGGCGGTCGCTTCGAAGCTCCCTGAGGCGCTCGAGGTGATGCGAGCCTGGGGGTTCGAGTACAAGACCTGCCTCGTCTGGGTCAAGGACTGGATCGGCCTTGGCACCTGGGTCCGCCACCGTCACGAGCTCCTGCTTCTCGGTAGGAGAGGCAACTACCCGCCTCCCGATCCAGAGGACCGCCCCGATTCTGTTTTCGAGGTTCCTCGAGGCGTTCATTCGGAGAAGCCGACCTGTGTCTACGAGTTAATCGAACGCGCCTACCCGCTCGCCTCGAAGCTCGAGCTCTTCGCCCGTGGAACACCTAGGAGCGGCTGGACGGCCTGGGGAAACGAGGTCGAGACCGGATGATAGAGCGACTCCTGATCGCAAGCGAGGTCGCTGAACTGCTGGCGGTTCCTGAGTCGTGGGTCAGGGAAGCGACCCGCGAGGGCCGTCTCCCCCACCTCAAGCTCGGCCGCTACCGTCGCTACGAGAGAGAGGCAATCGAATCCTGGCTCGAGGAGCGGAGGGTCGGCCCGAGAGGAGGGCGACAGACCGGCCTCGACTTGCGTTCCTCGCCGAATCGAGCTTGTGATTGAGGACATGCCGAGTCGAGAACCGAAATGGGGCCGTGTCTGGCGCTACGAGGGTCCACGTGGCGTCGTTTGGCGGATCCGCTACCGGGATGCCTCCGGCCGACGCGTGATGGAGACGCTCGGCCGTGAGCCCCAGTGGAACCGTAAGCGTGCCGAGACGGAACTCCGTCGGAGGGTCGTCGACGTCGAGCGGGACGGCTACCGAGCACCAGAGAAGATCCGCTTCTGCGAGTTCGCAGAGCGCTGGCTTGCCGAGTATCTACCGGGACGCGGACTCAAGCTGACGACTCTCGATGGCTACAGGCAGACGATCTCTAACCACCTCCTGCCCGCCTTCGGGCATGTGCTCTTAGCCGACCTCGAACAGCAGCCCGAGCTGATCGATCGCTACGTGACCCGGAAGATCCAGGCCGGCTACTCACCCAAGACGGTGACGAACCACCTCCTTTGCCTGCAGGTGATGTTGAAGCGCGCTGTGCGCTGGAAGTTGATCAGGACGAACCCGGTCTCGGAGTCCGAGCGCCCGCGCGTGAGGGAAAGTGAGCTGAACGTCCTGAGCGAGGTCGAGATCGCGAGGCTCTGGAGCGCCTACGGCGAGCTGGAGCGAGAAGCGACAGCAGAAGAAGCGGTCTGGTGGCGGACCTGCCGCACGATCACGTTCTTCGGCCTCGGTACCGCCATGCGCCGCGGAGAGCTACTCGCTCTTCGCTGGAAGGACGTGCGCCTGCTCGAAGGACAGGTGCAGGTCAGAGAGGCGCTTGTCAAGAGCCGCTTCACTACCCCTAAGTCGCGCGCCTCGCGCCGGATGATCGAGCTCGGGCCGCGCACGAAGGACTTGCTCGCCGAGCACTGGCGCCAGACTCCCTTCCAGGGCGAGGAGGAGCTCGTCTTCTGCCACCCAGAAAAGGAAACGCCGCTCGATCCGGGCAAGCTCGCCCGTGTCTATCTCAAGCCGGCGCTCAAGCGAGCCGGCATCACGAAGCCCTTCCGCCCCTTCCACGATCTCCGCCATACCGCGCTCACGCACGAGGCCGCGGCCGGTAACCCGATGGCCTACGTCCAGCTCAAGGCCGGTCACTCACAGAGCCAGATCACCGAGCGCTACATCCACGCCGCGCAGGTGCTCTTCCCAGGAGCGGCGGCGCGGGGCGAGGAGCGGATGTTCGGCATGAACGCCGCTGGCCCGGGCCTTACCCGATGACCGTGGGAGCTACAGAGCGAGCGGTTAAGTATTCGGAGCGTCAGGACTAGCAGCATCAGACTCGCGAGCTTCGAGAGCGGCTTTTTCCGGAGTCAAGATGAGATCGGAGCGCTGTCTGAGATCGGAACGAGAACCGCCTTACGCTTAGTACCGGTTTAAGAGACAGGGCCTCCGAAACGCGCACGACTGAACGCGTAGCGCCGCGGACTTCTCATAGCGCAGCTCTTGATCGATCCGTCCCGCGGATGAAGAGCCTGATCTAGGCGAGTGTTCAGGAATGTTCCCAGACGTCTGCCACTACGCGATGACCGACACCAACTCTCAGGGGACGAGTGTGAGCACCTGAGCGAGCCGGGCGATCTCCTGTCCCTTCCAGTCCTCGGGCGGCTGCGTGTCGCCAGGCCGGAGCAGCACCGGGCTCATGCCGAAGCTGCGAGCGCCGTCGAGCTCGTGATCGGCGCCGTCGCCGATGTAAAGGCAGAGCTGCGGATCGACACCCAATTGAGTCGCTGCCAGCTCGTAGATTGCGCGGTCGGGTTTCCTCAGGCCGGTCTGACAAGAAAAGACTTTAACGTCGAAGAGGCCTGCGAGCGATGACTCGTCAAGAAGCCTCGGGTCCTCGGAGGTGCAATTCGTGATCAGACCGGTCTGGTAGCCGCGGGCGCGCAGCTCTCGGAGCGTGGTTACGGCGTCCTCGCTTGGTTCGAACATCTCACGATACGTCTCGACACGCAGTCTGAAGCCGTCTTCAACAGCGTCCGCTCGAGTCACTCCTAGCGCGAGGCAGATACTCTCGAAGTTCGCTCGTAGATCAGACACGACGCGCTGGTCATAGCCACGGCTCCACTCGCGCTCGAATTCCTCAGGCGGTACCCCGAGTACCTCGGCGATGAGCGCCCGGGCGCGCTGCCAGCTCTCGGTGTCGAAGGGGACTAGGGTGCCCCAGAGGTCGAAAATCACCGCACGGGGAGTCATCGCGCGAACAATAGTCGCCTCGCCTCCGTGGACGAGTGTTCAGGAATGTAGCCTGGGCATCGGCGTCAGCCTGCACGGGTGAGCATTTTCTCGAAGCAAACCAGGTGCGTTCCGTGAGCCCAGAACCGAGCGCGCTCCTCGTAACCTTGCCCGCGGTAGAAACGAAGCAGTGCTTTATGCGCGGCGCTTGCATCAAGGCGAACCGATCGAAGCCCGTCTCGCTTTGCGTCACCCTCAATCCATTGCATACAGCTTCGCCCGATGCCAACCCCCTGGTAGTCCGGGTGCACAGCGAGGCGCGTGACGTACATAGCCGGGTCTGCTGACCACGCGTCAGCAGGCACGTAATCCGGCGCATCCCTCCCGAGCGTGAATGTCCCGACGATCCGCGAGTCGGCTCGCCGCACCGAATAGACACGACCGGCATCGGCGGCAACACGCAGAAGAGAGAGTGGGTATGCGGGAACCCAGTGGGACAGCCCCCACCGCTCCTCCATATCTAGACCTGCCGCGGTCAGGATCGCGTGGAGCTCCTCGAGCTCGTTTGGTTGGGCTCGTTCGAAGGTTAGGTTCACGGCACGCATTCTGATCGCAAAGCGCTAACTGCCCCTAACGCGCGGGGCAGGAGGAGCTAGGTCAGTCCGATCAAGGAACTTTTCGAAGGCGCGTCGCGGCTCGCGCACGGGCGACCCGTGACCGAAACAGACCAGGTCGCACCCAATCTCTGCTAGCCGCTTGAGCGAGTCTCGCGCTCGCATGGGGTCCGTGATGCGATGTGTCGAGAAGATGCCGATCTCGCCATCAGGCACATCGATGTCTTCGCGACCTCCACAGAGAGTGTCGCCGATGATCATGACTCTCTGCTCTCCGTT
>JBEKLL010000035.1:0-17318 GCA_050010215.1 Gaiellaceae bacterium | reverse complement strand
GAGTTCTCGACCGCCATCAGCTTGGCGCAGTAGTCGCAGAGGTTTGTCGATCGACAGCGACCCTTCACCAGCTCGCCCGTCGAGTGGTTCACGAGCTGGAAGTGCTCCGGCCAGCGCTTACACCGTGCATCGTCCTCGAATCTTGGGTGTGAAATTTCCCCATGCAGATCAAGAGACCGGCCTTCGGCCGGTCGAGCACCGCGCGAATCTTGGCTCTCGCCTGTCCACTTCTCGTCCGCTTGCGGACCCGCGCAGAGCTGCCCGGAACCATCCGACCGCAGCGCCGAAAACGGCGCTTTCCCCTGCACTTCACTGTAAACCGCACTAGACCCGTCTCCGGCTGCCCAGCCGTCCCCCTGGTTCGAACCCGGCACCGCCCATTTCGCACACTCGGCCGGCGGATCCGTGCGGCGAGGCGCAACTCGCCTTCCGGATCCGCCTCGAGCCGCTGATCGCACATCGCTCTCCGGGTCTGTGCGAAGCACTATCCCCTCCGGCGCCACACCACCCGCGGCGGCCCGAGTGCGCGAAAGGCACCGGGTTCGAGTCCGCTTAGCTCCACTCCGCCGTGAACGCCCTCGCTGGAGGGCATGCCCAACGCGTGCGACTCCCTTTTGAGTGGTGCTGCGAAGTAGGGCGAACCGCGCCGGCTTATGCCGGTCGCGCCCCCTCCTCAGCAAGAAACCGCGGCGATAGACGGCGAGTCGCGTTCTCTGGGCGGCGTCACGCGTACTTCGTGTAACCTGGCCGACCATGCATAGGGTCATGTGGGGGAGTCTTGTCCTCATCGTCGCCTCTCTGGTCGCCGGTAGCGCAACGGGCGCACAGAAGATGCAGACGATCAAGGGGAGTTCGGGACCCCTGGCGACCGGGATGGGCTTTCTCGACACCGGTTCAGATGCGGAGAATACGACCGAGGCCGAGCGTATTGCCGCAGCCGGCGCAACGATCGTTCGCATCCCTGTCCTTTGGGCAGGTGTCGCACCCACGGGGGCCACTCTGCCTACGGGCTTCAATCCGCGGGATCCGGCCGATCCGATGTATCGCTGGGCGTACTACGATAACGAGGTCAAGGCGGTCTCAGACGCAGGCCTTCAGCCGATGCTGTCCATCTATGATGCGCCTACCTGGGCGCAGGGCAGCGGGGGGGTTTCCTATCTAACAGGGTCGTACAAGCCGAGCGCGACCGCCCTAGCCGACTTCTCCACGGCGATCGCGGAGCGATACAGCGGAAGCTTCGAATCGCTCCCGAAGGTGAAGTATTGGGAGGTCTGGAACGAGCCCAATCTGAACGGCTTTCTAAGTCCACAGACAGTCAAAGGGAAACCGTTCGCGCCCGGCTGGTACCGGTCGATGCTTAACGCGGCGTCAAACGCCTACCACGCCGTGGATCCCAGAAACGTGGTCATTGCGGGAGATACCGCGCCGTTCGGCGGTTCTCCGGGCGTCGAGAAGACACGAACCATGCCGCTCTTTTTCATGGAGCGCGTGCTTTGTATAGGTGAGAAACGCGTGCGCAACAAGAGGACTCGCGTGCTCCGCACGGTCTACCGGTCGACCTGCAAATCGCGCTCAAAGTTCGATGTCTGGGCGCACCATCCGTACACCGAGGGAGGCCCGACGGTTAAGGCGCGAATCCACGGCGATGTCTCGCTCGGTGATATGAACGAGATGCGCATGGCACTCAACAAGGCCATCAGCGCCAATCACGTCGGCTCCGCACAGAGGGTCCGCCTCTGGGTTACTGAGTTCAGCTGGGACACGGCGCCGGCCGACCCGAAGGGTGTACCACTGCAGATGCACGCGCGCTGGGTCGCCCAATGCCTCTACCAGATGTGGAAGACCGGCGTCAGTCTCGTCGCTTGGCTACAAATCCGCGACCTGCCGTTCCCCGAGTCCTACTACCAGTCGGGTCTCTACAGCGCCGGTCCGTCGGGAATCAATTCAGACAAGCCAAAACCTGGGCTTCGCGCGTTCCGTTTCCCCTTCGTCGCGCTCACTGGGAAGAACAACTTCGTGACTATCTGGGGACGAACGCCAAGTAGCCGCGCGCGCAAGATCATCGTCGAGCGAAAATCCGGCGCCAAGTGGAAACGCGTGAAGACTCTGAAAGCCAATCGTTACGGGATCTTCCAGACGCGAATCCGCAAGCCCGCGAAGACGGTGTACCTACGGGCTCGTCTTGCCGGCAGCCGCAGCGCATCCCTTCCATTCTCGCTGATCCCGCCCAAAAAGCCTTGGGTCGGGTGCGTGTTTGGAACCTGCAGCTTCCAGGGCGGATAACCGCATCGATCGGCGCTCCCGCCGGGACGAGGCCGAGTCTAGATCCCAGCGTCGACCGCTTTAGTCTGTTCCAAGTACCAGGCGATCGTCCTAGCAAGACCATCGCGAAGGGTCACAGAAGCGCGAAAACCGAACTCGCGCTTGGCGCGGCTGGTGTCGAGTTGGCGGCGCGGCTGACCGTTTGGCTTCGAGGTGTCCCAGACGATCTCGCCGTCGAAACCGGTCAGACCAGCGATCATTTCCGCCAGATCGCGAATCGATATCTCGCGCCCTGTACCGAGATTGACGGGCTCCGGAGCTTGATAGCGCTCGGTCGCGAGCAGGATTCCAGCGGCGCAATCCTCGACGTAGAGAAACTCGCGCGTGGGAGAGCCGTCGCCCCAGAGCACCACCTGGCGCTCGCCACGCTCCTTTGCTTCGACCATCTTGCGGATCAGCGCCGGGATGACGTGCGAGCTCTCGGGGTCGAAGTTGTCGCCGGGGCCGTAGAGGTTCACGGGTAGTAGATAGATCGCGTTGAGGCCGTACTGCTGACGGTAGGCCTGGGCGCCGATGAGAAGCGTCTTCTTGGCGATGCCGTAAGGAGCGTTGGTCTCCTCCGGATAGCCGTTCCAGAGATCGTCTTCCTTGAACGGGATCGGGGCGAACTTGGGATAGGCGCAGATGGTGCCGATCAAGACGAGCTTCTCGAGCCCGCAAATGCGGCTCTGCTCGAGGATGTGGGCGCCCATCATCAGATTCGCGTACCAGTAGCGGCCCGGATTTGCTCTGTTGGCGCCGATGCCGCCGACCTCAGCCGCCAGATGGATTACGAGCTCCGGCTGTGTCTCGGCGAAGAGTCGCTCGACATCGCGCTCGCGAGTGAGATCCCAGTCTTCGATAAGCGGTACGTAGGGCTCGATCCCCTGAGCACGCAGTCTGCTGACCACGTGCGTGCCGAGAAAGCCCGCGCCCCCGGTGACGACCGTTTTCATCGGAGTGAGCGTGATAACCCCCGCCGTTCGATCGACCGGACTCCGCTCACAACTACGACCGTTCTAGCCAATCCACGCGTCCGAGCCAGCGCTCACGGTTGGCTGCGTACCAGGCGATCGTGCGTGAGATCCCCTCTTCCCATGAAACTTTCGGCTCCCAACCGGTCTCGCGCTTGAGTTTCTCATAGCCGACGCGAAGCGCCATGACATCGCTTGCGCCGGGACGGAAACGCTTCGGTAGCGAAACCAGCTCGCGCCCGACTGGCCAGTACCCCTCGCGCTCGCCGATCTCAATGATCTTCTCGCCCCACGCCTGCATCGAGATGTTCTCGCCCTGCCCGTAGACGTAAAGATCGCCCGGAATTCCGCGCGCGGCAACCGTTAGATGCCCGCGCACACCGTCGGTGCAGAAGCAAAAGTCACGTAACGGCTTCAGGTTGCCGAGCTCGATCTGCTCACGCTCGAGTGCCTGGGTGATGATCGTCCCGGTCACATAACGCGGGTTCTGGCGAGGGCCGTAGTTGTTGAACATGCGCGTCACGACACCGGGTATAGCGAAGGCATCGTGATAGTTCATGGTCAGGAAGTCGGCCGCTACCTTACTCGTGGCGTAGATGGACTTGGGGTTGATCGGCGAGCGCTCGTGCAGGATGAGACCGCCATCGGCATCGAAGTCGTGGTGATGAGCTACCGCCTCGCGCACGTTCCCGTACTCCTCGGAGGTGCCGGCGGTATCGAACTTCTCCAGCTCCAGCCCCTGATCGACGATCGACTGGAGGAGATTGAGCGTACCGATCGTGTTAGTCATCACCGTCTCGTAGGGACGGTGCCAGGACTCGCCGACGTGAGCCTGGGCGCCGAGGTGGAAGACGTAAGGCTTGTCGGGCACCTTGAGTAGGTCCTTAACCAGATAGTCGATCGAGGTCTTGTCGGTGAGATCGGCGAAGTGGACATGCACCTTGTCCTTGACGTGACCGATGTTGTTGAGCGCGCCGCTGGAGGTCGCGCGCACGAAGACGTGCACGTTCGCCTCCAGCGCAACGAGCGCCTCGGTCAGATGTGAGCCCATGAAGCCATCGGCGCCCGTGACGAGCACGGTGCGGTCGCGGTAGATCGAGCCAAACTCTTGGACGAGCTCGGAGGACGCTTCTTCTGACCAGGATGTGCTGTTATTAACTGGCTTCATGAGATAAACGCCGAGGAGATAAGGTTACGTTGAATGATACGCTCAAGAGTTACAACCGAGTCTTAACTGCGATCAATGATTTGGTCAGGCCAAGTACACGTTCACGCCGAAGTTCACAACTCGGGAACAACGCTCGCATGTCACTGGCGGTGAGAGGCGCAATCTCATCGAGAAAGCGATCGACGCTGGATTGGTCTGGCCTGGCAATGAGACCCCACACCGAAAAGTTTCGCAGTAACCGGCGCTGCGCGCGCTTCGGGAGGTAGTGGATGAACGGCGTTAGTAGATGGGGTTCTATCGGAAACCATCGCGCGGGCGTCTGCACCCACACTCCACGTCCCACCCGTATAGCCTCTCTTGCGAAGTACTCCTGATTCACCTGATCGCGTAGATGCTCAATCGTCGAATTCGAGAATACGATGTCGAATGATTTGTCTGGAAAGGGAAGACTCGTCGCTGATCCTAAAACGTACGTTAAGTTCGACGGTAAGTGATCAGGCCCGGGTAAGACGTTCAAAATAGTTACCCGGAGAGCTGTCCCGGAATCCACCCAAAACGCGCTCGTTCCGCCGACATCTAGAATCGACGTCTCGCGTCCCGGTTCGAAGAGTTCAAGAAATGTCCGCATTCGCGCACGACGAAACGGTGACTGGAAAAGTCGGTAAACTCTATGTATACGATGGACTTGGGCGTTCGTAGCGAAGCAATTCTAACAAGAATTGGCCCGCACTCCTCCGAGTTGACTCTCTAACCCGCTTGTTTTCGTAATCCCTGTAGATTCTCACGGGTTAGCCACATCTGACTTGGACTAGATCGCGCTCGACGCGCGAGATCGCTGTGTTTGCGAGTCGCTGTCCACCCTCCCTGGGGCTTCGCTACGCCTGCCGGAGTCTTAAAGTCGTGCCTGCTCATAGGCATGAGTGATAGCTCTCGACGTCGGCGCTAATCACCTATCGCGCGTCGTCCGGAGTCTCGAACTCGCTTCGCTCGACACACTGTTGGGTAGGCTTGAGAACCCAGCTCTCGGCTTGCGAGCGCAGCAATCATGCACGTGCGGTCTGTGAAGTTTCGCCTGACAGACTTCGGCGATAACCCGGTCGATCGGGCTCGCGGAGTCCTTCTCACTCCGTGTGACCTTCGCTTGAAAGCGCGGTGGAACCCGCTTCAATTGCACCGCATCACGCGCGCTACTGTCGGAAGGTATCCGCCGACGACGTAGCTTATCTTACGCAGTAATCCCGCTCGAGCTGGGCGATCTTCTTCTCTAGTTCGGGATCACCGTGGCGCTCTTCCTTGCCCGAGGGAGATGCTGCGATCGCGCCTTGGAAGCGATCAGCCCACCCCAAGAGCTTGGCCCGCTAACCGTAGTAACGCATCTCTGCGATCCATGACGTCTGCTGTGAGCACTAGATCGTTTCGATTCGCCTCCTGAAGCCTCCGCTAACAGATGAGCGAGCAGGTACGGGAGAGGCAGGCGCCCGATCTCGTTCGAACGCGATATTGGCTTAGGCGTCTTCCTCGGTGATATCGAATCCGCGGTCGAGTAGTAACCGCTCATGCTCGACGCGCTGGCGCTCATCGAAACGCTCGCCGGCGACGCGAGCGGGGTTGCCAACGACGATGGTGTACGGAGGCACATCGTGCGTAACGACCGAACCTGCTGCGACTACTGCGCCTCGACCAACAACGATACCGCTGAGGATGACCGCTCCGTAGCCGATCCAGACATCGGCGCCTATCTGTACGCTACCGCTATCCGGCCCATCCGAGTCGCCTGCCCACGGCGCTTGCCTGATTGGCACACCGATCGCGCCTATATCGTGATCGCGACGTCCGATGATTCCGACTCGGTTTGCGATCAAAACACCCGAGCCGATGGTGCCGTCGCACTCAATCGTGCAACCTTTGCCGATGTAGACATCGTTGCCGACGGTGAGCTTCTTCGGGGCCCATAGAATCGTCCCCAGCCCGATGTGAACGTTTTTCCCGAGCGAGACGTTCGCTCGAACGCCGTAGAGCCTGTATATCGACTGCCACACTCGTTTGATCCCGAATCCGATCATTCAGGCCGCCAGTGCATCGATGACTCCGTTCGTAAACCTCTTAACCATAGCTTCAAGCGTGTAGATCGTCCGAGCGCGCCGACATCCAGAGACTAGTCTGTCGTAGCGGTCGCCGTCATCCAACAAGCTCTCGATCGCGCGTGCGTAAGCCTCTGCGTTGTCAACGTCCGCGACTATCAATCCGTTCTCTCCGTCTCGAAGGTATTCGATCTCCGGGCCGTGGTCGTTGATCGCCGTCGTAACTAAAGGCTTGGCGGCAGCGAAACTGTCGAGAACGACGAGACCAACGGACCCTGGTACGAGAACGAAAGACGCTGCGGCCAGCGCCGGTGCACATTCCTGCGCTCTCTCGAGCCGTCCCACGTATCGCAGCCAGGAAAACTGTCTGGCTGCATCTTCAACGAAGTGGCGTTCTGGACCGTCACCCGCGATGACCAGTTTGAAGTCCGGGCGGAGCCGCGCCAAATGCACTCCCGCGTCGATCAGGAACGGGAGCCGCTTTCCCCGGTAAAGACTCCCGAGAAAGATACCGATCGGTCCGGATCCTAGATCGTAGGCGTCGCGAAACTCCGTCGCACCGCGCTCGCCCACCGCACCTATGGTTTTTATTAACACCTCTGTGTTTGTCGCGTTCTGAACGACGGTGATCCGTGAGCTCGGGTATCCGAGCGCAATCACGTGTTCTTTTGTGCCCTCTGTGTATGCGAACCACCAATGCGGGTACCTTGAGACGATCCGTTTCACGAACTCACCCGACCTGCTCGCGGTGTGCTTTTTCAGGTTAACACCGTGACCCCAAAAACCGACACGGGTTAATCTCATCAATTGCATGAGAAGAAGCACGTTGTTCACCGCAAGCCGGCTTGCTTGCTCGACGATAACTAGATCCGCTTTGGCGGCTAGACGCAGGCACGGTTGCCAAAGAACCTCGCGATTGCCAACAGAAATGCGTCTGTTGTGAATCTCTATTCCGTTAGCGTAATGAGCGCTAACACCAAGGCTAATATCTTCGCGGTTTCCACGACCATAGGCAACGTGAAGCGTAATGCCGGCGTTTCCTAGAGTATTCCTCAACCGCTCGAAGAACTCTACGCGGTACTGTGGCATCGTCTTGTACACAACTAAAACGTTATGGTGCGTATCTCGCGCCACCGGCCCTCTTATTCTTCGCGTCTTCTCAGGTGCTTCTGTAGCTCGGTTGGTACCCGTCATGCGAGTTTATCGTTTTACTCGGAGATCGGCAACATACGGAAAACGAAGAGGGTCGCACCTACTGAGATACCGATGCTCGGTTTCGACGAGCGATCGTAATAGAGTACTGAGATATTACATTCTTGGCGTTCAAGTGCTTACGATTGAGATTTGCGAGAAGGATGCCGACGCGCGAAAGTATAATAACGCATAACGCAGAATCTCTCGGAGGCGCCCGCCCGGACATAGAAACCCCTCAGCGAGAGCCAACCCAATTTGGACGACGGGAGTCACCCACATGGGAGCCTGGGAACGCTTTCCTGCTCGGCAAGCGTTGTCGACTAGTTGATAGCTCGGTACCACGTATCAAAGCCGTACGCCATACAATGCGTTACGGCAGCGTTTGTCGTAAAATGCGTTACGGAAAAGCGATCGCCGCTCTAGATAAGCGGAGGAAAGCGAGGAATAGTTGAGCATCTGCCCTCAGTGCGGCGCCGATTACGTAAAAGGTCAACGCACGTGCAGCGCTTGCGATGCTCCGCTCTCCCCTAATGCGTCGGGCTCAGTCTCTGACGACACGACGCCGCCTGGCGCGGGCGCGGGTGCGTTTGCTCTGAGACCTCGCTTCGAGTTCATAGTCTTGGCGGCCGCACTTCTCGTACCCGTGATCGTCGGCTTCCTTACGTACTTGATGGTTCCAGCTCAGGGCAAGTCTTTCTTGGCCATGACTCTCAAGCCAACGAGGCTTATCGGCATCAGTTCCGGTGGCTTCCAAACCTGCGACCTTACTTCTTACCACACCGTCGCGTGCTGGGGCTCGAACGCCCACGGCGAGCTTGGAACCGGAATGACGACCGATAGCCCCTACCCGGTCGCGGTTAAAGGCATCTCGACGAACGTCGCGCAAGTTAGCGCGGGCGGTGGTTACTACCCCGGCAACTACAACCTCAGCGGCGACTACACCTGCGCTCTTCTCAGCAGTGGAACGATCGATTGCTGGGGTTCCAACTTCGCTGGGCAGCTTGGTGACGGAACGAAGAAGGACAGCTCTGTCCCGGTTACGACCGTCGGGATTACCAAGGCCACCTCGATCAGTACGGGTTACTCGCATGCCTGCGCCCTCGTCTCCGGAGGATCGATCGAGTGCTGGGGCTCGAACAACAACGGCCAGCTCGGTGACGGCACTCTGACTTCGAGCTCCGTCCCCGTCGCGGTCAGAGGCATTACGAACGCCCTCGAGATCAGCGCCGGACACTACTCCACCTGCGCCGTGCTCCGCAGCGGCCGGGTCAAGTGCTGGGGTAACAACCACTTCGGCGAGCTCGGTAGCGGTCCGAAGACTGAAAGTCTGACCCCGGTTCAGGTCAGCGGCATCACGAACGCCGCCCATATAAGTGCCGGCCATTACCAAACCTGCGCCGTTCTCTCAAACGGCAGGGTGAAATGCTGGGGCAAGAACTCAGCTGGGCAGCTCGGTAACGGCACGAAAAAGGATAGCGTGATTCCGGTCGCGACGGTTGGGATCTCGAACGCGATCGCGATTAGTGCCGGCCACAACTACACGTGCGCCCTCCTCCGCGGCGGCCGGGTCAAGTGCTGGGGCGATAACCGTTATGGGCAGCTCGGTAACAGCACGACGACTTCGAATTCCACGCCCGTCGCGGTAAGCCGCATCACGAAAGCCGTCCAGATCAGCGCTGGCTTCTCCCACGCGTGCGCTCGCCTCTCCAGTGGCGCGGCGATGTGTTGGGGTCTCGGCTGGTGGGGAGCACTCGGAGTCGGTACTGGGACAAATAGCTCTACTCCCGTGAGAGTTAGAGTACGCGTCGTTTAGAGCCAATTCCGTAAGGCTTCACGTTCATAACTCGTTACGCTCTTCGAAGTGACTATCCAGGCTCGCGCCGAAACATCCCCTTTCCACATGTAGCGTGGAATACCGTCGAGTGGGATAGCGCACAGGCGTATCTCTTAGTGATGCCAGCCGCTACAGTAGCCCGCTGTCATTCATCTATGAACGTTATCTTCATAACGCAATGACGATTATACCGGTTATCTTCAGGAGGGTACCGCATATAGTCGTCGTATAGCTGCGAGAGATATTCGTGCCATTTTGCCGGGCATATACTCCGAATGTCTTCGAACGGAAGTTCGGCCCCGTCTTCGAGCCAGGTTCGCGGTACTGATTCCTTATCGTATCCCCACGAACCGGCCGCGTTGACGACGATATCGGCGTCGTCGTAACGGTAATGTCGAACCATTTTGGGGCAGATTACGTCGAACGGGCGGCGAGGTAACAGAGAAGCGACGCGCCATGTGAAAGGCAGCGGAGGAGCGTCGATGCGCGTTAGAACCTTCTTCGATGTGAGCAGCCAGGCGCGTAGTAGCTTCTTGTGAAACATTCGGGCGATACAACCGCGCGGCACACCGTCCAGAGGGAAAACGTCTATATAAATGCCGTGATGAATCGGCAGGTGCGCGGACCCCTGCTCCAACATCTCTGTGTTGTTCGCTCGGACTTTGCCGAATATGTTATAAAAGAGCCGGTCGGTGGCGGTCGTCTGCCAGAAATACCTGGGGTCTAACTCGGTCTCACAAAGCTCGCCGAACTTTTCGAAGTCGGGCCGCGGCAGGCCGACGTCAATGTCGTCGTCCCAGGGAATGAAGCCTCGGTGCCTGACCGCGCCGAGCGCGGAGCCGCCGAGTAGGTAATAACGAAGCGAATATTCCGAGCAAATACGCTGGAACTCCTTCAAGATCTCCAATTCGGCCAACTGGAGACGCCGAAGTTGGCTTGTCGCCGAGTCGTCCAGAGCGAGAGGCATGGTAGTCAAAGCTCGTTGAACTCGCTACGTAGCTTCGGACGCCTCACCACGCGCGCCGTTGTCCGGTAGTCCGCTGTGCGTAGAAACGCTTTCAACGCCGTTGTCGATACGCCGTCGGTTCTCGGTAGATAAACGACCTCGCAATACTCCTGCAGGAAGTCGAACTTCCCCGACCAGTCTTCTCCCATCACGAATATATCGACGTGATGCTCGCGTATGTCGACCACTTTCTGCTCCCAGGACGTCTCCGGTATCACCAGATCGACGCACTTGAGACTACGTACGATTTCTGCGCGCTGGTCGTACGGAACGATGGTCGTCTTGCCCTTAACGGCGTTGAACTCGTCGGTCGACACCGCCACCACCAGCCTATCTCCGAGAGCCTTGGAACGATCGAGAAGGCGAAGGTGGCCAACATGAAAGAGGTCGAACGTTCCATAGGTGAGCACGGTCTTGTCCATCGAGGTCGATGATTTTAGCCGCTCGCGATATCGAAAGTTGTGGCTAACCTTCGAGCGGTTCGAGGCGTAGGCGTGTGATCCAGGGGCTTCCGGCGGGGAATGCGGTGTGAAGCCGGCGCGCGAGGATCTGCGTGGCGGGATACCAGGAACGACCGGTGAGAATGACACCGCCGACGAGTACGACGACAACGACTTCTCCGGCCACCTGCGCGACCGTGCCTGCAGGAGCGAGCAGGCGGGCGCAAACGAAGGCGAGCCCGAACGCGCCTGCCGATACGAGTGCGTGCACGAGGTGGCCTCGGAGTACCAACCTCGAGTCGATCACCTCGCGGCGAACGAACGTTCGTAACATGATCGCGTAGGTGATCCACTGCGTGATCGCTACACCGAAGAGGAGATCGGCGGTGCTCAGGTGGTTGATTTTGACGACGACGATCGTCGTGACGAGCAACGCGAGTAGCACGACCTGTCGCAAGATGGCGAACCTGATCCATCTGAGCGCTTCTGCCGCGTTAGTAAGGAGGCCTGTCGGGAACAGTCCCGCAACGATGAGAGCACTAAGCCGCAGAAACGGGATTCCTTGCTGCCAGCGGGAACCGAGCAGGGTATCCACTACCACCGTCGCGGCGCCGCCGACCAACGCAAAAGCAGGCCAGGTGAATCCGGTTGCGAGCGTGAGCCCCTCGCTTAGGAGCATCCTGGTTCGCGCGATGTCATCCCGTACGCGCGCGTAGAGCGGAAAGAGAACCTTCGTGACCGAGGTCGAAAGGTAGCTGAGCGGGATACTGACGATCATGTAGGTGCGCGAGTAGAGGCCAAGGGTGAACTTCCCAAAGACTCGGCTCACGAAGAGAAACGGCAGCGTGTTTATGAAATAGGAGCCGAGGTAGATCGAGCTCACCTGGCTGCTGTAGGTGAGATAGTCGCGTCCTTCCGCGCCATCGAACCCGAAGCGCAGGTCCTCGCGGGCAAGTGCGACAACCGAGATGAAAAGCGTGACGCCGGCAAACACCTGACCAATAGCGAGCGCGGTAGCGGAGTGTAAGAGCACCGCTAGGACAACACTTAGCGTCATGCCGCCCACCTGCGAGCCGGTTTCGGCTATGGCAGCGGCTCCGAACCGCAAGCGCCGGCGTACTAGCGCGATCGGGACGCTTGCTAACGAAGTGAAGAAGAGGCTGAACGCCATCACGCGCACGAGCACCGCAGACGAGTGGTTGTTCCACGCCTCGCCCCACAGGTCGGCGCCGAACCAGAACAAGACGAGCGTGACGATAGCCGCGATCGCCGAGATGGTGAGCGCAGTTCCGACCGTCTTCGAGCCGAGCTCCTTGCGCCGCATGACCGCCAGGCCAAGCGTCTGTAGAGAGAAGTAGCCGCCAAGCTGAATCGCCGCCTGAGCCGCCGCATAGGAACCGAACCCCTTGATGCCGATCAATCGTGCCGTGGCAGCGGTCGACGCAATCTGCGCCACAACCAAAACGGCGATACCTGCGTAGTTCCAGGCGACCCCCGAGAGGGCGCTTTTTGAGAGCGACGGCGCTGCGACTTCGTGCTTCACTGCTCTGCTCGTGCGCGCTCATACGCGGCCAGGTAAGCCCCGCAAACAACCTCCGCGCTGAAGTTCTCGGCGACGTGCTCCCGTGCGCGGCTCGCGATCACTCGAGCCCCACCTTCGTCATCGAGCAATCTGGCGATTCCGTGAGCGATTTCCACCGGTTTCTTGATATTGACCAGGACTCCCGCTTCGCCATTCGCCAGAACCCACGGGACTCCCCCGGAGTGGAGGCCGCCGATTATCGGTACCCCGGCGTGCATCGCTTCGAGCAGAGACGTTGGACAGCACTCCTCAAATGACGGGTGGACAAGAAGAGCGCCACGAGAAAGCACTTCGGCGAGCGCTTCTCTAGAAAGTGCTCCGTGGAACTCTATTCCATCCCCACGCCCGCTTTCGCGCACTTCCTTTGCGAGTGCGTCGTTCAGGCCCAGTCCGGGTCCGACGGCATCGAGTTCGACCGCCCGTCCTTCCGCTCTCAAAAGCCTCAGCGCCTCAATGAGCGCAGGGATGTTTTTAACCGGACTCGAGTTCCCGATCGTGACTAGTCGCTTGACCGCCGACGATCCGGACGGCGGAGACGATAACCGGAGATCGGGTGCGATGTTCGGTATCACCGCGATCTCGCGGCGGTAGAGCATCTCTCGCCGCCAGCGCTTGGCGAGATAGGGAGAGACGGCGACGAGTTGGCGCATGCGCATCCGCACGAGCCAGGCCATCGCCGTCCTGGCTGCGCGGTACGCATCGGGCACGTGCCTAAAGATCGTCATCGGAGCGTCGTGCGCAGTGACCAGGGCCGGCCGGCCCGTATCGAGCGCAGCCAAGGCGAACTCGTACGTCCAGTTGGCGTGGATAACGTCGCCTTCAGTTTTCTTGAGGAGCGAGGTCATCTCTTCGCGCTCGCGACGGAAGAGGTCTTTCGCGCGATCGCGTGCGCTTGGCCGCATCGGAGCGACGAAAAGTTTCAGTCGCGGTCCTTCTAACTCGACGGTTGCCTCAACGTCAGGAGCCTCAGTGACGACTTCAACCTGGATATCCATCGCCACGAACGCCTTGACGAGCTCGCTGACGGGGATACCCCGATAACCGCGGATGGAGTAGGCAACGCTACGATCGCGGCCAGTCAACAGGTGCTCGACTTCGGCCGGCGAAATGGGACCCATGATCACAACCCGTTCGGTCATCGATCGCTCCAGATTGCGCCTACGCTGCCTGTCATGAACTCAGGAACGAAGCCGCCACAGCTGCGCCGATCGCTTTCGAGCGTCTTACGCGGTTTGAGGGACCGATCGTCGTCGATCATCTGGGGAGCGTGGTTGTGCGCGCTTAGAATCGAAGTCGGAGACGCAGTGCGCCTGATCGGCCGGCCCATCGTCAGTCGCAGGCGAGACTCGAGCGTCTCGATCGGGCCCAGGAGTGTTCTGATCTCTAGAGCGTCGCGTACGGCGCTCGGTGTCTCGCATCGAGTCATCCTCCGTACTCTTCGTGTCGGCGCGACGATAGAGATCGGTTCCGATGTCGGTATAAGCGGTGCGGCGATCTGTGCGGCTGAGCGCATTACGATCGGCGATCGAGTTCTGCTCGGCGCGGATGTCATAATCGCTGACACCGATTTTCACGCGCTGGATGCGATACCGCGCAGATACGCGCGGGAGCCGGAGCCCGGCGACCGCATCATCATTAGTGACGACGTCTTCGTCGGAGCGCGATCGATAGTTCTCAAAGGAGCGGTGATCGGAGAGGGTTCTGTTATCGGCGCCGGAAGCGTTGTTACCGGTGAGATACCAGCGTCTGTGGTCGCGGCCGGCACCCCGTGCCGGGTCATCCGTTCTCTTTCGAATCAGGAGTCCCCCGCCTAACTACCTTACCGCCGATACCTCGTACAGTCACGAGCGCGAACTTCACGTAAGGGCTCAGCCAGAAGAGCGGCCAGATCGGTCCTCCGTGGCGTCTCAGAAAGCGAGCTGACGATCTGGGCGGGAATCCCTTGCGACCGAAAAGAAGCCTCGACCTCTCACGCACTGAGATCGAGCGGTCGAGCCAGGGCAAAACCTGTTGATCGCGTGGACAGGTACCAACGGTCCCCGGCGCGACAAGAACCCGGATGCCTGTTTTTCCGGCGCGTAAACCGTAGTCAAAATCGGTAGAGGAGTGGGCGAACTGACCGTCTATCGGCCCGATGCGCGAAGCCGCGGCTTGTGCAACGAGAACGGCATTGCCATTGAGAGTATCGGCGACGACTGGTTCCTCGCCCGGCTCAACCAAGTCGTAGCGGAGCGGATGAAAACGATGCCTGTTCACGCCCGAGTACGTCACCGCGCCTGTGTCCGGATCGCGAAGCGCGCCGACGACCAAACAGGCAACCTCGCCGGCTGTCGCGACATCGAGAAGACGTTCGAGCGCGTCGCTATCGAGAACGACGTCGTCGTTGAGCCAGAACAGGTAGTCGGGAGAGCGCGAAAGGGCATGCTCCTCCGCGAGGGCCATGCCCGCAGCCCAGTAGAGATCGCCCGTGCCTGGAACTACCGTCACGCGTTCGCCAAGAGCCCGTGCCGCCTCGAAAGTACCGTCGCTAGAGCCGTCGTCTACGAGCACGGCGTCGAGGGCGATGGAGGCTCCTATACGCTGGTCGAAGTACGACCGCAAGCAGGCCAGAGTCTTCTCGCAGCGATTGTGACTGGTGAGAATCGCAGTGACTCTCGTGGGGGTGTCGTCCGATTTGGTTACGGGCGCAGTGAGGCCTGGGCTCTCGGTTGGCTGGGGTAGAGACGGACCGTTCGTCGGTAGCGACGATGCCAAGAAGACCCCAAGCACAAGGCCTTGGAACATATTGAGGTCATAAGTGAGGCCGTATGTGTACACGACTAGCACAAGGAGGCCAACACAAGTCGGTGTCAGACCGATGCGAGTAGCAATCGTCCCGCGGCGTTTCCAAAAAAAGAAGCCCAGAGCGATGATGAGAATGAAGCCGGGAATACCGGAACGTAGATATTGTCCGACGTAGAAGCTGTGCGAAGAAGCGACTACCACGCTGTGGCCGATAGTCCTTTTCAAGCTCGCACCGAAAGGTAATCCGAAAAGGCCGCCGCCGAGCGAGTGATGGGCGGCGATCAGCGCCCGCCAGCCTTTGACGCGCCAGGCGAAAGTGCTTTGAGAGTTGAACGGCTCAGTGATATCTCTGACGAGAGAATGGCTGCTCAGCACGGCCACCAGCGCAACGAGTAACGCAGAAGCCGCGGTCGCCGCTCCGATCAGGATCTGTCGCGGACGCCAAGTCCGCGCGGCGGTCCAAAGACCGAGGCCGACGAGCCCGGCAACCATGCCGGCGATCCATACTGTCCGCTGTTGAAGAGCGACCAGCCCGGCTGCAGTTCCGAGCGCAATGAAAAGACTAACGCGTCGAGATGGCCAGCGAAGTATCGAAAGGAGGATTACCGACTCGAGCACCACCAGCGCTCCCCCGGCTGCTACCGGTCGCAAATCGACCAAATTACCACTCTGGGTGACGTACTCCCCGGCGGAGTGATAACCCTGTCTAGCGAAGTAACCGAAGGCGAGCCCGATGAGCACGAGACTGGTCACCGGGAAGAGATGCCAAACGCGAGCATCCCACCCGCGCGGGACCGTAGATGCGTAGACGAGACCCGCTGTGAAGTAGAACGAGAGCCGACCGCTGTTGACTGCCGGCTGAATGCCAAAGTCGATCGCGCCACGCACGGTGTCCAATACAAGGTACGAGAGCAAGACGAGAACGACCACTCGCGGCGTAGTCCACGTTCTCGATGACACTAGTCGGTACGCCGCGACACAGATGAGAGCCGTCGCCAATAGATCTCGTGCATGGATGCTTAATCCATGCAGCGTCAGGACGGGCTCGTAGGAGTCGTGGATGCCTTCCGTAACGATAAAGACGACGAGTACGAGGGCCGCGGTAGCGAGCGGGCTGCGAATCATAACGAGACAGAGCGCGGCGAAAACGCCGCAAAGCCCGGCCGCTATCAAGAGATAGGTCAGAAGATGAACCATGCGGTGCTCAGTTCTCTACGTCGGGACGATCAAGAGGGCTCGCATCCGGCGAGCTCGGAGGGGGAGAAAAAGCTATCGCACCCGGTGGCACATTGACTGCGGTCGATCGGCGTCGCCGCCAACTAGCCAGCCGCTCTCGAAAGACGACGGCGCAGAACGTCGTGTTGGTGCTCAGATAGCGCCGGCCGAGTCGTCGTGGCTCGGTCGCGAGCCGGAACAGCCACTCCAGTCCTGCCCGCTGCATCCAGACCGGTGCGCGCCTTTTACTACCGGCGTGGAAGTCGAAGGCCGCGCCGACGCCGAGGACGACCGCAGGGGCGAGAGCGGCTGCATTTCGGCGCATCCATAGCTCCTGCTTCGGGGCGCCGAACGCGCACCAGACAACGTGCGGCTTCAACTCGCGAATCGCGGAAGTGACGGCATCGAGAGTCGCCTGGTCACCGAACGGGCCTGCTGAGCCGACCAGCTCGACCTCTGGGAAGCGGGCGCGCAAGTTTCGCTCCAAGTCCGCCAGCACCTTGGTGGTCGAGCCGAGCAGGTAGTGACGGAGCCCAAAAACTATTCCCCGTTCGATCACAGCCGCCATGAGATCGACTCCGCAAACGCGTTCGACTTCTGCCTCAGCTTCGCGCTTGAGTACCCACGCGATAGGAACGCCATCCGGAAACACCAGCCAGGCTTCATCGAGAGCGGCGCGCAGATCGGCGTCGCGTCGTGCGGTCATCAGAACGTGCACGTTGCAGAGAACTGCGTAGCC
>JBEKLL010000034.1:0-18353 GCA_050010215.1 Gaiellaceae bacterium | reverse complement strand
ATGAGCGCGGCCGTCCGCTCATTCACGGTCGATACGATCGCCCCTCAGACCACGATCGCCTCGGGACCCGCGGGCCCAACCAGCGACCGGATTCAAGCCTTCGCCTTCTCCTCGAGCGAGGCAGGCTCGAGCTTCGCGTGCCGGCTCGACAGCGGAAAATTCACCCCCTGCAGCTCACCGCTCACGACCGCCGTACTGCCGGATGGCGCTCACATCTTCTATGTACGAGCCACCGACCAAGCCCATAACACAGAAAGGCGCGCGGCTGTTCGCTCCTTCACAGTCGACACGGTCGCCCCTCAGACCACGATCGTCTCGGGGCCCTCGGGTTCGACCAATAACTCGACCCCGACTTTCACCTTCTCTTCGAGCGAGACCGGATCGACGTTTGAGTGCGCGCTCGACGACAGCGCCTTCGCTTCCTGCAGCTCCCCGTACACGACGGCCGTGCTACCAGACGGTACCCACGCGCTCTATGTACGCGCGATCGACCAAGCCGGAAACCCGGATATGAGCGCGGCCGATCGCTTCTTCGCGGTCGAGACGAAGATAGGCAAGATATTCGCTCGGCTGAGCAAGAAGAGCTTCACGCGTTCTCAGGCCGGGAAGGTGAGGCTCGTATACCGCTTCTCGCCACGGAGCAAGAGCTTCCACTACGTGCTGGTGCGGATCGACGGCGCCAGCTGGCGTACCGTGCGTAACGTCACGCACAGCGGCGACTTCAAGGGCTTGCACTCGATGCCGATCAAGGCGCTCTTCGCGAAAAAGCCGATCGCGAACGGCCGCTACCGTCTGATCGTGTCCGCGGACAGGAATCGAGAGCTGCTCCCGTTCGAGATCATTTGACGCGTAGGACGAGCGTCGCGTTCTTCCCCGGCCCCGTGAGTCGAGGCCCATCACCGGTCTGAACCCGTATCGCCCGTGATTAGAAGCGGCTACCGGCGACCGCCTTCGCGATCGATGCGATCGCCACGGCCGCCTCGCTTTCCGGGGCGCCGAGACTGACCGGCTCGCCGTTCTCGCCGCACTCACGCAGAGCCGGATCGAGCGGAACTCGGCCCAGGAGCGGGATCTCGAGCTCATCGGCCAGGCGCTCGCCGCCGCCCGAGCCGAACACCTCCTGACCGCTTCCGACCAGGTAAGACATGTTCTCGATCACCCCGAGCAGGTGCATACCGGTCTCAATCGCCATCAACGCTGCCCGGGCGGCCACCTCCTGAGCGAGTGGCTGCGGAGTCGTGACAACGATCGCCTCGGCGCGCGGAAGGAGTTGGCCGAGCGAGATGGCGACGTCGCCGGTGCCGGGCGGCATGTCCACGACAAGCGTGTCGATCTCGCCCCAGTGCACGTCGGAGAGGAACTGCTCGAGCGCCTTGTGAAGCATGGGTCCGCGCCAGATCACCGGCTTGTTCTCATCGATGAAGAAGCCGATCGACATCAGCCTGAGCCCGTGCCCGAGCGGCGGAACGATCATCTCGTCGACGGCGACGGGGCGTTGCGTGACGCCGAGTAGCTGCGGAACGGAATGCCCGTAAATGTCGGCGTCGAGCACCCCCACCTGCTCGCCGAGCAGGCTCAGCGCCGCCGCCAGGTTGACGCTGATCGACGACTTGCCGACTCCGCCCTTACCCGAGGTGACGGCGAGCACGCGCGTCTTCTCCGAGATCGCGATCCCCTTCTTCTCGGGGATGCCGAGGCGCTTTCGCAGCTTTACCTTCTGCTCGGCTGTCATCTCCTCGAAGGAGAGCTCGACCGACTCGACGCCGGGTACGGCACCCACGTGCTGCTGAACCTGTTCTTCGAAGCTCTTCTTGAGCGGGCAGCCCGCAATCGTAAGCGCCAGTTTGATCCGAACCGTCCCAGCGTCGATCTCTATCCCGCGCACCATTCCGAGCACGGTCACCGGTTTGCCCAGTTCGGGATCGACGACGTTACGGAGAGCCAGCTCGATCTGTACGCGAGAGAGGGCCATCGACTACAGCCTAGCCGCACGCTCTCGGCAACCCACTCCTACTCGATCCCGCGACGCGCCTTTTCCAGGTACTTCTCCGGATCTTCCAGGAGTTGCGAGCGAGCCTTGTCGTAGAGCGGGCGCTCCCAGGCATCGGTCAGTTTTTACGACAGCCGCCGGGTTCGCCGTCTGATCGCTGTAGGGAAGTACCTCTTGAGTTGCTTTTTAGCTCCGACTAAGGCTCCGAGTAGCGTCCTCGTCGCGGCCGACCGCTCCTCTTCCTTCGGCTTGCCGTAGCGATACGCGGCTGCCAGGTGAAAGACGAGATCGCCGTAGACAGCGCCGAAGCGTCCGCGGCTCTCGCTGACGCTCGGCCCCTCCAAAGCCAGAAACGTCTTACCCGCCGTATACGCCCGAAATACGTAACCGATGCCGGAGTCCTGAGCATAATGCGGGTGCGCGCGGCTGAAGCACGCGTACTCGGGCGACGAGCAGTCTACGTTCGTGAGGCGGAGTCTTGGCTGGGATTCCGCCCAGAAATCCGCGCGAAAGAAGAGACAGGCGCTGGGCTGATCGAGAAAGCCATCTCGCGAGATGGTCGCCAGCACTCTACTCTCGGTCAGCTGTGCGGCGATCGTCTCGACCCAGTCCGGCCTGACCGGAAAGGAGTCGGAGTGCATGATCGCTATGTGAGTCACTCCGTCCGCGATCGCACGGGGGATCAGCCGCTCCAGGTAGAAGGAGTGCTCGGCACACGTACGCAGATCGGTCTCGGGGAGGGGAAGGATCTCTAGACAGGGTTCCCTCTCCAGACGTTGCAGTAGCGGAGGGGCGAGCTGCTTGATACCCGCGTACAACTTGTAGGGGACGCGAGTCATGCTGCGGACCTTGCGCAGGTGCAGATCCAGCAACTCGCCGTTCTCGGGCTCGACCAAGTACACGACGACTATACCCAGCCTCACGTCGTGCTCCGGCTGGCAGCCTCCTGAGCCCGGCGATAGAGCGCGAAGTCGTATCGCTCCGGCTCGTACTCGACGTCAGCGAGAAGTACGGGCTCGTCCTGCTCGACGTCGCGCTTCAAGACGACGTCGAGCGCGAGGCAAATCGGTAGCCCTGGATGAGTGAGCGGAGCGACGCAGTTGTCAATCAATCCGTAGCAGGAGTATCCGCCGATGCCGTCCAGAACGTCGCCCTCTACCAAGGCTTTTTTCGCGTAGGCGTAGACGTTCGTTCGAAACCCGAACGCCGGCTGGAGTATCGATCTTCTTTCGCCGATCGCCTCGACTATCGAAGCGAGCGCCTCGATGTGGCAGAGGTGATAGGGCCGGTAGAAGAGGTAATAGGGACCGGCACCCATTTTGTAGTAGGCGAGCATCTCCCGCTGGTACGGATGCTCGCAGTATCCGATCGCAAAGACGCCGCCAGCGGGCTCTGCCCCGAGCACGTAGTCCACGGACGGCTCACGACTCCGCCAGAGCGCCTCGAAGTCGAACTTCTCGAACACCTCTCCGACGTGCCCCGCGCGCGGGCCGTGCATTCCCACCACGGCCGTTCGTAAGGCGTAGGCATTGGCGATGATCGCCATCTCGATGTTGAGCTTGGTGCCGTCGGTGTAGGACGCGCACATCCGGTAGTCGAGCTTCCGCTTGTCCGCCTCGGGGACGATGTTGTTTGGATTCGCGCGGCGATCGAGGAAACCCTTGATGTTCCCGGCCATCACCAGTTCGAAGCCCCAGGATCTCAATTCGTCGATCAGGTGCTTCAGAACTCCGTACTGATCGCCATCGCAACTTGAGCAGACAAGACCCCGTTCCTCGGCCAGGCGGGCGAGGTGCGGACCGAAGATCAGATCGATCTCGGAGTTCATCAGGAACAAGTGTTTGCCCTGCTCGAGCGTTGCGATCGCATGGCGCCCGCCGTCGATGATGGTGTTCGTGGCTTCGACGACCGCGTCGACCGCCGCGCAGCGCGCGATCAGCTCGCCGTCATCGGTCACCGCGATCAGGCCGCGCTCGATCGCCCGATTCATCGTGTCTTGGTCGCCGACGACTTCGTACGGCAGCCCGAGGCGATCGAGAAACGCGGTGCAGCGATCGGCGTGGATGTCGGCGACCGCGATGCAGTCGGCGCCGGGCGTCACCGACAGCTGGTAAACGAGCCCGCGCCCCATCGAGCCTCAGCCGATCACTCCGGTTCGGATTGTCGTTTCTCCGCTCTTGGAATGCCTCTTCATGAGACTGACGCCGCATTCATCATCGCGCTTCGCGCGAGCGCGCGCTTGATCTCGATGGGCTTCGCGTCGCCGCCGCGCCAAGGCCGGCTGACCTTGAGCGCCGAGAGGATGGCTCGCGTCGAGGACGAGCGGTTGAGGGTGTAGAAGTGAATGCCCGGAGCGCCGCGGGCGAGCAGATCGGCGGCCTGTAGCGTGGCGTAGGCGACGCCGAGAGTGCCGTGGCGTCGATCCTCGCGGCCGCTGCAGTGGCCGCGGAGCGCGACGCGCAAGCCGTTGCTCGCGACCGTGCGGAGCTTGTCGCGGCGATCGAGAAACTCGGCGGCGCCATGGCGAGTACTCCTAAGTTATCTCCTCGCCTTAGATGGCGGGAAAAGCAGCGCTTACGAATTGCCCGTCGGGGCGACGCTGCCCTTGCACATCTTGTGAGCGTCTCTGACGCCGGTCATTTTCACGTGAGTCCCCGGCCGGCCAGCGACGAAGCGAGCAGCGAAACACCGCCACCTGCCCGCGACGCTTGTCCGTGATCCTCAGGGTGATTCGATCAACACCCGGAAAGTCCGGACCTCTGTAGTACGTGGTGATCGGAACGGCGAGAAACCACGCTTCGGAGGCATCGGCGAACGGCTGCCGTACCCATATCTTGCAGACATCTCCTCGGCAGGCCGCCTGCGGACGACCGACACTCTCACCTAGCCATGCGGCGACAACCCGTTGCGCGTTTTTCCTATCGGTGGAAATAGAACGCGAGCCGCAACCCGCGGCCACGATGCTCGAGATCAGTAGAACGGCGAGAAGGACGCTTACATTCACGCGTCTCGTCGTGGCGGCGAAGGATCTGACGGGCAAGGCGCAAGGATGTCATGTGCCTGAAGTTAACGCAAGCGCTGTTACTTGACGCCGTGGGCACCCGTCGTAAACCGCGAGCGGCTCACTCCGCCTTGCTGAACTGCCAGACCGCGAGCGCCAGTGAGACGACCGCCACGGCGGCGACGATGCCCAGCTCGAGCGCGATCGGCAGCCGCCAGCCGCCCCAGGTGATGCCTGCGTTCAGGCGCGCTTGCAGGGCAGGGGTTGCGCTGACGTGCGTGAAGACGGCGCGTCGCATCGGATCGACCCCGTAGGCGAGCGGATCGAGACGCGTCAGCACCGAGAGCCACTGGGGCAGGTTGCTGGGCGGGAAGATGGCGCCGGAGAGGAAGAACATCGGCATGACGACGAACTGCATCACCGCCTGGAAAGACTGAATCTCGCTCATCCGGCTGGCGAGGAGCACTCCCAGCGCGGTCAGCGCGATCGCGACGATGACCATCTCGCCGAGCAGCGTCAGGAGCAAGACGGGCGAGTAGGGAACGCCGACGAGGCCGGCGAGGAGCAGCATCAGCGCACCCTGGATGACCGCCGTGGTCGCGCCGCCCGCGCATTTACCGAGGACGATCGCGCTACGCCGTACCGGAGCCACGAGCATCTCGCGCAGGAAGCCGAACTCACGGTCCCAGACGATCGAGATGGCCGAGAAGAGCGCCGTGAAAAGGACGGTCATGGCGAGGATGCCCGGAAACATGAAGGTCTTGAAGTTGACGCTGCCGCTCGAGGGCGCAAGGGCGCCGAAGCCGGTTCCGATCACGAGCAAGAAGAGAATCGGCTGAACGAACGAGGTGAGCAGCCGCAAGCGGTTGCGGAAGAAGCGAAGCAGCTCGCGCCGCCAGACGACCTTCACGGCTCTCAGGTCGGAGCCGAGATCGCCACCCGCGAGGCGCGCCGGAGCGATAGCAGTTGCGTTCGCGGCCACGGCTAGCGTCCTCCCCGCCGGCGCATTCGCGGGTGGTTTCGCATCCGATCGCCCGCCGAGGCCTCGGCATCACGGATCGTGCGCCCGGTGTAGGTCATGAAGACGTCGTCGAGCGTCGGCCGCGAGACCCGAATCGAGCGGATCGGCTGGCCTAGTCCGGCGAAGAGCTTCGGCACGAACTGCTCGCCGTCGGCGACGTGGAAGGCGACTGCGCCCTCACTCATCGTCGCCTCGAGCGAGAACTGCTCGCGCAGCGCGGCGATCGTCGCTTCGCTATCGGGCACCTGGAGCTCGATCCGGTCCTTGCCGATCATCGCCTTGAGGGCATCCGGCGTGTCGACCACGACCAACTTCCCGTTGTCCACGATCGCGATCCGGCCGCAGTGCTCGGCTTCGTCCATGTAGTGCGTGGTCAGAAAAATGGTGATCGCCTCGCGATCGCGGAGCTCGTGGATGTACTCCCAGATGTGCGCCCGTGTCTGCGGATCGAGGCCGACGGTCGGCTCGTCGAGGAAGAGGACGCGCGGCGAGTGGATCAGGCCGCGCGCTATCTCCAGGCGTCGCTTCATGCCGCCCGAGAAGGTACCGACGAGGTTCTCTCTGCGGTCCGCGAGGCCGACCATCGACAGCACCAGCTCGAGCCGCTCGGTGCGGATTTCGGGCTCGACGCCGTAGAGCTCGGCGTGGAAGCGGAGGTTCTCGGACGCCGTCAGGTAGTCGTCGAGCGTCGTCTCCTGAAAGACGAGGCCGATATGGCTTCGGACTTTGAGTGGCTCTCGGACGACATCGAAACCGGCGATGCGGGCGCTACCGGAGGTCGGTTGAAGCAGTGTGCAAAGCATGTTGATCGTCGTCGACTTACCGGCGCCGTTCGGCCCGAGAAAGCCGAAGATCTCGCCTTCGCCCACCTCGAAGGAGATGCCGTCGACGGCGGCGACGTCACCGAAGTGGCGCACTAGATCCGACACCGCGACCACGATCGGCGGCAGTTCCGACCCGTTTCGCGCTGTGGCGCCGCCGGCAGACTGCGGAAGCGCCGGCACTCAGCCTCTTCCTAGCGCGACTGCGTTCATGATCGAAACCCTTTCGTACAGCCAAGAGAGGGGAATCGGATCGTAGACCGATCTTCGGACAGGGCGAAGCACGAAGAAGAGCGACTGCCCTGTGACGGAGAGCTCCACACTACAACGGGGAATCATGGACCTTCTAACTCTTAATCCCAAGGTCGAAGGTTCGAATCCTTCACGGCCCACCACATTGTTAAACGACAACGGTTTCCTGTTCAGCACCGGTTTCTGGTATCCGGTCGCGCTGCTGTCAGGGCTTGCCGTGTCAACAAGAGCCGAGCCACTAGGACCGATCATCTCTGCCGCGAGATGATCCTCTGAGAAATGAACTACATGATTCGCTATATATTGCCCGCTGCCGGACGGGAGAGACACAATGGCGCTTGGCAAGTGGCAGCTGAAGCATCTGTGGATGTACCCGTTCATGCGGACAGAGGCGGGTGCAGACCTCTATGAATGGCTGACCGCGAATGTGCTTGGCACCCAGTCGGGCATGAGTCGCAAGTGGTGCTACTGGTTCCGAGAGCACGTCGTGCTCTGTCGTCGGTTCGGTCGGGCACAGATCCCTGGCAGTCGCATCTGGCTCTTTCAGCCGGGCTGGTCACTCGCTCCGGTCTTCATGAGCAAGATCGCGACCGGGCAAGGCCCGCTCGTTACCGAAGACCGGCGCCGCGTGACAACACGCTACCTTCCCATTGCGATTGAAGAGGTCGCAAAGGTCGCGGAGCAACTCTGCGCGACGGCAAAGACCGATTCCAGCCGCGCGGATCTCCTGCAGCAGCTGCGCCAAGTGAACGGAGTGGACTCTGCTCTCAGATTGTGCGACGCGCAATACCGCGTAGGAGATCTACACGCACTCTCGACGATCCCAAACGGATCCATCGATATCTGTATGTCGATGGGCCGACTCGAACACTTCAGCCGATCCGACCTCGAGTTCTTGTTCACACAGATGCGGCGCGTGCTTGTGCGCGGTGGCCTGGGCTCGCACATCGTCGATCACCGCGACCACTACTGGCATTACGACAAGTCCATCCACTGCTTCCACCATCTGACGTTCTCGGACAACGACTGGGCAGCCCTCTGCAAGGGGCGGAAGCTCTTCCGGAATCGACTCCTTGAGCCCGACTATGTCCGTGAGTTCGAACGCGCCGGCTTCGAGGTTCTGGCGGCTATCCACGATCTGCACCGGCGCGACGCCGAGGGTGTCGATCCGAAGGACCTCTGGGGACCCTTCGCGGCCCTGACCAGAGATGACCTCCAAGCCGCCGTGACCCATTTTATCGTGAGGACCAGATGAAGGGTCTGGTTCCCTACCGCCTCAGAATCGAGGCGCGTAGAGCGCACCGATGGCTGAGCAATACTTACGATCGGCGGATGTTTGCGCGACTACGGGCAGAAGACCCGACGCGGTTTCCGTTCGAACTGGTCAACTACTCCTCCAAGCTGATCCGCAGAGTGGACTCTCACTGGGTGCAGTTGCAGGAGAACAAGGTGCACAACCTGGAGCTGGCCTGTGCAAGACTCGACCGGTTGATCATCCGACCTGGCGAAGTCTTTTCGTTCTGCCAGGCGGTCGGGCGGACAAGCCGTCGCAGGGGCTATCTTGATGGGCTGGAGATGCGCCGCGGGGCGCTGACCGGCGCGCCGGGCGGCGGCCTCTGTCAGATGGCGAACCTCATCTTCTGGATGGTCGCCCACCTCGACCTTCAGATCGTAGAGCGTCATCGGCACGAGATCGATCTGTTCCCTGACGACGAGCGCAGCGTCCCGTTCGGGATGGGTGCAACGGTCTTCTATAACTATCGGGATTTCCAGTTCCGCAATACTCTTCCTCAGCCGCTGCTGTTGAGGGTATCCGTCCAGCGGCCACTGCTCTGCGGCTCGCTGCTATCAACGTCGGAAAAGGTCGTCGACATCGAGATCTATGAGACGGAGCACCGATTTGTGCGCCACGCTGACGGATCCGTTTGGCGGGAAAACCGCGTCGCGAAGCGTGTGAGGTACTCCGATGGACGAGCGCCGCTGGAAGTCGAAATCGCCCACAATACCGGCCGGGTCTGTTACGAAGTGCCGGAGGAGTGGATCGAGCGCGACAGCGTCGGTCCCATAGCCGGATCCTCCGAACTCATCGGTCAATAGCGTCCGTTTCCGCAGTGATTGCGCTTCTCAGCGCCGTCGCCCGGGGCTTGGTGACCGAGTCGCACTCGAAATGCGTTCGAAGAGGGGGCAACTCGGGGGCAACCAGCTCCACCGAGATCGAGCGACCGAAATCGGTCCGAAATCTGCTCAACAGCGCGTGATTTCCAGCTAAGCCGAGACCGGCCGAGGTCCCAGCGGCCTCCTCTAGACAGCTCGGCTATCCCCGAATCGCTATCTCGGAGAGCGCTCGCATCGACAGAGGTACGGGAGACCCGGGCCGGCGGCGGCGACAAGGCGCCGGCGCAGGTCATTTGAGACGAGCTCTTACGGGGTTTCCTTGACCTCGACCGGGATCGAGCTGTTTACGCCTGCCTCGCCGTTACCGAGCTCGCCGTCTGAGTTGAAGCTCCAGCATTCGCCCGAGCCCGCGCGGCTTGGGCGCGTCGTTCCAAGCGTCGGTTACGGGACGCCGCTGACCTGGACCGGGAGCGCGCTGTGGGCTCCGGACCCGATCGCGCCGTTGTTACCGAGCTTGCCGAACTCGTTCGAGCCCCAGCACTTGCCGTGGCCGCCGGAGACGAGGGCACAGCTGTCCTCCGAGCCCGCGGCGATCGCAGTTGCGTCCGATATCCCGACGGTATCGACGGGCGTTTTACTCCCATACGGTGCGGTAGTGGTCGCCGTGCCGGTACCAAGCTCGCCGTAGTAGTTGTAGCCCCAGCATTTCACGCCGCCCGACTCGACGACGGCGCAGCCGTGATTGCCGCCGATCGCGAGCGCGCTGGCATCGCTGATACCGCTGACCTCGACCGGCGTGGGGCTCACGTCGTGCTCCTCGTAGACGTCCAACCGGCCATGGTTATCCACTCCATCGCCGAGCTGACCGCGTAGGTTGGAACCCCAGCACTCGATGTGGCCGGTCGACAGCAGCGCGCAGGTGTTTTGATCCCCGGCGCTGATCGCCTCCGCGTTCGAGATGCCGCTGACCGCGACCGGCGTCAGATGGTCGGCGATAGTGCCGTCGCCGAGCTGGCCGTCACCGTTCCGGCCCCAGCACTTGATCGTGTGGTTGGCAAGAAGGGCGCAGGTGTGGTAGCCGCCCGCACTGATGGCGGTGGCGGTCGTGATGCCGCTGACCTGAACCGGAGTCGACCTCTGCGTCGTCGAGTTGTCGCCAACCTGGCCGTGGGTGTTCAGACCCCAGCACTTGACCGTACCGCCCGAGATCAGGGCGCAACCGTGGAAGCCGCCGGCGCTCACGTCTGTGGCGTTGGTGATGCCGCTGACCGCGATCGGCGCTAGCCTCCGTGTCGTCGTGCCGTCGCCGAGTTGGTTGTAGGTGTTGTCGCCCCAGCACTTGACCTGGCCACCGGAGAGGAGGGCGCACGAGAATACGTTGCCGGTACTGATGGCGGTGGCGGTTGTGATCCCGCTGACCGTGACCGGTGTCTTGTCGATCACGCCTGTCCCACCGTTACCGTCGCCGAGTTGGCCGGTCGCGTTCACGCCCCAGCACTTCACCGTCCCGCCCGAGGCAAGCGCGCAGGAGTGGTAGGCGCCGACGGCAATGCGAGGACCGGTCGTCACCGTCGGGTGATGCTTGATCCCCTTCGCCAACACCTTCGAGAAGGAGATGATGTCCGGCTTGCCCCAGTCGACGTCGAGCAGGCCGAAGAACGAGACGTTGATACCGGCCCCGCCGTCGACCTTCCCGGTCAGCGTCCACCAGGGGTCGGGCGCCCAGACGCTGGGACTGATCCCGTACTCGAGTGAAGGGGTGATCGCCACGTAAGGGCCGACGAGGTCGAAAAAGAGCAGACTGAACTTGCCGGTAGCTTCGGCCTCGAGAGTCGCCGAGACCTCCGGCGTGGTGTTGGAGAAGGTAAAGCTCTTCTCGAGCGAGCCGACCGGACTCCAGTGGCCCTTCGCGTACTCGGCGCCGGCCTCGACTGTGAGCGTCTGCGTGACGGTAGCGGTGAGCTTGGCGCTCACCTCGGCGCTTGCCCCGACTTCGATCTCGAACTTGGGCACGAAGACGACCGGGAAGGGGCCGACCTGGACATCGATCGGCGGGAAGGTCACCTCGAAGACGGTGAACGGGCCGAGCGAGCAGTTGAGAGCCGCGGTGGCCGCGGCGGTGAGTGCGACCTTCTCCTCGGCGCGAACCTTGAAGAGGGCGGAGTTGAGTGTGTAGGTAAGCGGGTGTCGCAAGCCGCCCCATTTCCAGTTGAGGTTAAAGGTGAAGGTCGGCGTTAGGCCTGCGGTCCCGCTCAAGTCGAGCGAGGCGCCGGGGCTGCACTCGACGCCCTTGTCGAGCGGTGAGGAGATACCGAAGTCCGACGTCCTGAGATTTCCGCGTGCGCCGGCCGGGCCACCGGCCGCGTACGCGGTCACGTGCACGTTCTTGGTGGAGAGGGTTCCGGTGAGCTTGAGGTCGCCCTGAGGTATGGCTTCGACGAGCTTCGCCGGCGCGGTCGTGACGATCTCCTGACCACCGCTATCTGTGACCGAGACGACCTTGCCGAAGAAGCCGTAAGGAGTCTTGGGACCGACGCCGAGCGCGAGGATGTCACCGGGCGCAAGCGGCGAGAAGCCGAGGTCGCTCTCGTCGAGCGTCACCTTCTGCGTCTTGCCGGGCTTGCCTGTTACCGAGAGCACGGCCGCGGCGGTGGCTGTCTTGGTGGTGTCCGGCAGCACCGTCAGGTAGCTGACCGAGGCCCCGCTCTTGCGCGCGTTCTTCACACGGACTCTGCGGCGCGCGGGAGTGGGAACGTAGGAGTACTTCCCTGCGTGGATCGTGTCGGCGCCGATCGTGTAGAGGCCGGGCGGGAGCTTGCTCAGGGTCGAGGTGCGAGCGAGGACGCGGACGAAGCCGCCTGGTCCGTTTACCGCGACCACTGCTGCGGCGCCCTTCGGTACGTCGCTGACAGTGACCCTGAGCCTGCCGCCCTTCTTTCCGCGCTTCAGCTTGAGTCCTGCTGGATCTCCCGCGGGCGCGCGCAGCCCGAGGCGAGTCACGTGATCTGCGCGCAGGCTGGCTGTGACCGTGCCGCCGGCCGCGTGCCAGGTGCAGGCACTGGCGCTGCAGCGAGCGCCAGTACCGGCGACGTAGCGGAGCTCGGCCGTGGTCATCCCCACGAGCGCTCGAGCTACGCTGACTTCGCTCTTGGTGACCGAGACGCGCCAGACGAGCAGCTTTGCCCCCCGCCTTCCCTTCAGATCGACGACCAGTCCGAAGGAGGCGTAGGAGAGCCGGAGTGTGCCCCTGGCCCTGCCGAAGGCCTTGACCACAGCCGCCTTCGGCGAGCCGAGCTGGGGTGCGGAGCGGGCTTGGGCGTTTCTGTCTTTGGCTGCGGCTAGCTGCTGCGCGCTCAAGCCTCCGACCGTCAAGGCGATCACGGCAAAAAGCGCGAGCGAACGCTTCATACGCTCGATTGTTTCACGCTACTGCCGCTGAGATCAACCCGAGCGACGGAAAGCGATCAGCCTGCGCGCCCTTCCCACGGCCGACTCACCTTGAGAGCCGAGAGGATCGCGCGAGTCGAGGGGGAGCGATTGAGCGTGTAGAAGTGGATGCCGGGCGCGCCGTTTGCGAGCAGGTCCGCGGCTTGGAGGGCAGCATGGGCGACGCCCAGCTCAAGAACGGTGCTGGGATCGTTGGCGCGCAGCTCGAGCTGAGCCACTAGCTCTTCGGGCATGGAGGCGCCGGAGAGGGCGGTCATGCGTCTGATCTGATCGGTGTTCGTGATCGGCATCAGGCCCGGGATGATCGGCTGCTCGATCCCCGCCGTTCGCGCCGCCGCGACGAAGTTAAAGTAAACGTCGTTGTCGAAGAAGAGCTGAGTGATGAAGAAGCTGGCGCCCGCCTTCGCTTTGGACTCGAGCACGCGGATCTCGGCGGCGAGATCGAGTGCCTCCACGTGCACCTCGGGATAACAGGCCGCACCGACGCAGAACGAGTACTCCGTCGCGATCAGCTCGATCAGATCGCTGGCGAAGCGGACTTCTTCATCCTCGGCCGTCCAGCCCGGCTGCGCTTTCGGCGGGTCGCCGCGCAGCGCGAGCACGTTATCGATTCCGGCCTCCCGAATCCGGTCGAGAGTGGCGCGCAGCTCCTCCAGCGTCGAGCCGTAGCCGGTGAGGTGCGACATCGCCTCCAGGCCCAACTCCTGCTTCATCCAACGCGTCAGCTCGACTGTCAGCTCGCGTGTCGAGCCACCGGCGCCGTAGGTGATCGAGACGAACGACGGCTCAAGTGGAGCCAGCTTCTCAATCGCCTCGCGCAGGTTGCGCTCGCCCTCCTCGCTCTTGGGCGGGAAGAACTCGAACGAGAAGATCGGCTCTTCGCTCCGTTTGATGATCTCGTCTATTCGCATTGGGGCCGTCATTCTAGGCTTGGCCGGGTCGGCGGCCAGACGCCGTCCAGAGCCGAAGTCTCTGTCAACGGGTGAACGAAGAACTCGTTCGCCCTCTGCGGGGCGTCTACCTTCCCGGCGCGGCGATCCAGCGCAGCGCTTTAGCTACGAAGTCGTTCGCTCAACGCCTGGCACAGCTCAGCTGTGCCCGCCGCCGCAATCCGCGAGCGCGACTCGAGATCTAGCGCCGAGTCGAGGAACGAGATCACGACGCCGTCGGCGTCGACGTCCACGAACTCGACCGCCAGCCCAACCTCGCGCACGAGTAGCTGCCCGGCCGCCACATCGATCGAGCGCGCCGGCTTGAGCGAGCAGACCGCGTCCACACGTCCGTCGGCCAAGTGGCAGAGGGAAAGCGCCAGCGAGCCCATGATCCGCAGCCGTTTCGCGAACCCGACCACCGCTGACGCACGATCGGCGATCTGGGCCGTCTCGGTCGCCTCGAAGGCCAGCAGCTCGATCTCGTCCTTGGGCTTGACGGCGCCGATCGGCTCGCCGTTCAGCCAGGCACCCTCACCGCGCCGAGCCGTCCACTCCTCGCCCGAGCCGAAGTCGTAGACGTAGCCGAAGACGACGTCGCGCATCGTCTCGCCCTCCGCGGCCGCGAGCGAGAAGGAAAAGAAGGGAATCCCGCGCTTCGCGTTAATCGAGCCGTCGATCGGATCGACCACGACGCGAGTCGGCCCGCCGGCGCCGAACGTCTTCTCGCCCAGCTCCTCGGAGACGAGAGTGAAGCCGATGCCTTGGAGCACCTCGAGCCGTCTCACTACGGCCTGCTCGGCGGCGGCGTCGATCTGGGTCGTCTCATCGCCGCCTTGCCCTTGCCCAAGCACCTTCTCGCGCTCGAACCGCGTTGGCAGCCGTTTGAGCTCGGCGTGGATGTCTTCCACGGTCCCGCGACAGACGTCCAGCAAGGAGCTCGTCTCAAAACGAAGCACTCCGCCGCCCGGCGGGTCATCATTCTGAGACGAGCTCTCGGGCATCAGAGCGGATAGAGGACGAGCCCCGAGAGGAGCTTGGGATAGAAGTAGGTGCTCTTCTGGGGCATCGCGCGACCTTCCCGAGCGACCGCGAAGACCTGCTCGATCCGGGGCGGGCGCATAAGCACCGCCAGCTCGGCCTCACCGGAGTCGACCGCCTCAACCGCTTCCGCCCAGTCCGGCGTGTAGCAGATGCCTTCGTGCCCTAACCGGTCAACCAGCTCGACGTCGAGAATCGGCTCCTCCGAGACGACCAGACTCGCACCGGAGCGCTCGTAAACGAGCGCGGCGGCACTTTCGTAGGACTTCTCCGCCAGCTCCGCCAGCGCCGACTCGACGTCCTCCCGTGGCTCGCCGCTGCCAAGCCCGCTCAGCCTTGGCATCGGAGTGAACAGACGATGAGTCGGAAAGATCGCGAGCCCCTCGCCACGGGTGTTCACGAGCGCGGCGAAGGTATAGGCCGTTGCGGGAGTCCCGTCTTGGTCGTGGAAGGCGAGCGCCGTCTCGTAGCGGTGGTGGCCGTCGGCGATCAGGAGTTGCTTGTCCGTGAGCGCGGTCTGAATGCGGGCGATGGCGTCCGCATCGTCAACGCGCCAGAGGCGACTGCGAACAGCGAGTTCTTCGGCTTCGAGATCCGGCTCGCGTGTGGCGGCCCGTCTACGCAGTTCTTGCTCGCAGTGCCCGGGATCGTCGTAGAGGAGGAAGATCGGCTCGAGCTGGGTACGGGTTGCGGCCAGGAGGCGCAGCCGGCTTTCCTTGGGCTCGGCGTGAGTGCGCTCGTGCGGCAGCACCACCTTGGCTTCGTAGGGCTCGATTTTCACCGAGGCGAGGAAACCTTCACGCGTGCGGGCACGCCCGTCCGGACCGACGTAGGACTGTGCCAACCACCAGAGGGCCGGCTCCGGGTCGCGGCGCATGACTCCCTGCTCGCGCCAGACCGAAAGCAACGGGCCGGAGTCGCTCTCGTTTTCGGGCAGCGTGAGATTGACGATGTTGTAGGGCGAACGAGCCTGATATGCGAGACGCTCCTCGGGGCCGATCACGTCGTAGGGAGGCGCAACCAGCTGCGCGAGCGCCCCGGCGACGCCGCTGTCGTAGGTCAGAGCCCGGATGGGACGGATCTCGGCCACAGCGTTGAGACTAGCAACGGCTCAGTGACTAGACTCGACCAGTGCTCTCCGCCGAAAATACGGCTTTGCGAAACCGTGAATTCACTTACGACGAGCGAAGAACTCGATCGTGACCCTCCTTGCTGAGCTAGTCGCAGATAGCGCCGTCGAGGGCGTCTACGCCGTCGCCCGCAAGGAACGCCTACGGACGCGAGCCGGGGCGCCTTACCTGGCGCTCGAGTTGACGGACGCGAGCGGGCGCATCGAGGCGCGTGTCTGGAACGATGTGGAGCTGCTCGATAGCCGCTTCGCCGCCGGCGAGGCGGTGCGGGTTCTGGGACGAGTCGAGAGTTTCCGCGACAAGCTGCAGATACAGGTACGGACACTCGAGCCGGCGCCAGAGGCCGACCCCGAGAAACTGGCTCCGGCCGGCCGCCGCGACCCCGACGAGCTGGAAGGCTTCCTCGACTTCCTCGTCGCCGAGATCGTGCACGAGCCGCTGCGCGCGAGCGTCGAAGCGTTACTCGGAGGCCCGGAGCGGCAACGCCTACGCGCGCTTCCCGCCACCGTCGAAGGGCACCACAGCTATTCGGGCGGCCTGCTCGAGCACACCGTCGGCGTCGCCACCATCTGCCGCGATCTCTGTCAACTTCATCCACGCCTGCGCTCCGACCTGATTCTCGCGGCAGCGCTCGTGCACGATCTAGGGCGTACGCGCGAGCTCGGGCAGGCGCCGGTCTTCGCACCCACCGCCGAGGGCCGCCTGCTCGGCCACGTCCAGCTCGGGCTGCGCCTGATCGAGCAGCAGACCGAGTCGCTCGGTAACGATCTGCGAGCGGAGCTCCTGCACGCTGTCGCCGTCCATCACGACGGACGCTCGGCCCGCACCGCCGAGGCGGCCGCGCTCTTCCATGCCAACCAGCTCGACGCGGTCGCACAGCTGCGACCGGTCGACGACAGCTAGGACCGAGCTCCGTGCTCGGGCTCGTTCTCGCCCTGGCGGCGAGCGTCTCCTGGGGCGTCTCCGACTATCTCGGAGGCGTCAGGAGCCGCGTCGTTCCGCTCTTGACGCTGATCGCCGTCTCACAGCTGGCCGGACTCGTCCTGATGGGAGGACTCGCACTGGCGACTCGCTCCTTCCCGGACATGCGGACGGCTGTCTACGCGGCTCTAGCTGGAGCCGCCGGCATCGTCGCTCTGGGCGCCTTTTATCGGGGAATGGCGATCGGCCGGATCAGCATCGTGGCTCCCGTCTCGGCGACGGGAGTCGCGCTCCCCGTGGCGGTCGGACTGGCTCGGGGCGAGCGCCCCGGCGTAGCTGCCCTGGTCGGGATCGCGTTCGCGCTCGCAGGTGTCGTTCTCGCCTCGGCCGAGAAGCACCCGGTGCGAGGCCACAGTCTCGCCGCCGAGGTACCGCTAGCACTGGCGGCCGCGTTGGGCTTCGGTGTCTTCTTCCTCTTCCTGGCCAAGGCAAGCGAGCATCACCACGCGCTCGCGGCGACGCTGATGCTGCGGCTTGCCACGGCGCCCGTCATCCTGCTCGTCCTGCTCGTCGTCCGGCGACCGCTTCGGATCCCGCCGCGCAACCTCCGCTGGCTCATCCTCATCGGCGTGCTCG
This sequence comes from Gaiellaceae bacterium, assembly GCA_050010215.1. Lineage (GTDB taxonomy): Bacteria > Actinomycetota > Thermoleophilia > Gaiellales > Gaiellaceae > Fen-549. Next base: position 1,049 of record JBEKLL010000034.1, on the reverse strand, counting down.
ATAGCGCCGCGAACGCCCTCTACGCGCTCGCCACCGACCACGGCCTGCTGAGCCTGGTCAGTGTGCTCGGGTCGCTCTACCCGCTTGCGACCGTGCTCCTGGCCCAGACGTTGCTGCACGAGCACATCTCGCGACACCAGAAAGCGGGAATCGGCGCTGCGCTGGTGGGCATCGCCTTGATCTCGGCGGGCTAGCTCAACTCGGGCGTCAGCGTCGAGCGCAGCTCGTCGATGGCGTCGGGGACAAGGCGGTAGTACATCCAGGTTCCGCGCCGCTCGTGCTCGACCAGGCCAGCCTCGCGCAAGACGCGCAAGTGGTGCGACACAGTTGGCTGAGCGAGCTCGAGCACATCGACCAGCTCGCAAACGCAGGCCTCTCCGCGCGAGGCCAACCGATTGACGATCGCCACTCTCGCCGGCTCCGAGAGCGCCTTGAAACGGAGCGCGTGCTCCTGGAAGGCGTCCGTGTCCTGCGGCGCCACGCCGGGCCGACAACAGACCTTGGTCAAGTGCTTATTCATCGACAGAGCTGAATGTAACAGCTGACACTCACTCGGCGAAGCGCCTCGGAACCTCAAAACGCGGTAGTCGTAGTTCTGGCGCAGAATCGGTACATGTCCGCGTACGTTTTCTGGCCACCGGGTTATAGCGATCCGCGAACAAACTGCGTAGTTCGGTAACGATTCGCACGTCTCGCCCGAGCGTCGGAGCGTCTTCCGTCCCGTGACCCCGCTGAAGGGTGTCTGCCGATGCTCTTTGACTGTGGCGCTACCCGCTCGCTTGCATTGCGACTCCCCGACAATGAGAGGCGTCCCTTGGCTAACCTTCGTCAAGGACGGCGGCTCTTAAGGCGCCCGAATAGGAGAGGCGGCGATGCGACTGCGCGGTGCGGCTCTGTTTCTCATCCTCTCTGGGGCTGCAATGCTCACCTCGCCCGGTGGCAGGCAAACGCCCGCGTATCCTCTGCAACGTCCGTCGTCTGCGCCCAACCCAGCCGCCAGCAGTCAGCCGATCGAGCACCTCCACCGGCGCCCCGACAGGTCGAGCGAT
>JBEKLL010000033.1:0-19356 GCA_050010215.1 Gaiellaceae bacterium | reverse complement strand
GCTCGCCGCGGACGAGGGCACGGTTCGCGGCGTAGAGCTGCGGCATCACGATCACGTTCAGCTGACCGTGCTCGTCCTCGAGCAAAAGGAAGGTGACGCCGTTCGCCGTCGGCGGGCGCTGGCGAGCGACGACCAGGCCGGCGACGGTGACGCGGGCGGCGTTATGGGCAACGGGGAGGTCGGACGAGGAGAGGGTGCCGGGCGGAAGCTCGGGCCGGAGCAGGGCGAGCGGGTGGACGCCGGTCGAGAGCCCGGTCGAGCGGTAGTCGGCGAGCATGCGCTCCCAGACTGACTGCTCGGGAAGAGGCGGCGTGGCGGCGGTCGGAGACAGGGGCAGGGCGAGCTGGCGCTCCTTGCCGCCCGAGCCCGGCACGCTCCTGTCGCGCGGCGCCAGCCCGAGCTGCCAGAGCAGCGAGCGCCGCGGCTGGCCGAACGAGTCGCAGGCGCCCGCCGCCACCAGCGCGCTCAGCGTGCGCTCGTCCAGACCGCTCCGCTGCACCAGCTGGCAGACGTCCGCGAAGGCTCCTCCCCGCTCCCGCTCGGCCACGAGCGCCTTCGCCCCGGTCTCGCCGAGCGCCCGCACCAGCAGCAGCCCAATCCGCACCGCGCCATCTTCCACCCGACTGAAAGCGGCGCTCGCGTTCACGTCCACGGGCAGCACGGTCAAGCCGCGGCGCTGCGCATCCCGCACCAGCGCCGCCGGCGAGTAGAAGCCCATCGGCTGGGCGTTCAGGAGCGAGGCCAGATACTCGGCCGGGTAGTAGTGGCGCAGCCAGGCCGACTGGTAGCCGAGCAGCGCAAAGGCCGCCGCGTGCGACTTGGGGAAGCCAAAGCCCGAGAAGCTGGAGAGCTTGTCGTAGACGCGGTCGGCCGTCTCCGCGTCCACTCCCTTGGCGGCGGCGCCGGCGATGAAACGCTCGCGATAGGCCTCGAGCGCCTCGGCGCTTCTCTTTCGGCTCATCGCCCGGCGCAGCCCCTCGGCCTCGCCCACGCTGAAGCCGGCCAGCGCCATCGCCACCTCCAGCACCTGGTCCTGGAAGACGACCACCCCCAGCGTCTCGCGCAGCGGCTCTTCGAGCAGCGGATGGTCGTAGGGGACAGCGAAATCCGGGTCGAGGCGCAGGCGGCGGCGGTGCTCGACGTAGGGATGGATGGCCTTGCCCTGGATCGGGCCGGGGCGAACCAGCGCCACCTGGATGGTCAGATCGTCGAGGTTGGCGGGCAGGGTCTGGGGCAGGCTCTGCATCTGCGCCCGGCTTTCGATCTGGAAGGAGCCGACGGTGTCGGCACGCTGGATCTCGGCGTAGATGGCCGGATCGTCGAGCGGGATGCGCGAGAGGTCGATCGGCTCGCCGTGCAGACGCGCTATCTCATCCACGCAGGACTCGACGGCGGAGAGCATGCCCAGCCCGAGCAGGTCGATCTTGAGGAAGCCGGCGTCGGCACAGGAGTCCTTGTCCCACTGGCAGATCTGGCGCCCGACCATGGCGGCCGGCATCACCGGCACCAGCTCGACGAGCGGCCGCGAGGAGATGACCATGCCGCCCGGGTGCTGGGAGACGTGGCGGGGCAGGCGCGCGATCTCGGCGGTGAGCGCCGCGAAGGCGCGCCAGCGCTTGGAGCCGAGCTTGACCTCGGCGTCGGGCAGGCGCTTCAGCTCCTCGGCCACCTCGCGTGCGTCCCAGCTGTCGGAGAGACGAGCCAGCCGCTCCAGCTCGCCGAAGGGAAGCCCGAGCGCCTTGCCGACGTCGCGGATCGCGCCGCGCGAGCGGTAGGTCGCAAAGCTCGCCACGAGCGCCGCGTGCTCCTTGCCGTAGTGCTCGACGATCTTCACGATCAGCTGCTCGCGGATGTCGCGCGGAAAGTCGAGGTCGATGTCGGGGACGCCGGCCATCTCGCGGTTGAGAAAGCGCCCGAGCGAGAGCTCGGCGGCGACCGGATCGACGTGCGAGAGCCCTGTCAGGTAGCAGACGATCGAGCCGACCGAGCTGCCGCGCCCGCGCCCGGGCGGCAGCACGCTGCGCGGTGAGCCCGCCCCGCGCACCTGGACGGCGACCTCGCGCGCCAGCTCGAGCACCTCGTGGTGCAGGCAGAAGAAACCGGCCAGCCCCAGCTCCTCGATCAGCTTCAGCTCCTCGTCGAGCCGCTCGCGAGCGCCGCGCCGGAAGCGGGCGCCCGGCGGATACCGCTCCGCGAAGGCGCTCTCGCAGATCCCGGCAAGGCGACGGATCGCCGGCTCCCCGTCGTCGGAGAAGTCGGGATAGCGGTAGCCCAGCTCCTCGGTCAGGTCGAACTCGAGCCTTGCGGCCAGCTCGCCGGCACGGGCGACGGCGCCCGGGTCGTTCGGAAAGCGCGCCGCCATCTGCTCGGGCGCCAGTAGGACGCTCTCGTGGTTGCCGCGCCGCTCTCGCTCGCAGGCCTCGAGCGAGCTGTTCTCGCGGATGGCGACGAGCACGTCCTGGAGCAGTGTGCGGCGGCGGCAGTGGGCATGGACGTCACCTGTCGCCACGGTCTCGACACCGAGCTCGGAGGCGAGCTCGCGCAGGCGGGCGTTGCGGCGCTCGTCTCCTCGTTCGTAAGGTCGTTGAAGTTCTATGAGGAAGCGCCCGCGGCCGCCGACGCGGCCGGGCCCGAAGACGCGGGCCAGGTCGCGAGTGGTGTTGGGTTCGCGAACGCCCAGTCCGTGCCGCGCGCAGCCCGAGAGGCAGACGAGCCCCTCGTTCAGCTCGATCAAGTCGGCCAGCGGCAGAGCCGGCGGACGCAGCTCCCGCTCCCGCCCGGGCGGTCGCGTGTGGGCGTGCGAGCGCTCACGCGTGTGCGCGTGAGCGTGCGTGACCAGCCGGCAGAGGTTCGAGTAGCCCTGCCTCGTCTCGACCAGCACGGTGACGTGCGAGCCGCCCTCGAGCGTCAGCTCACAGCCGGTGATCGGGCGCAACCCCAGCGCCCTGGCCGCATGGGCGAACTCGAGCGAGCCGTAGAGCCCGTCGTGGTCGGTCAGCGCCAGCGCCTCGTAGCCCAGCTCGACCGCACGGGCGGCCAGCTCCTCGGGTTGCGACGCCCCGTCCAGAAACGAGTAGGCCGAGTGGGCGTGGAGCTCGACGTAGGAAGGAGAGCGAAGCCTGGCCATCGTGCGCCGACCTGCCTCTACAGCGACCGACGACGAGCGAATGAGCGAGAGCCGAGCTGCCTCACTTACTCATTGTAGCGAACGTATGTTCGTACAATGCTACAGGCGCACGTTCTTGTTGAGCGTGGCATCTAGCCAGCGCCCGAAGCGGCCAACCCAGCGAGGTGGGATGAATCGGCGGCCACAGATCGCGTACCACCAGAAGCAGAAGGCGAGGTAGGTAGCAAACGGAGCCAGGACGAGGAAGATGGAGCCGCCGAGGATCCACCGATACTGCCCGCTGACGATGCCGAACGGCAGAGCAGCGAACATCGCAATCGCAACGATCGTGGACACGACCGCCCAGCGAGCGAACCTCGCCCGACCCAGCGAGGCAGCGACCGCGTCGGGATCTGCGCCCTGCGGTTTCATGTGACTGCCTTCGTGACGACCTGCCTTCGTTCTTTTCAGCCGCTTCGTCTCGGGCCTTGTGAGCCACGGTCAGCTCACTGCGAAGTGGGTCGCGCATCCTGCGCTGAACAGCGCTCACGCCTTCTGCTCCAGCCACCCCCCGCCCACGGCGTCGTGGAAGACGACGACCGCCTGCCCGCCCGCCAGCACGCAGTCGAAGTAGCGGCGATAGACGGGCTCGTCCGTCCACCAGCGGTCGACCACGCGCCACTCCTCGCGCACGAGTGCGACCTGCTGGCGGTTGATCAGCGCCGGCACCCCGGCCGCGTTCGTCTCGACCAGGGCCGCCCGCGGCGCGTTCAGGGCTCTGGCCCGACCCCTGGGGGTGGGATGAGAGTGGCGGTCACCGCCCTCGACGCTCGCAACGCGAGCCGTGCTCGACAACTTTCCCTCCGGCTCGTCTTCTTCTTCTACTTCTACTCGTCACGCGGGACGAGTAGCGCGCGCGCCTCGGGGATGCGCGACCAGGGCGCCACCTCGACGACGCTGCAGACCGATCCCGGCCCCGTGCTCGTCCGTACCTGCTTCAACCCCTGCGCCAGCTTCGCCTCCAGCTCGCCTCCGGCCGCGAGTTGCAGCTGCTCGCCCGTCTCCTCGGCCAGCGTCTCCAGCTCCAGCCCCAGCTCCAGCACCGGCGAGGGGATCTCGGCCAGCTTCGAGGCGAGCGCCGCCGAGATGCGACCGCGCTCGGCGCTGGGCTGGCGCAGGGTGGTCTTGCGGCGCCAGGAGCCGCCGCCAACCAGCCGCGCCGAGAGGGCGAGCGAACGAACGAAGCGTCCGCCCCGCTCGGGCCGGGCGAGCAGGCGCTCGACCAGCACCGAGAAGGTTCGCCTCAGCGTCAGCTCGTTTGCGACCGCCTCGGGGAAGGCGATCGACTCGGCGATCTCGGAGGCAGGCGCTCTCCCGAGCACGCGCCCAGCCCGCTCACCGCGCGCCAGCTCCCAGGCCCGCCGCACCTCCTGGCCCAGCCGCTCGCCGGCGGCGCCGCCCGGAATCACGGTCAGCTGCCCGATCGTGCGCACGCCCAGCTCGTGCAGGCACTCGCGTTCGGGCGCCGGGATGGGCAGGAGCTCGAGTGGAAGCGGCGCCAGGAACTCCTCGGTCTGCTCGCCCGAGACGATCAGCGCCTGCCCGCCCCGGGCGACACTGGCCGCCGCGAGCGCCGCGAAGCGCCGCACAGCCGCTCCCAGGCGAGGCTCCCAGAAGGGTCCGACGGCAAGAAGGGCGCGCTCGAGCACCTGCTCCAGCCCGCGGTAAAGCCGCTCGACGGGGCCCGTCTCGAAGTAGAGGCAGCCCGGCTCCTCCGGCTCGACGGCGATGCCGACGCCCTCCAGCCGCCGCAGTAGGTGCTCCCACTCGGCTTCGACAAGGGCCGGATCGGGCTCCAGCAGGCAGAGTCCCGGACAAACCGCGAGCGCCTCCCCCAGGCGCATCGCCGGCTTCACCCCAACTTCCGCTGCCTTCCCCGTCACCGGCCCGATCACATTGTCGCTGCCGGGCAGTGGCTCAAGCGCCAGTGGCCGCCCGCGCAGCTCCTCCCGCCCGGCCATGACCGCCCGTAACTCGAACCCTGGAATGAGGAGACAGGCGATCATAGGAACATATGTTCTACACGAACAGACGTTCCCCTTCAAGAGGAACCGACGAAAGTCCGCCCCCTGCGGAGGCATGACGCTTTCGTCGGCGGACTAACCGTGATCGGTAACAGTGTTCGTAGCGAATTGGGTAGCGCATTCGGTCGAACGATCCAGACCGAGACCGACCCGTCAAACGGCAGGAGGCGCCCCGACCGACCCGATCGCCTCGCCAACCTCCTCGGCCCAGACGCGGATGGCGTCCCAGTCGCGGATGTCGACCCCCTTCTTGGCGTCGGCACCGCCGAAGACGCCGACCGCGACGGGCTCGACCTCGGGCACCTTGGCGAGCGCGCGATGGAGCTGCTTGGACGCCCGCTCGAAGGCGATCTCCGCGGTTCGGCGCGGGCCCATCCCGAAAACGGCCACGGGCTTCGTTGCAGGCAACTTGCGCAGTCGTTTAAGCAACCGAAGCGCATGGTGGTGCCAGCGACCGCTGTAGAGCGCGCCGCCGATCATGACGCCATCAAACCGTTCGATGTCCTTCCTGACCTTTCCGGCCGGCTCGACCGAGACATCGAATCCTTGCTCGCGCAGCGTCGCGGCAATCGCCTCGGCGACCTCGCGCGTCGACCCCCTCTTCGTCGCATAGGCGACGAGAACCAGACCAGCCATCGTCTCTCCTCCGATTCTGTCGATCGCTAACGCCCTTTCTTGCGCCGCTCCGCCCGTGCCAGCTCGCTGAGCTCGGCGAGGGCGCGGTCGGCTTCGGCCGTGTCCCGGTCGCGGATGGCGGCGTGGACGCTGTGGCCGGCCGTGTCGACGTGGACGCTGGCGAGGCGCAGCCGGCGCTGCAACGGGCCCTGGACGCGACGCAGGCTCTGCATCTTCTCGAGCGGCACCCAGCAGGTGACGCGCCGGATCCGTCCGCTGGTCGTGGCGACGCAGGTCTCCGTGCGTGCCCAGGCGAGCATGCGGTAACGGAGCGGGCTCTTCAGCAGCACGCGCCGCGGCGGCGGAGACTGCTCGCGCGGCCGGTCGGGGACGATGCGCTCGAGCAGCTCCTCGGCCAGGGCGCGGCTTCCGACGGGCAGCACCGTACGCAGCGGCCGGCGCTCGGCCTGGCTCTCTCCCTTCGAGCGCTGCTTGCCGGCCAGGTCGACCTCGAGCCGGCACCAGCCGAGCGCCCGCCAGAAGAGCGGCTCGACCATGCGCACGGCCTGCACGCGGCCGGGCCGGATCGTCTCGGCACTGAGCGCGATCAGACCGGAACGGAACCGGAGCCCGTCGGGAGCCTCGGCCAGGCTGAGCCGGTACTCCTGGTTGAAGCGCCGCCAGACGAGGGTCAGCGTGGTGAAGATCCAGACGGCACCGGCACTGATCACTCCCGCCGCCGCCGCAGGCGAGAGCACGACGACAACGATCAGCGCGACAAGAACGGTCTCGGCAAGGATGCCCACGTCGCTGATCAGGATCGAGCCGATCAGACGACCCGTCGGCACCGTCGTCAGCACGTGCTCTTCGCTGGCCGCCTCCGGCTCGGGCGCCTGCTCGTGCGTGCGGGCGCCCTCGGCAAGCGCGAGCAGCCGGGAGCGGAGCGGTTCCGCCTCGTGCGCGGCCAGGTAATCGAGTCTTGCCGTCGCGCCGCTGGAGCCGCCGGTCCGCAGGCGCAGCTCGGCCACGCCGAAGATTCGCGCCAGTCCCGGCCTGACGATGTCGATCGCCTGCACCTGCGAGAGCGGGAAGCGCAGCGACTGCCGGCGCAGCACGCCCGACTCGATGCGCAGGTCGTCGCCGTCGATCCGCCAGCGGGTGACCAACCAGGAGACGAAGCCGAGAACGATGGCGAGCATGGCGACTCCGAGCTCCAGGTAGGAGTCGCTCGAACCTCGGCGGCCCTGGACCAGCGAGAGCAGGAGCAGGATCACGACGCCGATCGTGGCCCTGCCACCGCGAACGATCGGTGACAGGGGATGCAGCCGCCGCCACTCGGTCACAATCCCGCCGCCTGCGCCTCCCCGAGCTCGGCGAGGCGATCGCGCAGGCGTGCCGCTTCCGCCCGGTCGAGCCCCGGAATCCGCGCGTCGCTGGCGGCCGCGGCCGTGTGCATGCGCACGGTTGCCAGGCTGAACGATCGCTCGAGCGGTCCGGCGGTCACGTCGATGAACTGCATGCGCCCGTAGGGCACCACCGAGAGTCGCGAGAAGAGCACTCCGCGCCTGACGAGCAGATCGTCCTCGCGCTCGGCATAGCCCCAGGAGTGGAAGCGGCGCGAGACGAACCGCTCCGCCAGGAACGCAAGTACGAGCACTCCGCCCAGGCAAGCAAGCCCGACGGCCGTGTGCCCAAGCGCGGCGCCAACAGCGGCGGCGATCAGCGCCGCCAGCGTGCCTGCCGCCACCTCGAGCCGCCGCAGCACCAGCAGCCGCGGCGAGGGATGCAGCCAGTTACTCGTCTGTGCGTCTTCGATGCTCACCGGCGCGGATTATGTCGAACCGCGTCGATAGAGCCGCCAGCCGCCCAAGCAGACTTGAGGCTTCGAGTGAGGAGGGAGTGCTCACTGCCCGTTCCAGGAGAAGTGTTGGTAGTCCTTGAGCGAGTGCCAGTAGCCACCCCAGCGCCAGCCGACGGCCGCGAAGGCACGCACGGCCGCATCGCCCGAGTGGATCATCCCCCTGGCCCACTTGCTCCGATTCGTGAACTTACGCCCGCCAGGCGGCGAGACGACACCGTTTCGGATCTCGGGGTTCTCGAGCGGGTTGATGTCGATGGCCCGCCCGTAGGCATGCTCCGACCAGGAGCCGGAGCCCGGGACACCGCGGCAGTTGAAGGCCGAGGTGTTGTCGGCCGCCATCGAGCGGTTGTCGCTGGAGCCATAGGCCTCGACAAGCTTCATGCGCCGGATCGGAAAGCGGTCGTAGTAGAGCGTGCGTAGGGCCTTGATGACGGGGCTCGTGTAGTCCTTGCTCAGAACGAGCCGGCCCTGGTGCGGACGGCCGTCGAAGCCCCAGAAGCTGACCCCGACCAGGCGCAGATTCGAGATCGGAGCCGGGCAGCCCTTGTGCCAGGATGTCATCTGCGCGCGAAACACCGGGCCGATCGGCGAGACGGAGTAGTGAAACGGCAGCGCGATCTGCGAGCCGGCGGCGGGTACCCACAAGGCCGTAGCGAGCGCGAGCGCCGGGAAGACCGCTTTGATCGTGCGAATGTGAGCGCGTCGCATCGCCTCCTTTCTAGCACTTCCGATGAGCTGGGACTTGCCGCCCGAGCGCAACAGAGAGAGACTGCCGTTAACGGAGAGCAGAGGAGGCGGAGATGATCGTCGTTGGTGTGGACGGCTCGGAGTGTTCGCGCTCGGCACTTCATTTCGCGCTCCACGAGGCAGTCATTCGGCAGACGAAGCTGCGCATCGTGGTCGTCTGGCACGTACCGCTGCCCGCTTACGGAGCCGGCTGGGCACCGCCTCCGCCCCACCTGGCCGAGGATGCCGAGACGGCAGCCAGAGAGGTGCTCGAGGAGGCCCTGGAGGAGGCCAGAGCGGGCGCCGCGCCGCCGCAGATCGAGCCGATCTTGCGCGAGGGCCAGCCCGCGAACGTGCTCGTCGAGGAGTCCGCCAGGGCCGAGATGCTGGTCATCGGCTCGCGCGGCTGGGGCGGTTTCCGCGAGCTCTTGCTGGGCTCGGTCAGCCAGCAGAGCGCGCACCACTCACACTGTCCGGTCGTGATCGTGCGCGCCGGCTGCGAAGGCGAGTCGTCCTCCGAGCCGAGCCCCTAGCGGACTCGCGCGGCGTCAGCCCAGAAAAGCGCGCGGAAGCACCCAGGTGCCGGCTGGGCAGGTGGGGGTCTTGCGGCGCCCGATCACGATGCGACCGGAAAACTCGTCGGCAAGCGACCAGGCGCGCACGGCCGCGCCTTTGAGACAGCGATAGGCCGCATCGTTGCTCTGGAAGGAGAGAACGCGGCCGATCTGCTTCGCGTCGCGCACGAGCGCCACATTGACGTAGGGCGTCGAGATCAGTCTGACTACCTTCCCCTTCCAGCTGGCCGAGTACTGAAGCCGCTTGGGGTGGAGCGGCAAGATCAGCGGCTTGCGCGGCTTTCGAGAGAAATCGAACTCGTTCCGCAGGTCGCCGAGAATCGCAACCCGCTCGCGCACGACCGGCCGTGAATCGGGGCGACCGTCGGTTTTCGGATCGAGCCGCTGGCCACCTAGAAAGACGTCCTCGATGAACTTGAGGTAGGCGTCGGTGGAGAGCGTCTGATGGTCGACGTAGCCGCGCTTGGCGTACGGACTGATGAGGAGCCCCGGTACACGCAGGCCATAGCCGTTCTCGTCCACCCTGGGCGGTCGAACGTGGTCGTAGTAGCCGCCCCAGTCGTCCCAGGTGATGAAGATGGCCGTCGAATTCCAATCGGGGCCGTTCATCACGGCGTTCACGAGCCCGGTCACGTGCGTCTCTCCAACGCTTACGACCCCGGGCGCCCGCTCCGAGACCGTGTTGTTCGAGACGACCCAGGAGACCGCGGGAAGCGTGCCCTCGGCGGCGGCCCTGTAGAAATTCGAGATGCTCTGGACGTTCGCCAGCTGGCCATCCTTCCTGACCGTCTCGAAGTAGGGCAGGGGGTTCCACCTCGCCGGCGTCTTCGAGTTCTTCGTAATCGGAGTGCAGTCGGGAACGAATGCGTTGCAGTCGGCCCGCGTCGCTTTGAAGTAGTACGCCCCCCAACTCACGCCGGCTCGATGCAGGAGGTAAGTGAGATCGGTCCAGGCGTAGTTGGGAATCTTTCCCGGCCCGGGCGACTCAGGGTTCGTCTGAACAGCGCTGACGCAGCTCATCGGGTCTCCCTTGACCTTGCAGCGCGCCGACCAGCCCGAGACCGTGAAGAGGCTCCCGGTCGGGCCGCCCCAGGAGAGGCTCGCCGCGAACATACGGTCTTGAAGCACGAAGTTCTTCGCGTAGGCCCAGTAGTTCGGGATCTCGTGGTAGTCGTGATAGCCGATCACGTCCGGCGCGTTCGCACCCGGCGCGCAGGATGTCAGCAGTGGATGCTTACGGCACTTCTCGGGATGCGCCTGGGCGACGAAACCGTCCATCCTGCCGCCGTCGATATCCGCCACTGCGCTCGAGTTTCCGTGCGGGCCGCCGAGGTTGAGGTCGGTCGGATCGCGGGAGGGGCGGACGCAGATCGCGCTCGCGGGATCGGGGATGCAGACGGTCGGGATGCCGTTCTTGATCGGAATCCCATTCGCTCCGGGGTAAGTCCCGAAATAGTTGTCGAAGGTGCGATTCTGCTGGACGATCACGATCACGTGCTTGATCTTGTGAATGCCGGTCGAAGCTGGATTCGCGGGCGAGACACCAAGCACGAGCGCGGCGGAAACCGGGGCGGCGGCGAGCAAGGTCAGAGCTAGTTTGATACCGGCTGTCCCGCGCACCAGGGGAATCTTAGAGCCACCGCCCCACGACGCCGGCCGTCAAGAAGCGCGAGTCGAAAAGACCCGATCCTCGGCGAGCAGATGCCCCTCGCTGGTTCGCTCGAAGGCTTCGATCGCCCGCAGAACGATGTCCACCGACCCGACCGGGTCAAGTCCCACCGCCGTCTCGGCGGCCAGGACGAGCCCGTGCACGCCGTCAAGCAGCGTGTTGGCGATGTCGTTGACCTCGGCGACCGTGGGCTGGCGGTTTGAGACCATCGACTCGAGCAGGTTGGTCGCCACGTAGACGGGACGGTTGCCGCGGTTGGCCCGGCGAACGACAGCCTTCTGGTAGTAGGGCACGTACTCCAGCGGAACCTCGCGGGAGAGGTCTCCCCGGTCGATCAGAACGGAGTCCGAGGCCTCGATGATCTCGTCCATGTTCCTGACGCCGGCTCGACTCTCGATCTTGGACATGATGTGGGCGCCGGCGGGCGCAAGCTCGCGGATGCGGGCAACGTTCGCCGCACTCGCCGCGAACGAGAGCGCGTAGTGCGTGATCCCGTGAGCGGCCCCGATGCGGATGGCGGCCTCGTCCTGCTCGGTGAGGGCGGGCAGCGCGAGCGGCGGATCGACGGTCACGGCCTTGTTGCTACGAACCCTGCCAGGAGAGACCACTGTGGCCCGAGCCGATCCCGGCTCCACAGCGATTATCTGAAGCATCGCACCGTCGAAATCGAGGCTCACCTTGCTGCCCGGGGCCAGTGCCTCGAAGACCGTGCCCGGCCAGAGCGGGATCTCCCGCTCGTCTCCGGTCACCGGCTGGTCGGTCAGCCGCACCTCCGCGCCCTCCTGCAGCGTCACGTCCGCTTGGATCCGGCCGCAGCGAACCTGGGCGCCCTGAGTGTCGAGGCAGATCGGCGTCGAGGACACGGCCCTGACCGAGGCAATGGTCTCTTCCAGGGCTTCGGGCGCGGTGTGGGAGAGGTTGATCCGGAGCAGGTGCACGCCCCGCTCGTCGAGCCCCCTGATCACGTCCGGGCTGAACGACGACGGGCCCAGCGTGCAGAGGATCTTGATCTTCATCTTTCCTGCCTCTCCCTTCGCCGTGGAGAGACCAGTTTACGTAGCACTCGTGCCCGCTGCCGGTACCAGGCCGCCGCTTTATATACTCCTGCGCCTGAGCTCTGCGCCTCTCCACAAACCGCTGCTCGTGACCGGCGCTCACCGCACCGGCACCGGCTGGGTCAGCCGCGTTCTGGCCAAGTCTCCGACCCCACTCTGCTACATCTGGGAGCCGTTCAGCCCCAGGCACCGGCCGGGCACGCTGCCGATCGGGTTCGAGCGCTATTTCCAGTACGTCTGCGCCGACAACCTCGGTGACTTCCCGCAGCTGGCCTCGGCACTGACCGACACGATCGCGCTTCGCTACCGGCCGCTGGCAGAGCTGCGCTCGCTGCGCAGCCCCAGGGACGCCGGCCGGATGGTGCGTGACTGGTGGATCTTCTCCAGCGAGCGCCGGCGCAGGGCGGCCGCACTGCTCAAGGATCCGATCGCGCTCTTTTCCTCCGAGTGGCTGGCCGACACATTCGACCTCGACGTCGTCGTCCTGATCAGGCACCCGGCCGCGTTCGTCGCCAGCCTGAAGACGCGCGACTGGCGCCACAGCTTTCAGAGCCTGCTCGACCAGCCTCTATTGATGCGCGACTTCCTGCATCCCTACGAGGAGGAGATGCGTTACCACGCTGTCAAGGGGCGCGACATCGTCGACGAGTCGGCCGTGCTCTGGAAAGTCCTCTATTCGGCGGTCGAGCGCTTCCAGGAGGAGCGTGCAGACTGGATCTTCGTCCGTCTCGAGGATCTCTCGCGCAACACCGTGCCAGCCTTCCGCGAGCTATACGACGGGCTCGAGCTGGAGTGGGACGACAAGGTGGAGTCGTTCCTGCACTCGACCTCGAGCGCGCGAAACCTCGTCGTGGACAGCGACCCGGGCTCGGTCAAGAGAAACAGCGCCGCCCACTCCTGGAGCTGGAAGAAACAGCTCACACCCGAGGAGATCGAGCGCGTCCGCGCCATCACCGACCCGCTCTGGAGACGCTTCTACTCGGACGCCGATTGGGGCGACTAACGCCCAGCGCTCCAGAGGGTGCGCGAGTGTGGTCTCAGCGCCGCCCGAAGAGGTGGGTTCCCCGCCTCCCATCCCCACCTCGAGCCTAACTCCGAAACACGCACCAATCTGCGCCGAGTTCGTAACGAGACTCGACCGCGGCTAGACGCGACGAGGGAAGCGCTCGCCGCTGGAAACCGCGGCAACGGCGTGTGAAGCGTTCGCAGCCGGGCTCAGTGGTACCAGTCGTGTACCCAGCGGTGCGGGCGCAGCTTCTCGACCTGCTCAGGACTGAGCGGGCCCGCGTTACCGGCGGCGACGTTCATCTCGACGTGCGGGACACTGCGCATGCCCGGGATGACGGTGGATACCGCCGGGTGGGCGAGGCAGAAACGAAGCGCCATCTCCGGCAGCCGCTCGAGCGGGATCTCCAGATCGGCGGCGATCTTCTGCACGCTGTCCCAGACCTGCTGCTTGCGCTCGCCGGCGAAGTAGGTGTTACGGAAGTCGCCTTCCTCGAACACCGTCTCGGGCGTGACCTTGCCAGTGAGTGAGCCCTCGTCGAAGGGGACGCGGACGATGACGCCTACGTCGTGTTGCTCGCAGAGCGGGAAGAGCTTGTCCTCGGGCGCCTGGTCGTAGATGTTGTAGATCACCTGGACGCTGTCGACCAGACCGCTCTCGACCAGCTTCAGCACCGAGTTCGGCTGCGAGTCGTTGACCGAGACGCCGAAGAAGCGGATCTTGCCGTCGGCCTTGAGCTTCTCTATGCCCTCCAGCCAGGTTCCCTGATCGACCCAGTTGTCCGACCAGACGTGGAACTGCTGCACGTCGATCACGTCGATACCGAGGTTGCGCAGGCTTTCCTCGGTGCGAGCGATCACGTGGGCGGCCGAGAAGGCGTCATCCGCGGCAGTCGTATCCTTGGCCGGCCACACCCAGTCGGCCGGGTTGACCTTGGTGGCGATGATCAGCTCGGGATGCTCGCGCTTGATCTGTCCGACCAGCTTCTCGCTGTGACCCGACCCGTAGACGATCGCGGTGTCGATGAAGTTGACCCCGAGCTCGACCGCCCGGCGCATAGCAGCAAGGGAGTCGGCGTCGGTTCCGCCCTTCCAGGCGTCGGCTCCTATCCCCCAGGCGCCGAGACCGATCTCCGACACTTCCAGTCCGGTCCGCCCCAGTTTCCGATAGCGCATGGCGGAAGCCTACAAGCAACGAGTCGTGTACAGCGCTCTAACCATTTCACCGTGCTGATCGCCTACGCGCCGCTTCTGAGATCGGCGAGGCGCCGCGCTTCGAAGAAGATCTCCGAGAAGCGGACACGACAACCGTTGCCGCTCGGCGACTGGGCCAGAAAGCCGACCCTCGCTCCGGCGGCGGCGGGAAGCGTGAAGTAGCGCACCAGCTTCCAGAGAGCCCCGTCCTTCGAGGCGTGGAAAGCAACGCAGTCGCCGATCCTGGCGATCCGAAGCCAGATTTCCGATTCCTGCACGGCAAAGGAGTTGCAGTCGTCCGACACGCCGCGCGTGACGACCGAGACGACCGTCGGCTCCTTCTGGGGCGAGAGCTCGAAGCAGAGCTTGGCCCAGTTGCGCTCGTCTCGGTACAGGAGCAGCACCCCGGCATCGAAGGTAGTCGCAAACTCGACGCTGACACGGGCGCCGAGCAGAAAGTCGCCAGGCGCAGCGCCGATGAGCGCGGGCGCGCTGGCGTTCGGCTTGTCGCCCTCAGGATCGCTGAAGAGATCGGTCGCCGGGCCGGCGGAGAGCTCGAGGCTGCGGCCCTCAACCCGCAGGTCCCGCCCCGGCTCGAGCCAGCGCAGCGAAAACGGAAGGGCTGCGATCGAAACCGGCTCGCCAGGATCCATTTCGAGCCTACTTCAGAGCCACCTCGACACCAGTACCAGCCGGCCCGACCAGTCGCGGAACGACCGGCAGGATGCTCTCGCGGGCGCAGTAGGCGATGTCCTCGGCGAGGTTGGCGTTGATCAGATTGCGGGCGCTCTCGCTGACCGAGAGCCCATCTTCGGCGCTGGCGAAGGAGCGAGCCAGCCGTATCGCCGCCATGGCCGAGTCGGTGTGGTCACCGTCGAGCTGCTCGGCGATACGGCCGGCCACGTAGGCATCGTCGAGGCAGAGCTCGCCGCGCACTCCGGCGCAGAGGATGTCGATCTCGTCGGCACCGTCGGCATGGACGGCATCGATCAGCGCCTGCAGGTTGAGCAGCGAACCAACGAGTACGCGCTCGGAATGCGCGGCCGCGGTCACGAGCAGACGGGTGCCGTTCGTGGTCGAGAGCACCAGTGTCGGGGCTGCCGGCTCGCCCAGATACTCGCGCGGCGAGTTGCCGAAATCGAAGCCGGGAATGTGGACGCACTCGCGCTCACCGCCCAGCACGGCCGGTTTGTTCTCGCCTGCAAGCGCTCGCGCCTCCTCGATCTCGGTGCAGCAAAGAACGCGCTCGAAACCGGAGGCGAGCGCCTGAGTGATCGTCGAGGTCGCCCTGAGGACGTCGATGACGACGGCGAGCGGCGCGTCGACGGGCTCGGCCGGGGTGAAGGAGACATGAATGCGCATGACGAGTACGCTACCGAGAACTCGGCCATGGCGACGTGCTATCGACACCCTGACCGCGAGACGGGGCTCTCTTGCTCAGTTTGCGAGCGGCCGATCTGCACCGACTGCGCGACCTTCGCAGCCGTGGGGATCCGCTGCCCGGAGCACTCGGGCAAGCCGCAGGGCGTCGAGCGGGTGACGCGCACGGTTCAGCGGGCGCACCGCGAGGGTACGGGCGCGCTCGTGACAAGGGCGCTGATCGCGATCAACATCGTCGTCTACCTGGCGACGGTCGCCAGCGGCGGAGGCGTCTACTCAGACAAAGGGACGATCTACCTTCACGGAGTCCTCTTTGGTCCCTTCGTCCACAGCGGCGACTACTGGCGTCTTCTGACGGCTGCGTTCATGCACTACGGCCCGATCCACCTGGGTATGAATATGCTCGTACTCTGGTTCGTCGGCGGTCCTCTGGAAGAAAGAATGGGGCGCGGCCGCTACCTCGCCCTCTACCTGACCGCGGGCCTGGCCGGCTCGGCCGGAGCGCTGCTCATCACTCCATGCTCACCGACGCTAGGCGCTTCAGGCGCCATTTTCGGGCTCTTCGGCGCTGCCATCGTTCTCGAGCGCCAGGGGGTTTTCGTCTACGGCGGCTCGGTCGTTGGACTGGTGATCATAAACTTCATCTTCACCTTGACCTTCCCCGGAATCTCGATTGGCGGACATCTCGGCGGCTTCATCGGCGGCCTCTTGGCCATGCTCGGACTCTCACGCTTCGGCCGTACCCACGCTCTCTACGGCCGCGCCGGTGTACTCGGCTACGCAACTCTGTTAGCGATCGCTTCGATCAGCGTCATACTCGCCGTTTGGGCGGCGCCGTCGGTTTGCCACTAGAGCTCGTTTCGGCTAACGGCATACAGGCGGGTTGTGATCGGCCGTTGCGACGAGGGGCCAGGCGGCCGAAGTGCTTCATCCGACTCTCAGCGCGTTTGAGCTCGTACGGTCGCCGCTCGCCGTCTTCGAGCTCTGAACTCAACCGTCCAGGCGGCCAGACGAAGCCCGAACCAGAACGGTGCAAAGAGGCCGTAGAAGAGGATCAGCGAGAAGAAGAGCAAGAACCACCAGAGAGCCCAGCGAAACGGGCTGATCTTCGGTGGCACACGATCGCTCGTACGCCGACTCGCTTCGCTCACTTCGTTTCGTGACCGCACACGGTCAGCCTAGCGCGGCCGCCGACCCCCCACGCCGTTCAGCGAGCGGCCGCCTCGACGCGCCCGAGGCGAGCGCCGATCTGCTCGATCGCCTCCTTGGCCGTTTCTCGTATCTCGGAGTCGTGGTCGAGCAGAGCGCTACGAAGCGGCCTGAGTGCGCTCGTGTCGCCGATCTTCCCAAGCGCCTCGGCAGCTGCCACCCGCACGAGCTCGGAAGCGTCGTGGTTGTTCAGACAGGCGATCAGGGGGCCAACGGCGTGCTCGTCGCCGAGCTCACCCAGCGCTCTTGCGGCTGCAGCGCGCATCGAGCGCGAGTCATCCTCGATCAACACGGTGATCAGCGGCTTGACGACGCAGGAGCCCATCTCGACGGCCTGGTCGATCAGATGAAGCGCCAGGTAGTAGCGGGCGCCGTACTCGTTACATCCCGGCCGCCAGCCCAGACGCGCCAGAGCGCGAGCGGCCATCCGGCAGACGTCGTAGCGACGGTCGGCCAGGGCCTCGACGAGCGGCCCGAAGACGCGCGCGTCGCCGATCTTGCCGAGCGCCTCGGCTGTAGCGGCACGTACCCCGGCATCGCTGTCGGCCAGGGCGGCGGCGAGCGGCTCGACCACGCGTGTATCGCGGAGACAGCCGAGCGCTCGCGCGGCCTCGGTACGCACGTAGGCGTCGCGGTCGACCAGGGCAGTGAGAAGGGGTGCAACAGCTTGCTGGTCACCAAGTTGTCCAAGCGCCGCAGCCGCCTTTGCGCGCACGAGCCGGTCGCTGTCCGAAAGCTCGGCCACGAGCGGGAGCTCGGCACGCACGTCTCCGATCCTCCCCAGCGCCTCTGCGACGGCCGCGCGCACGTGCTCGTCTCCGTCTCCGAACTCGGCCACCAGCGGTTCCTCGACTTCGGGCCCTCCAATCCGCCCGAGCGCCTCGGCCGCCGCCATCCGAACGTGCCAGTCCCGGTCGCGAAGAGCAACCACAAGCGGCAGCTCTGCGCGCCTCTCGCCGCTCAAGCCAAGCGCCCGCGCGGCCTCTGCGCGCACCTCAGGAACTCCGTCACCGAGCGCGCTCAAGAGCACATCCAACTCGCCGAGCCGGCCCAGCGCGCGCAAAGCCTGAACCCGCAACTCGGACTGCCGAGCCGAGGCTAGTGTTCTCGCCAGTTCACCGACATCGCCTCTTCGCTCCAACTTCTCGACGTTCGGCCTTCCGAAACGCAACAAGGAACTCATCTCCAAGCTCGCTTCGGGCGCAGTTGTCGGTTTAGACGGGTGACCTGCGCTCGAGCGCCACCCAGTAGTCTCAGTCTACGACCGATAGACCTTCCCAACAAGCCGATTTTCCGGCGCAAGCAGGTGATTTTTCGCGGGAAGTGCTCGCCGTCGAGCGCGCCCGGGCCGCTCAGCAGCTCGCGAGGGCGGAAGCGTAGAAGCGCAGATACTGGAGAACGTGCTTGTTCCAGTAGGAGCCGGAGTGCTCGCCGGGCCAGACGTGGAAGACGACCCTCTGACCCTGAGCGCGCAGACTGTACGCCAGTTCGGTGTCGGCCTGGACGAAGGGGTCGCGGTTGCCGACGTCGATCCAGACGCGCGTGTCGCGACCGAGCGGATAGCGGCGACTCGCGGCCATTGCCATGACGTTGTTTCGATCGAAGTCCTCGGCGTTGTCGAAGGCGCCCTGCGGCGTCTCGCCACCGGTGCGCCACATCGCTGCCGAGTGGCCGCCGACGGCACAGAAGATACCCGGGTTCCTAAGACCTGCGAGCAGTGCCCCGTAGCCACCCATCGAGATGCCGCCGATCGCGACCACACCGTTGGCCTTCGCCTTGCGATCGCCGATCGGTATCGCCTCGTAGAAGAGGTAGCTGCCCCAGCGCCCATCGGCGCGGTCGTGGTAGTAGCTGTGATCGCCCCCGTTCACGAGCAGCAGGTCAGGGGCGCGGCGCCCGAGCTTCGCGAGCGCGTCGAACCAGTACTGCGTCAGGTAGCTGCTGGGTGAAGAGCTGCGCCCGTGCAGGAGCGCGAGCAGTGGTCGCCCGGCTCCACCTCCCTTGGGCGTGACGAGGATCTCATCGATCGACCTGCCGAGGTACTTGCTCTGGATCCGGAAACGCGTGACCGTGGCGCCGTGCTGATCGGGCACGAAGTGCCGGTAGACGCGCAGGGCTCCCCACACGGCGAATCCGGCGAGCACGACGACGATCGCCAACCCGACTAGACGGCGGACGAACACCGCCCGACCCTATAACCTGTCAGCCCCGAGCCGCAAACAGGAACCCGATGAGTGAGGACGCAGAGATGAACGACGTTGTGACGATGGAGAAGATCGTTTCGCTCTGCCGCCGGCGCGGCTTCGTCTTCCCCTCCTCGGAGATCTACGGCGGGCTGGGTTCCTCCTACGACTACGGCCACTACGGCGTGCTGGCCAAGAACAACGTCAAGGCGCGCTGGCTGGAGGCGATGACCCAGGAGCGCGACGACATCGTGGCGCTCGACTCGACGATCATCCTCCACCCCGGAGTCTGGGAAGCCTCGGGGCACGTCCAGTCCTTCTCCGACCCCCTCGTCGACTGCAAGACCTGCAAGAAGCGCTTTCGTGCCGACGATCTCGAGCACTGCGAGTGCGGCAAGAAGCCGTCTAAGCACCCCGGCGATAGCTCGGATTGTGAGCTGACCGAGCCACGCCAGTTCAACCTGATGTTCGAGACGACGATCGGGCCGGTGCAGGAGTCGGGCTCCAAGGTCTACCTGCGCCCCGAGACGGCGCAGGGCATCTTCATCAACTTCAAGAACGTGCTCCAGCTGGCGCGGCGCAAGCCGCCCTTCGGCATCGCCCAGATCGGCAAGTCGTTCCGCAACGAGATCACGCCCGGCAACTTCCTCTTCCGCACGCGCGAGTTCGAGCAGATGGAGCTGGAGTTCTTCGT
>JBEKLL010000032.1:0-19769 GCA_050010215.1 Gaiellaceae bacterium | reverse complement strand
GATCCGGCCGAGATGAAGGGGAAGATCCGACCTCTAATCGCATCCGCCGCCCTGGGGATGGTGATAGTTGCAGCCGGATGTGGCGGTCACAAGGTAAGCGGCGTCTTTTCCGTCAAGAAAGGTATGACCCAGCAGCAAGTTCGTAAGCTCGCGGGAGCGCCGTATGCTCGGGGGTCCCGCTGCTGGCTCTATCACGCGAGTAAGAAAGGAACACCCATCGACGGGATGCGCTTCTGCTTCAAGAACGGACGTGTCTCGCTAGTCCAAACGGCTGTCCACCTCTAGCGCGCCGCGCGGACGGGTGGGGTGGGCGAGTGTTCAGGAATGTTCCCCCGAACAAGCTTCGCGCCTACCGGTGGATGTTCCGCGATTCCCAGAGGGGTCAGTGTCCTGGCCGGAAAGCGTCTTCGCAACCTTTCGCGTGGCGGATGCGTGATGTCGGGTGGGAAGGTGGTGAGAGGCTACGGACACGAAAGATGAGGCGGAATTCCGGGAGTTCGTTGCCTCTTGCGGCAGTCGGCTGTTGCGTACCGCCTTCCTGCTTACCGGCGACCTCGGCCACGCTGAGGACCTCGTCCAACTCGCGCTAGAGCGGACTGCTCGTCGCTGGTCCGGGCTGGCCGGTTCACCCGACGCGTTCGCCCGGACGGTGCTACTGCACGCGGCGACCGACCGGTGGCGGCGGCGACGTGCCCGCGTGCAGGAGGTGTTCGACGATGTCCGCGAGCCGTCGATCGCCGACGGTGTGGATCAGCTACTCCTGCGGCGGGATCTTGTCGCGGCGCTGCAACAGTTGCCGTCGCAGCAGCGCGCTGCGCTCGTGCTCCGATACTTCCTCGACCTGAGCGAGAAGGAAACGGCGCGCGAGCTTGACATCAGCGTTGGGACGGTCAAGTCGGCGGTCAGCCGGGCGCTGGACCGCCTGCGCACGCTCGTGCCCGCTGACCTCAACCAGGAGGCGTACAGATGATCGACATGGAGAACCTCGTTCGCGAGGTGATGACAGAACAGACCGAAGATCTCTACCTCGGTCACGATGCCGCCAGCAGAGCACTGCGTGCGGCCGCGAGGCGACGCTTCGGATGGAGCCGCGTAGTGCTGATCGCCGCGGTGGGTGCAGCCATCGCGGTCGTAGGAGCAGGAATCGCCGCTGGCACCGGTGTGCTGCCGTGGTATGACAGGCAACAGGCGGTCGCGTCATTGCCGTTCTTCACGTCGACAGATCCAGCCGCTTTGCCGGGAAGCACAGTAAACCTCTCTGTGCCAGGGCCTGAGTCAACGACGTTCGAGATCGTCACCAACAACACTGAGAGGGTCGGCACGGACCAGATGCACTGCATGACGACCGTCGTCAAGGACGCCCAGGGACGATCGCAGCCCCGGCTGTCAGGCTGCGGGGGACCTGGTGCGTATGACGCGGGCGCAGGGATCGACGTTGATTGGCAGGCGCCGTCAGGAGTCACATACACGGTCATCTCCGGTCTGACCCTAGTCTCTACCGCAGCGAAGGTCGCGCTACTAGCCAGCAACGGCGTCACGGCGACGACCGGGCCGGTCGCGGGCGGCTATTACCTGGTCTACGCTCACGCAGATTTCTCAGCTCTTGCCAGCCTCGTCTTCTACGACGCACGTGGGCAGGTTGTCGACGAACTGCCACTTCACCCGCACCCGTAGGTGTCGCCTGGGCGAGTGTTCAGGAATGTAGCCTGAGAAGGGTGGCAGCGATCGCCCAGGCACGGCAGGCAGAGAGATCGACTAAACATTACTGACCCTGTCAGAGTCATCTGGTCGATGAACTCAAAGACCGTGGCGATCGAGTCGATCGAGTCCGTCTATCGCAACCGGGGCGCGGACTTCTTCCGCCTCGTGCTCGCCCGAACATCTGACCCGGAGCTTGCCCGCGACGCCGTTCAGGAAGGCTTCGCTCGCGCGATCCGTGCGCGAACGAGCTACCGCGACTCCGGATCGCTCGAGGCGTGGATCGGCCGTTGCGTCCTGAACGCGGCCCACGATGCCCGCCGGCCAGCCGCCGAGCACGAGCTCCACGAAGCGGATAGCGTCGTCTGGAAACCGGAGCTGCCTGACGCCGAAGTGCGTGCGGCGGTGCGTCGGCTACCGGCGCGACAGCGGGACGCGCTCTTTCTTCGCTTTTACCTCGATTTCGATTACGCGGCGATTGCCGAGACGCTCGGGATCGAAGTCGGGACCGTGTCCGCGACGTTGCACGCGGCCCGAAAAACCCTGGCTCAGGCGCTCGAGGAGGTAGCAAAATGATATTCGACGACGAGGTTCTCAACCGACTTACGCCCGCGCTTTCCTGGGAGCCCGATTGGGCCGACGTACTCGGACGTGCGGGCGAGCCTGAGCGACACCGGCTGAGGCGGCTATGCGGGAAGCGCCGTCTGATCCTGGTTTTCGCCATTCTCGTGGCGGTACTGGCCCCACTAATAGCGCTTAGCGCGGAGAACGAGTGGTGGTTCCTCGGGGGCGGAAGTCTTCTGACACCGGCAAGCCCGCCAGTTGTCGTGAAGGAGGGCAGTTGGGACGGCCATCCCTGGGAGCTGGTCGCCTTCCGGTCGACCATGGGTGACCTCTGCTATGGGGTGATGCCGCCAGGCTCGGAGGTAAGCGGCGTAGGCGGCGGGCTGGCTTGCGGCAGGTTCCACGGTATCGAGCGACCGAACGGTACGAAAGTAACGTGGGACGTGAAGATCGCCGGCTCGAGCGCGGGTGGTAACGGTCGCAACGACTTTCCCGCCTATCTCGACGGGCCGGTCATCGATAGCGCGTCCCAGGTCGAGATCACGTTCCCGAACGGACAGGTTATGCGAGTACCGACGTTCGCAGCGCCGACCTCTGTCGGGCGCGTTCGCTTCTACGCCACACAGCTGCCGGCCAACGCCTCGCTGGACTCAATTACCAGCCTGGCCGGGCTCGACAAAGACGGTCATGTCGTCGCTTGCTCCGTAGGGGCCACGGTGGCTGCCGGCCCCCCACCGCTCTCGGCCTGTAAGTAGAGGTAGGTCTGTTGGAGCCGAGTCGCCGGTTAAGAAGCAACACCTAGCGACGGATCGGCTGCGCTGCGTGCGTCGTTTCGGCGGCGCCAGCGGCACACCATCGCAGAGCGCCCTCGGCTGGGCAAGCATGCTCTTCCCTGATCTGCTTTGAGCGCGGCTCGAGCGGCATCTCGACCGCCGCGAACGTACGGAAACCTCGTTTGATCCCGAGCTCGCGCCTCCCCGCCTCTAACCTTCCGCGCGTGTACTCCAGCTTCACCTCGTCGCATCGCGGCGGCTCCGGGTCGCCGCTGGTTTGCCTGCACGGCTTCATGGACACCTGGCGAACCTGGGAGCTGGTGCTGCCGGCGCTCGAGCGCCGGCACGACGTGCTGGCGCCGACGCTGCCCGGGCACGCGGGCGGCCCACTGCTCGCCGGCGAGGTCACGGGCGCCCTGTTCGTGGACGCGGTCGAGCGGATGCTGGACGAGGCCGGCTTCGACACCGCGCACATCGCCGGGAACTCGCTCGGCGGCTACGTAGCACTGCAACTCGCCGCGCGCGGGCGGGCAAGGTCGGTCGTGGCGCTGGCACCAGCCGGAGGCTGGGCTAAGGGAGACGAGTCCTACGAGGAGACGCTCGCCTACCAAGCGGCGATGCAGGAGCAGGTGACGGCCGCCGCGCCGTACGCCGAGGCGATCCTCGCCACCCGGGAGGGCCGGCGCCGCGCGACGCGACTGATCAGCACGAACTTCGAGCACATTCCGACCGAGCTGCTCGCCCACCAGGTGCTCGGCGTAGCGGGCTGCACGGCAATGGAGCCGCTGATCGAGAACGCGCTGCGCGAAGGCTGGAGCCTCGACGCGGAGCGGATCACCTGTCCGGTACGAGTGCTGTGGGGCAGCGACGACAAGCTCCTACCGTGGCCGTCGGCCGCCGTGCGCTTCCGCGAGGACTGGTTGCCGCAAGCAGACTGGGTCGTACTCGACGGCGTCGGTCACTGCCCTCAGCTCGACGTCCCGCTCGAGACGGCGGAGCTCATCGTCGGGTTTACGGCGAGTTGATGGACTAGCCCAAAGCGAACCTTCTCCGCGACCGACCTGCGCGAGTACGGCTCGCAATCGCCGTCCCCCGCTCCCACGCGCGTGTCGCGTACGAGAAAGACCCTCTGCCGGGAAATCGTCATGTTCCCCGGAAGAAAGCGGTTTTCCGGCAGGATGCGGACATGCGCGTCCTCTTCATCGGTGGTACGGGCAACATCTCGATCGCGGCGACGCGCCTGCTGGCGAAATGCGGCGCCGACCTGACACTGTTCAACCGGGGGCAACAAGAGCTTGCGCTACCGGCGGGAGTGCGACAGATCAAGGCCGACATCCGCGACCGCCCGGCCGCCGCGGCAGCACTCGCGGGCGAGGAGTTCGACGTCGTCGTCGACTGGGTCGCGTTCGTTCCCGCGCACGTCGAGACGGATCTCGCGCTCTTCGCCGGCAAGATCTCGCACTACGTCTTCATCAGCTCGGCGACCGTGTACGAGCGGCCCTCGCCCTTCTTCCCGACCGTCGAGCAGGCGCCGCTCGGGAACGCGCACTGGCAATACGCCCGCGACAAGATCGCCTGTGAGGAACGCCTCCGGCGCGAGTATGAGCTGACCGGCTTCCCGGCCACGATCGTGCGTCCGTCCTACACGTACGGTGAAAGCTGGATCCCGACCGCGATCGAAGGCCAGGACTACACGGTCATCGCGCGGATCCGCCGCGGCAAGAAGATCATCGTCCCCGGCGACGGTGAGTCGCTCTGGACGATGACGCACAACAGCGACTTCGCGCGGGCGTTGGTCGGCCTGCTTGGCAACCCCGCGGCTGCCGGCGAGAGCTTCCACATCACCTCCGACGAGGTGTTGAGCTGGAATCAGATCACCAAGACGATCGCCGCGGCGGCCGGCCTCGAGGCCCGGATCGTGCACATCCCTTCCGACTTCATCGCCGCCGCCGAGCCCGAGCTGGGCCCCGGACTGCTCGGCGACAAGTCACACTCGCTGGTATTCGACAACTCGAAGATCAAGCGGTTCGTGCCAGGCTGGGAAGCCAGGGTTCCGTTCGCCGAGGGCGTGGCGCGCTCGATCAAGTGGTTCGAGGAGGATCCTGCTCGAAGAGCGATCGACGAGGAGTGGAGCGTGCGGCTCGACCGGATTGTGGCCGCCTTTGAAGCAGGTTGGCCTGCGGGCGGCACGGCATGCACTAACTTGAAGAACCGCCGGAAGGCGACATGTCCGGACTAACCTGCTAGCCGTGGAGCGCTACGTCGCCCTGCTGCGTGGGATCAACGTCGGCGGCCGGATTATCAAGATGGCCGACCTACGCGCGGCGTTCGCCGCGCTGGGCTTATCGGACGCCGAGACGGTCCTCCAGAGCGGCAACGTCATCTTCCGCTCAGACGAGCCCGCGGAGGCACTCAAGTCCGGGCTCGAGCGCGGGCTGGAGCAGGCGTTTCACTATCCCGCCCGGGTCCAGGTGGTCAGTCTCGAGCGCCTCGGTCGCATCCTCGAAGCGAATCCGTTCGCCGGGGACGCAACCCATCACTCCTACGTCCTGTTCTTCGAGAGCGGCCTGGAGCAAGAGCTCCTCGCCGCCGCGGCGGACTTCGGGAGCCAGGAGGATGAGCTACAGCTAGGAGACGGCGTCCTGTACTGGCGAGTACCGAAAGGCTTGACCCTGAAGAGCCCCTTCGCCCAGCTGCTCACCAATGCCCGCTGGCGCGACTTCCATACCACCCGTAACGCGAATACCGTCGAGAAGATCCTCGCCAAATGATCGGCGTCGCATTCGCCTGAATGCTCAGCGGAGAGCCGAATCGGCCCGTAAAAGCGTGAACGTCGCCGCTTAAACGTCGCCGTACGGCAAAGGCGCGCTCGTCGTTCGTCGCCAGAGAGAGGTTCTCGACGCACAGCTGCGGTCTGGACCCGGCGAAGATCGCGGTCGTCCCCGGCGCTGTACCTTCGATCGCCGGCGCCGGGGACAGAATCGCTAGGCGGCCCTCTCGAGCCGCTGAGCGTTCTCGAGCCGTTCCTTCAGCCGCTGTTGATCCTTCGGAACCTGCACGCGCGCCTGGCGGCGCACCAGCGGCAGAAGCAGCTTTCCGAAGCCATGGCCTTCGAAATCGAGCACCAGTAACACCCAAGAACCGGAGCCGTTTGCCAGGGGCTCAACGGTGACGCTGCCGACCGCTCGTACCGGGCCGTCGATTCCGCGGAAGGCGAACACGTGCGGCGGCTCGTGCTCGGTCACCTCGTAGCTGACCGTCATCTCGCGCTTGCCCATTCGCCGCTTCTCGGTGCTTCTCGTGCCGACCTGGGCCGGCCCGTCTCCGAGCTTCTCTGCGCTGATCAACTGCTCTTGCCACTCGCTGTGCCGTTCGAGCTCGTCCAGGTAGGCGAACACCTCTTCCGGGCTGCGAGCGATCTCGATGCTGTCTTTGATCGGTGTCACCGTTACCTCCTCAGCGCACGTGGCCGGCGTACTCGACCTCGATGACGTTGTGCACCGGCGAGATCATCGGCCGGCCGGGATCGGCCCCGACCTCCGCCATGATCGGCAGCAGCGTCGGCCCGAAGGCCTCGAACGACTCCATGGAGTCCCAGATGTCGAAGACCTGGATCTTCCCGTCCTCGGTCTCGAGAGCGCAGTGATAGAGCCTGCCCGCCGGGGCACCGGCACCGGCTTCCTCGAGCTTCCTGATCGTCTCGTCGTAGCCCTCCGGTGTGAACGAGCTGGGTGTGAAGTAAAAGCCGAGAGCCATCTCTTGTCCTTTCCGAGTCTTTTCTTTTAATCGACGTAGATGGTCCCCATTCGCCTACTACTGAAACGTGCGGAGTCGGCGGCACGGAGTTGGGTGAGCGCGATCTGAGCTGACGTGACCTCAGCTCGAGCAGTCCGCCGGAGACGGCTCGGACGGACTCAGTTCTCCGCTTTGGCCAGTGCTCGTAGCTGCGCTCTCAAGCGCTGCCGCTTGGCCGCCAGCTCCTTCCCGAGCCCGGCCAGCGCCTGCTCGCGCCTGCGCACCAGCGTCAGCTGCGCCTCGATGTGAGCTATCCCTTGCTCCAGGATCTGGCGCCGCTGCTCGCCCGAGCCGCCGGCGTGGAAGCGATCGCGGAGGAGCGCGCGCGCCTCCTCGGCCTCGAGCAGTTTCCCGAGCTCCTCGAGCGGGAGGCCGAGCAGGTCGCGCAGGCGCAATAGCTCGCGCAGGCGCAAAACGTCGGTGTCGTCATAGGTGCGGTGCTGTCCCTTGCTGTGCCCTTCGGGAGCCGGCAAGAGGCCGCGCTCCTCGTAGTAGCGGATCGTGCGCGGGCTGGCGCCGACGAGCGCGGCCAGCTCGCCGATCCGGTAGCTCTGCTTGCTCGCGGTATCCATGGCGCAGATCAACCAACCTGGAGATCTTTACCTTAACGTAAGATTCCGGTCATGCACAGCCGGCTCGAGAGAATCCTGCGCAGGACGCACCCCGGCGATCCGGTCGGGCCGCACTACCGCTGGGTCGTGCTCTCGAACACGACCATCGCGATGCTGATGGCGACGCTCAACATGTCGAGCGTGATGATCGCCATGCCGGCGATCTTCCGCGGTATCCACCTCGACCCGCTCGGGCCCGGCAACTTCAACTACCTGCTCTGGATGTTGATGGGCTACATGGTCGTGACGGCGGTGCTGGTGGTGAACCTGGGCCGGCTCGGAGACATGTTCGGGCGGGTGCGGATGTACAACCTCGGCTTTCTGATCTTCACGGTCGCCTCGATCATGCTCTCGCTGGTCTGGAGCACGGGCGCGACGGGAGCGCTAGAGCTGATCGGGCTGCGGGCGCTCCAGGCACTCGGCGGCGCGATGCTTATGGCCAATACCGCGGCCCTCCTGACGGATGCCTTCCCCGAGCAGCAGCGCGGGCTGGCGCTCGGTCTCAACCAGGTGGTCGGACTGGCCGGTACCTTCGTCGGCCTGATCGCGGGCGGCCTGCTCGCCGAGGCCGACTGGCGGCTCGTGTTCGTCATCAACGTGCCCGTGGGCGTGTTCGGGACGATCTGGTCGTACTGGAAGCTGCGCGAGCTCGGGCAGCGCACGGTCGCCCGGATCGACTGGCTCGGCAACCTCGCCTTTGCGTTCGGACTGACGCTGGCGCTCGTCGGCGTCACCTACGGAATCCGCCCCTACGGGGGCCACACGATGGGCTGGACGAACCCGTTCGTGCTCTCGACGCTCGCGGTCGGCATCGTGCTGCTCGTGCTCTTCGTCCAGATCGAGCAGCGGACCGAGGAGCCGATGTTTAGGCTTTCGCTGTTTCGCATCCGCCCCTTCACGGCCGGGAACGCGGCCGGGCTGCTGAGCTCGATCGGGCGCGGCGGACTGATGTTCATGCTGGTGATCTGGCTGCAAGGGATCTGGCTGCCGCAGCACGGCTACAGCTTCGAGCGCACACCCCTGTGGGCGGGTATCTACATGATCCCGCTCAACCTCGGCTTCCTCACCGCCGGCCCGGTGGCGGGCTTCCTGACCGACAGGTTCGGGGCGCGCCCGTTCGCCACCGGCGGCATGGTGCTCGCCTCGGGCACTTTCGCCGCGCTGATGGCCCTGCCGGTCAACTTCACGTACTGGATGTTCGCGCTCGTCATCTTCACGAACGGGATCGCCTTCGGCCTCTTCGCCGCTCCCAACACGACCTCGATCATGAACAGCGTCCCGGCCCGCGAGCGCGGCGTCGCCTCGGGGATGCGCGCCACCTTCCAGAACGCGGGCATGCCGATCTCGATCGCGATCTTCTTCTCGCTGATGATCGTCGGCCTCTCGGCGCGCGTCCCCCACGCCCTCTCGACCGGCCTGACCTCCAACGGCGTCCCCGGCGCCACGGCGACGGCACTAGCGCACCGGCCGGCGGTCGGCTACCTGTTCGCGGCCTTCCTCGGCTCGAACCCGCTGCGCTCGGAGCTCGGGCCGAAGGTTCTCCATTCTCTGACCCCCGCGCAGCAGGCGCACATCACCAGCCGCTCCTACTTCCCGTCGCTGATCTCGAGCCCCTTCCAGCACGGCCTGGTGATCATCCTCAGCTTCTCGATCGTGATGTGCCTGCTCGCAGCCTGGGCGTCGTGGCTACGCGGCGCCAAGTACGTGCACCGCGAGGAGGTTATCGCCGCGGAGCTGGCCGATCTGGTGGATTGAGCGATCTGTGGCCGCTGCCGAGGTGACCGACTTCTGACCCGGCTACTCGGGGAAAGCCCTACAGCACCATAAACGGGTAAAGACTGCGATCGGATGCCCACTGCTCGCCGACCTGCGTGCCGCGCCAGTAGTAGTTGTCGGCGATCAGGAATGGGACACGGTGGCTGTCGAGCGCTTCGAAGAGGAAACCTTCGTAGGCCCAGCCGGTTCGGGGGTCATTCGTGTTCGCCCTCGGGTCGATGAGCTTCAGGATCGCGAAGGTCGAGGAGGAGAGCGCGCTTTTGTCCTTCGTTTGGATCACGACGAGGGGCGCACTCTGGCGCAGATGATGGAGTATCTCGATCTTCACGACCTGGAAGTGGTAGCGGGCGGCGGCATGCCGAAGCTGGGCAACAAGCCTCGCGCGAGAAGGATTCGAGAAACGATTCCTCGGGTAGGCGGGCGCGGCGGTCTGTATATCGATGCGCCAGCCCTTCACGATCTTCGCGGCATTGGTTTTCGCCGATAGCGCCGTGCCCGACGGTCCTCCGCCAGTGCAGCCCGCGGCGAGCATTACAACGAGCGGGATTATCAACAAGAACCTTCTCATCTTCGCTCCGACATCACTCTACGTTGCGACCGCTCGTTTCGTCACGAAAGACGGCCGCCGTACGCGGATCGGGTCGTGCTCGACGGCGTCGGCCACTGTCCTTCGCTGGATATTCCGCTGAAGACGGCGGGGATGATTGTTGGGTTTACTGCGAGTGAGTATGCGGTGCAAGGGTGTCGAGCGACAAAGGACGAAAGCGCAGATCGATCGGACGGGGCCGCCGCGTATACGACTGGCTGAGTTCCGTTGGCCGAGCTCTCGTGCCGAGGGGGTGACGGTCGCGGGCCACGACCACGGATCTAGTCCCGCGAATTGCAGCGATACGACCTAGAACTCAGCCCGTCCAAGTGAGAGCGCAACAACGCTTCGAATCGCCGCTATGAGCGCGAGCGCCCCGAGGTGAATCGCCTCGGGAGTCACCTCCCAGTCAAGATTCACATCCGAGTCTATGCCGTGATCTGCGGCATTTCGAAGTTGCCCGAGAAACGTCATGTAACCCATGTGTTTCTGGGCAATGACGTCACTGCGATGGAGACGATCCGCCTTGGAGATGATCCCGCTCGCGCCGTTGAGGTCGACAGCTGGAACGGCTTCAGTCGCAAGCTTTACCAGGAAGTTCTCGCAGGCGTTCGAGATCAACAGGACTGTGGCTTCATCGAGTTCGTCCGCGACCACCTTCGCGAAAGCTGCTCGAAGGTGGGGAATGATGTCGTCCTGCTCGTCTTGGATAAAGGTATAAGCGTCAGCGCAAAGGCGTTGTCTTAAAAACTCATCTACAGATGAATCTACGAGTGAGATGGCGTCAGCGGCAGCGAGGAACTCATCAGCTGCTCCTGACCGCGCGAGTACGTATCCGGTCTGCGGTGTGTAGCTAAGTGAACCCGAAAACTGCCCCAAACTGAGGAGTGTTTCGCGGATTTCGCCTTCGTGATTCGTATAGTCGAACCTCAGCCTCGTCTCGCGTGCGGCGCGAAGCACATCGCCGTGAAAACCGAGCCGTTGCTTGAAGTATCGATACGGCGGGAAGCCCTCAAGTGCAAACCGCAAAACGTCAATACGATGCGACTCCGAGGCCTCAGCGAAGTAGTTGTCATAGGGAGGTACGGCGCGAAACTCCCGACCGTCCGACTCGAGAAGCCCTAATTTCACCGCAACAGCAACCGCATTCGCAACCGTAGCCGCTGGGTGGTTAACAAAAGCGGCAATACCCTCAGAAGTGCACGCCCTCCCGGATAGGACCACCGCTTCGACTGAATCAACAACTTGTTCGGCGGTACATTGCTCAAGCTCCGCCATGAACGGCCTACTCAGTCGTCGTGAGCTTCGCGAGAAACTCTTTTAATTCGACGGCAAGTGCATCAAAGTCGGCTTCGCGCGAGTCCACCCATACGTGCACGTTTACGACCATACCTGGCGCCGCAGTCATCCGAGCGATCGCGACCGGCTCCGACACGGAAACTCGCGTGCGATCGCCAGTGGTGACGGCCGGGGAGGTGGCACTCGTCCCTCCTACGCTCGAGTCTTGTGACGTTCTGAACAGTCCATCCGTCTCGATGAGCAGGCCAGCAAATTCCAGGAGGTCGACGATGGTCCTGGCACCCGTAAGCCAGCGCGAGGTCTTCGGCACTCCGGCGGTTAAAACGATATGGGAGAGTAGGGCCTCTTCGTCCATCCCTTGGCGGATGCGGATGGCATCGACGATCTGCTCTAGCTCGGAGTTCTCCACCACCGTTCTCCACACCGTTTGGGCGTCGCGTGCGCCCGGATGGTCGAGCGCAATCGCCGCCCGTACGCCTAGCGGAGTGAGCCGTTTGGCGTTGCCACCCTCGATGAGTCCGAGCGATACGAAGAAACCGTTGTTGCTACTGACCACCGATCGGTTCATTGCCGTCCGCTTGACGAGTTGGCTAAGAGTTACTGGAGTCTCGGTGGATCCGCGCGCGGCGCTGTGGTACGCCTTGAGAATGCGGCTTATCTGTTCGAAGCCCAACTCGGGAAGCCGTAACGCGGTTTCTTCCATAAGGTAACTCTAGTCCGCATCGCAGACGGACGTAACGACTGCTACGAAGTCCAGCGACTATGCGCCGTAGACTTGACTCTCGATTCGCCGCCGCGACCGACCTGCGCGGGCGCGGCTCACTCACGCTCCTCGGACACCCGCTACTTCAGCCCCTAGCCCGAAAAACCAGCCACGGTGCCCGAACGCCAGCCCCCACGCTTCCTCGGTTTCTCGGGGCACCGCTGGGCGTGCAGCGCCGGAGGGGACAGTACCCGGAGGGTACGGACCCGGAGAGCGATGTGCGTCCGGCGGCGTCAGGGTCATCGCGCTTGACGCGATGACCCGTCCGAGGAAGCGAGGATGGAGGCGGAGAGTCCAACTTACGCGAACACGGGCTCAACGAAGCCATTCGCGGGACACCCTGCTTCTCTCTTGCGACCCAGCCGACGAGCGCCGTTTGCATTCCAGTTCATCGGCAGGCGCTCCTATCAGGCGCCGTGACGATCAGAGCCAGCGTCTGCATGCCAGGCACCCTGCTCGTCAGATCGATCCGCTGTTTATAAGTCAAGCCGCGAACGGATACCGTCAGCAGTGCCGACTGGTTGTAGATCCGCTTCACTCCGGGCTTGAAAACCCGACAGCCGACCATCCGGAAGTTCTCCTGCACCACCACGGTTTCTCCTGCCTTGATGACGAAGGGTTTGAGAGGTGCAAGCGCACCGTAGGGAGGCCTCATCATCTGAAGAGGCTGAATCGTTTCGCCGGTCGGAGGAACGTACTTGTATACCTGAACCCCCACCAGCCGAAGTAGCGCAGGGCTCTTTATATCGCTCTGGACGTTTCGTAACATCGCTCGACGATTGCCTGTGTTTCGGATCAGGAAGGACTCGTTTAGTTCGCCGCCATCGTGGTACCGGACGTAACATCCTCCTTTCAACGAGCAGCCCGCTATCGGGCCGCCGTAGGCGGCGCTGCTGACGCGCTCTAAATAACGACCGGAAGAACTACCCCCTCCCGGCTCAGCGAGTGGAACGACGAGCAGGGCGACCGCGAGTAATAGCGTTCGTCTCATTACGACCCCCTTTGGTCTGCGAATCGCGAACGCTCGCCTCGCATGGAGCCTACCGATTTTGGAGGCGAAGGGTTAGAAAGGCGCGAATAATGGCTCAGATAACCCAACTTCAAACGCTCCCGCTTCCCATTTGCGACCCAGGCTCGACGGAGCGAAGCGGAGCCACGTTCGCCGAGTACGCTCTTTTCAGCCGCTCCCGCGCCGCATCCTCCGACGGGTGTCCATACGTCGACATGACCAGCGCGCCTCCGTCCGTGTGCCCGAGCTGCACGGCAACGTCCGCGTGAGAGACGCCGAGCCCGAGCAAGTGAGTCGCGCAGAAATGTCTCAGCTCGTAGAAGTCCATCCCCGGACGACCGAATACCGCGCGAACAGGGTTCCAGTAGTAGAGAAGGCTGCTCTTCTTGAACTGCCGCCCGTACTTCGTCACGAACAGCCACGGCACGTCGAGCCGAGGCGGCACATCCTGCAGAGCCTCCCGCGCCGGCGGCGGCAGAATCACCACTCGCTCTCGATTGTTCTTCGGCAGCTTCAGCCGCCCGGTTCCGTCGAGGTTGCGGCGGATAGCGACCTCGTCCCGACCAACGTCGGCACGCTCCAGGGCAAACAGCTCCCCCGGTCTCAAGCCTACGTAGCCCGCGAACAGAATCATCGCGCGGAACGTCGGCCCGTACTCCTCGTGAACCTTCAACGCACAGTCGGCAAGAGCAAGCAGCTCTCTCTCCGTGAGCGCGGTCAGATCCTTACGCCCCCTCGGCTGCTCTAGACGCAAGTTCGCGAACGGGTTTGGGCCAGGATGAAGCCCGTCGTTGATCGCATCGTTCAGCATCGCCCGAGCAGCCCTCACGTTCGACTGCGGGTGCTTGAGCGCCCAGGCCCTCGCCGTCGGGCGATCGAGATCGGCCAACCTCACGTGATCGAAGTCTTCAACGAACCCTTTCAGCCCGTACCCGTAGTTCCGCCGCGTTGCTGCCGCCGGGCGCGCGTAGTCCGTCAGCCATCGCTTGACGAACTCGCTACAGGTCATCCGCGAAGAGGTCAACCGACGCCGGCTCGCGTCCCTCTCCGCCTCTCTAGCTTCCCGCAGAGTCTGACACGTCCCGATCCAACGCTTTCGCTTGAGCGCTGGATCGTAGACGCTGACCCCGTAGCCCTTGCCTCGCTTAACGATCATTCGCTCTCTCCTCGATCCACGCTTCGACCTCAGACAGGTGGAATCTACGCTGTCCGCCGATCAGCCTCGAGGGCATCCCCTCACTCACGCGAAGTTCAATCCAGCGGGTCGAGAAGCCGAGGTGCGCCGCTAGTTGTTTCTTGGTCAGCCACGGCTCCCACCCCCGCCTAGGGAACGAGTAGACCGTCGCCGAGTGATATTCCATCGAAGATGCCTCCCGAAAGCCGACTGGACACTTTCCGCACTCCGTCTCTCCAAGACAACTTCGGCTCTTCCGGAAACCACTCGCGCGCTTTCGCTATCGGTTCTCTACTGAAGGCTCTTCGATCTCAACCTAGCTACTGCCGACTTTCCTTACGTGCCAAGCTCATCATTACCCGTCTTCGTCGTCTCATCCACCCTATTGCGCGAAGAAGTGGTCACAGTTACAGCCGGATACGCAGGCCCCTCGGCGACTCCGTGAGTTTCAAGCAGCTGCATCAGCTGTATCGCCATGTCTTCCAGCCGTTCTCGGTTAATACGCTCAGACCCACTAACAAAATCACGCATCTCTATCTCAGTCGGCGCCTCTCGATCTTCCGGCACCGCAGCGACCTGAGAAACAACCGTCCACTCTGACGCACCCGACCCGTATTTCGAGAAGAGCGCTTCCCTTTCCTCTTGCAAGTATCCGGCTCTTCCTAACAGCGTTCCGACAAACGCAAGGTCAGTCTTCGCGACATCGCAGGGAAATTGGCGAATGGAGATCTGACTCGCGAGGAAGAGATCGACGAACTCTCCAAGTCGGTGAATCGTCTCAACAAGCGCGCTCCCTCCCAATTCTCGATCCGCTTGGGCTGCGATTCTTCGCTCCCGTTCTTTCGGGGTCTTTATCGCGTTCAGCTCATCCGAGATCGAGAATGCAGCGATCAACGGAACCCACTTCGCGAAGCGCTCGATTCGCTCACGAAAGTGCTTCGCGTCGAGGATACGTGTCGGAGCCGTCACTCGAATAAGCTGGCCAGGCATCAAGTCCGCATGGACTGCTCCGTCACGCCAAGCCGCCTCATCATGAAAATCAACCCCGCTTTCAAACAGTCCCGACGAACTCGCCGCATCTTCAAAGAGAAGGAACAACGCATCCTGAAGCGACTTCGTTTGCTCTGTCGCCCTTTCCCGGAAGAACCCTCCGCGAAGGTCAAGCAAGCCGAATAGCGACCCACCTGCACGGGCGTTTTTCGACTTCGTGAGTCTCTCGACGCTTTGCTCGACTACTCCACCCTCGAGCTGAGCCAGCACCGACCGAACGCGATCTACGTCGAGATAAAGGAAATCGCGCAGCGTTGTAGTCACAGTTCGAGTTTAACGCAGCTTCCTTCTTCTGTTTTTCCACGCTTTCCCCGGTGTTACATAGCCGGGGAAACCTCAGTGCTCGACCCTGTCGTTGCCGTCAAGGGCGGCTTTCGGCCGTCCGCGGGGCGGCAAACCCTTGACCGCGCCGCCCGAGCCGAGTGTTTCCCGATAATCGGGGCTCCGCCCCCTCCCCACCATCCTCGGTCGATTCCGCCTGTTGTGGACGCTATGCCTAAGAAGCTTTCGAGTCGCATTTTTTGGGGCCTGGACTTGAGTGTGGATGGTTGTGCCCCGAATCACAGCCCACGACGGTGCTGCGCCCGGCTCAGTGGCCGGTGCTTTCGAGAAGAACCGTGAGCGCAATCAGGAGGAGCGCGAGTGGCGTCAGCGCGCGAACGTTGCGGGGACGAACCAAGAAGAGCAGTCCTGCGGCAAGCGCTAGGCCACCGAGGCAGATGATCCAGCCGCCGGGCACGAAACCGCCATCGGACATCCGCCTCAGCGTCGGGGCGTAGTAGGGGTCGAACGAGTAGAAGCGCGCCGTCGCGAACGCGACCGCGAGCGGCGGGATCAGCGCGCCGGGAACGCGCTTGAGCCAGCGACACCCGCGAAGCGACGACGACACGAAGCAACCGAGGAGAAGTACGCAGAGCACCGTCGCCTCCACCAGGCCGCTTCCGTGCGCCCCCTCTCCGGGCTCGCGTCCGATTGGAATCACGCTCGCGGAAATCAGTGCCTCGTAAGCTGTGGCCGCGACGAGGACGACAACGAAGAAGAGAGCGATACCTGTAGCGAGGCGGTAGTGAGAACCGCCGACGTCGGTCGTCGCACCTTTAGCCATGCTGCGAACCTACTACCACTCGGTCTCGTTCGCTAACTTTGTGGTCCCCACTCAAGTCAGCAACCGCCAGTATCCGACAGCGGCGAAAGCTGGCGTGAGCACCGACGATCGATTCTCCCGCTCTTAGTGATGAACACCGCGAAGGCACGAAGCAACCGCGTGAACAAAGTGGCGATCGCGTATAGGGGCCCCCAGTGAGATCGCGACCGCGTATCGGTCTACAGCCAAGCTATAGAGGGGGGCTAGATTCCCAGGGCCGCCGCCTTGGCCGGCGGCTTGGGCGGCGGTTGGATACCTGTTAACGAAGATATTTGGGTACCTGACATTTTTGCTGTGAGTGCCTGGGAGGATTGCTCCCCAGCTGGTGCTGCCATAGGCCTTAGCGCTTGGCAGACCTGCGGCTCTTAAGCAGGAGAGAGGAGCGGCCGAGTTCGTGCCTCCACATCCGGCTAAGACGACGGCGACGATGAGAAGCATCGCAGCGGTAGTAGGTCTGAGCATGTGACAGGAGTATACGAAGCAGAAGGCGCCTCTTCTACGTCCTTGCGTTGATACCGACAGCGTAAAAACGAGCCCCTCTCGACCCCTAAGCCCCCTCAATGCCCGTATGCGGCCAACCCCCGGTGGAGCGCCTGCGGGGGCCACCCCCTCCCGGGGCGCCCGCACCGCAGCGCACCCCACGCAGGGGCCGTCCGCCTACGGGGCGTTTGGAGCAACGATCAACGGTCCCATGAGCCGTTCGACTGTTGAGAGCAGCCGGTCGGGGATTCGCGGCGGGTCGCAATAGCCGTGCCTTGCCGCCCATACGCGATGACAGAGCCGAGCGACCGTCATCGTAAAGCCGGATAGCCGCGTCAGCCAAGGGGCTACGTAGAAGACGCGTTGTCCTTGATGTTTCTGTAGGAACTCGCCGCCGCTGTCCTTTGATAGGTAACGGGCTAGCTTCGCGAGATAACCGTGAAGACGATCGGCGCGGTAGTGGCTCTGTTTCGCGAGCGCGTACTTGTACCGATCCGTGTAGCCGAGACCGTGACGACGGGCAGCGCGAGGTAGAGCATCAAAAAACGCTCTCGTGAACGCGATTTCGAGCTTGGTCGTGTGGCCGCAGACGATGTGCTCATGCGGCAGCCCACGCTGTTGGTCCTCTGTGACTGAAATCAACACGGTCAGCGTCTTCAGCGCCTCCCGATCGACCGAATACCCGGCCCGCCTAAGCTTCCGCACCGCCTCAGCCCTAGCCATCTTCAACGCCGCGCGCCGCCGCTCTGGAAACAGCCGCCGTTCCTGCTCCTCTACCTCAAGCCTCACTCGGCAACCAGCAGGCCCAGAGCATCTCGACCCGTCCGTCGGATGCCCACAGCGCTCCGTATCCCACCAGCCAGGCTCATGACGACACGTCAGCGCCGTCATCAGTACGCGGCCGTTACCGGCGTACAGCTCGATATACGAAGCGAGTGCCGCCCGTATCACCTCGCCAACGGTGCGGCCCCAGGTCGGACGTACCGCGTCACACCACCGTCGCCCACACGACCTTCGCAGCCGATAGATCACCTTGCCGCAGCCCCCCGGGCAGAGACGCTGATCCGGCTCGAGCCAGTCCGGGCGAATTGCACGTAGGATCGCGTTACTGCGCTCGAACGCCGCCAGCTCCTCGGCCGTGTAAACAGGCCTATACCGCCGCCGTTTCGCTGGCCTTCTCGCGGCTGGCCTCTCAAACAACCCGAGCTGCTCAGAGCCATCCCCCGCTCTAGGCTCAGCCGGCCAGCTCATCGTCTCTTCCCGCAGACCGAGCCGCCGCTATACCCGAAGGCCCGCGCTCCCTACACGAGCCGTCGGCATTCCTGGGTCGCATGCGACCTGAAAACGGGTGCGCTGCTACCCGACTGCGACCTAACGACGTGAAACGAGTCGCAAATCGGCTGTTTTTAGTACGCGATCTTTCGCACTTCTGCGCAGGTCTTTCACCTGCACAGCGCGAATTCTCGCGCTCCTTCGCATCAACCCTACCGAGTGGAGGCGGCGGGAATCGAACCCGCGTCCGTCGTCGTTCCGACCGAACGTCTACAAGCTTGTCCAGCGCTTTGATTTCGCCCGGAGGCCGGCTCGCTGGCGGCCTACCGCCGGACTAGCCCTCCTTGGTGGTCGCGCCGCGGGCGAGTGGCTCTCCCTTGGCGCCGAGCCCGTTGGTTGACGCCGCTACCCGAACCACGGGCCCGATTCGGAGCGACGCGTCACCTATTTCTAGGCGGCGAGTGCGAGGTTTTGATCCGCACTTACGTTGGTTTCCCGGATTATTAACGAGGCCAACCGGGGTCCTCGGCTTGCAGCTCGACCGGAGAACCGACCACGTCGAAACCTGATCGCCCCCGTATGTCTTCTTCTTCTGGATTGTAGCCGCCGCTGTTTTTCGCCGGCGCTCGCGCCCCGGGAGAAACGGGCAGCGGCAGTCTCGACTGAGTGCGAAGCCGGGGCGGGCACGAACGAGCACGAGCGATTTGGAGCCGGGCGGGTTCGAACTCGGTGCCTTCTCGCTTTCTCGGGGCGCCAGCGGCGTCAGGCAGTTCGAGAGGCCGGGCTCCACGGCCGCATGAACCGCCGGCCAAGGAGGCGAGATGGAACTAACGGGACACGTTCAAACCCTCAAGCCGAGGTTGAGCTTTCTCGGCTAGGGCCGCTCCACAACGAGTTACTCCGTAAAGCCCAGGCCAGTCCCCGTAAACCTCGGCCTGCTCCCGCCAAGGTGAGCCCGGTGCTTGAGAGCGTGACGGTGGCGCTCGAGCTGGCCGGGGAGCCGATGCGGGCACGCGATATTTACGAGGCGGCCGAACAACTCGCCGGCGAGCCATTGCGTTGGACCTCGGTAAAAGGAACTCTGGCCGCCTATACCGAGGGGGCCCTAACTCGCGCTTCGAGTGCGTCCGGCGCGGCTTCCACCGGATCAGCGAGATGCGACTCTCGGAGTGACGGGCGATAGTGCTCGCGGAGCGAGAGGAAGACGACTCGCTCTCCGAGATGATGCCCCGGTAACGGCAGGCCGGACGCCTTCCGGGACTCGATAGAGGCGATACGGTCGGGGCCTGGTCGCTACCGCTTTAGATCTAAAAAGGAGAGCTCGTTATCGCGGTCGAAACGGAATAGAATCGGGCTCGTCTTCCCCTTGCCGATCCGGTTGTCGGAGATCGCTCACGTGTGGAGGTAGAGCAATGGCTCCCTTTCCTTCGATTGATCCGATGATCCCCCGCGCTCACGCTCGCCTTCGCTTCTCCGGCTTTCTCCTCGGCTGTCTCTCTGTCTTGCTCTTGGTCGGCAGTGCCGCCGCCACTCCGAGCAGTCACCTGACGACCGCCACCTCGCCTTCCTACGCGGCAGCGCGAGCCGCCACCGGCCCGCCGCCCAAGAACACCAAACTGCCAACCATCTCCGGCACCACCACTCAGGGCCAGGCGCTCATCGCCACCAGGGGCTCCTGGAACAACTATCCGACCTCGTATGCCTACCAGTGGCAACGCTGCAACAGCTCGGGCTGCGCGAACATCTCCGGGGCGACCAAGAACTACCACGTGCTC
>JBEKLL010000031.1:0-20303 GCA_050010215.1 Gaiellaceae bacterium | reverse complement strand
AGGTGGCGCTCAGCGCGCTCAGCGTTGGAGACCGCCTCAACGTTCAGACGCGCCTCTGCAAGCAGAGCACCGGCGCCACGGCGGCGCCGCTCGCGGTACGCGTGGTCGCAAGACCGGCCAAGGCCGTTTAGCGAGACCGGGCACGTTTCGCTAGCCCGCAATTCCGCATTCGCCCGCTACACCGTTAGTACGAAGGGGGACTCAGGGGGAGAGTCCCTCTTCGTATATGGGGAACATCATCTCTCGGTCAGCGAAGTAAGCCTGATCGCAAGCTCGTCTCGGGCGCGCGCCGCCGGCCGCCACGACTCCGTTACCATCGCCGGGGAGAACCTCGGCCAGACTCCTCGAGGCGAACGCCTCGATCGGAGTACGCGAGAGACGGCGCGGGGGGAGGAAGCGGAGTCGTGTACAGGTTTCTCGAGCACACCGCTGAGCTGGGACTCGAGCTCGAGGCCGGCAGTCTCGTAGAGCTACTCGAGGAAGCAGCTCGAGCCTTCGCCGAGCTGGTCGCGCCCGGCGCATGCGGCGTACCGGCCAGCCACTCGCTCCAGCTAGCGAACGTGGATGGGCAAACCCTTCTTGTCGACTGGCTGAATGAGCTCGTCTATCTGGCCGAGACCGAGGCGTTCGTACCGCAGCGGCTGACGCGCTTCGAGCGGGCGGCGGCGGGGTTACTGGTAGAGATCGCCGGCTTCGTGGACGCCCCGCGTCCGCTCGTCAAAGCGGCGACCTACCACGATCTGGAGCTGAGCGAGAGCGCCGCGGGCATCTGGCGGGGAAGAGTGATCTTCGATGTCTAGACGAACAGGCCCCGACGGAGCCGTCGAGCTGAGGCAACTCGACGAGACGCTCTGGGAGATCCCTTCTTCGTCCTGGCCTGGCATGCGCGTGCCCGCGCGTCTCTTCGCCGACGCCGAGATCCTCGAAGCCGTTCTCCGCGACGCCTCGCTCGAGCAGCTCAGGAACGTCGCCACTCTGCCCGGTATCGTCGAGGCGGCTCTGGCCATGCCGGACATCCACCAGGGCTACGGTTTCCCGGTCGGTGGCGTTGCCGCGATGGAGCTTCCCGACGGCGTCGTCTCGCCGGGCGGCGTTGGCTACGACATCAATTGTGGTGTGCGCCTGCTCGCGCTGCGGCTCTCGGACAGCGAGCTCGGCAAGCGCCGCGAGGCGCTCGTACACGAGATCTCCCGCGCAGTCCCGGCAGGCGCCGGCAAGAGCAGCGGCAAGAGACCCCGCGAGGAGCTCGACCGAGTCCTCGTGGGAGGCTCGCGCGTCGTCGCCGAGCGCCCCGAAGACGTCGAGTACACCGAGTCCAGCGGTTGCCTGCCAGGGGCCGACACCGGCACCGTCTCGGAACGCGCGCATGAGCGCGGCGCCGGTCAACTGGGAACGATGGGCTCGGGCAACCACTTCGTCGAGCTGCAGCGTGTAGAGCGCATCTTCGACCGGCAGACAGCAGAGGTCTTCGGACTCGAGACCGGGCAGCTAACGGTCCTCATCCATTCCGGCTCGCGCGGGCTCGGGCACCAGGTCTGTGGCGACTATGTGCGCAAGATGGACGACGCGATGCGCCGGTACGGGATCGAGCTTCCCGATCGTCAGCTCGCCTGCGCGCCGGCATCTTCGCCGGAAGGGAGCGCCTATCTGGCCGCGATGGCGGCGGCCGCCAACTTCGCCTGGGCGAATCGCCAGGTGATCGCCGATCAGGTGCGGCGAGCCATCGCACACGTGCTGGGCAGCGAGGTCGCCGACGAGACGCGCCAGGTGTACGACGTGGCTCACAACGTCGCCAAGGAGGAGATGCATCTGGGCCGCTTGCTACTCGTACACCGCAAGGGAGCAACGCGCGCCTTTCCGGCCGGCTCGCCGCAGATTCCGGAGCGCTATAGAGCCGTTGGCCAGCCGGTCTTCATCCCCGGGAGCATGGGCACGAGCAGCTTCGTCTTAGCCGGCGAGCCTAGCTCGCTCGAGCGCTCTTTCGGTACGACCTGCCACGGCGCCGGACGACTGATGTCTCGCACCGGCGCCAAGAAACAGATCCAGGGAAGCGAGCTACGCCGGCAGCTCGAGGCGCGCGGGATCGTCGTCCGTTGCCCGAGTAACGCCGGCCTGGCCGAGGAAGCGCCGTTCGCTTACAAGAACGTCGAGCGCGTATGCGCGGTCGTCGAGCGCGCCGGCCTCGCGCGGCGCGTTGCTCAGCTGGTCCCGCTTGGAGTCGTCAAGGGCTAGACGTTGACGCCACGGCCGACTCGGAATCGCCGCCGCCGCGTGGCAGAAGCAGGCGTAAAGCGCGTGCCGAAGCCGGCTCGGCGAGGATGATCCCCAGCATGATCACGGTGCAGCCGCCCCAGCCAAGCCAGCCCAACCGATCGCCGGCGAGCAACACTCCGAAGATCGCCGCGAAAACAGGCTCGAGTGCGAATACGACCGCTGTGCGTACCGCGCTCATTCGCTGCTGCGCCCAACTCTGCACGAGAAAGGCGAACGCACTCGCGAGCAACCCGGTAACGAGGAGAGCGCCCCAGACAACCCAGCCGCGCGGAACCGAGAAGCCTTTTTGCGCCAGCGCGATCGGCGTGAAACAAACGAAGCACGTGATCATCTCGGCCAGGGCCAGGACCAGCGCGTCGAAGCGTGGAGCGAAGCGCTCCATCAGCACGATCTGAGCCGCCCAGAGCAGCGCCGAGGCAAGCACGAGGGCATTGCCCGAGCGCGACCCCTGAGGTATTCCCGAGAGCATCGCGAAGCCGATTCCCGCGAGAGCGACCGCGAACCAGGTCGCAGGTCCGATCCGCCGGCGCAGCAGAACGAGCGCCAGAAGCGGCGTG
This sequence comes from Gaiellaceae bacterium, assembly GCA_050010215.1. GTDB lineage: Bacteria > Actinomycetota > Thermoleophilia > Gaiellales > Gaiellaceae > Fen-549. The sequence continues at coordinate 17,472 of JBEKLL010000031.1, read as the reverse complement.
AAGACCACATAGAGCCCCGTGACGAAGCCGCTCCCCGAAACCGTCGCATGCCGTAACCCGGCGGTCTGAAAGGCATACGCCGCGGCGACGAGGAGGCCAAGCAAGCTCCCGGCAACGGCGCCCTGCTTCCACGACTGCCGTCGTGTGCGTGCAAACGCGAACGGCAAGAGAGCGACGCTCCCAATGGCGAAGCGGACGGCCAGGAAGGCGAACATCGGGTAGATGGCCACTGCGTCCTTGACCTGGACGAACGTGACTCCCCAGACGACAGTGACGAGAACGAGTGCGATCAGCGGCACGGCCCGAGAATAGTCGCCGTCGAAACGAGCCGGCCTCGAGCACACCGCCGCCCGACCGCCTTCTCACAGCCGGGGCGCCTGTTACGGCGCCCCGCTCGATCCGCTGTTCCTCCTCAACGAGGGCGACACAAGGAATAAGCCCGGTGTGCGAACCTCTATCCTTAAAGGAGGGTTTCAGCTTCAGGATCGGACTAAACCTCCGATCCTTTAGAGGAATCGAACTGAAGTCACGAAGCTCAGGCGGTGGTAATTAGTCCGGCGGCTCGTATGCAGACCGTAGTGATGCTGCTTGATCGTTTGAACACCCGCCAACACATCTAGAATCCCAAACCGTGCTCCCCACCCCAACCCCTGTCGCCGCCAACAAGACCCGCGGGAAACTGCTCCCCCGAGGCTTTGGCGATCTCGTCTTCCAGATCTCGCTTTGGGTCGGTTTCCTCCTCGCCTACCGGTTCGCGCGCGGGATCATCGATCACGGCGGCTCGGTTACGCCGGTGGCGAGGGAGAACGCGCGCCGCGTGATCGCGTTCGAGAGCAATGTCCATGCTCTCTTCGAGCAGAGCCTGCAGAGCCTCCTTCTTTCGTCGCGTTACTTGGTCGATCTCGCGGCCGCGACCTACTGGTTGTCGCAGTTCGTCGTCTTGGGAATCGCACTCTTATGGGTCTACTTCCGGCAGACGGAATCGTTCACTCGCTTCCGCAACTGGCTGATGCTTGCCAACGTGATCGGACTTGTTGGCTTCGTGTTCGTTCCGACGGCACCTCCGCGTATGTTCCCGAACCTCGGTTTCCTCGACGTCGAGGCGCTCTTCTCCGGGATCACGCCCTCGAGTAAGGGCGTCAGCTCGCTTGCCAATCCCTACGCGGCAATGCCGAGTCTGCACGCCGCCGATGCTTTCATCGTCGGCATCTCCATGGCCTACGTCTGCCGTCGCCTGTGGGCCAAAGTGCTCTGGCTCATCTGGCCGCTTTGGGTCTGGTTCACAGTCATGGCTACCGGTAACCACTTCTGGCTCGACTGCCTAGTCGGCGTTCTCGTCGCGGTCATAGCCGCGCCGGTCGCTGATCCGCGCTTTCGTTTCTGGCGGCGCAAATCTCTGCCGACTGGGGAGTCGACCGCAGCTCCAGAGTAGGCCGCGCTCGCGCTCCAATTGGCCAGACCACGGTGAAAAGAACCGCTACGAGCCAATCGCAAAGCCGCTATAGTCATAGCAGTAATGCGATCGGCATCAACCATTAGGACGCCGCGTGTGAGCAAGGTAGAAACGATCAGACAGGGCTTTCTGGATGATGTGCGCCGGCTCGCCACGAGAGGAGTCGGCGGACTGGCGCGGACACGCATCACTCCCAACGCCCTGACCGGCGCGGGCGTGTTGCTCTGCGTCGGCGCCTCCGTATTCGCCTTCTTCACCGACCGGCACGAGCTGGCTTTCTTCTGGACGGCCGCGGCGCTTTTCGTCGCCGGCTCGCTGCTGGATATCCTCGACGGCGCCCTCGCCCGCGCCACCGAGAACGTGACGCCGTTCGGTGCGTTCGTCGACTCGACGACCGATCGCATCAGCGAGGCGTTCATGCTCGGCGCGATTACCTTGGTTTTCGCGCGCGGTCATGCGCTCTTCTCGGTAGGGCTGACGGTTGCGGCGATCGCCGGCTCGTTCTTGGTCAGCTACACCCGCGCACGAGCGGAGATTCTCGGATTACGCGGAGATGTAGGTCTCGGCGACCGCGCGACACGCGTGGTCGTGATCACCACCGGTCTCGTGCTCGCGCCCTGGGGAGTGCTTCCCTGGGCGATCGGCGTGCTGGCCGCACTGGCTTGGTACACAGTCGTCCTGCGGGCGCTCTTCATTCGCTCGCAGCTGCTCCAGGGAGGTAAGTGATGACTCCATCCAGCGAGAGCTCGGAAAGAGTTCCGCGCTCCGCGAACGGCAAAGTTCGCGTAGCGATCATCGGCGTCGGAAACTGCGCAAACTCGTTACTGCAGGGCGTCGAGTACTACAAGAACACCGACGCGGGCGACTTCGTCCCCGGTCTGATGCACGTCGATCTGGGCGGCTACCACATCAACGACATCGAGTTTGTCGCCGCCTTCGACGTCGTCAAGGGCAAGGTCGGAAAGGACCTCTCCGAAGCGATGTGGGCCTTCCCGAACAACACGATCAAGTTCTGCGAGGTTCCCAAGACGGGCATCAAAGTCTCGCGCGGCATGACTCACGACGGCCTCGGCAAATACCTCTCCGAGATAGTCGAGAAGGCGCCCGGCCCGACCGACGACGTGGTCGGCATCCTCAAGGACAGAGGCGTCGACGTGGTGGTGAACTACCTGCCGGTCGGCTCCGAAGAGGCGGTCAAGTGGTACACCGAGCAAATCCTGAATGCGGGCTGCGCGATGGTGAACTGCATGCCGGTCTTCATCGCTCGTGAGCCCTACTGGCAGGGTCGCTTCGTCGAGGCGGGCGTGCCGATCATCGGCGACGACATCAAGTCGCAGGTCGGTGCCACGATCACCCACCGCGTGCTGACGAGCCTCTACCGCGAGCGCGGCGTCAAGCTCGAGCGCACGATGCAGCTGAACGTCGGTGGCAACTCCGACTTCCTGAACATGCTCGAGCGCGAGCGCCTGGAGTCGAAGAAGATCTCCAAGACGAACGCGGTCACGTCGATGCTCGACTACGACATGGGCAAGGAGAACGTCCATGTCGGTCCATCGGACTACGTGCCCTGGCTGACCGACCGCAAGTGGGCTTACATTCGCATGGAAGGACGCTCCTTCGGCGATGTGCCGCTCAACATCGAGATGAAGCTGGAGGTCTGGGACTCGCCCAACTCGGCCGGCATCGTTATCGACGCGGTCCGCCTGGCCAAGCTGGCTCTCGATAACGGTCTCTCGGGCGCCCTCGAGGGCCCGAGTTCGTACTTGATGAAATCGCCGCCGAAGCAGATCGTCGACGACGACGCCTACGAACTGACCGAGGAGTTCATAACGAAGAACCCGCGCAAGGCCGCGGCCAAGCCCGCGAAGGCCTAGCGCCTCCTCACTACTTCTTAAGTCCTGCGCCCGCTTCGGCGGGCGCAGCCATTCTCGGAACCTCGCCGGGTCTTCGCCCCGCCCGGCCCGGGCTTCGACGAAGCGCTCACGAGACCGAAACGGCACGCGTTACTGCTAGCAGCGCTTTTTCGGGTCTTCTTGGAAGCGGACGCGCTGCCGCGTCAAGCGACTTCCCGACTACACTCGGTTTCGTGGCTCTCCGAATCTGTCTGGTTACGCCTTTCGCCTGGTCACAGCCGCATTCGGTCAACGAGCACGTCGCCGGGATCGCCGCCGCGCTGAGGCGGCGCGGGCATTACGTTACGGTTCTCGCACCGTCAAATCGCGCGACAGACCTCAGAGCCGGAAGGCGAGCGCTCGCGCGCAAGGAAGATGCGGCTCTGATCGCCTTGGGGCCGGCCATTCCCGTGACGCGTCGCAGCCAGCTCGGAATACCCGTCGGCGTGCGCGCCAACATGGCGCTGGCGCTGGCCGAGGGAAGATTCGACGTCGTCCACGGTTTCGAGCCGGGACTGCCCAGCCTCTCCTACCTGGCGCTACGCGAGACGCACTCGCTGACCGTGGCCAGTTTCCTTTCGCCCGAGCGCATCTCATATCCGCCGGCCCGCAGCCGCCGCGAGCGGCTGCTGGCGCGTACCGACGCTCTGCTGGCAACCAGCGAGGAGACGGCCGCCGCCGCCAAGGAGCGTTTCCCCGGCGACTACCGGCTGCTCTCGGAGGGAGTCGATACCGATCTCTTCCGGCCGCGACCCAAGCGCCGGCTGATCGCCGCCGAATGGCGTTCATCTGAACGTGCGGCCGCCCGCGGCGTTATTCGCGCCTTACGCGATCTCGAAGACTGGGAGCTGGTGCTCCTTCGCACCAAGGCCCTTGCCGGACGACCGTCCATCCCCCGAGCTCTGCGAGATCGCGTCAGCGTGCGCACCGCCCGCGACGCCGAGACGAAGGCGCTGTTGCTCGCGGAGGCGGCTATATACGTGCCCGCTCCCGGTGGCCTGACGCGCCTGAGGTTGGAGGCGGAGGCCTGCGGCGCCGCCGTCGCCGACTCGCCAGCCGTAGCCGGGCGGCCTCAGCCCGCCGCGGCGGCGATGGTCCGCCTGGCCGAGAACGAGGAGTATCGAGTGGAACAACAAGCTCAGGCCCGCGCCAGGGCCGAGAAGCTGTCGTTCACCGCGGTCGCCTCCGAGCTCGACAGTCTCTACCGTGAGTTGCGCAAGCGGAGGCGAGCACCCCGCAGCAAGAGCGGCGATCCGCTGGCCGGTCGAGTGCGGATCCTCTGTGACCTGCACCTGCACACCAGCCGGTCGCCGGACTGCACGATCGAGGCCGGCGATCTGCTCGCGCACGCCGAAGAGATCGGCTTGGGGGGAATCGCCGTTACCGATCACAACGTCTTCGGCGGCGCCGAGGAGGCCGTCAAGCTGGCACGCTCGCGCGAGCTGATCGTCATTCCCGGCGAAGAGATCAAGACCGACGGTCACGGCGAGCTGATCGGGCTCTTCCTCGAGCGGGAGATCCCGAGCGGTCTCTCCTTCGCCGAGACGATCACTTCGATCCGTGAGCAGGGCGGGCTCGTCTACGTACCGCACCCCTTCGATCGGCTGCACGCGATTCCCGACGCGGCGACCCTACGACGCCATCTGGCGGAGATCGACGTCTTCGAGGCCTACAACGCCCGGCTCGTCTTCGAAACCTTCAACGACGAGGCACTCCGTTTCGCCCGCAAGTACAACCTGACCATGGGCGCCGGCTCGGATGCGCATGTCCTGCAGGGGCTCGGCACAGGCTGCGTGCGTATGCGCAGATTCGAGGGCCCGGAGGAGTTCTTGATCAGTTTGCACAGCGCCGAGATCGTGCGCCGGCCGAGGTCGCTCGTCTACCTGCAATCGCTGAAATGGGCGGCGCAGGTCAAGGAAAGGACGCGCTAGGGGAGAAGTAAGAACCGCCTACCGTGCCCGCCGTACCCAAAGACGAACTGTTCGTGAAGTACCTGCAAAAGGCGATCACCGAGATAAACGATCTCGGGCATGAGATCGCCGCGGGGGGGGATAGCCCACGCATAGCCGTGCTGGGCTCCGGCCACCCGCTCGCCGACATCATGCTGGTCAAGCACGACCCGAAGCCGGCCGAGATCCAGGAGGGCGTCGCCTTCTTCGGCCGTTCCGGCCAGGCGATACTGAAGTCGCTGCAGCGCCTGCGGGTCGATCCGATGGCGATCTACGGCACGAACTGTCTCAAGCTGGCCGCGGAAGACGAGGCCGAAGCGCGTCCCTATCTACTGCGCGAGCTGCACATCGTTCAACCGAGGCTGCTCGTCGTGATGGGCGAGCCGGCGCTGGAGTTCGTGAACGAGCTCGGCTTCCCGCTTTCCGAGCGGCTCGAGCCGGCACTCGGCACGCTGCAGCGCTTCACCGCGACGATCGAGGCGCTCTACTGCCCGGACATCGACGCCTCGCTCGATGAGCAGGCGGCGAAGACGGCGTTCTGGAAGGCCTTCAAGCTGGTCGGGCCCTGGTGGGCGGAACAGCCGCCGTATTGAGAATCCGGCTGGCGCTCGCGGCCGCCTCTCTCGCGCTGCTTGCTCTCTACCTCCCGGTCAGCCAGTTGCTCCCCGATCTGCCCGCCTACGGCGATGTGATCTGGGTGGACTTCGTACTGAGCGCGCTCATGTTCGCTCCGGCGTATCTCGCACTGGGGCTGAGGAACCGTCTCAGCGCTGTCGTCGTGGCGGCCGCTTCGGTCCTGCTCGCCGTGGCGCTCTACTCGAGCGGCTTCAAGCTCGCGGCCTCTCTTCCCAAGCTGGCGGCGGCGACGCTGATCGGCTTCATCTTCCTGCGCCTCTTCCCGAACCTCTGGATCCTGGTCGCGGTTGTGTTGATCGCTCCGGTGACCGACACGGTCTCGGTCTGGCGCGGGCCGACGCACCAGATCTTGACCACGGCGCCGCAAGTCTTCGATGCCTTCGCGATCGCCTCGCCGATCCCGGGCGAACGGGTGATCACTCTACGCTGGGATTCGCCCGGGGTAAAGGGGGTCGCCGGCTACCTCGTCTTCCGGAGAGGCGACGGAGGACGCGAGCGCTTGCTTACGACAAAGCCGTTCTGCACGGCCAGCGAAAGGTGCGGGGCAAAGATCACTTTCGCGAACGTCGCCCAGCCGGCGGCCGCCGATGCCATCTACCGCATCGTGAGCGTCGACGCGAACGGCAAGACAGGCCAGGCGAAGCTGATCGTGCCTCCGGCCGGTAAGGGACGGACCCGGATCGCCAGCGTGAGTGGAGCGCTCGCGCCGAGAAACCCGAGCGCCGAGACGGCACCCGACACCGCCGGGTTGGGAGTTTCGGACGTCATCTTCTTCGCCCTTTTTCTGGCCGGCGCCACTCGCTTTGGTCTTCGTCCGCGCGCCACCTGGGCCGCTCTCGTCGTGTCGCTCGGAGTGACCAGCATCCTCGCCGACTACGGCGACTTCTTCCACCTGAACGGCTTTCCGGCTATCCCGGGGCTGTCACTCGCCTTCCTGCTCGTCAACGGCGACTTGATCTGGACACGTCTACGCAGGCGCGAGGAAGTCGACCTGGACTACGAGCCGCGGCCTGTTCCGTTGCCCAGGCGATAGCGCCTAGACCGGCATCGGCACCGACTCGCGCTCATCTGCGTCGGCCTGGAAGAAAGCGGCCGGCTCGAAGCCGAAGAGATCGGCGTAGTAGCTCACCGGGAAGGACTGAATACGGCTGTCGTAGATGCGGACGTTGTCGTTGTAGATGTCGCGCGAGGCCGCTATTTCGTCTTCCGTTTCCGCGATCTCCTTCTGGAGCGAGAGGAAGCTCTCTGAGGCACGAAGCGTCGGATAGCTCTCCGCGACGACCACCGCCCTGCCGATCGCGCCTGCGAGCCTGGCCTCCGGCTCGCCCTTGGCGTCGGCGCCTTGCGCCACTTCGGCCTCGCTTCGCAGTCGCGTCAGCTCCTCGAAGAGCGTGCTCTCGTGGGCCGCGTACCCCTTCACGACCTCGACCAGCCTCGGGATCAGGTCGTGGCGGCGCTGGAGCTGAACGTCCACGTCGCGCCAGGCCTCCTCGACCTTGTTGCGCAGGCGAACGAGGCCGTTGTACGAGATCGCGACCAGCAGCGCGATCAGGGCGAAGCAAATGAGGACGACGTAGAGCGGGGTCATAGCGGGGCCTGGTCGCGAGTTACCGTACTCCCCGCCAGCCAGTCGAAGATCGGCCTGCAGAACTCGATCATCGTGGTGATCTCTTCCGGCCGCTCGGGAGAGATAGTCAACTCGATCGCGAAGGCGGCGCTCATCCCCTCGAGCTCGAAGAAGTGGCGCTTGCCGGAAAGGGCGTGTATGAAATCGAGGAACTTCACGATCGCGCTCGGCGTGAACAGGCTGCGGATGTCGGTGCCGGGCTTGCCCACGTAGCTGATTCGAAAATGCTGTGACAGCTCGGCCGACTCCAGCTCGAGCGGCGTTCCGACCATCTCGTCCTGGCCCAAGAGCTTCTCTCCGAGCTCGATGAGACCGCGCGGATGAATCTGGAGCACGAGCAGTGGCGGCCGCTCGAGCACGAAATGAAGCACGAGATAGTTCGTGATCTGCTCGTCGCGGCCGCTTCCGACGATGCGCTTGTGCTGGTAGAGGATTGCGCCCGCCTCTGGCCAGAAGCCCGAGAAGAAGTCGCTGGCCTGGCGTGTGTCTCCACTCTTCAGGAGCGGGGTGTCAGCGAAGGGCAAGCCGGAGGCCTGGTAGCCCCAACCGCGGCTCGCCGCCCAAGTGGCGAAAAAGAGCTTGCGGGCGCGCCGTTTCGCCCGCGTCCAACCGATGGAAAACGCAGCGGCCGCGCCGATGCCCAAACCCGCGAAGAGATCGAGCGCCTGCCGGCGCGCCTCGTCGCCTGACCCGTAGAAGTAGCCGAGCCCAGCGCCCATAAGGGCGCCGAGGACGACCAGATCCCAGTAGCCCCAAGAGCGAAGCAGGCGACGCTCTTCCTCGGCTCTGACCTCTTTGAAATCGCGTTCGGACATGGTTGGGGGAAAAGTCGACCGGCGCAGGCTTTCCTAGCGCAGCATTTCTCTCTACCTCGATCGGCAGCTGCGACAGAAAACGAGAGCCCCGCCCCGTTGATCGGGGCAGGGCTCTTATTGATTTCTTCTTTGGCCTTCGCCGTACGGGTACTACTTACCAGCGCAGGCCTTACTAGCCCACTTGGTGAGGTCCGCGGAGGCCGCGGTCAACTTGGTGAGTATTGGGGACATCAACTGCATCAGCTTTGTGAGCTGCGCTTGCGTCAGTGTCGTCTGACCAGACTTCAAATGCAGCTTGGAGAGTGACCCGGCAGCGCTGGATAGCGTTTCGAGGTCGGCCTTCACATTTGCCGGAACTCCTTTTTCAAGCTGCTTCATTCTCGCTACCTGCGCTGCGATGTCTTTCGGGATCGTCCCGCTGGTCGCGCCCGAAATCGTGGATTCTGCGGCCAGAAGGTTCGCGCAATCCGAGCTCGTCAACCCACCGCTTGCCGAGGTCGTCGTCGCGGGGGTTGTCGTTGTCGTCGACTTCTTCTTCTTCGAGCCGCAGCCGCTGCCGACCACGACCAGTAGTCCGACTAAGACCAAACAGATCAGCTTCAGTCTCATATACGGGGCCCCTTTCCAGCGCTCGCGCGCATGGAGTTGCTTGCCGCGCGATCGTAGAACACCGGGGCTCTCGCTACAAGCGGGGTCGGTCAGGCCGGGGTTCCGCGCTCGAGCAGCGCGACCGTCTCGACGTGGGGTGTGTGCGGGAACATGTCCAGCGGTCGGGCCCGCACGAGCCGGTAATCGGCCTGCTCTCGCAGCAGCTTGAAATCGCCGGCGAGCGTGGTCGGGTTGCAGGAGACGTAGACGATGCGCGGCGCTCCAATCTCGGCCAGGCGGCGTAGCGCCTTGCCGGCCAGGCCGGCGCGCGGCGGATCGACCACGACGACATCCGGAGGCCCGGAACGCTCCAGGAGCTCACGCACGACCTGGCCGACGTTGCCGGCGAAGAAGGGGGCGTTGCCGATGCCGTTTCGCTCCGCGTTCTCGAGCGCGCAGGCGACCGCCTCCTCGGAGATCTCGATCCCCCAGACCGATCTGGCCTGCCCGGCCAGACTCAGCCCGATCGTGCCGGTGCCGCAGTAGAGATCCCAGACGGTCTCCTCACCGGTCAGACCCGCGTAGTCGCGGGCGAGCGCGTAGAGGCGCTCGGCCATGCCCGTGTTCGTCTGCAGGAAGGCGTTCGGACGGAGCCGGAAGCGAAGGCCGCAAAGCTCCTCCTCGATCGCCTCCTCACCCCAGATGAGCTCGGCCGGGACGTTGGTCGTCTCGCCCAGGCCCTCGTTGACGGCCCAGTAGATCGAACGCACTTCGGGAAACCTGGTCAGCGAGCGGATGAAGAAGTCGCGATCGAAGGCCTTGGCCGAAGCGGTTACGAGCATGACGAGCGCCTGGCCGGTGTTACGACCTTCACGCACGACGAGATGGCGCAGGTAGCCGCGCTTCTGCTTCTGGTCGTAGGCCTCCAGCATCTCCTCGCGCGCCCAATCCGTCACCGCCTGGCGAATCCCGTTCCCGAGCTCGGTCGTGAGCAGACAGCGCTCGACCGGCAGCAGCTCGTCCCAGCGGCCGGCTCGATGGAAACCGAGCGCCGGCCCCTCGGGCGTGTTCGCGAACGAGTACTCGAGCTTGTTGCGGTAGCCGTAGATCTGCTCGGCCGGGATGATCGGCTCGAGCGGCGGCTCGGCGATTCCGGCGATGCGCACGAGCGCGTCGTGGACCTGGGCCGCCTTCGACTCGCACTGCACCTCGTAGGCGAGATCCTGGAAGCGGCAGCCGCCACAGGCGCCGAAGTAGGGGCAGGGCGCCTCGACCCGGCTCGAGCCGGGCTCGAGCAGCTCGACCATCTCGGCCTCGGCGTGGCTGCGCTTCACCTTGGTCACCCGCGCCCGCACGAGATCGCCGGGCAATCCGCGACGAACGAAAAGCACGAATCCCTCCAGCCGGGCAACGCCGTTTCCGCCGAAGGCGAGTGACTCGATGCGGAGCTCCAGCTCCTGCTCTTTTTCAACCGGCGCCGGCATGAACCGCCAGCGTAGCTGTGACGCGCGCTCTGGTCGGCGGCGTATACGAGTCGCCGGGCGCGCGTGCCCGCCGCCCGCCGCGTGAAAATCCCGTCATCCGCTCCCCAAGGAGGATCGATGAAGCGTTCCACTCTTGCCCTCGCCCTGGTCGCGCTGCTCGCGCTCGGACTGGCGACCGCCTGCGGCTCCCACTCCGCCTCCGTGAGGAGAACGATCACGGTCAGCGGCGACGCGACGATCAAAGCGAAGCCCGACCTGGTCAACTTCTCCTTCGGCGTCTCGACAAACGGCGCCAGCGCGAGCGCGGCGCAGACCGCCAACTCGGTGGTCATGGGCCGGGTGATCGCCGCGATTAGGAAGCAGGGAGTCGCGCGGCGGGATATCCAGACGCAACAGGTGAGCCTCAACCCGACCACCGACTCGAACGGATACACCACCGGCTACAGCGCCTCGAACTCGGTCAGCGTCGACCTGCACGACGTCCTCAAGGCCGGTCGACTGATCACGAGGGTCACGGCCGCCGGCGGCAACATCGAGAGCGGGCCCACCTTCTCGCTGGAGAACAAAGACCTCGCCTACGAGCAGGCGCTCAACAAGGCGCTGGACAAGGCCCACGCGAAAGCCTTTGCGATGGCCGCGCACGTCGGCCTCAGCCTCGGCAAGCCCGCCACCATCAGGGAAGGGGTTCAGAACACCGTGTCGCCGTACCCGGCGTCTTTCGACACAGCCCTCAGCGCGAGGGCTATGGTGGTACCGGTTCAGCGCGGTCGCATCGAGGTGAGCGCGTCGGTCACGGTCGTGTACTCGGTCAGCTAGACGGATTGGCTCCGGCGCCCCGTCCGCTCGGGCCCCGCCGCGTCCCGTAAGGCCCGGGCGCCGGTCGCTCTCAGCTCAGCACGCTCACGCACACCCTGCGCGAGCGAGGCCCGTCGAACTCGCAGAAGAAGATCCCCTGCCAGGTGCCGAGCGCCAGCTTGCCGCCGTCGAGCGGCACCACGACCTGCGGCCCGATCAGGGCTGTGCGGATGTGCGAGGAGGCGTTCTCGTCGCCGGGCTCCCAGTGCTTGAAGGGCCAACCGTCCTCGACGATGCGCTCGAGCGACATCTCCAGGTCGCGGGCGACTTTTGGATCGGCGTGCTCGTTGATCGTTACAGCGGCTGTGGTGTGCGGCACGAAGACGAGTACGGCAGAGCCTTCGGCCTCCTTGCCAAGCGCCTCGCGCACCGCCGTAGTGATGTCCAGGACCTGGGTTTTCCGCTCGGTTTTCACGGAGATCTGTTGCACGACCACTATCCTAATCGGCGCATGGCGGGGAAACCGGGATCCGAGCTGTCGCTGGACGCGTACCGCGAGCGGGCCGACCGCTTCATCGCGGAGCTCGAGCGCGAGGACTTCGAGCACTTCGCCGGACTCAAGCCAGAGCTCGAGCTGGAGGCGATCTACGACCGCTATCGCGATCTGACCTCGCTCGAGCAGGCGCAGGCGATCGGCAAGCGGATCGATGGCGACGGGCGCATGCGCGACCTCTGGCGCTTCGCCTGCGAGGGCTACCTGGGAGCGCTCACGCGCAGCGAGTACGAGCACATCGCGAGGCTCGAGGCCGGGCTCGAAGCGAGCCTCGACGGCGAGCGCATCCCCTTCCGCATGCTGGGCCCGGAGATCGCCAACAGCGAGGATCGCAAGCGCCGCGAGCTACTCGATCGGATCCGCGGCGAGCTGGTCGAGCGCGAGTTGAACCCGGTCATGCTCGATCTGCGCCGGCGCCTGCGCGCAGCGGTGCACGAGCTCGGCGGCGCCTCGGTAGTCGAGCTCTACCGGAGCTTCGGCTTTCCGCTCGACGATCTCGCCGCTCAGTGCCGGTCGTTTCTGGCCGCTACCGAGCAGCTCTACGAGCATGCGCTGGGGCGGCTGCTCGAGCTGCGACTCGGCCTCCGCCTCGACCAGGTCGCCCGCTGGGATACGCCGAGGCTACTTCGAGCAAGTCACTGGGACGCGGCCTTCCCGGCCGAGCTGATGCTCTCTGCGCTCAAGCGAACGCTGGCCGGCCTCGGTATCGATCTGGGCGGCCAGAAGAACGTCGAGATCGACGTCGAGCCGCGGCCGAGCAAGTCGCCGCGCGCCTTCTGCGCGCCGATCGAGATTCCGGGCCGGATCGTGCTCGTGACTAAGCCGATCGGCGGTCCGGACGACTGGCGAGCCCTGTTTCACGAAGCGGGCCACACCGAGCACTTCGCTCACACCTCCGCCGATCTCTCCTTCGAGCACCGCCGCCTCGGCGACAACGCGGTGACCGAGGGCTGGGCCTTTCTGCTCGAGCGGCTGATCTCGACCCCCGAATGGTCGACGCGGCTGCTCGACCAGACTGACGCGAGGGAGTTTCACAGTGAGGGCGCCACGCAGACGCTCTACTTCGTGCGCCGCTACTGCGCCAAGTTCCTCTACGAGCTCGAGCTGCACGAAGCCGGCGATCCAGGCCAGATGGCGCCTCGCTACCAGGAGCTGCTTCAGGCTGCGACCCTGGTAGAGCCAAGCCAGAGCGACTACTTGCGCGACTTGGACGAAGGGTTCTACTGCACCTCGTACCTGCGCGCCTGGGCCTTCGAGGCACGCGTCCGCGCTCACCTGCGTGAGCGCTTCGGCCCAAGCTGGTTCGAGAGCCCGGCGGCAGGAAAGCTCCTCCGCGAGCTCTGGTCGCAGGGGCAGCGACTGAGCGCAGACGAGCTCCTGCACGAGCTCGACGGCTCACAGCTGGAGCTATCCGCGTTGGCAGCGGAGCTGGGCGAGGCACTCGCCTGACAGACCGGTCTACCTGATCGCTGTTTCCCGATTCAGCGGCCGTCGCGCCCGGCAACGCGAAGTGGACGGATTTTCGCCGCTTACAGCGCCCCTCCGGCCGCCGGCGGTGCCGCCGTCGAGACGCCCTGATCGCCGATCGGGAGGCGCGCCAGGGATTCCTCGGCGAAGAGGATGTTCGACTGCATCGCCCGTTCGACCGTTGCCAGCAGCGCCGTCATGCTCGACTCCTCTTCGCGCTGCTCCTGGAGGAACCAGTGCATGGCCTGCTCGCCGACCAGGTTGCCCTCCTCACGGGCCAGCTTGGCGAGGTTGGTGATCTGTGAGGTAACCGTCTTCTCCTGCTCGAGCGCGAGCCTCACCGGCTCGGCCGCGTCGGCGAAGTCGGTCTGTGGCGCGGAGACACCCGGGATCTTCACCGGCTCGTCGGAGTCGAGCAGGTACTGAACGATCATCATGGCGTGGTTTCGCTCCTCGAGCGCCTGGCGATAGAAGTGCGCGGCAAGATTGGGGAGCGTCTCGGCGTCGTAGTAAACGGCGATAGCCACGTACTGCTGATGAGCGGAGTACTCGTGACCGATCTGCTCGTTAAGTGCGTCTGTGAATCTGGACATACGATCACCTCGATGTCAGCTGGCTCGGCGGGGTCGATTCCGGTCTACCCGGTGATCGCGCACGAGAAACGGGAGACGGCCGAAGCCGCCTCCCGCTCGACGCTCGTTTGCGTGCAGCTAGCCCTTTTTGTGCGCCGTGCCCTCGATCGCGCTCGTCTCACTGGTAACAACCGGAATGCGGTGCGGCTTACGCTGCTCGGGCTTGCGAACGTGTAGCTCGAGTACGCCGTTCGCGTAGCTCGCCTTCACGTCCGACTCGCTGACGCCCATGGGCAGAGAGATCGTGCGCTCGAACGTGCCGAAGCGGCGCTCATAGCGATGGAAGCCGTCGTGCGATCCCGTCTGCTCGCGCTCCCTCGTGGCGCTGACGCTCAGCGTACCGTCCTCGAACTCGACCGAGATCTTCTCTTCGGGAATGCCCGGCAGGTCGAACGCATAGACGATCTCGTCTTCGCTTTCCCAAATATCCAGAGCCGGGATCCAGCCGCGAGAGTCACGCCCGGCGCCGTTTTCCGTGAAGACGCCGCCCATGAGCCTTCCCATCTCGTTCTGGAGGCTGGCGAGCTCCCTGAACGGATCGAATCGAACCAATGTGGCCATCTCGTCTCCTCCTCTCCAGACTTGATTGGAACGCCAGAATAAAACCTAAGTCGGTTATTGTCAAGTCTCCCAATCGCTAAACTCCCGGGCTTCCAATGCCGGGTTTGCCGACAAACGCGCTCAAGGGACGGCACTTCCTCCGCGTAGCGGATTGGACGTCTGACGAGCTGCGGGCGGTTCTTGGCCTCGCTGACGAGCTGAAGATGCTGCTCGCCCGGGGTCGGCCCCACAAGCTCCTTCCGGGTCGTTCGCTGGCGCTGATCTTCAACAAGGCTTCGACCCGCACGCGTGTCTCGTTCGAAGTCGGTATCTGCCAGCTGGGCGGCACGGGTGTCAGCATCACCGCCGAGCACACTCATTTGGCGCGAGGCGAGACGCTCAAGGATACGGCCTGCGTTCTCTCGCGCTACGTCGACGCCATCGTCATCCGTACCGGCGCTCAGTCGGAGGTCGTCGAGATGGCCGCCCACGCCACGGTGCCGGTGATCAATGCGCTCACGGACAGCTCGCACCCGTGCCAGGCGCTGGCGGACGTGATGACGATCCACGAGCGCTTCGGCCGCTTCGAGGGAGTGCGGCTCGCCTACTTCGGCGATGGCAACAACGTCTGCGCCTCGCTGATGGTCGCCGCCGCCAAGCTGGGCATGAGCTTCGTCGGCGCCTTCCCCGAAGGCTACGAGCCAACCGATCAGGCCCAGGCCGACGCGCGCGAGGCGGCTGCGGAATCGGGAGGAAGCGTCGAGATCGTCCGCGATCCCGAGCAGGCGGCCGCGGGCGCCGACGTCCTCTACACCGACGTCTGGGTGAGTATGGGCGAAGAAGACGAGCGTGAAGCGCGCCTGGCGGCGCTTCGGGGTTATGCGATTGACGAGCACATCCTCGAGACCGCGGCTCCCGAGGCGATCGTCATGCACTGCCTGCCGGCTCACTACGGTGAGGAGATCTCGGAGCAGATCGTGCATGGCCACCGCTCGGCGGTCTGGGATCAGGCAGAGAATCGCCTGCACGCCCAGAAGGCGCTGATGGCACTGGTTCTCCGCTGAAAGTCCGCCGGCAAAGCCGGCGAAGACTTTCAGCGGTATGACCCTGCATACGAGTCACCGCGCCTTTGGCGCGTGTGCCTCGTCTGGTCCTAGGAAGCGTGCTCGGCTAGCCGCAACAGTGGGCGGCGTTCGTGGTGTTAGGGATTGGGGACAAGCGTTCAGTGAGCCGCGCCCGCACAGGTCGGTCGCGGCGGCGAAGGCCTTCTCGTGATACTCGGTCGAGAGCTCCGTTTTCGGCCTTTTGCAGGCATATCTCTTCTTCAGGAATGAGTTCGGGCGTTTTCGGGAATACCTCGCGACCAACGGCGTTTGCAGGGATATGGACACTCTCGAAGACATCCGCGAGCAGATCGAGCGAGCCAGCGACAGGCGCGCCGAGCTCTGGCACACGCTCTCCGAGGGTCGCAATCCGGACGCGGCCGCCGAGCTGCACGAGCTGGAGCGCGAAATCGAGCGACTCTGGGAGGAGCAGCGAATGCTGCGCGCCGCCATCCGCTTCGGCGACCGCGAGCGAATCCTTCGCCGCGCGCGTACCGAAGAGCGGATCGAGCGATCTGCCGCCTGAGAGTCCGCCGAAAGTCCGCCCGCGGAGCGGGCGAAGACTTTCGGCGGCGTGACTATCGAGCGTGTCGCCGCGTCTTCGACGCGTTGACCCGCCTGCTCCTACTAGAGGGGTGGACTAACCGTAGATGTGATCGGTGTCCGTGTGTGGCGGGTTGGGGACGGCGTGGAGTGAGCCGCGCCCGCCATGTCGGTCGCGGCGGCCACGGAAACTTCAGCCTCGATCTTCTTTGTTCTCAGCGGGGAACGCAGTCCGCCGTGCAGGCCCACTTGTTTTGCGCCGGCGACCAGCCCCAGGCCTCGTGGTGATCGCGGCCATCGGGAGCGTGATTCGACTTGATCAGAACCTTCCACACAACCGGCGGCGCGCGCTTGGCGAGGACAATCTGATCGCCGACGATCGTCTGCAGCTTCGAGAAGCGAAGCGAGTGAGTTTTCGTCTGGCGGTAGATCGATAGCGTCTCTCCGACGGAGGGCGTCGCGAAGTCGCGAACGGCAATCTCGACTCGGCCGTCGCGGTTGAGATCACGTACCCACGCCTGCACAAGCCCGCTATCGCTGCTCCCGGGACTCTGGAAGACCTGGACGAGCTGGATGTAGGTCAAAGCGCCCTTGCGTCGATCACCGACCCGAAAGTAGGTCGCCGGGGTCGACAGCGCACCCCGGCGCACGTCGTAGACCTGCACGCGCTCGAGTGCCCGATCGCGGTCGAGGTTCAGCTTGAAGGTGTGAAGCCGGTACAGCGTAGGCAGAGGCACCTTTGAGCTACCCAGGCCCGAGCTCGGCAAGACGAGAGGGGCAAAAAGAAGAAGTGTGACCGAAGCGAGAGCTGCGTTTCTCGACACAGGGCGAGTATAGGACTGCTCGAACGGAATTCCCAGGCGGCCGACCTGGCGGCTCGCGAAGGACGGAGAAGGGTCAACCGCAGGCGGGCTACACTGCGAGCGAAGGGGCGTTAGCTCAGCTGGGAGAGCGCCGGCTTTGCAAGCCGGAGGTCACCGGTTCGATCCCGGTACGCTCCAAAGCCCGATTTTCCAGGGGTGACGCGAACAACAAAAGTGTCAGGTGCGAACCCTCGCCGCTGTTGTAGGGGTCAGACGAGTTGGCTGCCAACCCGCTTTCGCTTGTCCGCTCCCGCGGCTCCGCTCTCTACGCCTAGCTGACGCTTTCGATGATGCTGATGAGCTCGTCGGTGTGGTAGCCGTAGCGTCGGGCGTACTCAACGAGCTCTCGAGATTTCGAGATGATGGCGCTGCTCTCCGCTGTGCCGCTGACGGTGATGCCGCGGCCGCGACGGAACTCGAGCAGGCCCTCGTCGCGGAGGATGCGCAGCGCTCGCAGCACGGTATTGGTGTTGACGCCGAGAACGGCGGCGAGATCGCGTGCGGGTGGAAGTCGCTCTCCCGAACGAGCCTC
>JBEKLL010000030.1:0-20327 GCA_050010215.1 Gaiellaceae bacterium | reverse complement strand
GAGTTCTCGACCGCCATCAGCTTGGCGCAGTAGTCGCAGAGGTTTGTCGATCGACAGCGACCCTTCACCAGCTCGCCCGTCGAGTGGTTCACGAGCTGGAAGTGCTCCGGCCAGCGCTTACATCGTGCATCGTCCTCGAACCTTGGGTGTGAAATTTCCCCATGCAGATCAAGAGACCGGCCTTCGGCCGGTCGAGTACCGCACGGATCTTGACGCTCGCCTGTCCACTTCTCGTCCGCTTGCGTACTCGCGGAGAGTTGCCCCAAGCTGCCCGAGCGCTGCGCCGAAAGCGGCGCTTTCCCCTGCACTTCACTGTAAACCGCACTAGACCCGTCTCCGGCTGCCCAGCCGTCCCCCTGGTTCGAACCCGGCACCGCCCATTTCGTACACTCGGCCGGCGGATCCGTGCGGCGAGGCGCGACTCGCCTCCCGGATTCGCCTGACACCGCTGGCGGCACGAGAGTGCGAGAGACGATTCGTTTTTCGCCGGGCTCCGTACGCGCCATCACGCCTGCGACGCGCGTGTCTCGTCTGCTCCTAGTTGCGTGACGAACTAACCGGAGTTGGAAGCGGTGTCCGTAGTGAGTGATCAGAGACGGCGATTGACGAGCCGCGCCCACCGTGTCGCCCGCGGCGGCCCGAGAAAGCGAGAGCCGTCCCCAAGAGGCGCGGCTTGTAGTCTTGGCGCCGGTCATGGCAGATCAGCGGTTTGAGGAGTTGCTTGCTCGCCTCCGCGTCTGGGGCGAGATGGAAGACGACGTGCGCGGCATCATCCTCTTCGGCTCTCGAGCTCGAGCTTCCCGCCCCGCCGACCGTTGGTCGGACGTCGATCTGCTCGTCTCCTGCCGCGATCCCGGAGCTTTGCTCGGAAGTACCGAATGGCTCGAGGCGCTCGGTGAGGTTCGCATCTCCTTCCTCGAGACCAATCCCGTCGACCGGGAGCAGGAGCGGCGCGTCCTCTTCGCGAGTGGTCTCGACGTCGATTTCAACTTCGTCCAGGCCCGGCGGCTGCGCCTGCTCCGCTTCGCGCTCGGGCCGGCAAGGATGCTCGTACCTCCCGCGCAACGGCGGGACGCCCGCGCCGGAGCCCAGGCGCTGGCGACGATCATGCGCCCCGGATCTCGCATTCTGCTCGACAAGGACGGAGTGCTCGAGCGAGTGACGGAGCTGAGCCTGCGACAGCCTCTTCCCCCTCCCCGAGAGCGGCCCCTCGATGAGATCGCGAGCGACTTCTGGTACCACGCCGTCTGGACGGCCAAGAAGCTGCGCCGCGGCGAGCTCTGGATGGCGAAGGGATGCTGTGATGCCTACCTCAAGGACCGTATCGCCGAGGTTCTCTCGCTCGGTCGCGAACGGCCGGATGGACTGTCGACTCCGCGTTTTATCGACCAGGCACTGGACGACGCGACCGCGAAGCTCCTTCGCGAGAGCCACGGGAGATACGACCGAGCCGATCTGGCAAGAGCGCTTACCGTGACTCTCGATCTCTTCTCACAGGTAGCTCGCCAGACTTGCGCACGCCTCAACCTGATCTTCGATGAGAGCGAAGAGCGGTTCGCGCGCGCGCAGGTAGCTCACGTTCTGGCGGAAACGGAGGACTCTTAGGGGAACTCGGCGTTGCTACGATCGCCCGAGGGCATCATCCGGGTTGGATCGACCGGGCCCCGCGCAGTGGGAGCTTGCGAACCGCGTCAGATCCGGGAGGAAGCAGCGCTAAGCAACTCCTCCCAGGTGTGCGGTCAGCCCGGTCGATCGAGCCCGTATCTTCAGGCCGTCGTCAGCGCCGCGGATGGGCCGACAGGAACGACCAGACGGCGGCGCTCGAGTCGAAGCCCATATACGGCTTTCCGGCCAAACGCCGGGAGACGATCCGAGCGAGGATCGAAGCTGCTCTGTGGCCCATCCAGGCGTGGCTGGCGCCGGCGACCTTGATCCATTCGACAACCGTGCCGGCGGCGCAGGGCCGCCACACTTCGTAGCTCAGGTCGTGGTTCTTCTTGTCGCCGAACGTCAGCGGGCCGGCGCGGCAGCCGTCGGAGGCCGCGAGCGTCTCCAGTCCCCGTTCGGGCGGCGGGTAGACCGATCCGGAGATGTCCTTCGGGCCCTTGCCGCCGTCGATCGGCACGTTCTGGTCGGCGCTGCCGTGGATCTCGAGCACGGCGACGGCATGGCGGGGGTGAGAGCCGCCGATGAAGAGCGTGCCCGACTGCACCGCGACGGCGTCGACCTTGTCGGAGAGCTGGCAGGCGAGGCGCAGGCCAAGCATCGCTCCGTTCGAGTGGCCGGTCACGAACACGCGCTTCCGATCGACGTGGTACTGGCGCTCGAGCCTGTCGATCAGAAGTGAGATGAAGCGAACGTCGTTCACGTT
Source organism: Gaiellaceae bacterium (assembly GCA_050010215.1). Taxonomy (GTDB): domain Bacteria; phylum Actinomycetota; class Thermoleophilia; order Gaiellales; family Gaiellaceae; genus Fen-549. The sequence continues at coordinate 17,956 of JBEKLL010000030.1, read as the reverse complement.
CTCGCGCGCCTGCTCGGCGATGCCGCAGCAGCCGCCGGCGTTCCAGACACGCCCACCGAGCAGGCCACGCGTCTTCGTCCCGTCCGGGTAGACGACCAGGAACCGGTTCGCCTGCGCAAGCCCGTCGAAGCCGGAGATCTTCTCGAACTGCGCGCCCGAGCCACCGCCGCCGTGCAGCGCGATCAGCAGAGGAAGCGGCCGCTTGGTCGAGAGCCCGCTCGGGATGTAGAGGCGATAGGTCCGTGCGCGTCCGTCGGGCGTGACCAGCGAGCCCTGCAGCACCTCCCCCGTTGCGGCGACCGCGGGCTTGTACGGGGCGCCGTATGGAATCGCCGCGCCGCCACTGTTCGAGGCATGCATCGTCCCGCAGGCGGCGCCGGAGAATGCCACGAGCGCGGCGACGGAGATCAGAAAGGAGCGCGGCTTCACGAGTTTCGATGGTAACGGGCTGTGGCGATATAGAGTCTTCCTTTACCCATTGCCACCTGGTCGAGCCGGTGGGGCGCATCGAGGGCGCCGGTCTCCGGTTAGGCTCTCCCGGGTGAGCGATTCCGCAGACGCCGATCGGAAACCGATGCGAGCGGCGAAAGTGCTCCGCTGGTCATTCTGGTTGACCGCGACTCTCGCCATTCTCGTCTCTCTGTCCACGTGCGCTGCGCTCAGCCCTCCGAGCCCGTACCGAATGCTGTCGCTGATCGCTCTCGTGGCGTGGGTCGCCCTGGGCGCCGCATGGGTAGCGCAACTTCTCTTGATGCACCGTCTCCGCGTTTCACAGATCAGATGGAGCCCCCTGTTCTTCCCCGCGCTGGCCGTGCTGACCTTGGCTCTCGGTTCATTCGATGTCCCGCCTCGCCTCACCTATCTCGCGAGCCGCGGCGCGATGAATCGTGCGGCCCACGATGTCATGGCCGGGAAACGAGATCCTCGTAAGATCCACTGGATCGGCCTCTATCCCGTCAGTAACGCATATGGTGATCGCTACGGGTTCTGGTTCTCGATCCGCGGCACCAATACCGGCACCGGCTGCCTTGGAGACCTCGACAACGACTCGGGATTCGTGTTCAGCGGTAACTTCAAGGGCGCGATCTCATCCGCTCCTGAGAATTTCCAGCCGCTTTCGCACTTGGGTGGAGACTGGTACTCGTACGGCTCTTGGTGCGGAAGTGCCTAGACCAACCTTTCTAGGTCCTTTCGTTGAGTCGTCCGCCTCGCACGTTCAATTCATGCTTGAATCGACAAGGTGACCGCCCTCTACCGTAAATATCGCCCGCAGGACTTCGACGAGGTCGTCGGGCAGGAGGCCGTCGTGCGCACGCTCAAGAACGCGATCACGCACGGGCAGGTGCGGCAGGCCTACCTCTTCGCCGGGCCGCGCGGGACAGGCAAGACCTCGCTGGCGCGGATCCTGGCCAAGAGCCTCAACTGCGTCCAGGGGCCGACGGTCACGCCCGACAAGAGCTGCCACGTCTGCCAGGCGATCGCCGCCGGCAGCTCGCTGGATGTGGTCGAGATGGACGCCGCCTCGCAGCGCGGCATCGACGACATCCGCGAGATCCGCGAGCGCGTCATCCTGCAGCCGGTCGAGGGCCGCTACAAGGTCTACATCCTCGACGAGGCGCACCAGCTCACCGACGCGGCCTGGAACGCGCTTTTGAAGCTGATCGAGGAGCCCCCTCCCCACCTCGTCTTCGTCTTCTGCACTACCGAGCTCTCGAAAGTCATCCCCACCGTGCGCTCGCGCTGCCAGGTCTTCGCCTTCGCGCGCCCACGCTTGCCCGAGCTCCTGCAGGTGCTGGAGCGCGTCTGCAAGGCGGAGCAGATCGAGGCGCCCGAGCAGGCGCTCGCGCTGATCGCACGGGCGGCGCGCGGCTCCTTCCGTGATGCCGTCTCGCTGCTCGACCAGCTCTCCTCGGCGACCGAGCGCAAGCTCAGTGTGCAGGCGGTACTGCAACTGCTGGGAGCGATCGACGAGGACGCCCTCTTCCACCTGCTCGACCTGGTCGTCGTCGGCGACATCGCCGGAGCGCTCGTCTTCATCGAGGAGCTCTCCAGCCAGGGGCAGGATCTGGGCCGTTTGATCGCCGACTTGCTCGAGCACCTGCGCCATCTGATGCTCGTCCAGCACATGGGCGAGGTGCCGGAGACCCTGCCGGTGACCGCAGAGACGCGCGAGCGACTACGCGAGCAGGCGCACCAGCTTCAGCCGGCGACGGTGCTCAGGCTCTGCGATCTGCTCGCCGCGGCGATCGGCGATATGCGCGCCGGCGGCGATCCGCGCCTGCCGCTCGAGCTGGCGCTGGTGAAGACGACCCGGCCCGCGTCCGACCTCTCCTGGGAGGCGCTCTCGCACCGGCTCGAGTTGCTCGAGCAGCGGCCGAGCGGCGCCGTGCCGGCGCCCGCGCAAGCGGCTCCGGCCAAGCCTGCGCCAACGAAGAAAAGCAAGGTCTCGCCCGAATCGCCCGTCGAGCCCGCTCCCGTAGACGAGGAACCGGCCGCGGTGGAGGAAGAGCCGGAAGCGAGCGAGGCGTTCGTAGCGAGCTCTTCCGGCGACTCCGGCAGCGTCGATCTCCAGCGCCTGCAGGAGGCATGGCAGCGCTCGATCGTGCCGGCGATTGCCTCCATCCCCACTCGCTCGATCTTCCAGGAGGCTCATCCGGTCGCGCTCGAGGGCTCGCTCCTGCGGATCGAGTTTCCGCGCAGTGCCTCCTTCCACCGCAAGCTGGCCGAAGACGAGAAGAACAGCTCGCAACTCGCCGAGGCGCTCTACGAGCTGACCGGCGCCCGCCTGCGCTTCGAGTTCGCGCTCGCCGAGGAGCCTGCGGAGCAGGGCGAGACAGTCACAGAGACCGAGCCGCCGCCGGAGGAAGACCTGATCTCGCTGTTCAAGGACACTTTCGACGCGACCGAGGTCGACGAATAGGACTCGCTGGAAGGGGAAGGGAGCCGCAAAGTCGATGGACATGAACCAGATGCTGAGGCAGATGCAGCAGATGCAGGCCGAGATGGAGCGGCTGCAGGCCGAGGCTGCCGCCGAGACCGTCGAGGCCTCGGCCGGCGGCGGCATGGTGACCGTGAAGGCGAACGGAGCCCGCGAGATCGTCAGTGTCTCGATCAAGCCCGAGGCGATCGACGCCGGCGATCCCGATCTGCTCGAAGATCTGGTGATTGCCGCCACGAACGAGGCGCTGCGGGCGGCCGAGCGGATGCTGGAGGCAAAGATCGGCAGCCTGATGGGCGGCCTCGGGTTGGGTGGGCTCGGACTCCCCGGGATGTAGCGGCACGGGCAGACGCGGTTCAGACGCGCAACCGGCGCATCCGAGTTCCGAACGCTGCGAACAGAGAGTTCCAATTTCGGCGCAATCACCCCTTGACACCCAACGGTGTCTGACACCGGAGGGTGTCAAGCCGAAACTGTGCCGAAAGTGAATCTTTTCTCATGCTGCGAAGTCGGCACGGACTCGGAGAAGGCGCGACCTGTCCGAAACAGACAGGCAGAATTAGCCCGTGCTCTCTCCGGCGATCGAGAACCTGGTGGCGCAGCTGACGCGGCTACCCAGTGTCGGCCAGCGCACGGCGCGCCGCCTTGCCTTCCATCTCCTGCAGGTGCCGAAGGAGGAGGCGACCGCGCTGGCCGAGGCGATCCTGGACGTCAAGGAGCGCGTCCACTTCTGCTCGGAGTGCGGCAACCTGACCGAGGAGGAGCTCTGCTCGATCTGCCAGGATGCGCGGCGCGATCGTCACCTACTGTGCGTCGTCGAGCAACCGGTCGACGTCGTCTCGCTCGAGCGTACGCATGAGTTCCGCGGCCTCTACCACGTGCTCGGGGGCGCGCTCTCGCCGCTTGATGGAGTCGAGCCGGGGAACCTGCGCATCGAGGAGCTACTGCGCCGGGTCGCCGGCGGCGAGATCGAGGAGGTCGTGATCGCCACCAACCCGAACATGACCGGCGAGGCGACCGCCTCCTACATCGCCGATCGTCTGCGCGATCGCGTCCGCGTAACCAGGCTCGCGAGCGGCCTACCGGTCGGCGGCGACCTCGAGTACGCCGATGAGGTGACGCTCGGGCGCGCCCTCGAGGGCCGCCGGGAGATGTAATCCTGCGGGCGGCCATGCTGGTCGCATATCCGTTACTCGGCCTTCTGCTGGCGCTCGCGCTCGCGAGAGAACCTCCAGTATCGGCCCACCTACCGATTCCCCGGCGAAAACGCGCCGCGGCCAAGTAGCATTCAGTGCGAGGGCGGGAGAGCTTCATCAGAGGACCGATCCCCCGCACGCCACCATGACTGCGAGTGAGACCGAACACCACCACCACGGCAGCGTGCCGCGCCTCGGCACGGTGGTGATGAAGTTCGGCGGAACATCGGTCGGCGACCCGGAGAAGATCAAGCGCGTCGCCGAACGCCTGGTCGCCACCTGCGAGGCGGGAAACCGCGTCGTCGGCGTGCTCTCGGCGATGGGCCACACGACCGACGAGCTGGTCGAACTCGCCCACGAGATCTCCCCCAATCCCGACCCGCGCGAGATGGACATGCTGATCTCGGTGGGAGAGCGCATCTCCTGCGCGCTGGCGGCGATGGCGATCCACGACCTCGGCCATGAGGCGATCTCGCTCACCGGCTCGCAAGCCGGCATCGTCACCGACACCGTCCACACCAAGGCCAAGATCGTCTCGATCAGGGCGAAGCGCATTCACGAGGCGCTCGACAAGGACAAGATCGTTCTGGTCGCCGGCTTCCAGGGCGTCTCCTCGGATTCACTGGACGTGACGACACTCGGGCGCGGCGGCTCGGATACTACGGCAGTCGCCCTGGCCGGCGCGATCGGCGCCGAGGCCTGCGAGATCTACACCGACGTCGAGGGTGTCTTCACCGCCGATCCGCGTGTCGTCTCGACGGCGCGGAAGTTGCACGCGGTCTCCTACGACGAGATGCTGGAAATGGCCGCCTCGGGTGCCAACGTACTGCAGCTACGCTCTGTGGAGTTCGCGCGGAATCACGGCGTGATGGTTCATGTCCGTTCGAGCTTCTCGGACGCTGGCGGAACCTGGATTCTCAAGGAGGACGAAAGAATGCTCGAGAAGGCGATGATCTCCGGTGTCACCCACACCACCGAGGAGAACGTGTACAGGGTCGAGGGCACGACGCCCTCGAAGCTCTTCTCGGCGCTCGCCGCCGCCCAGGTGAACGTCGACACGATCCTCGTCACCGGCGAAGGCGCGATCGTCTACTCGGCGCCGTTGGAGGATCACTCGGCGAGCGAGGAGACCCTCGAGGCGCTCGGCGTCTCCTGGAGCGCGCGCGAGGATCTCGGCAAGGTGAGCGTGATCGGCGCCGGCATGAAGAGCCACCCCGGCATCGCGGCCAAGACGTTCGAGGTACTGGGCGAGCTCGGCATCGAGCCCGAGGTCGTCTCCACTTCGCCGATCAAGATCGCCTGCCACATTCCCAAAGACGATGTGGAGCGCGCCGTACAGGCGCTGCACTCGGCCTTCGAGCTGGACACCGATCTGGCGGAACGCGGCCATGAGTAGCTCGCCGCAAGATTCCCGCATCGGCGTGATCGGCGCCACCGGCGCCGTCGGCACGCTCACACTCGCGCTGCTGAACGAGCGCGGCTACCGAAACGTGCGCGCCTTCGCCTCCGAGCGCTCCGCCGGACGTGAGCTGCCCTTCGGCGACAGGACGCTCGTCGTCGAGGAGGCCACGCCCGAAGCACTCCGCGCCGGCGATCTCGACCTCTGCCTGTTCTCGGTCGGGACCTCGCGTTCGAGAGAGCTGGTCCCGCACGCCTCCGCGGGTGGCGCGATCTGCATCGACAAGTCTTCCGCCTACCGCCTCGTCGACGGCTATCCGCTGGTCGTTCCCGAGGTGAACGGCGCTCGGGCGCTCGAGGCACTCGAGCGCGACCGTATCGTCGCCAACCCGAACTGCTGCGCGATCCCGCTCACGACGACGCTGAAGCCGCTCCACGACGCGGCCGGCTTGAAGAGCGTGCATGTCGCCACATACCAGTCGGTATCGGGAGCCGGCTCCAAGCGTATGGAGGCGCTCCGAGCCGAGAACCCCGCCGAGCACAACCTGATCATGGACTGGTCGTGGGAAGGCGACGACTCCGACGAGGAGTCCAAGCTACGCCAGGAGACGCAAAAGATCCTCGAACTGCCCGAGCTGCCGCTGGCTCCGACCTGCGTGCGGGTGCCCGTGCTGGTCGGTCACTCCGAGGCGGTCTGGATCGAACTCGAGGACGAGCTCTCACCCGAGCAGGCAGCCCAGATCCTGCGCCGGGCGCCGAGCGTGCGCGTACTCGATCTACCGGAGTTTCCAAACCCGAAGGACGCGGCCGGAGGCAACGACGTGCTGGTCGGAAGGATTCGCCGCGACCCGACCTCTACGCGTGGACTCTCGCTCTATCTGAGCTGCGACAACCTGCGCAAGGGCGCGGCCCTGAACGCCCTGCAGATCGCCGAGCTGCTCCTGGCAGCGCAGCCGGTCAACGCCTGAGGTCGGATACGCCCGAATTCCGGTTGGGGCTCGGCTCGAGGATCGAGATCGGCACGGAATCGGCACGTCTTCGGGCGCGTCCAAGCGCGAGAGGACGGTATCTTCGAACAACCCCGCGGGCGGGTGGTTTGGTGGCGGGCGTAGTGAGAAGTGCCCTTTACGCCTCCAGGTGCCGGGCTCCGCTCCGCTTCCTCCACGCCGTCGTCACCAGCCGGCCTGTTGCTACCGTCGGGGTATGCGCCTGCGGGTTCTGACCGCACTCCTCCTCGTGGCGCTGATCGTGCTGGCGCCTGTCGCTCGAGGTGCTCGGCCGGTGATTCTGCTCGCAGCCGGCGACATTGCCGACTGCTCCTCAAACGGCGCCGCACTCACCGCGCGCCTGATCGAGCACCAGCCGGGCACGGTAGCCGCGATCGGCGACACGGCCTACCCGTCCGGCTCGGCGAGTGATTACAGGAACTGCTACGCCCCCACCTGGGGCCAGTTCAGATCTCGCACTTACCCAGCGACCGGCAACCACGAGTACATCACCTCGGGCGCCAGCGCGTACTTTGCCTATTTCGGTGACCGCGCCCATCCGCCGGGCGGCTATTACAGCTACCAGCTCGGCAGTTGGCACATCATCGTCCTCAACTCCAACTGTGATTTCGTCTCCGGCAGTTGTGGCCCGGGCTCGCCGCAGCTGCGCTGGCTTCAAGCCGATCTCGCCCGCCATCGGGCACGCTGCACGCTCGCATACTGGCACCACCCGCTCTTCTCCTCGGGCCCGCACGGCCCAACAGCAGCCGTGCGGCCGTTCTGGACCACGCTGGCGAAGGCCGGCGCTGACATCGTCCTCAACGGCCACGACCACCTCTACCAACGCTTCGCACCGATCAACGCGGCGGGCGTCGTCGATCCCGCGCACGGAATGCGTGAGTTCGTGGTCGGAACCGGCGGAGGCCCTTTCTACCAGGCCATCAGAACAAGCGCCGGCAGCCGGAAAGTCATCACCAACCACTGGGGTGTACTGCGTCTCCAACTCGGCACATCCCGTTACAGCTGGCAGTTCCTTTGGGCACCGAGCGGTCGCGTGCTCGACGCCGGTAGCGGCGGTTGTCGCTGACCTCTTGGGCGCCTGGAGCTCGGGGCGAACGAGGCTGCTTCCCCTGACCGTCCTCGGTAGTGCGTTGCCGGTTTCGCACGAAGTTGGCACATTCGCGCGCGTTCTCCCTCGATAGCGTTTCCCGCCCCGTGGGAGGGTGGGGGGAGGAGGGCGGTTTAGCGAGGTGCCCCGGACGCGGAGAAGTCCGGATCGCACCTGATCGACAGGTCTTTCTGCTGCTCGCCGTGGGGGGAGGGCAGATTGGAGACGCGCCTCAGATCGACTCGAGATGCCGGCCTAAGGCCGAGGCGGCGCCGGTACAGGCGTCGGCCAGTGCAGGCGTTTGAGCGCGCCGAGAAAGCCCGCCCGCTCCGGCTCGACGCTCGGCTCCAACCCGCCGAGCTCCAACCGCATCAGTCGAACGCGTCCGGCGCTTCTGACCATGACGAAACCCAGATCCAAGAGCAGGTCGTGCGGGAAGATCGCGCGATGAAGCAGGAAGCGCTCCTCGAAGTCCTCCTCTTCGCGGTAGTGAAAGGCGAAGGCCTCGAGCGCCTTCGCTCCCCTCAGCCGAGCCTCGCCGATCGCTGCCAGGAAGAGAGATCGGATCACCCAGGGGCTGGCCGGATCGATGAGATAGGCGCAGGTGACGAGCACGGCATCATCCGAAGCCGGGCCGCCGGGAAGCTCCCGAGCGCGCGGGAAAAAGCTCGCAGGGCCGTGCTGCATGACGGCGAGCGGGCCTCCGTCGTCTTGGTAGACGGTCCCCCAGGCTCCCCACCGTTCCTCCGCCAGCCCGATCCAGCGCTCCTTGCTCACCGACTTGCCGCGGTGCTGCTGCCACCAGACGCAGTCGCGGCAAACCGACGGAGCGGTAACGAGCGTTCCGCGCGTCAGCGGCTCGATGCGAGAGTTCATGGCGTTACCGGCTCGATCACGACGACGATGACCTCGACGGCGGCCGGTTCCACGTCCGCCATCACCTTCAAATACTGGCGCACCCGCTTTTGTACTTCGCGGGCCACGGGCGCGATCACGGTGCCGTACCCCAGTGCCACCGGTACGTGCAGGAAGACTCCCCCCTCGCCGATCTCCACCTTCACGCCCGCTTGCCGGTGAAGGTGCCCGCCGACGACGCGAAGGACACCTTCAACCTCGCGAGCGGCATCGGCCGCATAGCAAGCGAGCACCTCCGGCGAGATCAGCGCCTGGTCTTCCATCAAGCTAAGGATCGCAGATTGAGCTCACTCGCCTCCGGGCGGGCGAAGAAACGAAGCGGCACGAAGGTCGTACCCAGCCCCGCGGTGATGTGCAGGAGACCGCTCGGGCGCTCGAGCAGGCCTCTGCCCTGACGGTAGCGCAGGTGGGCGAGGAGGAGCTTGCCGCCCGGATAAGGCAGTGAGATCTGGCCGTCGTGCAGGTGGCCGGCGCAGATCAGGTCGAAGGAGCCGGGCGGCATCCGCTCGGCGACGCCGGGGAAGTGGCAGAGGCAGATGCGCAGCGACGCGGTGGAGTCCACCAGCCGATCGGGCGCCGCGTTCTTGTCGGCGTAGCTGCGCGGGTCTACGCCTACGATCTGGACGCTACCGCCAGTAACCGAAACCGTTCGCGCCTCGTCCAGAAGCACGGTTGCGGGCTCGAGCTCGAAAACGGCCGAGCTCTTGCTGAAGGGATCGCGGGAAAGAGCGAAGTCGTGATTGCCGAGAACGACGAAACAGTTCTCCAGGCGCGACAGCGCCCGCCTCAGCTCGGCTTCCCCGCGTGGCCGCGAGAGCAGATCGCCGCTCACCAGCACGAGATCGGGCTTGCGCTCGACGATCCAGTCGATCGCCTCCCTCACGGCCCGGTTTCCGCGTGACGGAAAACCGAGGTGCAGGTCGCCGATATGGGCGATGCGCAGGCCATCGAGCTCCTTCGGAAGTCCCGCGAGCGGCACCTCGATCGTCTCCAGGCGCACCCAGCCGGCCTCGAAGACAGCCCAAGAGAGCACCGCGAGCGCACCCAGACCAAGCGCGACGAGCGGCCAGATCACGGCGCTCCGAGAAGCGCCCTCAACTTCGACGCTCCAGCTTTGTCAAGAAGCCCGAACGAGCCGAAGCACTCCGCCGCCTGGCCGCGCTCGGCAAGCACGATGCGTTGTCCTCGACCGCGCCCGTAGCCTCCGGCTACGAACGAGGCGCTGCGTCTTAGCCTCGCACTCACCGATCGCACCCAGTCGACGGGTCGTCAGCTCGTTCGAGCTTCGAGAGAACCGGGCCCAGCGAGACCAGGTGGCGCTTGAACTGAAGTTGCGAGGGCTCCAGGCCGGCCGCCAGCGCCAGCAGCTGGGAGAGATGGAAGACCGGCAGACCGAGCTTCTTCCCCTGAGCACGCTCGAGGCTCTTCTGCCAGGCATCGAGCGACAGGTGACAGAGCGGGCAGGTCGTGACCATCGCCTCGGCGCCGGCCTCGAGCGCCTGCTCGAGTGGACGCGCCAGCTCGGCCAGCGACGTCTGCTCGCGCGAGAGCAGGATCGGGAAACCGCAACAGCGGGTCTTGGCCGGGTAGTCGACCGGCTCGCCTCCGCAGGCCTCGATCACGGCCTCCAGCGACGAGGGCCGGTCGGGATCCTCAAAGCCCATCAGATTCGAGGGACGAAGCAGTTGGCAGCCGTAGTAAGGAGCGACGCGCAATCCTTCCAGCTTCTTCACGACGACTTCCTTGAGTTTCTCGAGCCCTTCGCCGCGCGCAATCAACCAGAGTAGGTGCGTCACTTCGACCTGCCCCGAATACGTCCTCGCGCCTGAGCGCTCGAGGTTCTCGTTGACACGCAAGCGCAACTCGTCGTCGTTTCGCAGCTGCAAGGCGGCCTGCCTCAGATTGAGCGTGCAGACATTGCAGACGGTGAGGAGGGTGTCGCAGCCGGCCTGCTCGGCCTCGGCCAAGATGCGTGCGTTCAGATGCAGCGCGTAGTCGGGATCGGCGCTCTGAATATCACCGGCCCCGCAACAGGTGACCGACTCCAGGTCGACCAGCTCGAGGCCCAGCTTCGGCGCCAGCGCCTTGGTCGAGACGTCGAGCTCGCGAGCCGAGAGAGCCGCCAGACAGCCCTTGTAGTAGGCGATCTTGCTCACGCTCTCTTCTCCTTTACCGCGCCCTTTGCGACCGAGCGCGAGAGCTCGATTCGCTGCAGTGCCCGCTCGCCCTGGACAATTCCCAGCGCCCCGCGCCGATCCTGGCCTGCCACGAGGCGCTCGAGCTCGCGCGCCGGGCCGAGATCTCGTGCCTTGTGACGCGGCCACGGCAGGGGCGCCTTGCCGTGCCGGAAGAGGCGAAGCGCGAGCGGGATCTTCCGCGCCGAGGCGAGCAGGCCAAGCGTGCTGACGACGAGCTCGCTCTCCCGCAGCCAGCCGGTCGTGCGCGCGGAGGTCACGAACCAGTTGGCGTGCCGGGCGCCGCGGTCGCCGTCGATTCCAGCCGCGATCGCCTCGGCGGCGAGCTTGGCGATCGCATCGCGGGGGTCGACAGCGCGCGGGCAGCGCTCGTTGCAGAGGTAGCAGCGCGTGCACTCCCAGATGCCGTGCTCGCCACTAAGCTCCGCCAGCCGCCGCACTGCCCCGGCTTCGCGCGGATCGCCGATGAAACGCCAGGCCTTGGCCAGTGCGTGCGGGCCGAGAAACTCAGGACTCACGCTCATCGCGTCGCACTCCGAGACGCAGGCGCCGCAGTTGATACAGAGCGCCTCTTTTCTCAGAAGATCGAGTTGCTCGGAGAACACGACCGTCTCGCGACCGTCGAGCGGGCGCTCGGGCCTTGCTTCGAGGAACGGGCGAACTGCGCTCAGCTTCTGCCACATCGGCTCCATCTCGACGACGAGATCACGCACTACCGGCAGATTCCCGAGCGGCGAGATTGTCGGTACCGTGCCGTCTGCCACGAGCTCGGCCGCGGGCGTCCGGCAGGCCAGCGCACTGCGCCCGTCGATTCGTACCGCGCAGGAGCCGCAGATCCCCTCACGGCAGCTGCGGCGGAAGGCGAGCGTGCCGTCCAGGTCGTCCTTGATCTGCTCCAGACAGTCGAGCAAGGTGGCTTCCGCGCGCACCTCGAGCTCGTACTCCTGTCGGCGCGAATCGCCGGCGGAGGGATCGAAACGCTCCACGTGAAGGCGCACCTGCATCAGTAGCTCCTGCTCTCGGGCTGCCACTTCGTGAACCGCACCGGCTCCCAGGCAAGCTCGGGACGGCCGTCGTACAGGCGCACGAGCGAGTGCTTGAGGAAATTCTCGTCGTCGCGGTCGGGGAAGTCTCCGGGCCGGGAATGGGCGCCGCGGCTCTCTTTGCGCTCCAGCCCGGCGCTGACCATGCAGACGGCCAGATCGAGCTGGAAGCCGAGCTCGAGCGCCTGAGTGAGATCGTTGTTGAAGACATCGCCTCGGTCTTCGACGAGCACGCTCCGGTAGCGCTCGCGCAGTCCATCCAGGATCTCGAGCTGGCGCCGCATCTTCGCCTCCTCGCGGAAGACGCCGAAGTTCTCGTGCATCGAGGCGCCGAGCTCTTCGCGGATCGCCCGGGGCCGCTCGCCACGGCGGCGTCCGAGCAGCTCCGTCAGCTCACGCTCGGCGTCGATACGGGCTCCCGCCGCGATCTCGGGCGGCGTTGTACCGGCCAGCGCCCGCCCGGCGGCGGCCAGACCCGCGCGCCGCCCGAAGACGATCGTCTCCATCAACGAGTTGCCGCCCAGCCGGTTCGCCCCGTGTAGCGATACGCAGGCCACCTCGCCGGCCGCGAAGACGTTCTCGATCTCCGTGCAACCGTCGACGTTCGTGGCCACGCCGCCCATCTGGTAGTGAGCGCCCGGCCGTACCGGAATCGGCTCTGCCAGCGGATCGATGCCCGCGTAGATGAGAGCGAGATCGCGCGTGCCGTGAAAGCGCTCGACCATCTTCTCGGGCCCGAAGTGGCGCATGTCGAGCAGCACTGAGCCGTCGATGTCGCGGCCCTCGTCGATCTCGGTCTGCTCGGCTCGAGAAACGACGTCGCGGCTGGCCAGCTCCATCGCCTCGGCCGCGTAGCGGCTCATGAAGCGCTCGCCCTCGGAGTTGAGCAGGTAGCCGCCCTCGCCCCGCACCGCCTCGGTCACCACCAGTCCGCTCGGATAGATCGTCGTCGGGTGGAACTGCACGAACTCGGAGTCTTTGAGCGGCAAGCCGGCCCGCAGCGCCATCGCCATGCCGTCACCCGTGCAGGCGTAGGCGTTGGTGGTGCCCCGGAAAACGCGCCCGGAACCGCCGCTGGCCAGAATCACGGCCTTGGCGCCGAGCGCCTTCAGCCCGCCGTGCACGAGATCCCAGGCCAGCACTCCCTCGCAGCCGCGCTCGCCGAGCACGAGCCGCCAGGCGAAGAACTCCTCGTAGACTTTGATCTCGCGCGCCAACAGCTGCTCGTAGAGAACCTGCAGCAGGACGTGACCGGTGACGTCGGCGACGTGCACGGTGCGCGGCGCACCGGCGCCGCCGAACGGCCGCTGCGCCAGCCTGCCCGAAGAATCGCGGTCGAAGAGCGCGCCCCAGCGCTCGAGCTGGTAGATATCGGCCGGCGCCTCGGCGCAGAAGAGCTCGATCGCGTCCTGGTCGCCGAGGTAGTCCGAGCCCTTGACGGTGTCGGCGGCGTGCTGCTCGGGACTATCCGGGCCGGCGTTTCCGAGCGCCACGTTGATGCCGCCGCGGGCCGCACCGGAGTGGCTGCGCACGGGATGCAGCTTGGAGACGATCGCCACCTCGGCGCCAGCATCGTGCGCCTCGATGGCGGCCCGCATCCCTGCGCAGCCGGCGCCGATTACCAGCACATCGTGCGAGATCTCCACTGAAAAAAGACCGTACACAATCGCCCGCCGCCTCGGTATCTGCGAACGTCGCCCGCGCCGATTGGGATCGTGAGTAACGGCCTATGAGTAATTAGACGTGGCGCGATGACCCCCGCGACCGTTATAAATGGAACTTCCTTCCGGGGCGAGGCAGGTCGAAGGGCGAAGAGTCCGCTGACCGCTTCAGTTACCGCGAAGGAATAATCGAGCAGTACAGACGACCGATGAGATCGAGGAACGAGTCTACGTCACTCGACTTGAGGAGATTCATGGCGTACGAAGTAAAGAACCGGAAACTACGACAATGGGTGCAAGAGGTGGCCGAGCTCTGCCGGCCCGATGCGATCCATTGGTGCGATGGGAGCAAGGCCGAGTACGACCGACTGATGGCGCAAATGGTCACCGCCGGCGCCGCCATCCCGCTCGAGAAACGCGAGAACTGTTTCCTGTTCCGCTCCGACCCCAGCGACGTGGCCCGGGTTGAGGACCGCACCTACATCAGCACGCCCAGTGAGGACGAGGTCGGCCCGACCAACAACTGGATCGACGAGAATGAGCTCAAGCAGACGATGCTCGGCCTCTACCAGGGCTGCATGCGCGGACGCACGATGTACGTCATCCCCTTCTCGATGGGCCCGCTGAGCTCGCCGATGGCCAAGATCGGCGTCGAGATCACCGACAGCCCCTACGTCGTCTGCAACATGCAGATCATGACCCGGGTCGGCGCCGAGGTGGTCGAGGCGCTGGGAGAAGACGGCGAGTTCGTGCCCTGCCTGCACTCGATCGGCGCCCCGCTCGAGCCCGGCCAGGAGGACGTCCCCTGGCCCTGCGCGCCGATGGAGAAGAAGTACATCGCCCACTTCCCGCTCGAGAACCTGATCTGGTCGTTCGGCTCCGGCTACGGCGGCAACGCCCTGCTCGGCAAGAAGTGCTTCGCCCTGCGCATCGCCTCGACCATGGCAAGGCGCGAGGGCTGGATGGCCGAGCACATGCTGATCCTGCGGCTGATCAACCCGGAGGGGAAGCGGTTCCACATCGCCGCCGCCTTCCCGTCGGCCTGCGGCAAGACCAACCTTGCGATGCTCGAGCCGGCCATCCCGGGCTGGAAGGCCGAGTGCCTCGGCGACGACATCGCCTGGATGAAGATCGGCCCCGACGGCCGCCTCTACGCCATCAACCCCGAGGCGGGCTTCTTCGGCGTCGCGCCCGGAACCTCGTACCAGTCGAACCCGATGGCGATGGACTCGATCAGGGAGAACACGATCTTCACCAACTGCGCGCTCACCGACGACGGAAACACCTGGTGGGAAGGGATCGGCACCCCGGCGCCGGAGCACGCTATCGACTGGAAGGGCAACGACTGGTCGCCCGAAAGCGAGAGCCCGGCCGCGCACCCCAACGCCCGCTTCACCGCTCCGGCAGCACAATGCCCCGCCATCAGCCCCGACTGGGAAAAGCCCGAGGGTGTGCCGATCGACATCTTCATCTTCGGCGGCCGGCGCACCGGCGTCGTTCCGCTGGTGACCGAGGCGCTCGATTGGGACCACGGCGTCTTCCTGGGAGCGACGGCCTCCTCCGAGACGACGGCGGCCAACATCGGCGAGGTGGGCAAGCTGCGGCGAGATCCCTTCGCCATGCAGCCCTTCTGCGGCTACAACATGGCCGACTACTTCCAGCACTGGCTCGAGATGGGCGACCGGCTGGGCGACAAGGCTCCGCGCATCTTCTACGTCAACTGGTTCCGAAAGGCGGCCGACGGTGAGTGGCTCTGGCCGGGCTATGGCGACAACAGCCGCGTGCTTGCCTGGATGTGCGAGCGCGTGAACGGCGAAGCGGAGGCGAGGGAGACTCCCATCGGCTATCTCCCGGCAGATAGCGACCTCGACCTGACCGGGCTCGATCTCGCGCCGGAGAATCTCCGCGAGCTGCTGCGCGTGGACATAGGGGCCTGGCAGACGGAGCTGCCGGACATCGAGAAGCACTTCGCCCAGTTCGGCGACCGGCTGCCGGCGCGCCTGCGGAGTCAACTCGGCGAGCTGCAAGCGCGCCTGGAAGAGTAGCTCGACGCCGCCTGAGGAGATCTCTCCGCAGTCCGCTAGCGATCACCGGAAATGCTTCTTTGGGTGGGCCCGCTTCGGCGGGCCCTTCCTGTTGGCGCCGGGGTCGAGCGAGGTACCTCGCCCCTGTGGAAGGAGCTGTTCTGTACCGAGTTGGCTCGAGTCGACACAGAATCGGCACAGCGTGGAGCGTTTCCCACCTCGACGGAACAGTATTCTGGGACGACCCCGCGGGTGGGTTGTTTGAGCGCCAAGCGAAACGAAGCACTCCATCGCCTGGCCGCGCTTGGCAAGCGCGATTCGTCGTCCTCGACCTCGCCCGTAGCCTCCGGCTACGAACGAGGCGCTACGTCCTAGCCTCGCACTCACCGATCACACCTAGTCGACGGGTCGTCATTCCGCTTGGCGCTCATGGCGGCGGGCGAAGTGAGAAGTGCCGCAGCCAGACCGATCCGATCGCCTCCGTTACAGAGTCGGAACCGAACGGCGCCCCGACGCGCTCAGGCGGGATTCGCGTCCAAACAGCGAATCCCCGAGAAGTGGACCTGAACCGTACGATCGACCGCTTCCTCGACTCGCCATCCTTCTCGGCCGCAACCCGTCGCGCCTACCGAACCGACCTCGAAGAGTTCGCCGACTTCCTGGAGCGCCAGGGGGCAACGCTCGAGCAGGTGGACAGCCGCCTGCTTGCCCTCTACGCCACCGAGCTCGGCAGCGCCCGACCGGGGCGCCAGCCGAGTCGCCTCTCCGGGCGCACGATCGCGCGCAAGCTGGCCGCGGTGCGCGGTCTGATCGGCCTCGCGCTCGGCCCTGCCCACGTACCCGAGCTGGCACTGAAACCGCGCCGCTCGCGCCATCTACCGGAGACTCCGCGGCCGAACGAGGTCGATGAGCTTCTACAAGCGAGCGAAGGCAAGGGCCCGCTCGCACTCCGCAACCGTGCCTTGCTCGAGCTGGTCTACTCGGCCGGGCTGCGCAGCGCCGAGGCGGTCGGGCTCGACCTGGTCGACGTGGACTTCGAGAGCGAGACCGTGCACGTGCGCGGCAAGGGCGGCAAGGAACGGGTCGTTCCGCTCGGAGAGGAGGCCGCCGCCTGGACTGGTCGCTACCTGCACGAAGCCCGTCCCGAGCTCGCGCACGGTGCCAACGATGCGTTCTTCCTGTCCATCAGCGGCCGCCGCCTCGACACGAGCACCCTGCGCCGACTCGTCCGCCACCCGCACCGCCTGCGCCACGCCTTCGCCACACACCTGCTCGAGGGCGGCGCCGACCTGCGCGTGATCCAGGAGCTGCTCGGGCACAGCTCGCTCTCAACGACTCAGGTTTACAGCCATGTGGATGCGCGCCGGCTCAGGCGGGTTTATGACCGGGCGCACCCGAGGTCATAACCACTCGATTCCAGCGATTCTCACAATCGCAAACGCAGCAGGGCTCGCCGGAGCTAACGCCAGAAGCTTCCCTTCCCCAACTGGAGCTATCCGCCCGAGGCCTAGCCACTCGTCTGCTGCTATCTATCCTCCGTGCCAAACCGCACCGCGCGCACATCGCGCTCCCTACCGGTGGGGACGGTCAGCGGGCCGTAGAGGTCCGGCCGGCGGACCATCATCCAGCGGGCGCCGGTAGAGCTCTCGCGCAACGAGCCGTCCAGGTCGGCGACGACCATATCGTCGCCCGCGCGGCTAGTCTCGACGATGATCCTGCCATACGGATCCAGGATCATCGCGTTGCCGGTGCGGATCTCGTCGTCGTCCACGCCCACGCCGTTGGCGAAGACCAGGAACATGCCGTTGTCGTGCGCCCGCGAGGGCAGCCACCGCATCAGCCAGGCGCGGCCCTTGGGGCCCGTCAGCTCTGCCTCGACGGCGGCCGGGTCTTCCTCGCGGCGCGCCCAGATCGCCGGGTCCACCGGGGTCATCCCATGCGGGCTGACGCTGTGGCATCCGCCCGTCTGGTGCGGCGCCAGCAGCACCTCCGCGCCCGCCAGCGCCGTGATGCGCGCGTTCTCGACGATGTTGTTGTCGTAGCAGATCAGCACGCCCACGCGGACACCGTGCGGCGTATCGAAGACCGTGTACTCGCTGCCCTGGCAGATGGCCTCGTGCTCGAAGGCGTGGATCTTGCGGTGCCGCCGCCAGGTGCCGTCGGGCATGGCCACCACGTAGGCGTTGAACAGCCGCCCGTCCTCGTCCCGCTCGACGAGCCCCGCGCCCACCGTCATGCGGTACCGCCTCGCCAGCGCCTGTAGACGCTGCGACGACGGACCGTCCGGTACCGGCTCGGCCAGCGACTCCAGTTGCTGCCGCGTCAGGTTGCGCAGGAACCAGTAGCCGGTGACGCAGCATTCCGGCATAGCCACGATCTGCGCGCCGGCGCGGGCGGCCGCCGCGGCGAACGACTCGATCTTGGCGAAGTTGGCCTCCTTGTCGCCGGGGGCGTGCTCGAACTGAACGGCTGCGACGCGGACGCTATTCACG
>JBEKLL010000029.1:0-20566 GCA_050010215.1 Gaiellaceae bacterium | reverse complement strand
CTTCTCCATCGGCACGGCCTCGTAGTTCTGGCTCGTCCTGCCCTTGTACCACTTCAGCGTTGCCTTCCCGATCCTCAGACGCCCGATAGCAGGGCCGCCATTGGGCTCGGCGATTCGCAGCATGATCCCATTGCTGCCGATTTGCGCTTGTATTTCTTGGATAGTCACGTCCATTGGGTGCCACCTCCTCGCATTTGGGCGTTGTGACAGGAGGGAACGGTATTCGACGCACCGGCCGCTATCGCGAGACTCGGCTGGGCGAGTGTTCAGGAATGTTCCCTGACGGCCGCGAGAAACCGATCGGCGACATGGAGCACGGTGTTCGTCGCCACATTAAGCTCCGCTGCGCTCGCCGGTAGGCCACCGATATAGATTCCTCCGAAGAGCGCGTAGGCAAGCTCTTCGTCTATTGCTCGATCCTCATGCGCCCCACCGACCTGCTGCGCCCACGCCTCTATCAACTGCGCCTTAGTGATCGAGACCATCCCTCGCGAGGGCACCCGAAGGAATATCGCCTCCAGGTGTAAGTACTCGCGGAGAGTGATCTGATCACCTGGGCCTGGCCGACCGGGTGGTGGCTGGATGGGAGGACCACCGAGCGTGACATCGACCACCTGCCCCATCTCGTCTATTAGGTCAAGAAGGAGCGGTTTGTTGCCGTGCTCACCGACGAGTAACCGGAGCTTCGCCGCTACTTCGCCGAAGTAGTCGGAGTCTCCCTCCTGAAAAGCAAGTCGCGCGTAGCTCCGCAGAAGACGAACGTGAGTTTCGAGCGCGTCAAGGCGGTCAGCGAGCGTCCGCTCAATCCGCACTGGACGGCGGGTCTTGTACGGCGTTATCGGGGTCTTGCCATCTTCGGGATCTGGAGTGCCGGTCTTGTCCATGACGATCAGTGTGCCATGCGCGAACGTAAGTGAGAGTCCGGGAATGGGGCCGAAAGAGCCGCGGAAGACAGGCCGGTACAACGGAATATGACAATCCCGAGCGCCCGCTGCTCTATCGATGCTCTAGAAACGCCGCATGATCGCGCGCCGGGAAAGCGCGCCAAGCAGGAGAAACCCCGCATTCTTACTGCTGTTGACGCTATAGCTGTCATACGAATGGTTCTAGGGGGTAGTTCTCTAAGCGTCGCCTAGATGATTCGGACAAACGGAAGCCGATCCAAGAGACCGGCTTCGAGTGGAGATGATTCAGCGAATCAGGGCGGGGATCAAATGATTCGCTGAGTCGGGATTTCATCGCTAGGCGGCGATCGACTCCCTGCGCTCGATCCGGGAGACTGTGCATCCGTGCCATCGTCCGCCTTGCGCCGTCGGGACCTGCTCGGCGTTCAACTGCTCAGCGATCGAGCTGAAGCTGCGGCCGGCAGCGTGAAGCTCCATGATGCGCGCCCTCACATCGTCAGAGACAGGACAGAAGCGGGGATTTCCAACAGGCCGGCCAGTCTTCGAGCCGTTGGCCTTGACGACTGCGAGAGCGGCCTTTGTGCGCTCTCCGATGACTCTTGCTTCCCACTCAGCGACTGCCGAGAGCACAGAAGCCACTAGGCGCCCGCTCGCTGTTGTCGTGTCGGCTCCGAGGTCTAGAGCTATAACAGCGAACCCGTGCCGCTCTCCATCCTCCAAGAGGCGCCCAAAGTCGATCACACTTCGGCTCAGGCGATCGACCTTCGCCGCGATGATTCCGTCTATCCGACCGCTTCGGCAAGCCTCCAGGGCTCTCTGGAAGCCCGGCCGCTTGGTCGTCTTCCTTCCCGAAGCTTGGTCCTGCTCGATGCCTGCCAGGTCCCAACCGCGAGCTTGGCAGGCCGCCTCGATGCTGGCTACCTGACTCGCTAGGCCATTCAGTTGATCAGCGGTGCTCGTGCGTGCGTATCCGATGACTCGCAACGGTTCCTCCTCTGTCTGGAGCCCTCCTGTGGGCTCACGCGACCCGGCCGAACTGAGAGCCCGGCCGGACCGCCTGAGCCCTCAGACGCCGTTCCGAATACGGCGCCGCTCGCGCGGATCAGTAGGCGCGTCCGGACGTTCGAGCGGATGGCCGGGGTACGGATTGTCGAACCGGCCTTCTACGGCCGCGAGTGTTGTTCGCTCTCCGTAACGATGCCGAGTCTCGATCGCGGCGGCGGGTAAGTGCTCGGCGCAGCTCGCGAAGTCCGCTTCGTCCGGCCGATCGAGCCGGCGTAGCTCGTACTCGCCGCAGCGCTCGCAGTCGTCGGCGAAGCACTGCCGGGGGTCCGGCCACTCAGCGAGCGCCACAAGGAAGCCGCCGGTTTCGAGCGCGCCGAGGTCCGCGGCAACGTCCACTGCGTGGACCTTCGAGCCGATGCCGTCGCTTGCGCTCGGGCCGATCGACTGGACTTCGCCCGTGTCGGTTGCTCGGCGGACGTTGAAGGTGCGAGGTCCGCTAGGCGGTTGCTCTGAGGTGACGAAGTAGCGGCCACCGTAGACGCTCGATTCGATCCGCGTTCCGAAAAACGCCATCTCGGTCGTGCCGAACCATCGTCCGCGCCGCTCGCCGGTCTCGCGCTCGAGCCGGTCCGCTGTTGCCTCGTTTGCGCGCCGGATGTCAGCGACGGTATCGAACGGGCCGGGATTCAGCTCTCGCGGGTCGCAAGGATGTAGAGTCTTGCCTGACATGGAGCTAACCCTCCTTGTCCGGGGCGGGACCGTTCGCGCGGTGCCCGCCCATTGTTATTTGCAGCTTATATCATCGGCGTATTGCGCAATGAAATCAATCCCAATCGAACGAATGGGATACAAAATCCCTATAAAGCGGGATGAGCCGCAGAAACTCAGATATTGAGCGAGGTATCTACGCTTTTCGTTGACGGGGGGCTCGATTCCTCTTTCGGCCTTTCTACATGGGCGGTTGTGGCACTACACTGGTCCGCCTAGATACATGAGCACGTATCGATCGGCTTACATCAGCGCGGACATCAACGTCTATACACATAGATGGCAGGAAGATTTGCGCCGCGATTCCTGCTCTGAGATTTCGGCTCATTCAGGATAAAAGCTGTAGGAAGGCTCAGGACGTTTCAGACGTAGATATCCCTGCGAAACCGCGCTGTATCGTTCTGGGGCCAATGGTGCAGCGGAGAGCCCCGCTTTAGAGATAGCGACGATACTCCGGGGCGCAGACTCTTAGAAGAAGCGCCGGAGCTGGCATCGGGAGGCACCTGTCAGAGTTCCCCGTCGGCCAACCCCGGCTTGCCCACGATAGGGCGCTAGGAAGGTGAGCGCAAGCCGTCCTGGCCGGACGCCTGACTACCCTATTCGACGTGATACTCGCGTTTGATTGGACGAGCTGGTACGGGCTCATCGTGGCCATCGCGGCTGGCGTCGTGACGATTGGCGGCGCGTTTGTGCTCATCTTCGGTGGCGCGAAGCGGCTCGCTCAGATCGTGCGTCCGCGAAAGCCGTTAATCAGCTTCGGCCATCCGTCTGAAGCGCCGACGCCCATGGTCTTCTTTATAACCGACGATCCCGAAGAGGATCGTAGACAGCACGCTGGAAACGAACGAGCTCGACTGTCGAGTCTCAGGGTCTCGTACCTGATCGAGAATAAGGGAGGCACGGCGGTTCGCGAACTCAGTACTGGTATCCGCAGTCGAGAGGGTGCTGTCGAGCACACCTTCGAGAAGCACTTCGTCCAGATTCTCGCGGCGGGTGAGAAGACTGAGTTAGCCAGAGTCTCCGTGCCGAATGCCATGCACGAGGGGATGACGGAGTCCAACCGTGCGCTGAACTTCCTCTACTGGGCGCGCTTCTTCGACGACAGCTCGGGAAAGCGTTGGGAGGTGCTCTACGATCCAATAACTCGGCGCCTGACCTACCGCCGCCTGCGCCGGAGCATCCCGTTCCCATGAAAGAGAGAGGATCGGCTAGACGAACAGCGCTTCAGTCGTGACCCTGTTGCCACGGTGCTTTACATAGTCAAGTCGAGGAGGCCGTCAGACTGGATAGATTCCAGTCCGTGAGTTCCCGCCGCGTGATCGCGGAAGGAGAAGAGGTCGTCGTATACCGCGCCGTCCTCACAGCTAACCGCGCACACCCTGATTTCGTCAGATCGTTCATGTCGCGTGCAGCTCTCGGCAAGCCACCACGGCCAGGGACTCCGGAAGAACGAGATCCGAGCCTCGCGGACGGTGTCTCCGCTTTTCGAACAAGAAACGCGTGCCGAGAAACGGTTCAAAATGCCTCCAAGCGGGGTATACAGCTCGGCGAATTCACAGCCGAACTTCACCTTGTGCACGAAATGGGAGCTGAAATCGAGGCGTGGGGCGCCCGAGGTCACTTGACTATTTGGTGCGATCCGCTCATCCTTGCGGCGGCAGTGGCGAGTATCGTCTCAATTGACGAGGAGATCTGAAGTGACACACATGATTTTCGATAGCGCCGGAAACGCGATCAACAGCTTCGACGACGAGGTCGCTGCGCGCGCGGCTCTTCGAGCGATCGCTGAGAGAGAACCTACGGCGGCTGACGACGTTCTCCTCATTTCGTACGACGATGATGGTAACCCGGTTGGCGAAGCGGTAACGGCGGAGGATCTCCCGCCTTCATCGATGTCCCTCCGTGGGTGGGTATCGCCGGGGTGGATATCGGTCTCGGCTGGGATTGGTGCCGCGAGTCGATTCAGCGGAAAGCCGGTTAGCACCGTTTACCGCTCAGGGAACGCGAGCACTCAAATCGCCGTTGCAGCCTAATCAGCGGCGGGCGGCGGCTGATTCTGAACGAGTATTTTCGCCACGCTGAAAGGCAGTCTCCAGTCTTCATTTGGATGCCCATCGATGGAGAGACGCCACTCGTAACGACCGCCGGGCGCGAGAGGCAGCGGGCCGATGTTCACCGCGAGGGATACGCCTTGGTCTGTCCCAAGTACAGAACCTGCCGGGCGGCCAACTTCGAAACCGCCCTCGATAACGATTGGCTGATCGCCGACAGGGCCGGTCGCAGACACTGCCTGCCCATCGCTGTCGAGTAGTTCCAGGCGCCACGTGTGTTGAGTGTTTGTTTCATTCCAAGGAACACGCACGTAGATGGCGACGGCCGACGGCGTCCCTGGTGCGATGATCATCCACCCGCCGCCGTGGATATATAGCTTGCCTTCGATGGCCTGAGCGTGGTCGGCTAAGAGCATGATCGCGCGCATTGCAATCGGAGAATAGCGATGAAGGTTGACGCACGCCTCGAGGGCGTTCGGGAGCCACGCGGTGAGGTAGGCACCACATGAGCCTTTCCGTCATTCCCGGCAAGCCTGACCCGCACGGTTGAGCCAAATCGGCTCTATCAGTGAGGGTCGAAAGGCGCATACGGGATCTGGACGGCGCTGCAAAGAACAGCCATCTGCCCGACGGTGCACGCACCGGTGCACGCACGCTGCGAGCGATCCGGTACTAATGTTCGGTTGTCTCACGATGTACGCGCGCCGCTACCTACGACTCAGGAACGCGCTCGCCGTCGCGCTGGCCGCAGTTCTCGTGCTGGTTGCGATCGCCTGCGGTCAGAGCACCGGCATCATCCCCTGGCTAAACCACCACCCGTCCCCAGTCAAGGCGCCGCCCGCCGCGCCCCCCTGCCGGGTCGCCGACCTCTCGGTCCATCTCGAATACGACAGCCTCTTCATAATTACCAACGAGGGTCGCCATGCCTGTTCGCTGGCCGGGCGTCCCCAGCTGAAGCTGATCGATCCCCAGGTAAGGAAGCCCCGGCTTCTCGAGAAGTACTCGGTGCCGGCGAAACCGGCCCCCGGCTCGCTAGAGAGCCTCGCGCCGCTCAGCCTGCTGCGGGCAGTGCCGCCGCACCAGCGTGCCGAGCTCGAGTTCAACTGGAAGAACTGGTGCGGCCCTGGCCCTGCGCCAAGGGCGATCGAGCTCCGACTCCCCAGCGGCGGCAGCATCGTCCGCCACTTCTTGCAGACAGCTCCGCCCTGCGAGCAGAGGCGCCGGCAGACCGAACTCGACTACGGCCCCTTCCACCCTCTCTGGAGGCCGAAATCAGTGCTCGGCGCCTACGGGATGAAGTCGGTGCTACCGCTTCGCGTCTCGGTGATCACGAAGGGGCTGCCGGCGGTGCGCCAGAAAGCGGTCGGAGACTTCTCTTCCCCCGGAACGACGTACGTCAGCGGATACGAATACTCGTTCCCGAAGGTGAAGCGCGGCGCCGTCTTCCACTTCCGCGTAGCGTTGCGCAACACGGGCACGAGGCCCTTCCGCTTCGCTCGCTGCCCGCTCTACCTCGAGATACTCGGTGCCCCGCTCAGTGGCATCACGCCAGGGCACGAGGAGACCTACATCCTCAACTGTCACCCGGTGGGGGCGATCGCGCCCAAGAAGCTCGCGTACTTTGCGATGGAGTTGCACGTCCCCAGGGACGAGCCGCTTGGGCAGAACTACCTCGGCTGGTTGCTGGAAGATGCGAACCGCGGCAATCTCGGGGTGGTTGCTGTCTTGGTTGTGCCGTGAGTCAGCCACGCGGCTCTGGTTCAAGGTAGAACCAGCCTTCAGGACGCCATAACCGAAAAAGCACGAAGGGGCTGTTTGGGCAGGCACTGTTTTTTCGCCGCGTAACAGGCCGTGATGAACTGGCGCGCCCGTAGCCTGCTCTCCGGAACACGACGCCTCTACAAGTCACCCGACTCCGTGCACGCACACAGTGCTCATTCCCGGCCACTGCGGCACACCTGACCCGCACAACCAAGCCAAATCCGCACAGCCAGGCGGTAGGAAAAGGCGCATACGGGATTCGAACCCCGTGCTCTCGCGGCGGACGAGTCGCTCACGACGAAGCGCGCCGACCGCCGCCGCTTTTCGCCCGCGTCCGCGTGGCCGAGCCGGCCGGACCTTCGGAACCGGGACGGCACCGGCCGCTACGGCGCGTGTGCGAGCTGCGGCCAGGAGCCGGCGATCCCCCGGAGCGAGCGGCTCGAAGGCCCCCGCTTGGTGCTGCCATGAAAGAATACGTCGGCGCACGGGAAGCATTCACAGAGACAGTACGCCTCGGGCTCGTGTCATCGAAGGGATAGCCCGACAGGACGAGGGCCGGGCGGCGAGCCGAACGCCCGGGCGCTTCCCACGACCCGGCCCGGACGATGATACGACGGCCGAGCAGCCCTGCCTGGATGGCTCTTCCGGACGTGGCCGACGCTACCTCGGTGGGTTCTGAGGACGAGGAGGCACGATCGGCGGAGGGTTCGGCCCTCTCCTCTCCGGCGGCCGCGGAGGCATGTTCGGCGGGGGATTTGGACCGGGGCGGGGCGCTGGCGAAGGTCTACCCGGCGTGGGGTTACGGTTAGCCACGAGTTTCACCTCCTCCCTATGGGCGGGATTCTGGGTGCTTAGCCCTTCTTCGGCGGAACGGCCGGTACGGGACGTGGGCCTTTCACAACTGGTTTCGGAGGAACCTCGTTGATGGGAACTGCGCCTTCGACAATCGGCAGGTCTCTGATCGTCGGAGGACGCTTTCTACCGTCAGCCATCGTCATCACCTCCTTTACGTCGCCGAATGAATGAACAGAGCGAGGAGGACGCCGCCGACGACGAGCGCGATGCCGGACGTCCAGTTCAGGAACCCCGTCGCGCATCCCCAGCAATTGGTTCCCGGGTAATTCTCGTCGCGTACTTCATCGAGGCGTCGGAGCATGTCTCTCTGGGCTGTTAGGTATGAGGCGACGCCGCAGCCGAGACTCACGAGGAACAAGACGACCGCTGTGACGCCCTGACCAGGTAGCGACTTCAGCGCGGTGGCGAGTGACACCGTGACGGCGATCCCTCCTGCCGACAACCGGCTGACCAGAGCGTCGTATGCCGCCTGCGACTCGCCATGCACCTTGACGAACTGCTCCCACAGGATGCTGCGCTCCTCGGGGGTAAGTTTCTGCGCTTCCACAGCCTCTAGGTTACGACTCCCCCCGGCCGATTCTTTGAGACCGCTACCTCTGCGCACGGCGCGTTTCGCGCGGTCGATCCAGTCGCTACCGAGTAAATAAAGCAACGTACTAAGGGCATAGGGAAGGAGAGCCCCTCAGCTGTGTGGGCCTCCCGGACATCCCGGACGGCAAAGAGCGCAGTACGGGCTCGGCTGTTGCCGTGCCTGTGAAGCTCCGCCTTTGGTCCCATCCCGGCTTATCCGTTGGACGTTGAGACTCAGAGTTTGGAGTCTTCTTAAGACCGTCTCAAGGCGTGCTTCACCAAAACCCTGCGGTGAGAAGAACCGCGAAGAGTTGCATGAGAACACTGGCTAAACCATCCTCGCTGCCCCTGCACACGGCCCCTTTCGTCTCGCTTTCGAGTCCACGAAAGCAGTGCTGCGACTCCGGTTCCCGCGTTTTTCCTCTCTCCTGCCCTATCCAGAGCTCCGAATCCACGGATGGAGCTGAGGTCTTTTCACCTACAGCGATTGCCATTTTCACGTCGGGCAGTGCCCCGCCCGAGGTTTCAGAATGGGCTACCTACGGCTATGAGTTCGCCTCGCCTGGCCGCGCAGGCGTCGCCAGAGCTAGCGATAGGCAACACCCGCCTCATGGGCCACTCCGCTGTCAGAAGCCCTGAGCGGCGCGCGCTCGATGGGGTCGCTGGCGTAGAGCCGGAGCACCCCTTGGTAAAGGCTGCGGTCTGGGAGCCTCGTGTAGTGCCGCGACCTGACGCTCGATGGCGCCCAGCCGAGAATCTTGTCGATGATGTCGGTTTGAACGCCTTCCTCGAACAAGGCCGTCGCGGCTGTCTTGCGGAACTTGTGCGCTGGCCGGTTTCCACCCTCTACTCCAGCTCGATCTACCAGCGTGGCGATACGGGCGTTGACGTTCCGCGGTGATCCCCCATGCCCGAGCACTGAGTCGGAGCTGGGACATCGCCTACGCTGCGCCGCGAGCACGTCGGCAAGCGCCGGATGTATAGGGATACGTCGGAGCTTGCCCCCTTTGCCTCGGACGGTCATGAACTGGTTCTCGAAGTCCACGGCGTTCCACGTCAGCTCGACTAGCTCGTGCCGGCGCAGGCCGCCGTATGCCAGCGCGTAGAAGATGATCTCTTCAAGGTTGTCCCGGATGACGGCTCGGATGCGGCGCAGTTCCTCGTTCGTATACGTCTCGGGCTCAGTCTCGCTCACCTTCGGCGCCTCGATGTCATCGGCCGGGTTCTTGTCCAACATCCCGAGCCGAACGGCGTAGCGAAAAGCTGCCTTGACGTGTGCGACCTCGCGGTTCGCGGTCATCTCAGCCAGCGTTGCTGCGAGCCAGGACACGTATTCCTCTAGCACGACCTCTGTCGCATCCTTCGGATCGACGCCTAGCTCATCTAGCCAGACCTGCAACCGAGCCAACGAGCAGCGATTTCGCGAGACGGTCTTCGGGTCACGGCCTTTCCTCTCCAAGTGTGAGATGTAGGCGGCGTACAGCGGATGGAGCTTCACGGGTCCTCCTTCATGGGAAGAACCCGCCTCACGTTCGAGCAGCTCCGCCTGCTTGGCCGCGAGCGCAGCCTCAGCGGAAATCGCCTCGCCTTGCTTGGCAAAGCGGCCATCGTGATGTCTATCCATGGTGGCGTACACGCGACGAATCGTAGCAAGGACACCACACTCTGTGAAGCCGCGTGGCTCAGTTCTCTACCAACTGAGCTACCTCGCCAAGCGGAGGCAGATTCTACTCGCCTGAAAAACTTCGCGGGACTGGTCGCGCGCCTCTCGACCCGTTAGCCTTGATCCATGGCTGCGCCCGGTACTCAGCCGGTTGTTGTGATCGGCGCTCCGCTCGACCTTGGCGCCGGGCGCCGCGGTGTGGACATGGGCCCCTCGGCGATCCGCTACGCGGGGCTCGAACGGCGCCTGACGGCGATGGGCCTCGAGGTCGAAGATTGGGGTGACGTACAGACCCCGGTCGTCGAGGCGACCAGTCTGAGCGACGAGCACGCACGCTTCCTGCCCGAGGTGATAGCGATCTGCGAGCAGGTCGCCCGACTGGTACGCAAGGCGCTGGAGCAGGGTGCCTTCCCGCTCGTACTCGGCGGCGACCACTCGATTGCACTCGGCTCGCTTGGCGCGCTCGCCTCGGTGCGGGGGCCGGGCGGCGTCCTCTATCTCGATGCGCACGGCGATCTCAACCGTCCGGAGACGAGCCCGAGCGGAAACGTGCACGGCATGGTGCTCGCCGCGGCGCTGGGGCTGGCGGGCGACCGCTTTGCCAGCAAGGAGTGGCCGCTGCCGATGATTCAGCCTGGTCGGATCGTCATCGTCGGCGTGCGTTCACTCGACGATCCCGAGCGTGAGCTCATTGCCGATTTAGGAGTGAAGGTCTACACGATGAGCGATATCGACCGGCTCGGACTTGAGCAGGTTATGGAGCGCGCGCTCGACGACGTTTCCGGTACCGGCTTCGTCCACGTGAGCATCGACATGGACGCGATTGATCCGGAGGCGGCGCCGGGAGTCGGCACTCCCGTCCGCGGCGGACTCTCCTACCGCGAGGCGCATCTGGCGCTGGAGCTGCTGGCCGAGTCGGGGCTGGCCGGCTCGCTCGACATCGTCGAAGTGAATCCGATTCTCGACAGCGAGAACGCGACCGCCAGGCTGGCCGTCGAGCTGGTTGCTAGCGCGCTTGGAGCGCGGATTCTCTAGCCGGCACTGATTCGGTACGAAGTCGGCACAAATGGTGCCGTTTTTCTGGTTACCGTTTCACGACCCCGCGGGTGGGTGGATCGGGCGGGGGCGGAGAGAAGAAGTGCTGCCTGGCACCGAGTCGTACAGGCGGGCCGACCGGGAGGCCGAACTACTCGCCGTTCTTTTCCAACTGCGGCTCCTCGCCCGAGCCCTTCGGCTTCCAGTAGTGGCGACCGCGCAGTTCCTCGGGCAGGTAGTCGAGCTCGAAGCCGCGCGGGTCGTCGTGCGGGTAGATGTAGCCCTCGCCGCTGCCGAGTGCCTTGGCGCCGCGGTAGCCCGAGCCGCGCAGCATCTTGGGCGGGCGCAGGTTGCCGTGCTCCTTCACATCCTCGCGGGCGGCGAAGATCGCCGTCTTGACGGCGTTCGACTTTGGGCAGGTAGCAAGGTAGATCGCCGCCTCGGCCAGATTGAGCTGCACCTCCGGGAGGCCTACGTACTCGACGGCATCCGCCGCGGCGACCGCGACCTGAAGTGCGCGGGGATCGGCCAGGCCGACGTCCTCGGAGGCGAAGATCACCATTCGCCGCGCGACGAAGCGAGGATCTTCGCCGGCCTCGATCATGGCAGCCAGGTAATAAACCGCCGCGTCGGGGTCGCTGCCACGCATCGACTTGATGAAGGCCGAGGCGAAGTCGTAGTGGGCGTCGCCGGCGCGGTCGTAGACGAGTGGGCGCTTGCGGGCTGCGTCCTCGACGTGGCGCTCCTCGATCGCGGTCTTCTCGGAGGTCGCCGTCTCGGCGGCGAGGTCGAGAATGTTGAGGGCGTTACGGGCATCGCCTCCGGCCCGAAGTGCAATCAAGCCCACCAGCTCCTCGCTCAACTCGATTCCAAGCTCGGCGGCGCCGCGGCGCGCGATCAGCTCCAGCTCCGTCTGCGAGAGCGGAACCAGCTCATAGAGCTGGCAGCGCGAGAGCAAGGCGGAGTTGACCTGGGAGTAGGGGTTCTCGGTGGTGGCGCCGATCAGCGTGATCAAGCGCGCCTCGACCGCCGGCAGCAGGGCGTCCTGCTGGGCGCGGTTGAAGCGATGGATCTCGTCCAGGAAGAGAATCGTCCGCTGCCCGCGTGCGCCGAGGCGCTCGCGCGAGCGGGCGATCACCTCGCGCACGTCGCCGACCGAGGCCGAGACGGCCGACAGCTCCTCGAAGGCGGCGCCGGTCGTCTCGGCGACGATACGGGCGAGCGTCGTCTTACCGGAGCCGGGCGGGCCGAAGAGGATCATCGAGGCGACCCGGTCCTCGGCGATCGCCCGGCGCAGGGCGGAGCCGGGTCCGAGCACCTGCTCCTGACCGACGAACTCCTCGAGCGTGCGCGGGCGCAGGCGGAGCGCGAGCGGAGCCAGGCCGGCGAGCCGCTTTGCCGCTGCGTCCGAGAAAAGGTCGGACATTTCCCGAAGTATGCTGCCTGGCATGGCTAGGGCGGTGACATCAGACCTGCGCGACGAGACGGTCTCGCTGCTGCGCGAGCTGATCCGTATCGACACCTCCAATCCGCCTGGCAACGAGACCGAGGCCGCCAAGCTGCTGCGCGACTACCTCGAGACGAACGGCGTCGACTGCCGTCTCCTCGCCTTCGACCCGATGCGATCCAACCTGGTCGCCCGGCTACCGGGCCGGGGCGAGGGGCCGAGCCTCGCTTTCCTCTCCCACATCGACACCGTCGGCGCCGATCCATTCGAGTGGACGAGCGACCCGTGGTCGGGAGACCTGAAAGACGACGAGGTCTGGGGTCGCGGCGCGCTGGACATGAAGGGACAGCTGGCCGCGAGCGCCGTAGCGATCGCCTCGCTTGCGCGCGAGGGCTTCGAGCCTGCCGGGGATGTCGTCTTCATTGCGGCCGCCGACGAGGAGGTCGGCTACGAAGTGGGCCTGCCCTGGCTCTGCCGCGAGCACCCCGAGCTGGTGCGCGCCGACTACGCGATCAACGAGGGCGGCGGCGAGCGCATTGTCGTGAACGGCAAGCCGTTCTATCTCTGCGCAGTGGCCGAGAAGCTGACGGCTCCCATACGTCTGCGCGTGCGCGGCCGAAGCGGACACGCCTCGATGCCCGAGATCGCCGACAATGCGCTAGTCAAGATGGCGCCCCTTGTCGAGCGCCTCGCTAGCTTCCGGCCCGAGCCGGAACTGATCCCTGAGCTGGAGGAGTTCTTCTCGGCGGTCTGCGGGCAGATCCCACTCGCAGAGGAGGCGCGCGAGCTGGCCCGCTCGCTGGGGCTGGTTGTCGAGGAGACGATCGCGTCGCTACTCGGGCCCACGCTCGCCCCGACGATGATCCAGGCCTCGGATCGCCGGAACGTGATCCCCGCCCTTTGCGAGCTGACAATCGACTGCCGCCTCCAGCCGGGCCAGACGAGCGAAGACGCGAAACAGCTCGTGCGCGAGCTGATCGGCCCGGGCGACTACGAGCTGCGCGCCCTCGAGAGCGCCGGTGGGACGCGCTCGCCGCTCGACACCCCTCTCTGGCAGGCGATCTCGGGCTTCGTCGGTGAGCAGGAGCTGGGCGCCGCGCCGGTCCCGGTCTGCACCTCCGGCTTCACCGACAGTCACTGGCTGCGTCAGACCTTCGGTACGGTTGCCTACGGCTTTTTCCCCGTGCGGGCGATGGAGGCGGAGGTCGCCTCACGATTGGTCCACGGGCCCGACGAGCGGATAGCGGTCAGCGACCTCGAGCTTGGAGTGCAGTTCTTACGGCAGTTGGCGCGGGAGATCGGCAGGCTGGGCGAGTAGCGCAAACGAGGAGAAGAGACGGAAACGCGACGGTCTCCGTCTCCTTCTCAGCTCGATCGACGCGTGCTGCGTCTATAAACGGCCGCTCGTTTTGCTGAGCCCGTAGGTCGGAATCGCTTGCTCGCAGCCGTCGAGCGGGTTCCCGTTCGCGTCCTCCCAACCGGGCGCGCAATACGCGAATTTGAGCCTCCCCATCACGCACGTCCAGCCGATGGCATGGGAGTTCGGCGGTGGAGCGATGCCGATCCCGCCGCAGTTGTTCACGTCCGTCCTCAGGTCGACCTCACAGCCGTCGGACGGATCGCCGTTCGCGTCAGCGTGCCCAGCCGTGCACGTGAGAACGAGAGCGCCGCCGATGCACTCCAAAGATCCGTACGGGACGGGGCCGCCGCCTGGATTATCCTCGTCGATCACGCCGTCATGATCGTTGTCGAGGCCGTCACAGACCTCGGGCTCCACGACGATGGGGGTGTGCACGCACGTGCCGGTCGTCGAGTCGTACGAGTCCGCGGTCGTCGGATCGCCGTCGTCGCAGCTCGGCGGCGGCGACCCTTCGCAGGTCAACGTGATCGCGCCGCTGGACGCCACGCTGACTTGCACTATGCCGGCGGCGCCAGAGGCGAGAGTGCACGCGCCCCCTGCGAGCGTGCCGGGGTCACCTTTCTCGCCCTTGGGACCTTGCGATCCGGTCGCTCCCGCCTCGCCCCTGGGGCCTTGTGATCCGGTCTCGCCCGTCTCGCCCTTCTCACCCTGCGGCCCGGTGGCTCCCGTTTCGCCCTTTGGACCGGTGGCTCCCGTGTCGCCCTTTTCACCCTTCGGGCCGGGCGGACCAACTGGCCCCGGAGCGCCCGTACCCCACTGGTTCCAGGAGATCTCCGTTTCAAGACTCGTACAGTGGCCGAGCAGCGATTTCGATCCCAGCGATGTGTCGATCAGCCTGATCGTGCCGACGTTCTTGAGCATGCAGGCGTGAATGACGCCGTTTGAGTCCGGGATCGATGCCCATGCGACACCGACGCCGGCAAGCATTGCTGTCGCCACCCCGACCATCAGCACGAGCCGTCGCCTAAGCGTTGCTTTTCGTTGCAGCTTCATGGCTCCCCTCTCCTCTCAGGCAGAAAAAGGCTCCTGAGCCCACACGGTTCCGGGACACTTGGAGTGTCTCCCTGCTCTCTCCTGAACTGGTCGAGCGTCGCACAACGATCAGGAGAGCGAAACTGCGATTTCCACACACTTTGAGCGTCGTGGCAGCTCCATGGCCCCCTTCTCCTCTCTCGCAGAGAAAGGCGCCTCAGCCCACTCAGTTCTGGGACGCGTGGAGTGTCTCCCTGCTCTCTCGCGAACCCGTCGATCGTCGTACCGGGATTACTTCTGGGATTTCCCTAGTCGAGCGCCACGCGGCACCCTAGTGCTGTGAGCCCCGCGGCGCCTGTCTGCTGCGACACCTCGCCGCTCATGTAAGGATGAGGTCCGTGACCACTCTCGCTCTCGCCGTGCTCGGACGCGGCCTTGTCGATCCCGCCGAGCCGGTGCTGCGCGCCGATGACGAAGCGCTCCTGCGCGGTCGTGCCGCGTTCGAGACGACTCGCGTCTACGGCGGCAGGCCGTTCAAGCTCGACGAGCACCTCGTTCGCCTGGCCACTTCGGCGGCTCGGATCGAGCTTCCGCAGCCCGACAGCGATGCCTTTCGAGAGTTGGTTGCAGACGCGCTGGTGGGGATCGAGGACGCGTCGCTTCGGCTGGTCTGGACGCCCGGGCCTAGCGATACCGATCGCCCGGTCGGCCTGGTGATCGTCGGCGCGATTCCGGCTGACTACGAAGAGCTGCGTGCGCGCGGCATGCGTGTAGTCGCGCTTCAAATCGGCGTGCCGCACGAGCTTCGGGCCAAGGCGCCGTGGATCCTCGGCGGTGTCAAGTCAACCAGCTATGCGGTTAACATGGCGGCCACGGCGGAGGCCAAGCACCGCGGCGCCGACGACGCGATCTTCTTGGCGGAGGGCGACGTGGTGCTCGAGGGGCCGAAGACGAACGTCTGGTGGCGAAACGAACAGACACTCTTCACGCCCTCGCTCGAGACGGGCATTTTGGCCGGAATCACACGCGACTTCGTGATCGAGACTGCGCCCGGGCTCGGATACGAGATCGCTGAAGGCGTCTACACCCGCGCCGAACTGGCCACAGCCGAGGAGGCATTCACCTCTTCGTCCGTGCGGGAGCTGATGCCGGTAGTTTCGCTCGACGGTTCACCGATCGGAGACGGTCGTCCGGGCTCCGCTCAAGCGGCTCTGCAAGATGCGCTAAGGCGTGCTGCCGGCGCGCGATAATTCGGCACGAAATCGGCACATTTCGGGGCGCTTTACGACCTAACGGGGCGGTACTTTGTAGCCACCCCGCGGGCGGGTGGATTGGTGGCGGGCGGAGTAAAGAAGTGCCGTCAGCGGCAACTGAGCCTCCCCAAGATTGCGGCGCTCAGCTACAACCTCTATATGCGCGCTGAGGAAAAGATCCGTCTCGGCGGTATGGCGCTCGAGAACGGCGTGCTCGTCCAGGGCCCGACTGCCTGGGCTTGCGCGATACGCCTGCCAAGCGGGGAGCTGAGCGTAGTCGCGCGGAGAAAGCGTTTCCAGGCCTCGAAGGTGAAGTCTCCGCTCTTACGCGGCCCGGCGCGACTGGCCGAAGCGTTCGCCGTTCTACCCGGTGTACGTAGAGCGCTCCCGGAGGCGCAGCTTCCCTTCCAGCGGCCGCGCGTTCGGGCGGCCCTTCTCGCCAGTTCGCTGGCAATGCGTGTGATTCGACGCTCGCCACGTGTCGGCACGCTCGGCAACGAGCTCTCCGGCGTGGCGCTGGCGATCCTGCCGGCCGCAGTTTCTTTACGTGGCTCGCAGCTGACCGCCTACCACGGAGCCGAGCACGCCACTATCGGATCCTACGAGCACGACGAGCCGCGCACACGCATCCACGAGCGCTGCGGCTCCAATCTGATCACTCCTATGCTCGCCGGCTCGATCGTGGCCAACGTGCTGGCCTCACGTCTTCCCTGGCGAGCTCGTTCCGTGGCGAGACTGGGCGGGCAGGTAGCCGCAGTCGCGCTCTCGAGCGAGCTTCTAGCCTGGGCGCTTGCTCATCCCGACGAGCCGCTCTCGCGCGCGATCCGGCGCCCGGGACTGGAGCTCCAGCTCCATCTGGCGACCGCCGAGCCGAGCCCGGCCCAGCTCGAGGTGGCGCGCGCTGCGCTGGATGCCTGCCTCGCCCTCGAGCAGACCGAAGACTGAAACCGGCGCCAGCCGGTAGCATCCCGCTCGTGCAGGCGAAGAGCACCCACCACATCGCGGTCGCGGTCAACGACGTGGACGAGGCGCTTGCCACCTACCAGCAGCTCTTCGGCGCCGAACTCGATCATCGCGAGACCGTTCCCGATCAAGGCGTCGACGCAGCCATGGTGTTGCTCGGCGGCAACCGGATCGAGCTGCTCGGTGCGACCTCGCCCGATACACCGGTGGGAAAGTTCCTCGCCAAGCGCGGTCCCGGTATTCATCACATCGCCTTCGAGGTGGACGACATTCGCGCCTCTCTGGCCGAGCTCGAGGCCAAGGGAGCGCAGCTGATCGATGCGGAACCCAGGCGCGGACTACACGGCCTGGAGGTCGCCTTCATCCATCCCGAGACCTCATACGGCGTTCTCTACGAACTGGTGGCCTATGCCTGAGAAAGAACGGATCCGAATCGAGATCGGCTTTGTAGGTGGCCAGATGATGAGCAGCATAGTCTCGACCAAATCGGCAGACGAGCTCGAAGAGGCTCTGAGCAAGTCGACGGCGCCGACGTTGACGCTCGATAGCAGCGAGGGTCCCTTCACCGTGGTGCTCGCGCACGTCGTCTACGTCAAGCGCTTCCCGCCTGAAGGCCAGATCGGCTTCCTCGTCGGCTAGCTGGTTACCGACCGACTCAACCCTAGTCGAGCTCGAGACTCCGTCTGAATCCCGATTTGTCACAGAGTTGGCGCCTCTGAATGTGCTTTCCCGACCTTCGGGCCAGTAGTTTGTAACGACCCCGCGGGCGGGTGGTTATGGGGGCGGGCGCAGAAAGAAGTGCCCTCGCCTCAGCCCGCTATCGTGACGCGATGCCTCCACGTGCGGTGATCTTCGACCTTTGGGGCACACTCATCCCCTTCGACTACGAGCGCTGGCAGCCAGTGATGACGGCGATCGCCGAAGTGCTTGGGGTGCCGCCCGAGGATTTCGAGCGCGAGTGGCGGCGCGACTATGAACGGCGCCTTGTTTCCGATCTACGAGCAAGCTTCGAGAGAGTCTCCCGGTTGCTCGGAGTGACTCGCGCGGACGCTGTCGAAGACGACCTCAGGCTGCGTGTCGAAGCCCATCGCGAGATGTTCGTTCCGCGCGAGGACGCCGTGACCACGCTGCGGGTGCTGCACGACCGAGGCTATTCGACCGGTCTCATCACGAACTGCAGCTCCGAGGACCCCGAGCTTCTGCTCGAATCACCGCTTGCCGGCCTCTTCGACGTCGAGGTCTTCTCCTGCAGCGCCGGTTTGAGAAAGCCTCAGCGAGCCATCTACGAACTGGCGACCACTCGGCTCGGCCTCGAGCCGCGACTCTGTCTCTACGTCGGCGACGGCGACGATCACGAGCTCGACGGGGCCTGCGACTTCGGCATGAGCGCGGTGCTGCTTCGGCCCGGCGACACACGGCCGCCCGACGGCTGGCAGGGAGCGGAGATTACGAGCCTGGCCCAGGTGCTCAAGCTCGTTCCCTGAGACGCACAGAACTCTCACGTCGGGCCGCTTGTTCTAGGCTGCCGGTATGGCACTCGAGGTCGGCATCGTCGGTTTGCGCGGCGCGGGCAAGACCACCATCTTCAACGCGCTGACACGTGCGGACGCCCAAGTGGGCGCCTATGCCGGACCTTCGGGGAAGGAGCACGTCGGCATGGCCGAGATCGCCGATGAGCGCCTGCAGAAACTGGCCGAGACGGTCAAGGCCAAGAAGGTGACGAAGGCAGCGATCAGAGTCGTGGACGTGCCGGGGACGGGGCCGGCGCTGCTCGGCAACCTGCGTCAGGTCGATGCGATCCTGGCAGTGCTCGACGGATTCTCGCCGCTGGCCGATCCCGCCCGCGACTTGGAGACGCTCGAGCTCGAGTTGCTGGTCGCCGACCGCGATCATGTCGAGCGCCGGCTCGAGCGCGTGCAGAAGCAGGCCAAATCCGGCGACGCGGCTCTGAAGAAGGAGGCGGCGACGCTCGAGCGCCTGCTCGCGCACCTCGACGCGGGAAAGACGATGCGCGACTGGCCGGAGGCATTGCCGGCCGAGCTCGATCCGCTCACGACCAAGCTCCTGATCCCACTCGAGAACGGGCCGAATGGAACCGACGGGCAGCTCGAGCTAGAGCTGGCCGAACTCTCCGACGAGGAGGCCGAGGAGTTCCGGGAGGGCAAGCCGTCGGCGCTCGGCGAGGTCGTTCAGCGCCTGTTCGAGGCACTCGATCTGATCGTCTTCTTCACCGCCAGCGACAAAGAGACGCGGGCTTGGACGCTCAGACGCGGCCAGACCGCGATCGAGGCGGCGGCGACGGTCCACTCCGACATCGCTCGCGGCTTCATCCGCTGCGAGGTCATCCATTGGGACGATCTGGTCGCTTCCGGTTCCCACACTGAGGCCGCCCGCCAGGGGAAGCAGCGGCTCGAGGGTAAGGAGTACGTCGTCCAGGACGGTGACGTACTCAATGTTCGCTTCAACGTCTAGGCGAGCCTCTTAACCGGCTAGTCCAGCAGGCACCGAGTTCCGCGCGGGCACCTCGCTAATCCACTCTCCTCACCCTCAGATGATCGCCGATTGAGTGCGGCGTGAAGCGAGTCATCAACACCGATTGTTTGTTTAGAGATGTCAACCCGTTGCCGATTTGCGGAACCAATTACCACAGCAGTTCAGCCGCGCTTGACCTCCCCCTGTCCCGTCCTTATGCCGGCGAACGGTCTTTAGCGCTTCGGGTCCCTAATTCCTCGTCAGGGATTTCACATTGTCACCCTCGCGGCGCACCCTGAGTTTTCTAGAAGCTCACAGACCCGACGGCCGCTAGTGCGCGATCAGGACCTCTCCTTACGTATCACTTACTTGACCGTTATCTTGGCGCTGCCTGCCCGGGCCTCTTTATTGCCTGCCAGATCCTTGGCGGTGACGGTATAGCGGTAGGTGCCCCTGACCCTCGGCCTCCACTTGACCGCATACCAGGTAGCGACGCGCCTTGTACCGCAGGTGAAACTCTTCACGACCTCGTCCTTGGCGTTCTTGACGACAAGGCGGACGTTGGTGAGGGAGGGACTAAGGTTGTCGCGCACGAGGTAGCGCAAGTTGAGCGCGTGCTTCACCTTGCCGCTCGCTGCCTTGGCGGTGGTCAGGGGGCCGGCGGTGTCGATCTTGACGGTCCCCGATTTGGCCGTCTCCAGGTTGCCGACCTTGTCGACCGAGCGGTATTCGACGGTGTGGCTGCCATCGTTTGAGTGGTCAGCGGGAGCCACGATGGTCACCGACTCCCCCTTGGCCCAGGTCTTGCCACCATCGAGCGAGTATTCGGTGTAGGCCACTCCGGAGCCGCCGGCGTTGTCGGTGGCGCTAAGGGTGATGGTCACGGCGTGGTTGAGCCAGGCGCCGTTACTGGCGCCGGAGACGACGGTTCTCGGTGGGGTGGTGTCGATGTGTACGCTGAGGCTGCGGCCGGTGCTCAGGTTGCCGGCCAGATCGGTGGCATGATAGGTGAGCGTGTGGGTTGCGCTCGGGCGCGCCGGCAGCACAACGCGGGTGCTTGCCCCGGCCGCCGTGTGCGCCACACCGTCGAGGGTATAGCTGATCGAGGCCACGCCGGAGCCGCCGGAGGTGTCGGCGGAGGTCAGGGTGATAGTCACGGCGTGGTTGAGCCAGGCGCCGTTGCTGGCCCCTGAGGCGCTCACCGTAGGCGGAGTGGTGTCGATCTTGACGCTCACCGACTGGGGGGTCTCTTGGTTACCGTCGTTATCCGTCGCGTAGAAGGAGAGTGTGTGCACGCCGTCGTAGGAGTGGTCGGCGGGGGCTGCGATCGTCACCTGGGTGGTGGCGGCAGCGACGGTCGTCGGCGCGCCGCCGTCGATGCTGTAGGTGATCGATTCCACGCCGCTACCGCCGTCATTGTCGGTGG
>JBEKLL010000028.1:0-21000 GCA_050010215.1 Gaiellaceae bacterium | reverse complement strand
ATCGCTCGACCTGTCGGGGCGCCGGTGGAGGTGCTCGATCGGCTGACTGCTGGCGGCTGGGTTGGGCGCAGACGACGGACGTTGCAGAGGATACGCGGGCGTTTGCCTGCCACCGGGCGAGGAAAGTATCGACGCCGCGGCGAGAACGAGAATGAGAACTGCAGCACGACTTCGCATCGCCCTTCCTTCCAGACGCCATGCGGGCCTCGATCCTTGGTGAAGGTTAGCCGTGTGACGGACAGTGCCGTCGAGCGTGTCTCCCAACTCCCGGTCAAACGAGCACGATGTGAAGTGAAGTGCGAGGCGCGAGCTCGCGTCGAAGAAGCAACCTGCGGCTTTTGGCGAGCGATTTCGCGGACAGCCCGACCCCGAAAGGCCCTAAGGTTGCCTGGTGAATTTCGGCATTCTCGCCCTGATCGTTCTGGCCGGGCTCGGCGGGCCGCTGATCGCCGCCGGCCGTCACGGTTTCGTCCCGGTCGTAGTGGGCGAATTGGCCGCCGGTGTTCTGATCGGCAAGACCGGCGCTCACTGGCTCGATCCGGCCCAGTCCACGATCGTGTTCCTGGCCGACATCGGCTTCGCGATGCTGATGTTCAGCGCCGGGATGCATGTCCCGATCCGTCAACCCGGCATCATCCGCGGCTTCCGCCGCGGTCTGGTCGCCGCCGTGATCGTCGCTGCGCTCTCGATTCCGGTTGGTCTCGGGATCGCCGCGGTAACTCCGAACGGGCACGCCGCGATCTATGCGCTCCTGCTTGCCAGCGGCTCGGCCGCCGTCCTACTGCCGATTCTCGAGGAAGAGCAGCTCCTTGGGGATGGTCGTGCTCTCGTGTTGATGGCTCAGGTCGGGATCGCCGACGTCGCGGCGATTGTCGCACTCCCGCTCGTTATGCAACCCGGGAAAGCGCTCCATGTCGCACTCGGCACGCTCGCCGTCGCGCTGGCCGCAATCGTCGCCCTCGCCCTCGCCCGCCTTCTGCGCGGCCATCCGCTCACACACCGCTTCCGGCAGGAGTCAAAACAACGCGGCTGGGCGCTCGATCTCCGACTCTCGCTCCTGCTCCTGTTCGCACTCGCCTGGCTCGCGTCCAGAACCGGCACCAGCATCCTGATCGCCGGCTTCGCCGTCGGTCTCCTCGTCGCCATCGTCGGCGGACCGAAGCGCCTCTCTACCCAGGTCACCGGCATCGCTTCCGGCTTTTTCGTACCGCTCTACTTCGTGACTCTCGGCGCCAAAATCGATCTACGCGCCGTATTCCAGCATCCCTCGACCCTCGAGCTCGCCATCCTGCTCCTGGTCGCGAACGTCGCGGTGCACCTGGTCGGTGCGCGCAGTAGCGGCCAGTCGTTCCCTGCCGGATTCGCCGCAACCGCCCAGCTCGGCCTGCCCGCCGGCGTCGCCACGCTTGGCCTCGACCAACACATCATCACTCCCGCGCAGGCAGCAGCCATCCTTCTCGCCGCCCTAGCCACCATCGCCCTCTGTCCGGCCGGTGTCGCGTACCTCCGCCGCCGTAGCGAGCGGAACGATCGAGACGACACAAACAGCGCGAACACGAACGCGCTCGAGACGCCGTAGTGAAGCGCTGAGCCAGACGGGAGCCTCGTTCACCTGCCGAGAGCGCTCGGCTTGGTTCCACTAGAGTTACCGAGGCTCCACCGCCGCGACGGCGGTAAGCCGCAGCCAGTCGAAGAACCAGTACTCGTGTTTCTCATCCTGACCGCCGGACTCCTTATCGTCGCCGCCGAGATAGCGGCCTACTGGCTCTTACGCTCGGCGCGCGGGTGGTTTCGCTCCCACCGGCGTTTCGGCGAACAGCGCCGCTCCCGGCGTCGCGTGCTCGTTCTCACGGCGCCGGTCGGTGAGGGGCACGTGGCTGCCGCTCGCGCGCTTGTCGCCGAGCTCGAGGCCGAGGACGACGAGCTAGAGGTCGTTCTACTCGACGCCCTCGACGGTATTGGACGGGTTCTACGCTTCATCCTCTACGACCTCTATCGCTGGCAGTTCGGGCACCTAGCTCGTGTCTACGGGCTCGCTTACCGGCTGCTCGAGCGCTTCCCTTTCTGTCTCGGGATAGGTCGGCTGACGCTCGTCTCTTTCGGCTCACGTCCTTTGCTGCGCACGATTGAGCGAGTCGATCCCGACATCATCGTCTCGACTCACCCGCCGGTTACCTGCATGCTCGGCTATCTGCGCCGTCGCGAGCGGATTCGCGTGCCGGTGGTCGCGACCATCACCGATCTCGACGGCCTCTGTTTCTGGGTGGATGCGGGTGCCGATCTCCATCTGGTCATGCACGAGAGCTGCATCGAGCAGGTCGAGCGTCTTGCCGGCCCGGGAAGCGCGCGTTGCGCCCGGTCGCTGATCGGGCCCGCCTTTCGTGAGCCGAGGACGCGCGTCGAAGCTCGGCGCGCACTAGGGCTACCCGAGACCGGTGCGATCGCCGTCGTCTCGGGCGGCGGCTGGGGCGTCGGCGAGCTCGAGGAGGCAGCGCGCTCGGCTCTCGCGATCGACGATCTCGCCGTAATCTGTCTCGCCGGACGAAACGAGAACACCAGGCGGCGTCTCGAGCTCGTATTCGCCTCCGAGCCACGAGTCTCCGTCTGGGGTTTCACCAGCCAGATGAGCGACCTTCTAGCTGCCGCCGACGCACTCGTGCACTCGACCGGCGGCGTGACCGTCCTCGAGGCGCTCGCCCGCGACTGTCCCGTGATCGCCTACGGTGCTCCGCCGGGTCACGCGCGTCTCACCGCGAAGGCGCTTGCCAGTCAGGGCCTGGGTTGGATGGCGTGCTCGCCGGGCGAGCTGACGAGCTCGCTTCGAAGCGCACTCGAACGTCCGCGTGCCGAGGCGAAGCACGCGCTTTCCAGGCCTTCTTGCGCGCGCCTCGTCCTGGAAGCGACTCTACGTCTAGCTCCCGAGCGGACGCTGCGATCTCGAATGGCTCGTCGCGTGGCGCTCGTCGGTGCCGCGTTCCTTCTGCCCTGCTGGGTTTTTTCGACGGATCTTCCCTACTCTCTGGCCGCGAGCTCGCTCGACCTCGCGCCGCTAAACGTCGTCTCGACCCCGCAGGCGGAGGTAGGTCTCGTCATCAGCGCCCAGCCGGCGATCGTCCCCGCGCTCGAGGCGGAGCTAAGTAAGAGCCGTATGCACGCATCATTCGCCTTTTCCGCGCCAATCGACTACAACCTTCTGCATTCGATTACAACGGCAGGCGACGAGTCGCTACCGGCGCTCGGCTCGGGTGAGCCGATGAGCTGGCTCGGTACGCGAGGTCGCCTCGAAAAACTCTTCGCGGCTCTTCGCGTCCGTGAAGACCACTACTACCTTGCACCCGCGGAGCTCACGTTCGGCCAGTACCTGCTCGCCCGCTGGCAGGGCGCACTCCCGGTCACCGGCTCGCGCCTCGGACCCGGTTCGCTTGCGCCGGCGCGCGGCTTCCGTCGCGGCGGTGTGATCGTCCTGGATCTGAGCAAACGCCGATCGGAGGCGAAGCTGGTCCTGGACGAGATGCTCGCGGCATTCGCGCGTGATCGTCTCAGGGCGACCTCCGTCGGCGGACTGCTCGACTCCCGTTCCGGCCGCGCGGCAGGATGACCGCCCGAGCCGCGAGCTTTTGCCACGCCCTGCCCGCTGCTATTCGGGCTGACTGACGGCGACAGCAGCCAGCTCGCGTTCCGAGAGCACATCGAGTATCGCCGGTAGCGCCTTCACGGCGATATCGGCGAACCCCGCCAGCCCGTAGTAGCTGGCATCGTGAAGCAGGATGACGTCGCCGCTTTCGAGGTCCTCGCTGGCGCGCCGTGCGACCATCTCCGCCCTGGCCCCCCGCTCCCATTCCCGTCCCCAGCGCGACCAGAGAAGTGGGGTCCAACCGCGGCGCCTGGTCGTGAGAAGCGCGGCGGCGCTGAAGACGCCGAAGGGCGGTCGGTAGAAGACCGGCCTGCGCCCGGTCGCGGCGGTGATGACCGCTTCGGCGCGGTCGAGATCCGCGTCCAGGCCGCGGGGCGTTCGCAGCAGCGTCGGCAGATGGCGGTAGCCGTGCAGGCCGAGCTCGTGTCCCGCGGCGGCTATCTCGGCCGCGAGCGCACCGTGGCGCTCGACCTGCTCGCCGATAAGGAAGAACGTTGCAGTTACCCGCGCTTGCTCGAGGAGCTCGAGGACGGCCGGCGTCGTGCGGGGGTCGGGACCGTCGTCGAACGTGAGCGCAACGCCGTCCAGGTTCGGCAGGCGACAGTGAATGCCAAGCCGACGCGCCAGCGCGGGAAGGTGTGGAGCCGGAGCCGGTGCGCACCAGGCGCAGGCGGCGGTCAAGGCGCCGAGGCCGATCTTGCCGGGTCTCATGACCGTATGGTTACCGAGATGAGCTCCGGTCGCGTTTACGGGCGCCGCGGGCGACCTCGACGTTGCTGAGGCGCGGCGGACTCGCGGCCGGGATCGTCGGTCGGGTTTTGAGCTTCGAGGACGTCAGCGCTTGTTGCTCGGGCACGCAGTGCCGGTTCGATCGCTACCCAGGATGATCTCGAGTAGCGCGCTCGGTTTCTCCAGCGCCCTGAGGGAGAAATATCCCGGTCGCCGTACTTCAACCTGCGTCATTCCGTTGAGACCGTGGCGTAGGCAGAGAGAACCGCGCATAAGTCTCCAGTAAGGCGTGTAGTGCACGCGAAGCAGGTAGGAGCCGGGCCGCGATACCCAGCCAGTTATCCCGCGGTGAGTCTGGGAAGTCAGCGTGGCCGGTGCGGGTCCGGTCAGGACGGGCGTTGCGTCCGGCAACTCGTAGACGTCTCCGCTTGGTGCCTCGAACACCTTCCTGAGTCCGGAGCGACCCGATGCAAGCAGGTTCGCCTCGGGTGCGGCGCCTGAAGCGGGGGCGGCGTTCGCGGCGATGACATAACGGACGCCGACGCTTCGCAGCCAGGCGCGGTAGGCGGTGGGCGTGAGCCGGCTGCGATAGAGGGGTGGGTTGTCGCCGCTGTCGAGCTGCTGGTACCAACCACGCGCCATTGGATAGCCCGCTTTCGGCACGACATAAGCCTCCCAGTGATTGAACTCCGGCACGACCTCGAGCCGGAAGTTGGGAGCCGGATGCCTCGCGACATAGCCGAGCATCGGCGCCCAGAACGAGGTCTTGGCTGCAGGGTCGGCGCGCCCGGACACCATCGTCAGATAGGGAACGACATTGGCGGCGAAGGCGGCGAGAACCGCGGGGATCGCGAGCCAATACGGCTTGAAGCCGGCGAGAAGCGCTGCCAGGAGCATGAGCGGAAAGACGATCGCCGCCGGCCGGAGCAGGTTGTGACCGAACGGGGACGGGATGATAAAGGCAGCGATTACTGCGATCGTCCATACCACGAAGAGGCTCGCGAGCGGTCGGCCTCCTTTACTACGGAGGGTGAGCATTGACCCGAGCACGCCCACCGGAACCCCGAGCACGAAGCGCCAGAGCCCGAACGGGTAGTAGAGGCCGCGGCTCGGGAAGAGCCAGAGAGCGCCGAACTCCACGCCGACGAGGACGACGATCGTGACCGCGATGACGATGGAGCG
The DNA here is from genome assembly GCA_050010215.1 of Gaiellaceae bacterium. Classification (GTDB taxonomy): domain Bacteria; phylum Actinomycetota; class Thermoleophilia; order Gaiellales; family Gaiellaceae; genus Fen-549. Next base: position 15,455 of record JBEKLL010000028.1, on the reverse strand, counting down.
TGAGCGCGGGTGGGACGAGAGCGGAAACAGCGCCAGGAGCGTGAGACAGAGGAAGAGGAAAGCAAGTGGGTTGCAACCGAGCGTGAGAGCGGCACAAACGACGGCGAGCGAGGTGTGCCGGCGCTGCAGAGCCCAGATCGTGGCGAGGAGCGTTGTGAAGGCGAGCGTGTACGGGTAATCGCCGGTGTAGAACTGGCCACCGGCAAGCACGGCGAACGCGTAGGACGGCCAGCGCGCGATCGAGCCCCATTCGCGCAATACGATCGACGCGAAGAGCACGGCGGAGAGAACGACGCCGACTGCGCCGAGCAGACTGTTGCCGAGCACCGCCGCAAACAGGTAGTAGAAGAGGCTGTAGGAGACGAGCGGGTACTGCCCAGCGAACCACAGGTTGTCCCAGACGAGTACTCCGTGCCGGACGAGCAACGTTCTGTAGAGGTGCGCCGCCGCGTCCCCGCCGACCGGCACGACGCCGAGTAGAAGCAGGGCAACGAGCGCGGCGATGCCGGTGCAGATGAGGAGTACGCGCCGGTTGGTAGTGGCGCGGGGCTTGGCGCCTCCCGGAAGTGAGATCGGGAAATCGACTACACCCATGGCGGTTTCCTCAAACTCGAGAGGTTGGTCTCCGCCGGAACGTCAGAGGGGAGACGCGTGGACGGTCGGCGTTCGCGTTCACTCCTATGCAGCTTAGTCTGAACTTTCTCCGAATTCTTCCGACTTGGACTAATAGAAGGCCCGGCGTGACGGCCGGGCGGCGCCGTTTCTCGGCGCATGGTTCGGGTAACTCCGTCGAGCTTCAAATCCATCGCGACTCGTGTCAGGGGGTCGGTTTCGGGCAGGCGATTTGACGTTCTCCGGCGTCTCCTGCTAGCTTGGAATGAGCTCCGGCAACGAAGACGGAGCTGCGGCAAGGGTGCCTCGGAGCGGAAAAGCGCGCCGGGGCTTTTTTGTTGGTCCCGCCGATGAGGGCGGGATAGGAAGGCAACGGCTGCCTCAGGACGCCCAGTGCGTGCTGGGGCGTTTTTGTTGGCGAAACGCGGGTCGGCTTTCCCGCGAAAGGAGGGTTTGATGCTTCCCTATCCCACATGGTTGAGTCCGGGCGACAACGCCTGGCAGCTCACGGCGGCGACTCTGGTCGGGCTGATGAGCGTGCCGGGTCTGGTCGTCCTCTACGGCGGCGTCATGCAGAAGCGCTGGTCGGTGAACAGCATGATGCTGTCGTTCGTAGCCTTTGCGGTCGTTCTAGTCGCCTGGGTGCTCTGGGGCTTCAAGATGGGCTTCGGCAGTCCAGTGCATCTCAGAAACAGCGGCTTCTTCGGAAGTTTCGTCGGTAAGCCGGGGAGCGTGCTCGGCCACCTCGGCGAGCAGGCGCGCGCAAACATTCCGCTCTTGGACGGGGCGATGCCGAAGTTCAGGTTCCCGCAGGCGTCGTTGGTCTACTTCCAGTTCGTCTTCGCGGCGATCACGCCGATCCTGATGCTCGGCTCGGTACTGGGCCGGGTCAACTTCAAGGCCTGGATCCCATTCGTGGCGCTCTGGATGACCTGCGTCTACTGCATCGATGCCTTCCTGATCTGGGGTGGCGGCTATTTCGCTCAGCACGGTGCCATCGACTACTCGGGCGGCTACGTGATCCACCTCTCCGCAGGTGTCTCGGGCTTCGTTGCGGCCGCTGTCATCGGCCCGCGCCTGGCGAGAGACCGCGAGATCGACGCACCCAACAACCTGGCGATGGTCGCGCTCGGAGCGGGACTGCTCTGGCTCGGCTGGAACGGCTTCAACGGCGGCGACCCGTACTTCGCCGGCGCCAGCGCCTCCGCGGCGGTGCTGAACACCAACCTCTCGGCCGCGGTCGCCTTCCTGGTCTGGGTGCTCTGGGACTACGTGACCAAGCGTAAGCCCTCGCTGATCGGCAGTGTCAACGGCATGATCGTGGGCCTGGTGGCGATCACGCCCGCGGCCGGTTTCGTCAACGGCTACGGCGCACTCGCGATCGGGGCGATTGCCTCCTCGCTCGTCTACGTCGCCTACAACTACCTGAGCCTGCTGCGTCCCTTCCGCAACGTCGACGACACACTCGGCGTCATCTACACGCACGGTTTCGCCGGGCTGATGGGCGGGCTACTCACCGCCGTCTTCGCCGACCCGAAGATGCTCGTCTACCTCGGCATCGGCAAGGGCTCGGGCTTCTCGGCGAACGGCCTCATACACGGGAACGTGACGCTACTCAAGTGGCAGGCGCTCACCGCCCTGTTCGTGATCGCCTGGTCGGCCGCGATCACGTACTTGCTGCTCAAGCTTGTCGGCCGCTTCGTCTCGCTGCGGATGAGCGAGGAGGACATGGAGGCCGGCGACGTAGCAGTGCATGGCCACGAGGTCTATCCCTCCGACATCCCATCGCTCGCCCTTCCGACCGGCATTCCCGGTTGGGTGGCAGTTCCTCTGGGGAGCGCGGCGTCGAAGAGCGGAACAGGAGGTGGTTCCGGACTTCCAGAGGCTTAAGTCCGCTCAGCCGAGGATGGAGAACGGATCGCGAGATTGCGGCACTCCCATCGCAGTCGGGACGGCGTCAGCCGTAGCCGGCTCGCGATCCGCTCCCTCCTTTGCCGGACAGCTTCGGACGGAGTCTGCCGTTACCCTCGATGCAGTCAGCGAGCGCGCGCAGACTCGCCACGACGACATTCGGAGAGGAAGCCATGTCTATCGAAATCATCGTCTCCTACGACGCTACCGAGATGGATCAGGACGCACTCGCTCTCGGCCAGGTTCTGGCCGGGGAAGTCGACTCGCTCGCGCTTGCCTACGTGCGCCACACCAAGGAAGAAGCCGACGAGCACGAGCAACTGGCCGCGGACGAGGCGGCCGAGCTACTCGACAGCGGTGCCCGGCTACTCGGAAAGCCCGATGTTCCCCGCTTCATCGTCTTCAGCGCCTCGACGCCGGAGGGGCTAGGCGAGCTCGCCAAGAGCGAACAGGCGAGCCTGATCGTCTTCGGCTCCGAATACCGCACCAGTCCGGGGCATGTGGAGCCTCAAGCCTCGGCCCGGCGTCTGCTCGACGGTGGGCGGGTGGCGATCGCAGTGGCGCCGGCCGGTTTCCGCGAGCGCAACGGCAAGAAGAAGATCAAGACGATCGCAGCCATCACTCCCGAGGACGATCCCTGCGTCAGGACGACCGCCGAGTCGCTCGCCTCGCGCCTTGGTGCCACCATCTCGACCAACCCGCACATCGCTCCCGATCTCCTGGTCATCGGCTCGAAGATCGGGACGCGCCACGGCGTCGTTGCGATGAGCGCGGCCGGTTTCTATCTGATGGGGACAGTTCGGTGCCCGGTGCTGGTCCTGCCGAGAGGGATCGAAGTGGAGTTCTGAAGCGGTCATGCCACTTGAAAGGCACGCAGAGCGTCTTGCCTCGTCGCTCGGACCGCGAGACAGGTATTTCCTCGCGGCCATGGCTTGCGCACTCGCGCTCGGCATCGGTGCAGCTGTCGGTGTCTACGCCTATTCGAGTCGCCCGGCCGCTTCTTCTAACAGGGGTTGTATCGTCCTGACGGTCGCATTCTCCCTGGGAGGGGCAACGCTTCGCAACTGCGCCGCCGCCGCCAGGCGCTTCTGTCGAGACGCGGGCGAAAGCAACACGGGGATTGCAGCGGCCTGCCGAAGTCAGGGGCTCGACCCCGAGCCGGCTCGTGAGCGGAAGTAGCAGAGCCAGACGCGCGCCGGGCACCGCTCGCGAGTTTCGTGGCCACCGACTCCGAGCACACAGATTGGACAGAGATGAACGTCCATGCCACCAGCACTTCGAGACCGAGAGCTCTTGCCAGGGAGACGATCGTCTACGGCCCGGTGCACCTCGACGTGACCGACGGAGCGCGGGCGCTCGGCTTCTGGCACGACATCGTCGGGCTGAGCATGCTCGAGAGCGGCGGCGAAGAGCTAAGCCTCGGCGTCGAGGGACTCGAGCTCGTCGTCTTGCATCCCGGCGCGGCGCAGAGTGTCGTCCCGGGCCACAGCGGGCTCTACCACCTGGCCATTCACCTACCCGACGAGACCGAGTTTGCGCGAGTGCTCTGGCGGCTGATCGTCTCGGGTTACCCGAATGCGCCGACGGATCACACGATGTCGAAGTCCACGTACCTGAAAGACCCCGACGGTCTTGGACTGGAGCTGGCGCTGGAGACACCCGAGCGGCTCGGCGCCTGGTCGAACGGGCCGAACGGGCCGAGAATGATCGACGCCGAGGGTCGTGCCCACGGTATTGCCGAGCCGCTCGACGTCAACGAGGTGCTGGCACGTCTTCCCGACCGCAGCTTCGACCAACCGCTCCTACCGCCGGGCACGAAGATCGGCCACCTCCACCTGCACGTCTCCGATCTCGAGGCCGCGGTGCGCTTCTACCGCGACCTGATCGGGTTTCGGGAGCACATGTACACGCCGGAGCTCGGTTTCGCCGATCTCAGCGCCGGCGGCCGCTTTCCGCACCGGCTCGCACTTAACACTTGGGCGGGCGCGGGCGCCCCGCAACCCCCGGCCGGTAGCGCCAAGCTCCGCGGCTTCAGCTTCGTTCTGCCCGGCGAAGGCGCGCTCGACGAAGCGCTCGGTCGGCTTCGCGCGGTCGGATACGTGCCGGAACCTGCGGACGCCGGCGCCCTCGTCCGCGATCCGGCCGGGAATGTCTTCAGCCTGACGATTTAAGCGACTACGACTGTCTCGAGTGCGCTCAGATCGGCCTGAGTTGCTCACGGTCGTGCCGCGCTCGTCTCGTTTAGCGTCCGAATCGAAAGGGAACCCCGCTGACGTACTGCGGAAGATCGGCCGATCGCGGCAGGTCTCGGAGGAGGGGACGATGGGCTCGGACTCACGGAAATGGAAGACGCTCGCGGTCGTCGGCACCGCATTCTTCATGACGATTCTCGATGTCTCGATCGTGAACGTCGCCTTACCCACGATCGGGACGCATCTGAAGGTCTCGAACCAGAGCCTGGAGTGGGTCGTCATCGGCTACGCGATCGCCTTCGGTGGCTTCCTGCTGCTCGGCGGTCGAGCCGCCGACCTGATCGGCCGGCGCCGAGTCTTCGTCGGCGGCGTGGCGCTCTTCACCACAGCCTCGCTTGTCTCGGGCTTCGCGGGCTCTCTGAACGTACTCATCGCGGCGCGACTCGTTCAAGGTCTCGGGGCGGCCGCCGCTGCCCCTTCCGCGCTCTCGATCGTCACGACAGAGTTCAAGGAAGGCCCCGAACGGAACAAGGCGCTCGGAATCTGGGGTGCGATCGGCGGCAGCGGCAGTGCGATCGGCGTTCTGGCCGGCGGTGTACTGACCAGCCAACTCGGCTGGCGGTGGATCTTCTGGGTCAACGTTCCGATCGGCGCGGTCGTGCTGGTATCGACCTTCCTGATCGTTCGCGAAAGTCGCAACGAGACCGAGGCTCGTCACTTCGATCTGCTCGGCGCCCTGACCGCGGCAGCCAGCCTCGTGCTCGTGACCTACGCCATCTCCAAGGCACCGACCGTCGGCTGGATGACCTTGCGCACGATCGGGCTTCTGGTCCTCTCGGCAACGTTTACGCTCACCTTCCTGCTCGTTGAGTTCCGGGCTCCACGTCCGCTGATGCCGCTCAGCATCCTCAAGGTGAGAACCGTCGCCGGCGCCAACGCCGCCGGTTTACTCTTGGGTGCGGTCGTCTTCTCGAACTTCTTCCTGCTCACGCTGTACGTGCAGCAGGTGCTCGGCTGGAGCTCGCTCAAGACTGGCCTGACCTTTCTTGCAAGCGCCGGCTCCGTGGTTCTCTGGGCCGGCGTCTCGCAGGCGCTGGTGACCAAGCTCGGGCCCCGGATCGTGCTCAGCACGGGCTTCGTCCTGCTGGGGGGCGCTCTTCTCTTCTACACACGCCTGCCTGTCCACGGTAGTTACACGGCCAATCTACTGCCTGGCTATCTCATCTTCGCCTGCGGGCTGGCATTCGCTTTCGTTCCGGTCTCGATTGCGGCTCTGGCAGGCGTTCCGAAGCATCAGGCGGGTCTGGCTTCGGGTCTACTCAACACGAATCAGCAGGTGGGCGGCGTGATCGGTTTGGCGGTGGCCGCGACGGTGCTCAACAGTCACACGGCCGCGCTCATCAAACAAGGAACGGCTCATCCGCTCGCGGCTACCGAGAGCTTCCGGCTCGCTTTTTGGGTGCTGGTCGGGATCGCGTTTGCCGCGGCGGTCATCTCGGCGCTGGTCGTCCGCGAGTTGGGCGGCCCCAAGCCGAAGCTGGAGCGGGTTTCGGTGAACCAGGCCAGAGGACGGCGAGAACTGGGAATGGGTGCGAGAGGCGCATAGAGATCGCTCGTCGCTCGAACGGCCGGCTCAGGCTCGGACGCTTACCTGCGCGGTAAGCACCTAAACCGAATCTGGGCATTGCGGGATTGAGACTCAGCCTCCACTATTAGCGAGATGTCTGCTCGCATCCGGGTAGCGGCCGCTGTTCTTCTGCTTGGCGGGTTGCTCGCCCTGCTGGCGATCGCCGGCATCTCCCCGAGCGCTGCCTCGCAGCGTCGAATATCCAGCGGCATGGGCAAGATCCACGCCCATTTGACGAAGACGAGCTTCACACCGGCCAAGGCGCGCACGGTCAAGCTCGTCTACAGCTTCTCGCCGGCGAGCTCGAGCTTTGGCTACCGACTCTCGATCAGAAGAGGAGCGAAATGGTTGCGGCTGCGAAGCGTTAAACGGTCGGGCCGTTTCGTAGGCTCGCATGCGTTGACCGTGAAGGCGCTTTTCGGAACCAGAGCCGTCAATGCCGGAAGCTATCGTCTCGGGCTGAACGCCGATGTGAACAGCTTGCTGATCGCGTTCCGCGTTGTCGGCTCGGCGCCGGTAGTAACCGCCCGCAGCGATAGACCTAGTAAAACCGTAAAGCTGATTTTCGTTCACCATTCCACCGGCGAGAACTGGCTCGCCGATGACAACGGCGAACTGGGTATCGCGCTCAAGAACAACAACTACTTCGTCAGTGACACCAACTACGGCTGGGGGCCGAACGGCATTGGTGACAAGACCGACATCGGTGATTGGTGGTTGTGGTTCCGCGGAGCAAGTAGCGGGACATATCTACACGCTCTTTATACCGAGTTCAATCAGCACGCTTCCTACTCGCGTATTGCGAGAGACCCAGATCCAAGTCGCGAGAACGAAGTGATCATGTTCAAGTCTTGTTTCCCGAATTCACAGATTTCCGGTCATCCGAACGATGCGCCTGCTTCAGGAAGCAACCCACTACGTGGCCAGGATGCCGGGTCGTCGTACATGACGGTCGCGAATGTCAAAGGGATCTACAACGATCTCCTTACCTACTTCGCTACTCATCAGAACAAACTGTTCGTCCTAATCGTCTCGCCGCCACTAGCGAAAACGGATACGGACGCGTCGCATGCGGCTAACGCTCGCGCGGTTGCTAACTGGCTCGTAAAAGATTGGCCTTCTCATTACAATCACAATAACGTTGCCGTATTCGATTTCTATAACGTGCTGACGAGTAACGGCGGGAGTCCCAACACGAACGACCTCGGTAAGCCGAAAGGCAACCACCACCGCGTGGTGAACGGCGCAGTCCAACACGTCACGACCGTCGCAAACAACTTCTCGGCGTACCCCACCGGAGACAGCCACCCGTCCCGGGCGGGAAACCTGAAAGCCACCGGTGAATTCGTGCCCCTGCTCAACTACTACTACCACCTCTGGGCAAACAGTAAGTAGCCGGTTGTAGAGCTCGCGGCCGCCGATGACGTCGCCGAGGTAGAGATGGCAGATGCGCTCACGCGAATGAAGTCGATCTGCAGGCGCGTCTATCCGCATCTTCCGGTCGCGCTTCAGAATGCGGCGCTCAGCGCGATCGGGTGGAATAACGACGTCACTGTTCGGGGCCGCGGATTCACGCGGCTGCTCGAAGAGTACGAGGCTAGGACATTCGCCGATCCCGGCGCCGTACGGGATCTTCGCGACGCGCGGCTGAGAGCCTTTCTCCTACATGCATACGAAACCGTTCCTTACTACCGCGAGCTGTGTGATCAAGCAGAGTTATGGCCGCAGGACATCACCACGCTCGAGGATCTCGCCTCGCTCCCGATCACGAGCAAGGCCGACGTGCAAGAGCGGCGAAGCGAGTTTCTCTCCTCAGGCGTTTCGCGGCGCCGCTGGAAGCTCTTGTCTACAAGCGGAAGCACGGGCTCGGGGCTGATCGTGACGACGAGCCTGGAAGCGGTACAGGAACAGTGGGCGACCTGGTGGCGCTACCGGCGCTGGCACGGCATCGAGCGAGGAACGTGGAATGGGATACTCGGAAACCCGCGCGTGATCTCCCCCCACCAGCAGGTACCTCCTTTCTGGAGATACAACCGAACCGGGCACGAGATAGCATTCAGCAGTCTTCACACTTCCTCGAAAAACATTCCTTATTACGTTGCGGAGCTTCGTAGCAAGAACCCGCCATGGCTTTCAGGTCTCGCTTCGCAATTGGCTTTAATCGCGTCCTATCTGGTCGAGACGAAATCGGATCTCGGTTACGAAGTCCGCTGGATCACGACTCCGAGCGAGAATCTGCTTCCGCAGCAATTGAATCTGATCGAGAAGGCGTTTGGCGTAAGCCGAAGCAGCATTACGGAATGGCCGAAGCGGCCGCTAATATTTCCGAATGTGAAAAAGGAAAGTTGCACGTGGACGAGGAGTCGGCGGCGACCGAATTCGTACTGATTACCGGAAATCGTTATCGAGTAGTCGGAACGAACATCGCGAATCCAGCCATGCCGCTAATCCGCTACGAGTGTAACGACCACGTAACTATTGACCCCGGGCTTCTTACTCCCGCGGCCGACCAGGACGCGTCGTAGCGGATATCGACGGGCGGAAGGAAGACTACGTAGTCCTGAAGAACGGTGTACGTCTCGGCAGGTTGGATAGAAAATTCGTAAATCTTCCAAACATAAGAGAGGCCCAAATCAGACAGGAGAAGATTGGGGAGAAACTTTTTCTCGTACGGCCTGGAAAGCGATACAAGAAAGAAGATGAAGGACACTTACGCGCTCAAATCACCAAAACGATTTATGACGATTCACATATAGAGATCGAATACGTCGACGATATAGAGCGCACGGCGAGAGGGAAGCTTCGCTTTGTAGTGTCGTCGATCCTCGCGGAAGACGTCGTGGGTTATGGGGTGCTTCCGCCGCCGAGCCTGTCGGCGCTCGCTGGCGGTGGGATTGATCGCTAGCGAATGTTCGAGAGCGAGATCGAGCTTGGCAGGGCGTCCAGGGCTCCATAGCGCTCGGTCGAGCGTGCCGCGGTAGTCACGGCGAGTGGCAGCGCTCCTGCCGTCGCCGCGAGATCGAAGCCCGAGCCTGCAAGCGCGGCCACGAGAACGCCGAGCAGCGCATCGCCCGCCCCCGTGGTGTCTACGACGTTCGCCGCAAGCCCTTTTGCATTCGCTTGCGTCTCGCCGCGCATCAGCGCCCCGTCGGCGCCGAGCGTGACGATAACGACGCCAGCGCCGAGATCGGCGCAGAGCGCCTCGGCGCCGCGCGCGGGATCGCTCTCGCCGCTAAGCAGCTGCGCCTCCTCGCGATTGACCTTGACGAGCAGGGCGCCGGCGCAGAGCGAGAGCGCGACGTTTATGGCCTGAGCAGGGCTTTCCCACCTATTGAGGCGGAGATTCACGTCGACGATCAACGGTTTGCCCAAGTCGAGCGCCAGCTCGCGAGCGCGCGTAGAGATTGCGCGCCCGCGCTCGTCGACGAGGGTATTGGAGCCAAGCTCGACGGCGACGCAGGACGTAACGGCTTCTTCGAGCTCCGGTTCGAGCGCCTCGAGAGCAGGCTCGATTCCCTGTCCGTAGATAAGGAAGTCGGGCACACCCTGCGGGTCGATCACATCGAAGGCGACCGCCGTCTGAATGCCAGGCAGGCGTTTCCACCAGCGCAGATCGATCCGCTCCGCGAGTAGCTTCGCCTCGAGCCAGCGTCCCCAGTGGTCGTCGCCGACGCCTCCGCCCAGCGCAACCTCGGCTCCGCAGCGTGCAGCGACAATGGCGGCGTTCGTCGGCGCTCCGCCGCAGTGGGGCACGAACGAATCGGCCTGCGACCAGTCGTCGAGTGGGCGCTCGCAGATCAGGTCGACGAGAGTCTTACCGAGGAAGAGAAGCGGCGTACGTACCATTGCCACGTTACGGACCGGCCATGACGGTAGCTCGTTTGTGCCCTCGAAAAACCGCTTCGAGCAGGCAAAACGTGTCACGGTCAAGGCGATGGGTCGACCAACGCCGAGGATTCCTTACCTGGAGAGAAAAGTAAGGAATCGACATGGATGTCGTATCGCGGATAACGAGCAAGGGCCAGGTGACCATTCCCAAGCTGGTGCGCGACGCCCTGAAGCTGAAGGAAGGCGATCGGGTCGTGTTCCGAGTGGTCGGCGAGCGGGCCGAGCTGGCTCGAACGGCCGATCTGCTCGAGCTGGCGGGCGCTGTGCCGGTCTCGGCCCCGGCGGCCGAGGTCTCGATGGGTTGGGACGAGGTACGGCGGCAACTGCGGCGAGCTCGAGCGAGACAGAAGAGTTGAAAGCGGTTCTCGACACCAATGTCCTCGTCAGGCACCTGACGGCCGATCCGCTCGAGCAAGGGAGACGTGCGACTGCGTTTCTTGCTCGCGCAGAGGAGTTGCTCCTACCCGACCTCGTCGTCGCCGAGCTCGTCTACGCTCTCGGGGCGGTGTACCGGATCGAGCGCGGGCGGGTCGCCGAGCTGGTGCGAGCGGTGATCGCCTTTCCCTCCGTTGCCGTTATCGACGAGGCACTGCTGTTACGGGCGCTGGAGCTCTACGAGCGAGAGAGCCTTGATTTCGTCACCGCATATCTCGCCGCGAGCGCCGAGCGGAGCGGGGTTGGAGCTGTCGCCTCCTTCTACCGCTCGCTCGAGCGAATCGAGTCGGTGCAGCGGATAGAGCCCGACGGACTCTGAATCAGGAATCGCCGGGCACCACGTTACTCGCCCGCCATCGAGCCACCCGCCCGCGGGGTCGATCCAAGTTACCGTCCAAGAACGGCCGAAAACGCACCTCGGTGTGCCGATTCTGCGCCGGTCTCAGCGCTGGCCGGCGCCCGCTTGTCGATGCCTTCAGTCCGCGAAGTAGGCGTGATCGCAGCAGCTGGCGCCCTGCATCAGCGTCTTCGTGCGCTCGAACCGGATCGGCGGGTCGAACGAGGCGGCGGTGTAGGGGTCGCTCGCGCAAACGAGAGCGGAAAGCCAGTCTGCGGCATTTAGCCGAGCGCCAAGCTCGGCGTGCGGGCAGCGCTTGACGCAGAGCTGGATCCCGTTCGGGAGAGGTTCGGACCTGAACTCCCAGCCGCGCTCGAGTAGCGGCTCCCAGACCAGGCGCACGAGATCGTCGAGCGAGCCGCCCTCCTTCCGCGCCAGCTCGCTCCAGTAGGCGCTCGTCTCGTCCGCGCAGAGCGTCCCGATCAGAGCGAGGACTCGCTCGCGCCCGAAGCTATCGCTCGCCGACTCGAGCGCGGCGATCTTTTCCGCGCCCGCTTCCGCGCCCAGCCAGGCCGGTGCGAGCGAGTCGAAGAGCTCGCGCTCGGTCGCTTCGAAGTCGTGCGCCTCGGCCTTCTCGGGCTGGAACCAGGCGTCGAGCCAGTCGAGCTGTTCCTTCCACCTCTCGGCACAGGATCTCGGTTGCTCGCTGATCGAATCGGGATTGATCACAGTCGAGTCCTTTCTGGCTGGCGGAGCGCCGAACGCCGGCCCGAGTCTCGTTTTCGGAGCCGGCACTCCATTCTGCCGTTTGGTCGGACGGGGCGCGTTCTCAGCGACCGAGGATGCTGTCGATCTCGGCGATCTGCTCGGGCGTGAGCGGGCCGTGCTGCATGGCGCCGGCGTTCTCTTCGGCCTGGGCGGCCGTCTTGATGCCGGGGATCGGGACGGTTTTCTCGCTGCGGCCCCAGATCCAGGCGATCGCGCCCTGAACGAGCGAGCGCCCGTTCGAGCTCAGGATCTCGCGGACCGCGTCCAGCTTGGCCAGCCACTCGGCGCGCGGGGCGCCGTTCTCGTCGAAGACCGCCACCCACTCGATTCCCGAGGCGCGGAAGTCATCGGGCGAGACGCGGGTGTCCCTCGTGTACTTGCCGCTCAGAAAGCCCATCGCGAGCGGATTGCGGTTGACGCTGGCGAGGTTCTCGCGCTCGCACAGCTCGAGCAACTCGGGGCTGTCCTCGAACACGTTCAGGTTGTGCTGGATTGCCGCGAAGCCCGGCCGACCCAGCCAGCGCTCGCCACGCTCGAGGCTGTCCGTGCTCCAGCAATAGGCGCGAATCAGGCCTTCGCTCAGGAGCTCGTCCAGGACCTCCGCGACCGCATCGGCCGCGCTCAGCTCCAGATCGCCGATGTGGAGCTGGTAGAGATCTATGTGGTCGGTTCCGAGCCGGCGCAACGACGCTTCGCAGGCGCTGCGCACGTACTCGGGCGAGGCGTTCGGCCCGTGCGATCGCCGGCTGCCGTCGTCGTCGAACGTCCAGCCGAACTTGGTCGCGATCGCAACCCGGTCTCGATCCTTCCCGAGCGCCCGACCTAGGACGCGCTCGCTGTGCCCGGCGCCGTAGGAGTCGGCCGTGTCGAAGAACGTCACGCCGTTGTCCAGGCCGCGCCGGATCGCCGCGATCGAGTCGTTGTCGTCGATCTTCCCCCAACCGAACTCCGTGCCGTCTTCCCAGACCACCGGGCCGCCGATCGCCCAGCAGCCGAGCCCCATCGCGCTCACTTCGATGCCCGACCCTCCGAGCGTGCGCTTCATCGTCACTTTCTCCGTTTCCATTCCTTATTGCTCCTTGGATTCGTTGTTCTATCAGTCGTTGCCGAGGATCTCGGCGACCTGGCGCATCTCGGCGGCGCCGAGCGGCCCGAACTCGAGCGCGCGGGCATTCTCCTCGGCCTGTTTGACGCTCTTGAAGCCGGGAATCGGGATGGTGCGCTCGCTGCGTCCCCAGATCCAGGCCAGTGCACCCTGCACGAGCGTGCGCCCGTCCGAGGTCAAGACCTCGCGCAGCGCATCCACCTTTTTCAGAAGCTCCGGCGCCGGCCGTCCGTCCCTGAAGAACTGCACCCACTCGGGGCCGAGCTGGCCGCGCACGTCGTTCTCGGGCAGCTTCGAGTCGGGGCCGAACTTGCCGCTGAGAAGACCCATGGCGAGCGGGGCGCGGTTGATGCTGGCGAGATCGTGCTCGTCACAGAGGGCGAGGATCTCGGTCGCATCCTTGAAAACGTTCAGATCGTTCTGAATCGAGGTACAGCCCGGCTTGACCGCGAACAGGCGGGCGCAGGGGAGATCATCGGTACTCCAGCCGTAAGCGCGGATCAGGCCCTCCGCTACCAGCCCTTCTAGAGTCTCGGCGACCTCTTCGGCCTGCGCCTGCGGAAGCGACCAGATGTGGAGCTGGTACAGATCGATCCGGTCGAGGCCGAGACGCCGCAGCGACGCCCGACAGGCCGCGCGGATGGCCGCCGGCGAGACGTCTTCGGCGATCCAGGTGCGCTCCTCTTCGTCGAAGAGGTTGCCGAACTTGGTCGCGACGACGATCTCGTCCTTGTGCCCGGCGATCGCCTTGCCGAGCACCCGCTCGCTGTGACCGCAGCCGTAGACGTCGGCTGTGTCGAAGAAGTCGACGCCGAGGTCGATCGCCGTGTGGATGGCCCGGATCGACTCTTCGTCGTCGACCTCGCCCCAGCCGACGGGCGTACCCTCCCAGCTCCAGACGCCGCCGATAGCCCAGCAACCGAGCCCCATCGCGCTGACCTCGATGCCCGAGCGCCCCAGCTTGCGTCTTGCCGTTCCAACCGTGTTCTCCATCGCTCTTCCTTCCGCCGAATTCCTCTGTTGACAGGGCAAGTGTGACGGAGGCATAGTATGAGCGCAAGTACGATAAAGATTGAAGTACCAAAGTTTCGGTTATGAACCTTCGTTTCGTCCAGACTCTTCGAGAGGTCGGCGAGCGCGGCTCCTTCTCGGCCGCCGCAGCCGCGCTCCACTTCACCCAGCCCGCTGTCTCCCGGCAGGTCGCCCAGCTCGAGCGCGAGGTGGGGATGCCGCTGGTCGTGCGCAGCCGTCAGGGTGTGAGCCTGACCGCAGCCGGTCGGCTCGTCGTCGAGCACGCCGAGGCGATCCGGGGGCAGTTGCTGCAACTCGAGACCTCGCTCACGGAGCTCTCGGGCGGAGCGCGCCTGGCTGTCGGCATCGGCGGTTTTCCGAGCGCGTTCATAGGCATGATCCCGGAGCTCGTTCGCGGCCTGCGCGCCCGCGCGCCCGAGGCGGAGATCACGCTCAAGCGCTGCGGGCATGACGAGGCGCTTTCGCTGCTGCGCTCGGCCGAGCTCGATTTCGCGCTCGTCTTTTCCCGTCCCGAGTTGTCGCAGCAGCCGAGCGGGATCCGGATCGCCGAGCTGGGTGAGGAGCCGATGCTCGCCCTGCTGCCGCGCTACCACCGGCTGGCCCGCAAGGCGAAGCTGAAGCTCTCGGATCTGGCCAGGGAGCGCTGGATAGTCGGTGCCCCCGATCCCTCTTCGTCGATCATCGTCAACGCCTGCCTGGCCGCCGGTTTCGAGCCCAACGTCATCTTCGAGACCGACGATCCGCTTGCCACCCAGAGCCTGGTCGCATCGGGTCTCGGTGTCTCGCTCAGCTCGCCCTGGATGGCGGCTGCGCTGCGCGAGGACGTTGTTCTGAAGCCGCTTGCTCCGCCCGCTCCGACTCGGTGCCTGCGAGCCCTCGTCGCCGACCCGCCCGGAATCGGGGCGCGCATGCTGCTCGAGCTGGCGTGCAAGCTTACGGGCGTGAGCCCGGGCTCCTGAGTCGCGGCCGTTTGCGGGCTTGTTCGCCGCTCAGAGGCCGTGGTGCTGTTTTGGCGCGAAGTCGGCACATCGCAGTGCGTCTCTTGTCGAGTTGGACCGGTACTTTCGAACGACCCCGCGGGCGGGTGGCTCGGTGGCGGGCGGAGGAACTAGTTGCCTTCCGTCCAATCGGCGTTAACTCGGACGCGTCCTTTGATTCCGAGTAGGGCTCCCCGAGCGCTAGACTGAACGAGCTGCCGCTACTGGCGCGGGAAGGTGGAGCACCATCGGGGAACGGCAGCAATCCGAGCCGAGCGCCTGGGCACCGTAATCCGATACAGGAGGTGCCCCATGAGCGCGCAGAAGGTTCTAGATCAGACTCTCGAGCAGGCCGACCCCGCCGTCTCCCGCCTCGTCGAGCGGGAGTTCGAGCGGCAGTCGCAGACGATCTGCCTGATCCCGTCCGAGAACCACGTCTCCCGCGCCGTGTTGGCGGCGCTCGGGAGCGTCTTCACCAACAAGTACTCCGAGGGCTACTCGGGCCGCCGCTACTACGAGGGCCAGCAGGTGGTCGACGAGCTGGAGCCGCTGGCAATCGAGCGGGCGAAGG
>JBEKLL010000027.1:0-23026 GCA_050010215.1 Gaiellaceae bacterium | reverse complement strand
ACGCAAGGTGATCCCGGTGGTCGACTTCATGAAGATGCAGAGGCGCTTCGCCCACCTCTTCAAGCCCGGCAACGAGGCGCTGCTCGAGGCGATCCAGCAGCAGGTCGAGGACGACTGGGCCAAGCTGCTCAAGCTCTGCGGCGAGGAGGTCAGGGAGCTACCGGTCGTCAAGCCCGCCGAGGAAGCCGAGGAGACCGAGGCGCCGATCGGCGCGGTCGCCTAGACATTTCACTCAAGCGATCGTAGAAGAGGCTCGCCCGGAAAATGGGCGGGCCTTTTCGCTTCTTCGAGCGTTACCTATCGCCGGAGAGACGGACGAGCCAGGCAGCTCGAGTGAGGTTCAGATTCGGCACGAAGTCGGCACACTCGTGTTTGCCTTTTCTCGATACCGTGCTACGCCCCGTAGGTGGGTGGGGGGAGGAGAGGCGGGTCCCCTCGCTCTTCGGAGCTCGGGAGTCGATCATCGCCCAGCGATCGAGCCCGATCGACGGGTCTTCAATCCGCTCGCCGTGGGGAGGCGGGTGGATTAGAGGGGTGCCAGAAAGACGACCGGCTCTGCACGAGCTTGAATCCCGAGACTCGGGGCGATTAAGGTTCACGGTCCGGTGGAGATCCTCGACATCAGCATCCCGATCAAGGACGGCATGCTCCACTACGCCGGTAATCCACCGGTGCACATCAAGCGCGTCCAGTCGATCGCAGCCGGCGATCCGGCGAATGTGAGCGAGCTCGACATGGGAGCGCACACGGCCACACACGTTGACGCTCCCGATCACTTTCTCGCCGACGGCGCCGGTGCCGAGGCGCTGCCGCTCGAGGAGCTGATCGGGCCGGCCGAGGTGGTTGACGCCGGTGCTGCAACCAGCGCGCTCGACCTCGTGACTCTGCGCGCTCTCGAGCTGCCGCCCCGAGGTACCGAGCGGATCCTCTTCAAGACGCGTAACTCACAGCTCTGGAGCCGCGCCGAGTTCACACACGACTTCGTGCGCCTGGACAGCGAGGCGGCTTCCTTCCTGGTCGAGCGCGGCGCGAGGCTGCTCGGCATCGACTATCTCTCGATCGGAGACGCGGACGCACACCGCGTACTGCTCGGCGCCGGAGTCGTCTGCGTCGAGGGTCTCGACCTGCGCGGCGTCGAGCCCGGCTCGTACGAGCTCGTCTGCCTGCCGCTCAAACTGGTCGGCTCGGACGGCGCACCGGCGCGGGCGGTGCTCGTTCGTTAGCTCGGCTCATTCGGGAGAAACCGGCGCGAAACCGGCACAACTCGTGCGCAGTTTCTGGCTACCGTTTCACGACCCCGCGGGTGGGTGGAACTCGGCCGGGGGGGTGGCGAAACGTGTTGCCGTCAGCCACTCGAGCGCCGGCGCTTGCCGATGCGCAGGCCCCCGGGCTCGGCCGGGTGGTAGATGAGCGGCTCGTTCTCCGTGAACATGCTCACTACGCCGTTAGTCTCGAGAATGGCCGTGTGCACGGCGCCGAGGTGCGCGAAGCCCTGACGGCGCGCGATCGCGCGCAGCTCGCTGAGCGAGATGCCGGTCGCGCGGAGCGCCTTGCGAATCGGCTTTCCGTCCTCGATCAACTGCGTGGGCCGGCCCTCGAGTAGGCGCGAGCCGAACGGCCAAACCGCGGTCGTACGGGCGAAGACCTCGTTGATGAGAAAGAGAGTCGCGGCACCGAGCATCGCGCCGGTCACCGAAAGGTCGTTCCCGATGATCCCGTTCTGAACGGCGTTGGCAACCAGCAGCAACACGACCAGATCGAGCGTGTTCGCCTGACCCAGCTCACGTTTGCCCACGACGCGGAGTGCGACTATGAGAAAGACGTAGACGAGAAACGAGCGCAGGATCTTCTCGCCGGGCCCGACCGTCATATGGAAGATCGCGTGCCACATACCGGTTCTGTGCGACGCGGCGACCGCTACTCCTCTCCCGCCAAGAGCACTACTCCGTCGCCGCGCGGCAGCGGTTCCTTTTTACTGGCTCTAGGGCGCGGCGATATCACGGCGCCGGAACAGCAACGGCGCGGAGGCGGCGAATACGACGGCGATCGCGAGCAGGATGAGCGTGTTCGTGGCGTCGATCCCGTACCGGAGCGGATCGCCATGCGAGTAGTAGTAATAGGGCGAGATCACCTTGACGCTGTCTAGCCAGCTCGCCAGCGGCGCCAGGGCGTTCAGCACGTCGGCGGCAACCGCGAGCGTCGCCGAGAGCCCGATCGCCAGCGCGCGCCGCCCGGTGGCGGCCCCGATCGCCAGCGCGAGCAGCCCGAAATCGAGCGCGAACAGGACAACGCCGAGCGTCGCGGCGCCGAGGTTTGCGGCGCTAACGCCCATCCCGGCCGCGGACGAGACGATCACCAGCATGATCCACATCACGAATGCGAGCGCGAGCAGCTCGCAGACGAGCGCCGCCAGTTTCTCGAGCAGGCAACGCGCTCGCGAAACGGGCAGCGACAGGAGCAGATCGAGCGTCCCGCGCTCCTCCTCGCCGGCGATCGCGCTGGAGCCAGCGGCGATCGCCACCGCCAGCAGAACGATCGGACCCCAGAACGAGAAGACCTCGGTGCCGAGGTAGCCGGCACCGGAGGCGATGTTGAGGTCGCCACCGAAGCCGACGAATCCCTTGAGCGCCTGCGGATAGTTCTTGACCAGATCGTTCAGGACCTTCAGGCCGTGGATGCTCGGGTAGACGGATCCGTAGAGGGTGACGAAGCCGACCGTACCCAGGCACCACCAGCGAAAGGCTCGCAGCCGCTCGCGCAGGGTCTTCGCGAAGACGCTAGAGAGCACCGCCCGCTCCGTTTCGGTAGAGGGTCAGGAAGAAGTCCTCGAGATCGGCTTCATGACTATCCAGCGCCAGCACCTCGTAGCGCGCCAGCGCCTTGATCAGCGGGTCGGCCGAGCCCTCGAGCGCGAACACGACGACCGGGTCTTTCCGCTCCAGCTCGCGCACGCCCGCGACCCCAGCGAAAGCCTTCTTCGGCGGCGGCTTGGCGAAGGTCGCCTCGACCCGCACGAAGGCACGCGCTCGCAAGGTATCGACCGCCTCGACCAGCTCGAGCGAGCCCTCGCGGATGATCGCCACGCGGTCGGCCAGGCGCTGTACCTCGGACAGGATATGAGAGGAGAGAAAGACCGTCCGCCCCTCGGCGGCGGCCTCGCGCAGGAGCTCGTTGAAGGTCAGCTGGACGAGCGGATCGAGCCCGGCGGTGGGCTCGTCGAGCAGCAGCAGGTCGGGGCGGTGCTGGAAGGCTTGAACGAGCCCGACCTTCTGGCGGTTGCCCTTGGAGAGCGACCGAATCGGGCGATCGAGCTCGAGCTCGAAGCGCTCGGCCAGCTTCTCTCCCTCCCCCAGACCGTCGAGCCCGCGCAGCGCCGCGAAGTAGCGAAGCTGCTCGCGCGCAGTCAGGCGCTCGTAGAGGCGCAGGTCGCCCGGGAGGTAGCCGACCCGGCTCCGGATCTCGACACTTCCCTCCTGGGCATCCAGCCCAAGCAGCTCGATCCGGCCGGAAGTGGGACGGATCAAATCGAGCATCAGGCGGATGGTCGTCGTCTTGCCGGCGCCGTTCGGGCCCAGGAAACCGAACACCTCGCCCGCCTCGACCTCGAGCTCGAGTCCCGAAATGCCACGACTCGAGCCGTAGAACTTGGTCAGGTTCTCTGCCCGGATCACAGCGGCCATGGCCGGAGAAGGTTATCCGTAGCCGCGGGCGGCGCGGGCCGTCCGCGGAGTTGCCGGAAACCATCAACCACGCGCTACGCGATTCGCGACCGCCATCACGCGTAACTCGTGGCCTGCCCTTCATCAAGAGCGTAGATTCGTCCGCCGTGCTTCTCGGCGTCTCCGAAGAAGCCGCGAGACCCGCGCAGTCGAGCGACAATGATCGGCGTCGAAGCGCGCGGGCCGAGTGGAGAGTGGTCATAGGCCGGGAACGTGTTGACGGTCAGCACCTGCGAACGGTGCTCCTGCAACCAGCGAGGCCCGGTAAAGCGGTCGTAGGAGACGACAAACACCGACTTCGTCCACGATCGAGTCCCCCGGGGCAGCGGTACTGGGACGGCGCTTCTAGGCAGATACCACGCGACTGGGCCGAGGATGCCGAGAGGTGCGGGTCCGAACTGGATCAGATTGTCGGCTGGCTGCCAGCCGTCTCGCACGAGAACGTTGGCTATGCCCTGGTAGGGAGCCCGGCCCCAGGTCAGCTCCATCGTCGCGCACGCCCAAAACAGCACAGATGCCATCACGGCTATAGCCGCAAACGAGAATCGGCGCGGTAGGGACGAGAGAGCAGCAGCGATTGCTATCGCAGCGAACGGTCCCGAGCCAAGGAGGTTGCGCTCGATGAAGATGGGCTCGCCAAACGCCCACAGCACAGCCGCCGCGGCAACCGGAAGGACAGCAAGTTCTGCACAGAGAAGGCCGCTGGCCTTAGACACGAAGGAGATCTCCCGCGGTTTGCGGACAAGCAGCCAGACTCCGGCGAGAACGAGAATGAGAACAGTAAGCCGCCCGGCAGCATAGAGCGCGCCGTTCGCCCCGAAGACTCCGAAGACGCGTGCGTAGGAATACAAGACAGACTGGGTGTTGAATGACCCGATGAACGCATACAGCCTGTGCCGGTACTGGTGCAGAAGCACCGGCGACCACACGAAAAACGGAAGGAGACCGGCACCAACGGCGGCTGTTATCGGCCTGCGAGAGACCGAGTTCGGGCGCCAGAGCCAAAGCCAGGACAGTCCCGCGAGTAGGGTGAGCAAGAAGAAGTAGTGCGTGAGCGAACCGAGCATGACTACTCCCGAGAGCGCAGCCAGGCGCGGCTTGTTCGGCAAGGCAACTGACCTCTCGAGAAGGATGGCGAACGCGATCGAGACCAGTGTCAGCAGAGCGTACGCGCGTAGTTCGGCGCCGTGCTCGACGAAAGCCGGGCCGAGAGCCGTCACCGCTCCGGCGAGCGCGGCTCCTGGAAGCGAAAGAAGGCGACCGGCATAGACGAACGTGAGCGCCGTCGCGGCCGCACTGAACAAGATGGATAGCCAACGGAGGTAAGCCACGTCGTTGGAACTCAGCCCAGCGACTTGCCTTGTGGCCCAGGCGATCGCGTACCAAGCAGGCGGAGTTGACTCCTCGCGGCGAATCTGCGTGAGCATCTTCGGTAGCGTCGGCTGAGTGACAACCCGTGCCGAAGCGACCTCGTCGAGCCATAGAGACTCGTGAAGCAACGGGAGCCTTGCCGCCACCGTCAGTGCGATTAGGAGAGAGAGAACCACCAGGAAGCGGCGATCGCCCCGCGACGATAGTCGTTCAGTGGCCACGACCGGACCGTCGCGCAGGGCACTAACGAACGGCTCATCACCAACTAACGAAGGGCTAGCGGCCGCATGCTACGCGCGGAAGCGGTGCGCCGATACCTTTGTGACTCGCAGCCTCACTTCGTCGAGTCCCATACTGCCAGGTGTGAGCGGAACCAGCGGCCGAGTGCGCGAGACGGTCGCCTAGCAGCTCGATCCGGCCGGAGCTGGGACGGATCAAATCGAGCATCAGGCGGATGGTCGTCGTCTTACCGGCGCCGTTCGCGCTCAGGAAGCCGAACACCTCGCCCGCCTCGACCTCGAGGCTGAGCCCACTGACGCCGCGGCTCGAGCCGTAGAACTTGGTCAGGTTCTCTGCGCGGATAACGGCAGTCGCCAGCGCAGGCTACACCGCCGCATCGACCGTCCGATTGAGAGCTACGAGCTCGCGGGGGATGCGCCGCGAATGAGATTCCTGCTTCTCTACCTGGCCAAGCTTCTCGTCGCGACGCTCGCTGTCGCGGGTTTGCTCGCAGCGGCCGCCGTCGTCCAAAGGGCGCTCACGTACCTTGCTCGCCTTGCTGGTGCCGCTGACCTCCAGTGCGCCGGCTTCGAAAACGGTGCCGCCGCAGGTAGGCTCCTCTTCGGCCGAGACGGGACGAGAGGCTTACTCGCTCGTTTCTTTTCGCACGCCTACGACGGAACCCCGCGGCAATAGGCGGTAGCGAGGACGGTATAGACCCGCTTCAACTGCGTCTGTGTCATCAGGGTCGGATCGACGTTAACGAGCAGGACCGCCTGACGGGAGCCGTCTGGGCTCGAGATCGGCAACTGGTAGTAGCCGGGGAAGCTGCCCCCGTGGCCCCAGGCGCGGCCACAGGTCGTATTGATCGCGGTTGTGTAGGTTCCCCACTCGTAGGCGCGAGGGCCGGTCGGCATGAGGCCGAGGCCGTACTGGCCGCCGGTCGTGCGCGTGTCCTCCATCGCGGCAAGCTGCGCCGCGGGAAGCAGCTTTCCGGAGAGGAGTCCGCGGTAGAAGTCGGCGACGTCCTCTGCGGTTGCGCGTATTCCGCCTGCGCTCCAGCCGAAAGCCGGCGAAAGGGCGGCGGTGTCGATTGGGACCGGGCTCGCGTTCTTGTCGTAGACGCTCATCGAGACGTAGCCGTGAACGTCCGGCAGCGCCTCCTTGCCGGTCGGAAGGGTAGTGTGGCTGAGCTTGAGCGGCCGGAAGATGTATTCGCGGAGCTGCTTGCCGTAGGACTCCCCGCCAACGCGCTCCGCGAGCAACCCGAGCACGATGAAGTCCGTGTTCGAGTATGAGAACTGCGTGCCGGGCGGGAACAGCAGCGGGTGGGCGGCTGCGAACCCGACCAGTTCCTTCGGCGTCCATGCGAAGCGGAGCTCGCCTCGGAGGTATGGCCCCATGGCGTTTGAGTCGCTCGTGTAGGTGTAGAGGCCGCTCGTGTGCGAGAGCAGCTCGCGGATCGTGATCCGGTCACCGTCCGGGAGAAGACCCGGCAAGTACTTGGAGACGGGGGCGTCGAGCGCGATCTTCCCCTGCGCGATCAGGCGCATGACGAGGACGGCGGTGTAGCGAACACGACCGGGAAGAGCGCGTTAGGCTCTGGCCAGGAAACGGCGATCGGAGGAGGCGGACGAGGTGGTAGGCACGAAAACGTCTGAAGGAAAAGCCAAGGCGGTAGGCCCGCTCTCGGCCGAGGAGCTCCGGCTGATCGACGCCTACTGGCGCGCGGCCAACTACCTCTCCGTCGGGCAGATCTACCTGCTCGCGAATCCCCTGCTCAGGGAGCCGCTCCTGCCCGAGCACATCAAGCCGCGCCTGCTCGGTCACTTCGGCACCACGCCCGGCCTCAACTTTATCTACGTGCACATGAACCGCGCGATTCGCCAGCGCGACCTGAGCGCCATCTACATCACCGGCCCCGGCCACGGCGGCCCCGGCCTCGTCGCCAACACCTACCTCGAAGGCTCCTACTCCGGCCTCTACCCGCACGTCAGCCAGGACGAGGAGGGCATGGCCGCGCTCTTTCGCCAGTTCTCGTTCCCGGGTGGAATCCCGAGCCACGTCGCGCCCGAGGTGCCGGGATCGATCCACGAAGGCGGCGAGCTCGGCTACTCGGTCGCCCATGCCTACGGCGCCGCCTTCGACAACCCCGATCTCGTCGTCGCCTGTGTCGTCGGCGATGGCGAGTCGGAGACCGGTCCGCTGGCCACCAGCTGGCATTCGAACAAGTTCCTGAACGCGAAATCGGACGGCGCCGTCCTCCCCATCTTGCACCTGAACGGCTACAAGATCGCCAACCCGACGGTGCTCGCCCGCATCCCCGACGAGGAGTTGCTCGAGCTCTTCGAGGGCTACGGCTACCGGCCGCTGCTCATGACGGGCGGCTTCGACGGCGAGGAGCACGCGGCCGTGCACCAGCGCTTCGCGGCCGTGCTCGACGAGGCGCTGGACGGGATCGAGCAGATCCAGAAGGCGGCGCGCGAGCAGGGTGTCGACGAGCGTCCGCGCTGGCCGATGATCATCATGCGCACGCCCAAGGGCTGGACCGGGCCGCGCACGGTGGACGGCAAGCCGATGGAGAACAGCTGGCGCTCGCACCAGGTACCGCTCTCCGAGGTGCGCACCAACCCCGAGCACCTGAAGCAGCTCGAGGAGTGGCTACGTAGCTACAAGCCCGAGGAGCTCTTCGACGAGAACGGGGCGCTGGTGCCCGAGCTGGCCGATCTCCCGCCCAAGGGCGAGCGGCGAATGAGCGCCAACCCGCACGCCAACGGCGGCGTTCTGCTGCGCGATCTGATCCTGCCGGACTTCCGCGACTACGGCGTCCCCGTCGAGAAGCCCGGCACCAGCTCCAGCGAGGCGACCAAGGTCGCGGGCACCTTCATGCGCGACATCATCGAGAAGAACCCGGCCAACTTCCGCCTGGTCGGACCGGACGAGACCGCCTCGAACCGGCTCACGCCCGTCTTCGAGGCTGCCGACAAGGTCTGGGACGCCAAGATCCTCCCGACCGACGAGAGTCTTGCCCCAGAAGGTCGCATCATGGAAGTCCTCTCCGAGCACCTCTGCCAGGGCTGGCTCGAGGGCTACCTGCTGACCGGCCGGCACGGGCTCTTCAACTGCTACGAGGCCTTCATCCACATCGTCGACTCAATGTTCAATCAGCACGCCAAGTGGCTCAAGGTGACGCGCGAGATTCCCTGGCGGCGGCCGATCGCCTCGCTCAACTACCTGCTCTCCTCGCACGTCTGGCGCCAGGATCACAACGGCTTCTCGCACCAGGATCCCGGCTTCATCGACCACGTGGTGAACAAGAAGGCCGAGGTCATCCGCGTCTACCTGCCGCCGGATGCGAACACGCTGCTTTCCACCGTCGACCACTGCCTGCGCAGCCGTCACTACGTGAACGTGATCGTGGCCGGCAAGCAGCCCTCGCTCGACTACCTGTCGATGGAGGAGGCGATCGTCCACTGCACGCGCGGCATCGGCATCTGGGAGTGGGCCTCGAACGACCAGGGCGTCGAGCCCGACGTGGTGCTCGGCTGCGCCGGCGACATCCCGACGCTGGAGACCCTGGCCGCGGCGGCGATCCTGCGCGAGCACCTACCGGAGCTGAAGGTGCGGGTCGTCAACGTCGTCGACCTGATGCGCCTGCAACCGGCAAGCGAGCATCCGCACGGCCTCACAGACAAGGTCTACGACTCGCTCTTCACCACCGACAAGCCGGTCGTCTTCGCCTACCACGGCTATCCCTGGCTGATCCATCGCCTCACCTACCGCCGAGGCGGCCACGACAACCTTCACGTGCGCGGCTACAAGGAAGAGGGCACCACGACGACGCCGTTCGACATGGTGATGCTCAACGACCTCGACCGCTTCCATCTGGTCATGGACGTAATTGACCGCGTACCGTCGCTGGGAAGCAGAGCCGCTCACCTGCGCCAGCAGATGGTCGACATGCGCATCCGCTGCCGCGCCTGGACGCGCGAGTACGGTGAGGACAACCCCGAGGTGAGCGGCTGGACATGGCCTTTCTAGCCGTCGCGAGAGCAACATCGTGATTCCCGAAGCACCGCTGACGCCCGCCGGCGCCGGGCACGCCCCCGAAGGCGCCGGCTGGTTCATCGTCAATGCACGCGGCGCGCGCTGGCAAGAAGGCGACTTCGGTGCCTTCACTGGCTTCGAAGGGGCCGAGCGCTTCCCGAAGCTCGGGATCAACATCGGCGTGCTCGAGCCCGGTCAGCCCTCTTGCATGTACCACCGCGAGAACGAGCAGGAAGACTTCCTCGTCCTCTCGGGCGAGTGTCTGCTCTTGATCGAGGGCGAAGAACGTTCCTTGAAGGCCTGGGACTTCGTCCACTGCCCCGCCTGGACGGAGCACGTCTTCGTCGGTGCCGGCGTAGGTCCGTGCGCGATCCTGGCCGTTGGGAGTCGCACGGGCGGAGACGTCGTCTATCCCGAAAGCGAGCTCGCGCAGCGCCACAGCGCGGGAGTGGACGCCGAGACCACGGTTCCAAAGGAGGCCTACGCCCGCTTCCGGCCCGACGCGGAGGTCGAATACCGCGAAGGCTGGTTGCCGAGCTAGCCGATCACCTGCTCGAGCGCGTCTCGTTCTCGGGATGGTCGATCACGGCGCCCAGGCGCAGCTCCATGCCGTGGCGGTCGATCAAGTCCGAGACGATCTGTTCCAGGCGGGTGCGGTGCTCGCGTGTGCGCGCCTCGGCGTAGGCCCCGCGCACCAGCTCGGGTTGCCGGGCGATCACCGCGTCCAGGCGCTTGCGGATGTAGCCCTTGGCATTGAGGTGCTCGACGTAGACGCGGCGGACACCCGCGTCCGCCAGACGGGCGAACAGATCTTCCAGCAGCTCGGAGCGCTCGACGAAGTGGGGCACGAGCGGGCCGACGAAGGCGTAGGTACGTACACCGGCTTCGTTCAGGGCGCGCAACGCCTCGAGCCGTTTGCGCGGCGGCGGCGCGTGCACCTCGAGCCAGCGTGAGATCTCGTCCTCGCCGCTGGTGACCGTCAGCCCGGCCTCGAAATCGGGCAGCTCGCGGAAGAGATCGACGTCCCGCAGCACGATCGGCGACTTGGTCAGCACGGCGACCGGGCCGGGATAGTGCTCGCGCGCCAGCGCCTCCATGACGCCGCGCGTGAGCCGGTACTTCGACTCGACGCCCTGATAGGGATCGGTCACCGAGCTCATGAAGATCGAACGCGTTCTTCGCTCGGGCTTCATCCGCGCCAGCTCGCGCTCGAACAGCTCGACCAGGTTCCGCTTCACGTAGACGTATTCGCCCCACTGCTCGACCGGCTCCGAGACGTAACGGCTCATGAAGGTCGCGTAGCAGTAGGCGCAGCCGAAGCGACAGCCGGTGTAAGGATTGACGACGTAGTCGACGCCGCCGAGCCCGGACTGAACCAGGGCCGAACGGGCTTCCATTTCGATCACGCGCATCGAGGCGATGCTAGCGGGCGCTGACCAGCGAGGAGGTCACGTGGGCACCGCGTTTTTCCGCCCCCCGCCTTTATCCACCCACCCGCGGGGTCGTGAAACGGTAGCGAGAAAAAGCGCACAGACCGTGTCATCTCCGTGCCGGTTCGCTGGGAGCCTCGACCGGCCGAGCCGATCGTGCTCACAGCGGAGAGCGCCAGTTAGCGGTTACGCTCCCAGAGATGGAGATCGAGATCCGTCATGCTCGCCCCTCCGACTACGGGCGCATCTACCCGCTCGTTAACGAGTGGTGGGGCGGCCGCGAGATGACCCAGCACCTGGCCGGCGTCTTCTTCGTGCACTTCGAGGGCTCGAGCTTCGTCGCCGAGACCGCCGACGGCGATCTGGCCGGCTTTCTCTGCGGCTTTCTCTCCCAGACCGATCCGAGCGAGGCCTACGTGCACATGATCGGCGTCGCGCCGGAGCTACGCCACCAGGGGATCGGGCGGAAGCTCTACGACAGCTTCTTCGAGACGGCGCGAGAGCACGGCCGCTCGCACGTCCACTTCATCACGGCGCCCTTCAACAGCGGCTCGATCGCGTTCCACGAAAAGCTCGGCTTCGAGCTCGAGCGCGTGCTCGACGACTACGCCGGCCCGGGCGAGGGTCGCCTGCTCTTCGCCAAGCAACTGACGTGACCCCGCCTCTCGAGGCTCGGCTCGAGGCGCTCGCTCGATCGCAAGGCGCCCGTTTCTTCGGCATCGCCGACCTCGCTCCGGCGCGGGAAGAAGTGCTGAGGCTGGGCGGAGAAGAGGTCGCCGCCTTTCCGCGTGCGATCTCGGTCGGGGTAGCGCTCTCACACAGGATCGTCGACCAGCTGCCCGATGCGTCGATACCCGAGGTGGCCGGTCGCTACCGGCGGTACGTCGACGAAGTCAAGGTGTCGCTGCGCTCGCTCGAAGCCGCACTCTCGGAGCTGCTGCGCGAAGAAGGCCACGCGACGCTGGAGGTTCCGGTCTCGGAACGAAAGGACGATCGCTACCCCGACGCGATCTTCTCGCACAAGCTCGCCGCCCACCTGGCCGGCCTGGGCTGGATCGGCAAGAGCTGCCTGCTCGTGACGCCCGAGCTGGGGCCGCGCGTGCGCTGGACATCGGTGCTCACCGATGCGTCCCTGAGGCCCACCGGCGGACCGAGCGCCGAGGGCTGCGGCAGCTGCCTCAAGTGCGTGGACATCTGCCCGGTCGAAGCTTTCAGTGGACGAGCTTTCACGCCCGGCGAGCCACGCGAAGCCCGCTTCGACGCCGAGGCCTGCGACGCGCACATCGACCGGCTCGAGAAGCAGACCGGTTTCAAGACCTGCGGCCTCTGCGTGTACGTCTGCCCGCACGGACGCCGGGCCGCCGGGCGCGAGAAGTATCGCGGCGGCCGTTAGCCGCCGGCTGACGACTAAGGCTCGCTCCTCGGCGCCGAGCACCCACTCGGTATCAGATACGGATCAGAAACGCCGTTCGCCGTCAAGGGTCAGGTGTGACGAAAGCGAGTCGGCTCATCCCCAGCCGGCGCCGCTAACCCTCGACGAACCCACCCGGTATCAGATGCGGATCAGAAACGCCGTCCGCCGTCAAGGGTCAGGTGTGACGAAAGCGAATCTTTTGTTGCAGCCGACCCTAACCCTCGACGAAGGCGATCTCCTCGGCGCTGAGCGCGAGCTCGCCCGCGGCCGGCAGGATTCCGTCCACCTGCTCGGCGTTCCGGAAGCCGACGATGGCACCGCTCACGACCGGCTCGCGCAAGGCCCAGGCGATCGCGGTGGCGCCCGCCGAGACGCCGTGGCGCTCGCCCACTTCGCGCAGGCGCTCGGCCGCGGCGAGGTTGCGGGAGAGCTGCGGCTCCTGGAAGTGCGGGGCGTGCGAGCGGAAGTCGTGTTCGGGCAGCGAGGCCACGCGCTCGGCGCTGAAGGTTCCCGTCAGCAGACCCGAGGCCATCGGCGAGTAGACGATCACGCCAATCGCCTCGGCGATGCAATAGGGCAAGATCTCCGCTTCGATCTCTCGATTGATCAGCGAGTAGGGAGGCTGGAGCGTCTCGATCGTCGCCAGAGCGTTGGCTCGCCGTAGCTGCTCGACGCTGAAGTTCGAGACGCCGATGTGCCGCACCTTGCCGGCGACGAGCAGGGCCACGCAGGCTGCCCAGCCCTCCTCCAGATCCTCATCCGGAATCGGCCAGTGGATCTGGTAGAGGTCGATCGCCTCGACCCCGAGCCGGCGCAGACTGTCCTCGCACTGACGCTCGATGGTGGCGGCCTTGAGCCTGTTGACGCCGCTACCGTTCCGGCCTTCCAGGCCGCACTTGGTGAAGACGAGGGGCTTCTCGGACATCTTCCCGATCGCCCGGCCGACGATTTCCTCAGAGCGGCCGAAGCCGTAGATCGGCGCGGTGTCGATCCAGTTCACTCCCAGCTCGACGGCCCTGTTTATGGCGGCGATCGAGTCGGCATCGTCCTGGGGGCCCCAACCCCACTCCCAGTCGCCGCCTCCAAGCGCCCAGGCGCCGAAGCCGGCGACGCTGATCTCGAGTCCAGTGGTGCCAAGCGCCCGCGTCTGCATCTGCTCCTCCCCCGACTGGCGTGTCCCCGACCACAGTAGCTCGCCGGCGTGACAACCGCCGACGGCTGCTTCTCTCCGAGCTGGAAGTGAAATCGCTAGATTGTCGGGCCCATGCCCATGGCAAACTCAGAGCGCCAAGACGGCTACGCGATCGAGGCCAAGAACCTGGTCAAGATCTACAAGGGCGGTGTCCGCGCGCTCGACGGTATCGATCTTGCGATCCCGGCCGGATCGGTGTTCGGGCTACTCGGGCCGAACGGCGCCGGCAAGACGACCGCGGTCAAGATCGCGACCACACTTTCCTTTCCGACCTCGGGATGCGTCCGCGTGGCCGGTCTCGACGCCGTCGCGCAGGCCAAGCAGGTGCGCGAGGCGATCGGCGTCGTCGGGCAGACCTCCGGCGTCGACGTCAACCTGAGCGGGCGCGAGAACCTGCGCCTGCAGGGGCTGATCCGCTCCATCCACGGTCGTGAGTTGAAAAACCGCGTCGAGGAGCTGCTCGACCAGTTCGGGCTGAAGGATTCCGCGAAACGCGTCGCCCGCGACTACTCGGGCGGGATGCAGCGCCGGCTCGATATCGCTACAGCGCTCGTGCACCGCCCGCAGGTGCTCTTCCTCGACGAGCCCACAACCGGACTCGATCCCGAGGTTCGCACCGAGATGTGGCAGGAGATCGAGCGCCTGACCTATGAGGAAGGCCTGACGATCCTGCTAACCACTCACTACCTCGAGGAGGCCGACCAGCTCGCCGCAAGCCTGGCCATCCTCGATCGCGGCAAGGTCGTGGCGACCGGCTCGCCGGAGGAGCTGAAGGCGGAGCTCGAAGGCGACACGATCCACGTCGAGCTGCGCGAGGACGCTGCCGACGGGAAGATCCGAGCGGCTCTCGAGGGCATCAGGGGGATCCGCCGACTCGATCACGACGTCAAGTGCCTGCGCGCCCGGGTCGATCACGGCGCCACTGCAGTGCCACTCGTTCTACAGGCGCTCGAGTCGAAAGGGCTCGCCGTCGACTCGGTGACGGTCTCGCGCCCCTCCCTCGACGACGTCTACATGCGCTACACCGGCCGCGAGTTCGCCCGCGCCGACGAGGAAGGCGCCCGTAAACAGAATCCATCGGGAGAAGAGAAGCGATGAGCGAGCTGCTCAGCCACAGCCTGACGATGACCGACCGCGACCTGCGCCGCCTGGCACGCCAGCCCTGGTGGATCGTCGTCACGCTCGTCCAGCCGATCATCTGGCTGCTGCTCTTCGGCCCGCTCTTCAAGAGCATCACCAAGATCCCGGGCTTCGGCTACCACTCCTACATCCAGTTCCTGGCGCCCGGCGTCGTGATCATGACGGCCTTCTTCTCGGGCGGCTGGAACGGGATGGCGACGATCGACGACCTCAACCGCGGCGTCGTCGACCGCCTGCTCGTCTCGCCGATGCGGCGCAGCTCCTTCTTTATTGGTCACGTTGCGGTGACGGCGGTCACGATCATCATCCAGGCGGCGATCATCGTCGCGATGGCCTATGCCCTCGGCGCTCACTTCGCTAACGGCACCCTTGGCCTGCTTGTCATGTTCACCGCGGCCATCCTGCTCGGGGGAGCGCTGAACGCCGCCTCGAACGGGATGGCGCTGATCTTCCGCCGTGAGGAGACGTTGATCGCCACCCTGAACGTCTTCATGTTGCCGCTCACGTTTCTCTCTTCCGCCTTCATGAAGCAGACCTTGATCCCGCACTGGATGCAGGTCGCTTCTCGCTACAACCCGCTCAACTGGGCCGTAGAGGCATCCAGGTCGGCCGTCAACCCCGGCACCGACTGGGGCTCGGTCGGAACGCATCTGGGACTGCTGGCCGGCCTTCTCGTCGTCTGCATGCTCTTCGCGATGCGGACAGTGCGTACCTATCAGAAGTCGATCTAGACGCTCAGGCGCCTCGCCGGCGCGGTGCTGCGCGGCGTTCCGTGGCTGTCTACCGGTGTGTTCAGTCGCGCTTGAATCGGCCCGCCGGAGACCTACGAGGCTCGCTTCTATCCGCTCTTGAACACCACCCAACGCGCCTCACGGCGGTAGACGACGAGCGTGCGCGGCTTTGTCGCGAGCAGGAAGGTGCTGCCGCCGTGCGACCAGCCGCGATTGAAGTAGATGAGGCCGATCGTTCGCGCATGGCTCCGGGCCCAGCTGAACATGTGATCGGCGAAACGCGGCGAGTCGTAGCCCCAGGGCGCCCATTCGGCGACCACGTACGGCTTCCGGAACGCCCCGTAGAGGGCGTCCATCGCAGACCATGAAGCCTTGCCCCCGATCTCGTAAAGGTCGTTGCCGACGTAGTCGACGTAAGCAGCGCCGGGCCAGTAGTCGCGCGGTCTGTTGCCTTTGACGTTCGGAGAGCCCTCGCCCTGAGGGTTCCAGAGGAGCTTGACGCGGCCGCTGGCTGAGGTTCCGCTCGCGGCGCCGGACGAGTTGGCGGCGCCTGTGAGCGTGCCCGCTCCGAGCGGCGGTAGACCGGCTTGCGCGAGCTTGCCGTTGAGCTCCGCGGAACTGCCGCCGCGCATGATGATCGCGATTCTCCGGAACGCGCGCACGAACGCACGGGCGGAATAAGCCGCTCCGCGTGACCGCCCACCGGTACTGACCGCACACCAGGGACTCCAGTGGCCGTTCATCTCGGGCATCGGTCTGACCCAGACCGCTCCGCCGAAGTCGTTCATGATCTGCGCCTGCTCGACGAGCGTAGAGTCGGCTGCCCCCTTGGCGATCGCCGCCGAGGAAAGCCCGCTGGGCGAGAGCGTGATCACGGAGGTGCGTCCGGCGGCGGCATCGTTCGCGAGCAAGCCCGGAGTGGCCCAGCTGAAGCTGAGGTGGAGCGAGTGGTGGTGGCCGGTGAGGCGGTCGAAGGCGGCGGGATCGGGATCGATAACGCCCAGCATCACCCGATGCGTCTGGAGAGCGCGCGACGGCGACGCCTGCGAAGCCAGCGGCAGCGCGAAGGGCAGCGCCGCCAACGCGAAGAGACCGACCAATCCGAGCCTACGGGTCATCACGGTTCTCATCCTCTTTTCTGCTTCGATGCTACCGCCCGGAGGCTTCAGATAAAGACGGGATAACCACGCGTAAGCCACGCGACCACGAAGAGCGCATCGTGACGATCGTTCGCGCTGCGCGCCTCAGGAGACAGCCAGCGCCTTCTTCTCGCCCGCTCGGCGAGCGGATAACGCGCTCCCGGCGAACACCAGTGCCAACCCGGCGAGCGCCCAGGCTGCCATCACTAGCACCGCCACGAACGTGTGATTGCCGTTGAAGTAGACGGTGTTACGGACGAAGCGAACGAAGGCGCCGTTGGGAAGCGCCTGCCCGATCTGGCGGAAGACGTTCGGCAGGAACTCCTGGTTCGAGCCGCCGCCCGAGGTCGAGTTGCCGATCAGCACCAACACGAAGGCGGCAACGCCGGTACCGGCGAGACCGAGGAAGAACTCGAGGCCGTAGGTGGTCAGCACTATCGCCAGCGAGAAGAGAGCTCCGATCGCCAGGATGGCCCAGAAGTGCCCGGCCAGCGCGCCGATCAGCGGTCCCACCGTCAGGGCCCCGACGAGCGAGGAGGCGAGCACGTAGATCCCCGCTGCAAGCAGGCGCTGAGCGAGCGCGGCGCCGCGGCCGAAAATGAAGAGCAGAATCGCGAAGACGAAGCCGGAGACGAGCAGGGCGAACTGATACGCGGAGCTCGAGAGCCCGCGCGAGTCGTTGGCTGGAAGCGGTCTCAGGTCTTCGCTCAACAGCTTGACCCGCATGCTGGGAGGCGCATGGATCGTCATCTCTGTGAAGCCGTGCTCGATCGCCTGCTGCGCACCCGGGCCGGCGGCGCTCGCGCTCAGAAGCAGGGCGGTTTTCTTGCGCTCGATGAAGGCGCCATAGACGGCGCGCTCGAGCACTGCGGCTCGTGCGCTCGCGGCGTTCGGATAGCGCCTCAACTCAAAAGCGCCGGGCGCAGTCTTATCGAGACCCGTTTGTATGAACACCTGCGCGATCGGCGATCCCACGTAGGCAACTCGCAGACCGTGGGCGGTCGGAGCGTGCTGAGTGAAGACGTTGATCGAGACGAAGACGAAACTGACCGCGACGAACAGTACGGCCAGACGGATCAGAGCTCGAAACGGAACCTGCTCGGGCATCTTCCCTCCTCTTTGCTTGCGGGATTCTCACCCGTTGGCGGGAGCGACGCAAGCGACCGTTACGGGAAGCATGTACCCGCGAGGGGCGCTGCGCCGTTCCCGGCGGTGCGGCGCCCCTCGCGGGAAACCTCGCCTACGCTGCCGCCTTGGACGCGGCAACCGGTTGCTTCGATCGCGACAGCAGGCTACGAAGCGGCTTCGCCACCAGGACGAGCGCCAGCCCACCGACCGCCCAGAGCGCGACCACGATGGTCGACTGGCCGGTGTTGTGGCCGTGGAAGTAGACGGTGTCGCGCACCGTGCGGATGAAGGCTCCGTTCGGGAACACCTGCCCGAGCGAACGGAAACCGTTGGGCAGGAACTCCTGGTTCAGCGAGCCGCCGCCGGTGCTGTTTCCGACCAGGATCAACAGCACAGCGGCAAGTCCCAGCCCGACCCAGCTCATAACGCTCGTCATCCCGTAGGTCGCCAGAGCGGCTGCGGCCGCGTAGAGGGCGCCGAGACCAACCAGCGCGAGGAAGTGCCCCGGCAGCGCACCGATCACCTGATCGACCGTCAATGCCCCCACGATTCCGGCCGCGACGGCGTAGCCGGCGATCAGTCCCAGCCGCCAGTACAGCGAAGCGCCTTGGGCGAACATGAAGAGGAGCATGGCGAAGAAGAAGCTCGGAACCAGCAGCCCGTACTGGAAGGTGTAACTGGAGAGCCCGGAGGTGTCACCCTTCCCCAGCGGCACGAGATTCTGCACCTCGAGCGGTATTTTCAATCGACCGAGGAGGTCGGTTGCCGTCATCACGAGGTTGTCGCTCAACAGCTTCCCGGAGGCGGGTGCGATGACCAGCACCGCCGTATTCCCCTGGTTGAAGAAACCGGCGTAGATCTTGCGATCCTTGATCGCCGTTCTGAGATCGCCGCTGCTCTTGTACTCGATCAAGTCGAAGTAGCTGGCCTTGAGCGGAGGCGCACTGAGCGCGAACTGCAACTTCAGCAGCGTGTCGTGTCCGACCACGCCCACGCGCACCTGGTGCGGAACCGGCTTGTGTTGTGTCGCCGTGTACACGCCGGCGAAGACGAAGACCCCGGCGACGAAAACAATGGTGAGCGCCACGAGGATGCGCGGCGAGAGCGATGCGGGCATGCGGCCTCCTTGAGACTCGCGCCGATATGAGGGCTCGTCGCGAGTTCTAGACAGTGAATGGGGGTGATGCTCTCGCACGCTGGGGAGAAATGCAAGCGCCGAGGCGAAGGCGATCTCCAGGTCTTCCAGCCGGCGAGAAAAGAATCGCTCTCGCCGAAGTTCTTTTCGGGATTCAGCATCCGCTCGTGTGCGCTGCCGCGCACACCTTTTGCGGCGGGCGCAGTGGTCGAGCAGGCGCGCATAGCCAGGGAACCGTCAGCCGGAGAGAGGCCGTTCGGGAACAATCCGGGTTCGGATACCGCCAGCAATGTCGAAGCGAGTAGCGAAAACGCATTCCCTCCCGGCCGCCCTGCGACACAGGGACTTCGCCTTGCTCTGGATCGCCTTGCTGGCGATGTGGCTGGGCAGCCAGATGGCGGCGGTCGCAGTCGGCTGGCAGGTGTACGACATTCACCGAAGCGCCTTCGATCTCGGCCTGATCGGGTTGGCGGAGTTCGTGCCGCTGCCCTTGCTGGCACTTCCCGCCGGGCATCTGGCCGATCGCTTTCCGCGCCGGTTCGTGTTTGCGGGCGCACTCGTCCTCAACGTCGCCGTGATGTCGCTACTCGTCGTTGTGACGCGCTCGGGCGCCACCCGACTGTGGCCGTTCATCGCACTCGCGGCGGCGACCGGGGTAGCGAGCGCGATCGCAAATCCGGCCGCCAAGGCCCTGCCGCCGATGCTGGTCCCGTCCGAGATACTCCCCGGCGCCCTGGCACTCAGAACGATGGCGATGCAGATCGCCACGGTCGCCGGGCCGGCTCTGGGCGGATTCCTGTTCGTGGTCAAGCCCGAGCTCGTGTACGTGCTTGCGGCGGCACTGATACTGCTGGGGCTCGCCTGCGTGCTCGGGTTGCGCTCGCAGTCGACACGCGCACAGGCTGGGAGCGGCGCGCTCGACTGGAGAAGCCTGCTCGCGGGCGTCGGCTTCGTTCGCCGCACGCCGGTGCTTCTCGGCGCCATCACGCTCGACCTGTTTGCCGTGCTCCTCGGCGGAGCGATCGCGCTGGCGCCGCTCTTTGCGCGCTCGATCCTGCACACCGGTCCCGGCGGGCTCGGCCTGCTCAGGGCTGCGCCGGCGCTGGGAGCGATCGTGGCCGGGGCGATACTGACCCGGCGCCCGTCGCCGCGCCGGGCGGGCCGCATCCTCTTCGTGGTCGTCGCCGCCTTCGGCGCGAGCATGATCGTCTTCGGGCTTTCCCACTCGCTGCCGCTATCGCTGGCGGCGCTCGCCGTGAGCGGTTTCGTCGACATGATCAGCATGAACATCCGCGCGACCACGGTCGCACTGGCGACGCCGGACGAGCTGCGCGGACGCGTGAATGCAGTCGAGATGGTGTTCATCAGCGCCTCCAACCAGCTCGGCGCCTTCGAGTCGGGTACGGCCGCGGCCCTGCTCGGTGCCATGCCCTCGGTGGTTGCCGGCGGTGCGCTGACGATCGCGCTCGCCGCGATCTGGCCGCGCCTCTTTCCGGCGCTCGCCCGCATCGACCGGCTCGAGCAGCTGCGCCCGAAGACGAGTCGGAAGCTGGAGCCGGTGCTCACGGCGGAGTCTGCTCAGCCGCCCGCCGACACCTGGTAGCCGCCCCGGACGCGCCGCCCGGCGCCGCTATTCGCGCCCGTGCTCGACGTGCCGGTAGTAGTCGCGCCAGATCAGGCGGTAAACACGGAGGCGCCGCGGTAGCCCCCTGATCACCGGCAGGAAGGGCACGCAGACAAGCGCGAGCGAGAGCAGCGCCATGATCGCCCAGATCTGCGCATCCGCGTTGCTGGAGCTCTTGAACGGCTGCACCTGGTACCAGAACGTGTACAGCCAGAGCCACGCCTGGCCGGGGTAGTTTCCGCTCTCGTTCATCATCCCCCACTGGCTGCCGAGCAGGTTCTGCTTCTGCGCGAGCGCGGTCAGGTAGGTCCCGTCGGCAAGGAAGAGGAGCGGCTTGGTGTAGTCGGTCTGGTAGAAGCGGCCGCTCGTCAGCAGCGCGCCGTCGAGACCGCCGCTCCTGGCCTGATCGAGCAGGCTGCGCATCATCGTCGCCACCGGTCCGTAGTTGCCGGACGCGAAGACGGGAGCGCCTCCCGAGAAGGAAACATTTCCGAGCGCCTTGGCGTAGTTGCCCGTCCAGAGCCGCTGCTGCGAGACCGCTGCCGAGTCGTAGCTGGCGAGAGCGCTTGCCAGCCTCGGGTCGCTCTTGCCCGGGATGGAGAGCGGCTGGAGCACGAAATCGCGGGCGCTGTCGATAGGGATACGCACACCTGCCAGGCGCGCCAGCGAGATCGAGTCGATCACGTTCTGCCCGGCGCCGGCGGTGTGCGTGTAGGGCGGTCCATAGGTCGCGGAGTCGCTGGTCGCGGCGAGCTCGGCCGTCGCCGTCGTGAGGAAGTCCTTCGGGTCGGCGTTGGCCCAGCGGGCAATCGTCACCGGCTTCTCGTCGGGCGAGGAGAAGACCGCGGCGAAGACGACCGTCACCAGCAGGATCACGCCGATCGCGACCACCAGCTCCTTGATCAGGTCGTAGCGCCGCTTGGCGCCGGTCCAGGGCAGCGCCGGATCGGGTGCGCGCGGATATTCGGGATCGTCCGCGGCACCCTCCTTGGCCGGGAACGGCGGGCAGACCCCGCGCAGGCGCACCAGCAGGATGTGAACGGTGACGAGCAGGATGAGGACGAGCGGCAGCAGCACGACGTGCCAGACGATCATCTGGCCGAAGTTGAGAACGTTGAAGTAGGCGCCGGCGCCGGAGGCGTTGAGGCCGTCCTTGGCCTGCGTGGCTATCCACTGCGAGTCGAAGTTCTGCTGCGAGAGATAGCCGGTGAAGGCGGTGGTGATCGCGGCCAGGAAGCAGACGGCGCCGACCATCCAGGTGAGCGCGCGGCGCCCGCGCCAGGCGGCCATGAAGTACTTGCCCCAGAGGTGGATCGCCATGAAGAAGAAGAACGACTCGGCCGACCAGAGGTGGAGGCTGTTGACGTAGCGGCCGATGGCGGAGACGTGCCACCAGGTCGGGCCGAAGATCACGAGCACGATCCCGGAGCCGATCAGGTTGATCAGCGACGCGATCGTCATGACACCGAACACGTAGACCCACGAGGAGACGTAGACGGGCTGGTGCTCGGCCAGCAGCTGCTCGGGAGGCAGGGCACGCAGCCAGCCGCGGCGAAGGCGCCCGGTCCAGCTGCTCGGTACTGCCTGCGCGCTCACTCTTTGTCCCGTTCGCGTGGGAAGGGCAGGACGACTGCCAGCACGAAGACGACGACCATGAGCACGATCACGACGAGGTTGGCGACCGAGATCAGGAACCAGCCGGAGTGGATGTAGTGCGGCTTGCCGCCCAGGATCGAGGCCAGCACTAGCACCGCTGAGAACCCGCCGGCGGCTCGTGCTGAACGCGACCTTTCACCCGGAACCTCCTGCTCGACTTGGGCCGAGACGAAGCCCCCACATGATTACAGCTTCTGCGGCGACCATCGGCTCGCGCTCGAGCGAGTACAACGGACGAGCAGTCCGCACAAGTCGGCTCATTTCCCGAAGTTGAAAAGCGCCCGATGGTAACTACCGTCGACAAGCTTCACGATCAGCTCCCGGCATCCACTCCAGCTCTTATCGGTCTTCCAGACGTAGTTGTAGTCGTCGCCAGACGTTTGTGAAGAGCCGCCGACGCTGGCGGTGGGATCGCCTGTCGTCAGATCGGCAGGTACGCTACAGGACACAGAGGCCGACTGCGGGTAGCCGGGCGCGAGCACGTCGCCGAGCGTCCCGTTACTGCCCGGAATCGAGAACTTCACCGGCACGGAGCGGCCCGGTTGGGCCGAGTTCAGCTTGGGCGGGTTTGCGATGGGTGGGTCGAAGCCGCTGAAGGGGAGCGTCTCGACCGTGCCGCAACTGTTCGAGTGCGGAGCGAGGCTGATCATCGCGATGTCGTCCTGATGGTTAGCGGCGGAGCCCATCCCGATCGCATCGAGGAAGACAAGGCCGGAATCATCTTGAGTGAACCCGGTCGCCCCGAGCGGGATGCGGACGGTGCCGGCGATTTCGCCGTTCACGTCCGCTGAAACCTCGGCCAGCTTGAGCTCTGCGCTGGAGCCGAACCCCGGTGAGGTGGCATAGAGCCGAACATCCGCACCAGGCGTAAAGCCTCCTCCCGAGAACTGCACTTCCTGACCCGCCTGGAAAATCCCCTCACAGTCGGGGCTTCCGGCGCTGACGGCCTGAGCGGTCAAAGCACACCTTGGACGGTGTTGTTTGCTTCATTCTCCGCGCTTGACCATTCGGACGTGTCTTGCACGAGCGCGAGCAGCCGGCTCGCGTAGGCCGGATCGAGGTAGGGAGGTGTTGAAACGGA
>JBEKLL010000026.1:0-30641 GCA_050010215.1 Gaiellaceae bacterium | reverse complement strand
ATCACCAACCGCGGCCTGGTCTCGGGGAGTAAGACCGTCAAGCTCTCGCTCTCCAGCCCGTCCTCGGGAGCGGTGCTCGGGACTCAGAAGACGGCCACGCTGACCATTCTCGACAACGACAGCGCCCCGCCTCCAGCCAAGCTGCCCGGCAAGCTCACCTCGGCCAAGCTATCGAAGAAGAGCTTCCCCAGCTCTCTGGCCGGCAAGGTCAAGCTCACCTGCATCTTCTCTCCGAAGAGCAAGGTCTT
The DNA here is from genome assembly GCA_050010215.1 of Gaiellaceae bacterium. Classification (GTDB taxonomy): domain Bacteria; phylum Actinomycetota; class Thermoleophilia; order Gaiellales; family Gaiellaceae; genus Fen-549. Next base: position 30,393 of record JBEKLL010000026.1, on the reverse strand, counting down.
CCGCTACGTGCTCTCGAGGGCTTCTTCACCGAGGGCCGTTGGTAGCGGCCCTCGGTCGTTCTTGCGCCGAAGGAGCTGCCACGCGGTCTTTCGACCAGCGACTTACTAGAACACCCGAGACAGGGCTCAGCCGACAGGCTGCCCGCATCCTCATCGGAAGAGAAGAGGGACTCCTCACGGAAAAGGTTACTATCTCCTCTTGACGAATAGAGAAGTGCGCTTCACACTCTGAGACACGCCGTCATGCCTCTCAATCAAGGCAACCTCGCTCAGAACGTCCGCCGCTTGGCAGGGATGCACCTTGCCAGTATCGACAGACTCGCGCAGTTCGTCGGCGTCAGTCGGGAGACGATGCAAGCCATCATTGCCCACGACCCGTCTCGACGATCGATGCCGAAAGCGGAGACGACTATCAAGATCGCCGACGCTTTCGCCGTCTCGCTCAACGCTCTCTACCAGGACCCGCTCGAGTGTTTGCAGGAAGCAGTCGAGCATTTTGAGAGCGCGCCCATCCGCGAGGCTGTGGACGTTCCTACGGCGGATCTCGCGCCCGGCCTCACGGCGCTCAAGGAGATCGCGGACATCAGACAGGCGAGGAGGAAGAAGCGGAAGTGAAGCAGCAGTGTGTCAGATATCCTGGAACCCGCATCACTGCTTGGCGAGGTAGCTCAGTTGGTAGAGCACACGGCTGAAAACCGTGGTGTCGCCGGTTCAATTCCGGCCCTCGCCATCTCGCTTTCTCGGGCGGACGTTTCGCCCAAGGGCGGAACGTCCTAGCGCCGCTCCGAGAAAGCGAGGAGTGCCACAGCCGCGTATGGGCGCCTCCCGGATTACAGAGTTGGATAGCCCCTTTGGATCTCGGGGTTCGGAGACTCAAACTCACCGCCAGTACAGAAGCCTGTTCCGCTCGGACGCATAGCGATCGAGCCACGGCTCGAGTGGTGTTGCGGCTTCGAGCACGTCGCTCCAACTGCAGGACACGAACTCGCGTGACGCCGGAGTGGCGAGGAGGCTCAAGAAGGCGTCGGCCTCGGCCTCGATCTTGTCGGGCGGTCCGAGGTTGACGAGCAGGAAGCCAGTTGTCTGGAGGGTTTCTGCCAGAGCCGTGCCGATGCGCCAGTTCCGGGTCAGCTGGTAGTAGCCGGCGGCCGCGATCTGCTCGGGCGAGGCGGCGAATAGCTCCGGGCGATCGAGGTAGCGCTGGAAGCCGGGGTGGTTCGGGCGGCGCTCGTTCGAGCCGCGGTACTTCGCCTCGACGAAGACGGTCAGCTCGGGCCAGACGACAACCGCGTCGGGCTCGCTGAACGCGCTTGCAGGCTCTCCCAGCGAGCGGCAGACCTCGGCCAGCGCCGTGGCGATCTCGAGGCTGCGGACGCCGCTGATCGGAGCGCCCCAGAGCAGCAGCGCCGGCTCTCCCTCGGGGCGATACGGAGCAACGAGCGCGTCGAGGCGCCCCTGCTGCTCGAGCCCGCGGAAGACTGTCCAGGTGACCGCCTCTTCGGAGGTCTCGAAGCAGAACTTCATCTCCTTCGCACGCCGGCTGCGGCGATTAAGCGAACGGCTGAGCGCCTCGGCGAGTCCGGGGCGCACCTGTCGAGGCACGTTCAGCTCGGGGCTGGCCGTGATCATGGCGCGGTCGTCCTCGTTTCTGGCGTTCGAGTAGGCGACACCGCAGACGCAGCGGTAGATACAGTCTTCGCGCGACTTGATCGTAAGGCGCTTACCCAGGCGCGCTAACAGCGACTTGTCCGGCTTGATCAGGCGCCGGCAGGCTCGGCAGTGCATCGGCTCGAACTTCTCTGGCAGCGCTTCAGCCATTGACGCTCCTCGAGCGGCTTCTCGTCCGTGCGGCGGCATGCGAATTGATCACCGTCCCGGTTCTACGGATATTAGGCTGCTCCTGCGCTTCGTTTTCGTCCGCGCGAGTCAGGACGAGCTAAACCGGTGGCGGCTCCCAGGCGCGAGCGCCTTCGGCCTCCACGAACACGGCCTCGATCTCGTGCGGTTGGATCTCGCCGGACTTGATCTGCTCAGCCCAGTGGCAGGTCACCTGGTGCCCAGGCTCGAGCTCACGTAGCTCCGGCACGTTTTCCCGGCAACGGGTTGGCTGCACGAACGGGCAACGGGTGTGGAAGCGACAGGCCGGCGGCGGGTTGGCCGGGCTCGGGATGTCGCCGGCGAGCAGGATCGGCTTGCGCGCCCGCTCAACCTCGGGGTCGGGGATCGGCACCGCCGAGAGCAGCGAGATCGTGTAGGGATGCAGCGGATTCGCGTAGAGCTCGGCGGCGGGCGAGATCTCGACGATCGAGCCCAGGTACATGACGGCGACGCGGTCGGAGATGTGGCGGACGACCGCCAGATCGTGCGCGATGAAGAGGTAGGTGAGCGAGAACTCCGTCTGCAGCTCCTCGAGCAGGTTGATGATCTGCGCCTGGATCGAGACATCGAGCGCCGAGACCGGCTCGTCGGCGACGATGAATTCGGGGTTGAGCGCCAGCGCCCGCGCCACACCGATCCGCTGCCTCTGCCCACCCGAGAACTCGTGCGGGTAGCGGCTAGCCGCATCGCGGGGCAGGCCGACGATCTCCAGCAGCTCGCTGGCCCGGCGCGATGCCTCGCGGCGAGTGGCCAGCCCATGAACCCGCAGCGGCTCGCCGATGATGCGCGAGATGCTGTGGCGCGGATTGAGCGAAGCGAACGGATCCTGGAAGACCATCTGCATCCGTCGTCTGAGTACTCGCATCCCCTCGGCGCCGAGATCGCTGATGTCCCGGCCGTCGAAAATGATCCGGCCGGCGGTGGGCTTGTACAGGCGCAGCAGCGTTCGTCCCACCGTCGACTTGCCGCAGCCCGACTCTCCCACCAGCCCGAGCGTCTCGCCGCGGCGGATATCGAAGGAGACGTCGTCGACGGCCTTGATGTCGCCGACGTGGCGGTCGAGCACGATGCCGCTCTTGATCGGGAAGTAGACCTTGAGGTTCTCGACCCCGACCAGGTTGCCCTTGTCTTCCTTCTGCGGGCTCATCCCACCGCCGCCTCGCGACTCTTCTTCCACTCGTCCGCCGGCACCGGGTTGAAGCAGGCGACGAAGTGACCGGGCTCGATCTCTTGCAGCTGCGGAACCTCGAGACTCGACTGCTCGACCTCGAAGCGGCAGCGCGGCTGGAAGGGGCAAGCCTGGGGAAAGCTCAGCATGTCTCTGGGAGCGCCCGTGATCGGGTGCAGCTTCACGCGGCGTGTCGCGTCTAGCCGCGGCACGCTCTGCAGAAGGCCGAGCGTATACGGATGTCGCGGCCGCTTGAATATCTGCTCGGCGGTGCCCCTCTCCATGAACCTGCCGCCGTACATCACGTCGATGCCCGTGCACAATCCCGCGACCACGCCCAGGTCGTGCGTGATCAGGATCAGCGTCGTCTCCCGCTCGCTCACGAGCTTGCGCAGGAGGTCGAGGATCTGCGCCTGGATGGTGACGTCGAGCGCCGTGGTCGGCTCGTCTGCGATCAGCAGCTTGGGCTCGCAGGCCAGTGCCATCGCGATCATCGCGCGCTGACGCATACCGCCCGAGAACTGATGCGGGTAGTCGTAAACGCGCTCCTTGGCGCCGGGGATACCGACCTGCTCGAGGAGTTCGATCGCGCGCCGCATGGCCGGCCTGCGTGCCATTCCGAAATGCGTCTCGAGCGGCTCGACGATCTGGCGCCCGATCGTCATCACCGGGTTCAGACTCGTCATCGGGTCCTGGAAGATCATCGCGATCTCCTTGCCACGGATCCGGCGCAGCTCGTGGTCGGAGAGCTCGAGGAGGTCTCGCCCGCCGAACATGGCGGTACCGGCGACGGCCCGACCGGCGCGCGGCAGGATGCCGAGCAGCGCCAGCGCGGTCACGCTCTTGCCGCAGCCGGACTCACCGACGATGCCCATCATCTCGCCCGGCGCGACCTTGAACGAGATGTCGTTGACGGCATAGATCGTGCCGCGCGAGGTCCAGAACTCGACCCGGAGTCTTTCCACCTCGAGGATCGGTGTGTTGGCCGGCTCAGACACGGCCACGCAGCTTCGGGTCAAGCGCCTCGCGCAAACCGTCTCCGATCAGGTTGAAGCCGAGCACCGCGAGCACGATCGCGACACAGGGCGCAATCGCCAGCAACGGGTCGCTCTGCAGGTACTGGTTCACCTGAGTGAGCATCGTGCCCCACTCCGGCGTTCTGGGATCCGACGGCCCCAGCCCCAGGAAACCGAGCCCGGCTACGTCGATGATCGCCGTCGCCATCGCCAGCGTGCCCTGGACGATCACCGGCGAGACCGCGTTCGGCAGGATGTGCGAGAAGAGGATCGATCTACGGCGCACCCCAACTGCGCGCGCGGCCAGCACGAAGTCCTGTTCGCGCTGCACTAGCACCGAGCCGCGCAGCAGCCGCGCGAAGATGGGCACGTTCGTGATCCCGACCGCCACCATGATCTGCCAGAGCCCCGGCCCGAGCATGGCCACGATCCCGATCGCCATCAGCAGGCCGGGGATCGAGAGCATGATGTCCATCAGACGCATGATCACCGTGTCAATGACACCGCCCGCGTAGCCGGCAATGGAGCCGAGCACGAGCCCGATCGAGAGTCCGGAGCCCGCCGCGACGAAGCCGATCAGAAGCGAGTAGCGAGCGCCATAGATGATCCGGGTCAGCTCGTCTCGTCCGTTCAAGTCGATCCCCAGCCAGTGCCTCGCCGAGGGACCGGGGGCATGGCCGGGCGCGACCTGGGAAAACCACCTGGCATCGAGCGGGCTGTAGGGCGCGATCAAGGGCGCCAGGATCGCCACCACGGCGAAGAAGGCGACCAGGCAGAAGCCGATGATGGCGACCGGGTTCCGCTTCAGCCGGCTCCAGGCCTCGCGCCAGAGCCCACTCGGCGGCGACTCGAGCAGGATCTCGGCCGATTCGAGCTCCGCAATACTCACGAGAGCCTGATCCGCGGGTTGATGATCGCGTACGAGATGTCCACGATCAGATTGACGAGCACGAAGACGAGGGCGAGGAAAAGGATCCCGTTCTCGAGTACCGGGTAGTCGCGGTAGAAGATCGCCTGCGTGAGCCAACTTCCGATACCGGGCCAGTCGAAGACCGTCTCGGTCAGCACGGCGCCCGAGAGCAGCAGGCCGGTCTGCAGACCGATGATGGTCGAGATCGGAAGCAGGGCATTTCGCAGCACGTGGCGCCGGTCGACCTCGTTCGGCGGCAGGCCCTTGGCCCTCGCCGTGCGAACGTAGTCCTCGTGCTGAACGTCGAGCACCGAGGCGCGGGTGATGCGCATCACGATCGCCAGCGGGATCGAGCCGAGCGCTATCGAGGGCAGGATCAGGTGTTTGATCGCGTCCCAGAGCGCCCCCGGATCGCCCTCGAGGATCGCGTCGAGAACATAGAAGTTGGTCGGGTGCGGTCGATTCGCAAGGATGTCCTCGCGGCCGATCGAAGGCAGCCAGTGCAGGCGCACGGCAAAGATGTATTTGAGGACGATGCCCAGCACGAAGATGGGGATGGAGATACCGAGCAGCGAGCCGACCAGGCTCGTCTGATCGAACCAGGAGCCGTATTTCTTCGCCGCCATAAAGCCGAGCGGGATACCCAGAGCGATTGCGAAGACCATCGCTCCCAGCGCCAGTTCGACCGTGGCCGGGAAGCGGTGCTCGAGCTCGTAGGTGACCGGGCGGAAGCTGCTGATACTGGTACCGAGATTGCCTTCGAAGAGGTTCTTGAGGTAGTCCCAGTACTGCACCGGCAGTGGCTTGTTCAGCCCGTACTGGCGGTTGATCTGCTTGACCAGAGCCGGGGTGGCGCGCTCGCCCAGCTGCGACGTGGCCACCGAGCCGGGGAGCGCGCGTATCCACGCGAAGACCAGCATCGAGAGCCCCAGCAGGATGGGAACGAGTAGCAGCAGCCGGCGGACGATGAATCGAAGCACTGTTCTATCGTCCGCCGGCCTATCTGCTTATTCCCTATTTCGCGTAGTGCAGGTTTGCCCAGGGCTCGTTGATCGGGCCGATCGGACCCGGGGTGTAGCCCTTGATGTTCTTGTCTAGTGCCAGCGCAGAGGAACCCCACGCGTACGGCACCACCGGTAGGAACTTCATCACGTTGATGCTTGCCCTCACGTAGTCCTTGGTGCGGACAGCCGCGTTGGGCTCGGCATCCGCGTTGGCAAGCTCCTTGAACAGCGACGGATTGTTGAAGCCGAACAGCGGCGTCTTCGATCCGAAGTGCACGTTCAGGAAGTCCTGCGGATCGTAGTAGTCGGCGATCCAGCCGAGCAGGTACATCTGGTACTGACCGGACTGAGCTCCGCCCAGGTAATCCGGGCGCCAGGGCGCGCTGTGCGCCTGGACGCTGAAGCCCGCCTCATTCAGGTTCGCCTCCATCGCCTGGAAGATCCGGGCTGGATCCGGCATGTACGAGCGAACGACGTTCGTCGGGTACCAGAAGTCGATCTTCACAGGCAGCTTGAGCCCAGCCTGCTGCAGAAGAGCCTTTGACTTGGCCGGATTGAGTGAGTAGCTCGGAACACCACTCTTGGCGAAGCCGAACAGCGACGGCGGCAGGAACTGGTTCGCCACCTGACCTGTCTGGCCGTAGATCGCGTGGATGATCGTCTTCTTGTCGATCGCATACGCGACGGCCTCGCGAACCAGCAGGTTGTTCATCGGCGGCTTGGCCTGGTTCAGACCGATGTAGCCAACCGAGGAGACCGGCCGCTTGAGCAGCTGCAGCTTGCTGTCCTTCTGCACGGTCGAGTAGTCCGCCGGAGCCACGTAGTCCATGCCCTGGATCTCACCGGTCTGCAGAGCCTGCAGGCGAGCGGTGCTATCGGGGATTGGCCTGTAGATCACCGTCTTGATCGCGGGCTTGGGGCCAGAGTACTTCGGGTTGGCCACCACGACCAGCTTCACGTTCGGCTCCCACGACTTGAGCATGTACGGCCCCGTCCCGACCGGGTGCTTCGTTGCGAAGGTACCCGCGGGATGGAAGACGCCGGTCGAGTCGGTGGTGCCGGCGTTGGCCTTGTACTTCTTCAGCGCCGTCGGGCTGGCGATGCCGAAGTTCGGCAGTCCAATCGCCGAGACGAAGGACGACGAGCGCCTCCTCAGGAGCAGCGTAACCTGGTAAGCACCCTTTGTCTTGCAGCCCTTGTAGAGGCTCTTGCTGGGCCCCGGGTTACCCTTCGCCGGATGCGCGAAGCCCCCGAATACCGTGTTCCAGTAGTAGCTGACGGCCGGGTTCTGGAGCGCCGCCGGGAAGTTGTACCAGCGGTTGTAGTTGTAACAAACAGCCGCCGCGTTGAACGCCGTGCCGTCGGAGAACTTCACTCCCTTGCGCAGCATGAACGTCCACGCGAGCGCGTTCTTGCTCGCCTTCCAGCTCGTCGCGAGCTGCGGCACGACCTGCGACCCGCCCAGCTTGAAGCCGACGAGACTCTGGAAGATCTGGTTCGTGATCCGCAGCGACTCGCCGTCGGATACGAGTGCCGGATCGAGCAGTACCGGATCGGCCGAGCTTGCGAATACGAACGTCTTGCTCGCCGACCCCTTCTTCCCGCTCGCCGCTCCGTAGCCCACCAGTAACAGAGAGGCCGCGACCGCAAGCAGGGTCAAGAATACGATCCTTCTCCTCACATTCCCTCCTTTCGCTCCGCCTGAGTATCTCAGAATCAGGCCGAGAGCCGTTAGCGTGGCGAGAAGCCGCTTCCGCCGCTTGCCGGTTTCCCGAGGCCAACCGCAGCGCAAACATGGGCGACCAATCCGGCCGACTTCATTGCCGCAAGCGCAGCGGAGCGTGCTCTGAGCGACCGCTGTTAGGCACTCCCGAACGATGGACATACTCAATACGCTCAACTCGTCATCCGGGACTCGATCGCCACGGAGGGCGCCTCGGTTGTCGAACGAGAGAGGAGAAAGGCAATGACAGGTAAGGCCGACTTCACGAAAGAGGAATGGGAGCTCATCTCGGAGGGACCGCCGAGCGCCGGCCTGATCGTGGTCACGGCGCAACGGGGCGGAACGTTCCGCGAGACCTTCGCGATCGGAAAGGTGTACGTCGAGGCGCGCCGGCTTCACGGCGAGAGCCAGTTGCTCGACGAGATCGTGGCAGCGAAGCCCGAGCGCGATCACGCGCATTACCGCTCGTTCGAGGATCTGAAGCAGAACGGCCTGCAGCACCTGCGCGATGCGGTCGCGCTGCTGGAGCAGAAGGCGACACCCGAGGAGGTCGCCGCCTACAAACGCTTCGTCCTCTCGGTCGCCGACAAGGTCGCAAACGCACACCGCGAAGGAGGCGTCAACGTCAGCGATTCCGAGCAAGCCGCGATCGATGAGATCACGGCGGCGCTCGGCGCCGACTAACGGGCGGACGATTCGGTCGCCGTGATTCGAGCCGACGGCTACTACGGCGCCGCACGCGAGCGCTTCAGGCCGAAGAACAGGGCGACGCCGACAGCAAGAGCAGCGGCGAGGCCGGCAGCGACGAGCCACGCAAGTGACGACCAGTCATTTCCTCCGCCCTCGCTCGTAGCCCGCCCACTCCCGAGTCCACTCGCGACGGTGAAGTTCGAGCGCCAGATCGACGCACCGGAGGCGAGGTCGTTCGAGAAGACGAGCAGGCGCCCGTCGTAGGGGAAGCCGTCGAGCCCTTCGTTGAACATCGAGGCCTTGGGCTCGCGGAAGATCCTCGTCCAGCGCCGGCCGTCACTCGTGCGCCAAACCGTGCCGCCGTGCCGATAGTCGGTCACGTACAGGTAGAGCAGATCGTCGCTTGCTTCGGTCGAGGCGAGAAACGACGTGGTGCTCCCGAAGCCCTCCGCTCCGGTCCGCTTCCAGGAAACGCCGTCCGTCGAGCGGCGCAGCTCGAAGCCGTGGAGCGCGAACCGCTCACTTGGATGGCTAGGGATGAGGACACGCGGGTCTTCCGCGCTCGTCGCTAGATACAGCGCATTCTTGAAGACCGTCATGAAACCGAGGGTGTTCCGATACGCGCCGGCGTTGAAGCCGTTGTCGACGACCTTCTCCCAGCGGGTGCCGTTGGAGCTCCGATAGACGTCGACACTGAGGGCGTGACCGTCTTCGTAGGCCGCCGAGCTCACGTACACCCGACCGTCGAAGACGACGCCGGGTGAGAGCCCGGTATTCGACCGGCGGCCGAGACCGTTATCGGCAACCCGTTCCCACTCGAGACCGTCGCCCGTTCGCCAAATCTCGCCGCCGTTCGCCGGATTGACCGTGCCCACGTAGAGCATGCCGTCTAGTACGGGCTCGACGCGGCTCTCGACGCCGTCGTTGAACCTCATCACGTTGATGCCGGCGTTGTGCGTGTCACCGAGCCCGCCCTTCACGACCGCGCGGAAATGCTCGCCGTCGGAGGAAGCCCAGATCTCCGCGCCGCCAGGCGAGCGCGAGACTCCGAGTAGCAGGTGGCCGTGAAAAACGAACGGTTGGGCCGTGTGTCGCGTGGAGCTCCCGAATCCCGGGGCGGCGAGCCGACGGAACTTCTGGCCGTCGCTACTCATCCAGATTCCGAAACCGTTCACCGAATTGTCGGCGAGCGCATAGAGACGGCCGCCGAAGACGGCGAGCCGAATCGTGATGTTGTTGCGATCGCCGAATCCCGGCTTCACGACGCGCTGCCAGCTCGCCCCGTCGCGACTTCGCCAGATCTCGGCGCCGAGCCTGCTGCTGCCCGAGTAGATCGTTCCCGCAGGGCTCGCGACTGTCGAGACGTAGAGATAGCCCCGAAAAACCGCGCTGTCGGGGAAATACGTGTTGTTCGGGTTGTCGAAACCGCCGCTTACGACCTTCGTCCATCCACTGGCGCCCTGAGTTACAGACGCGGATAGAAGTAGTGCGACAGTGGAGAGTCCGAACACGAGACTCCGGCGTAGCACGCTCCTGGGCACCGTTCGGCCCTCCTTCCTGGCGACGCTCGTCGTGCTTCTGGCGAGCCCCTGACGGGTGCGGCCCTTAGCCTTACGAGCATCCTAAGCGCGGCGCGCACGGTAGTTCAAGCGGCGGGAAATCGCGTTCGCGGGACCGGCGAGAGCCGAGCCTAGAGTTCTTCCTCGTCCGACTCCGGCCAGCAGTCGCAAAACGCGAGCGCCTCGCCGCAGCGCGGGCAGGTCTCCTGGTCGCAGCCGGCGTGGTGCAGACCACCGGGATCGACGCCGCAGTCGGCGCAGGACTCGTCGGTTGGCTCGCCTTCCAGGACGCCCCAGCGGATTCGTTCGTAGCGCCCGTCAATCAGCTCCGCGAAGCGCTCAGTGCAGGAGGAGGCGGTCAGCATCTCCTGGTTGCAGACAGGGCACACGGCCATGAGGACAGAGTAGACCTCATGGGCGCGAGAATCGCCGCTCGGCGTAGCGGGGAGCTATCTCGCGATTACTCAGACGCCTTCTTCGCGTAGTTGCTCGCTCCGTACCAGTCGACGACGACGACCGGTTCCTCGCCGAGGACCCAGGCATCGTGGCCGCTCGGAAGCGAGGTGATGTCTCCCGGCTCGGCGATCAGCTCGGTGCCGTCGCTCATCCGGATCGCCAGCCGTCCGCTGACGTGGTACTGGAAATGCGGCGCCTCGCAAAGCTCGGTGCCGGCTATCGGCTTCACGTCATTCGACCAGCGCCAGCCAGGCTCGAGGACGAGTCGCCCCACATCGCTGCCACCGACGTTGAGGATCTCGGCTCGCCCGTGCGGGAACTCGCGGATTTCGTCGGCCCTCTTGAAGCTCTTGTGCTCGGTTTGTTGCGCAACTGCCATCGTCGTTTCCCCCTTCGTTTTCCGAAAACAGGATGGGTGTTCTTACCCGGGCGACGAAAACGAAACGGACCTCGACATACCCTCTCATCCGGCTAGAGAGCCGCACCGCACAGTCATGCCGAGCGAGCGACCGCCGCGTCTGTCCCCGGTACGGACGCGGCGATCACAATTCCGGATCGACCCGGCTAGCCGGCTTCTGCCGCGCTGTACTCGGGTCTTTCCTCGTGCCCGAGTTCGAAGGGGTGCTCGGGTCGGAACAGAATCGCCCCCTCGCCGTGCGTGTAGGCCTCTTCGCCGTGCTGGCTGACGTCCAGACCCTTGCCCTCGTCGCGCTCGTGAACCCGAATCCGCGCCACCAGACTCATCAGCTTGAGCAGGACGAACGTTCCGCAGAACGCGTAGGCGGGTGCGGCGAAGGCTGCCAGCGCCTGGCGCCCGAGCTGAATCGGGCTTCCGAACAAAAGTCCGTTACCGGTCAGGTTCCAACTCGCCTGTGCGAAGAAACCGATGAACAGGATCCCGGTAAACCCGGCCAGACCGTGTGCCGCGAGGACGTCGAGCGTCTCGTCCAGCCGCGTGCGAGGACGCCACACGATCATCGTGTAGGCCGGTAACGCCGCCAGTCCACCGAGCAGGATCGCACTCATCGGACTGACGAATCCCGCCGCCGGCGTGATGCCGACAGCGCCCACGACGATCGCCGTCGCAGCCCCGATCGCAGTCGCCTTACGGCCTCGCAGGTAGTCGATGAACATCCATGTCGCGAGCGTCGCGGCCGGCGCGAGCAGCGTGTTGGTGAAGGCAAGCGGGGCTTGCTTCCCCGTTGTCAGAGCGCTACCGGCGTTGAAGCCGAACCAGCCGAACCAGAGCAGGCTGGCGCCGAGCAAGGCGTAAACGCCGTTGTGAGGCAGGAGCGCTTGGCGGCCAAAGTCCTTGCGCGCGCCCACGACCAGAGCCGCCGCCAGGGCCGAGAAACCGGACGCCATCTCCACCGGCACGCCGCCGGCGAAGTCCATCACATGGCGGTGCGCCAGCCAGCCGCCGCTCGACCAGACCCAGTGCGCCATCGGCGCGTAGACCAGACAGGCCCACAGCGCAGTGAAGGCGAGAAAGGCACCGAAGCGCATGCGCTCGACCACGGCGCCCGAGATCAGCGCGGCCGTGATGATGCAGAAAGAGGCCTCGAAGCAGACGTAGATCAGTTGGGGAATGTGCAGGCCGGCCTGCGGCCCGTTCGTCACGTTCTTGAGGAAGACGTTGTGCAGGTCGCCGATGAAGCCGTTGCCTTTGTCGAACGCGAGCGAGTAGCCGATCACGACCCAGGTCACGCTGACAACCGCCATCGCGCCGAGGCTCATCATGAAGGTATTGAGGGCGTTCTTGGACCGCACCAGCCCGGCATAGAAGAGTCCGAGCGCCGGGGTCATCATCAGGACGAGTGCCGTCGCCACCATCATCCAGGCGGTGTCGCCGCTGTCGATGCCGTTTTCCAGCGCTCCCAGAGACAGAGGAAAAGAAATGAGATCGTGCATGGTCTCGTCACCGCCTAGAGCACGGGTGTAACCGCGGCGGTGTCCTCCTCTCCGGTGCGAATGCGAAAGACTTTCTCGACCGGGAGGACGAAGATCTTCCCGTCGCCGACTTCGCCGGTACAGGCGGCCTTACAGATCGCGTCCACGGTCGGTTTGACGAAGTGGTCGGAGACTCCCACCTCGAAGCGCACCTTCTCGGACAGCTCCATCTTCACGGTCGTGCCGCGGTAGGTCTCGACGAGGTCCGTCTCGCCGCCGTGACCCTGGATCCTGCTCACCGAGAGGCCGCGCACCTCGGCGCGATAGAGCGCCTCGAGCACGTCGTTCGCCTTCTCGGGACGAACGATCCCGATAACAAGCTTCATCTTCCCTCACTCCTCATCCTGGACGTGGCAACCAAACCGAGCGAACGCCCCAGACTCGAGCTTCCCCAGATGAGCGAGATCTCCGAGACCGCTCGAAGAACCGCACCATCCGCGGATTGCTCTTCGTCGAGCAGTCTCCCCTAAGGAGATAGCTCCACGATACCAAGTGGGGCGGGCCGAGGCGTTATGAGGCGGTTCTGGGATGTCCCAAAAAGAAGTCATCGCTCGGTCCTTGACTTAGAGTGCGCTCAAACTTCTAGGATGGAATCCATGGAACGCACCTACGCGATCAAGGAAGCCGCCGAGAGGACCGGCGTCAGCACCCACACGCTCCGCTACTACGAGCGAATCGGGCTGCTCGAGCCGATCGACCGCGAGACGAGCGGTAGACGCCGCTACAGCGAGGCGGACATCTACTCCGTCCGCTTCCTGACCATGCTGCGAGCGACGGGCATGCCGATCCGAGACATGCTCGTCTTCATGCAACTCACCTGGGCCGGAGACGAGACTGTCAGCGAGCGGGCAGAGCTACTCGAGCGCCACCGGAGCGAGCTGCAAGCCCGGCTGATCGAGCTCGACGGCCACATGGAAGTACTGGCACGCAAGATCGCTTTCTACCGCCAGCGCGAGCGGGAGCTCGAGGCCGAGACGCACGAGACGAAAACGCTGGTCGGCGCCGGCTAACGCCTGACGGCGGCAGACCGGCGGAAACACTCCCACGGCGCGGGCGGGCAGCGCTCGCCTGCGCACGAGTAAACCACGAAGGAGACGACTTGAGGAAGGTTCAACTATCAAGCAAACGGAGGTGAGGAATGTTCATCGACAAAGAGCCCGACGCTCTCTACCAGCGGTTCGCGAGCAAGGTCTACGAGCCGGAGCTTCTCGACGGCAAGACCAAGGAGCTGATCGCGCTGGCCTGTTCGGTCATGGCCGACTGCGTCCCCTGCATCGAGTACCACTACCCGAAGGCCAGAGAGCAGGGTGCCAGCGACGCCGAGATCAGAGAGGCGATGGCGATCACCATGACAGTCGCGGCCGGCAGCAAACAGGCGAAGTACTGGAAGCTCATCGGCGAGCTCAGCGGAAAGAGCTGAGAACAGGAAACACGACCGGAGAACACCTGACGTATGCGACGAGGAGCCGGCGCCGCCCCCGTGGAGCCGGCTCGTAACTCGTCGATCCCGCTAGCAAACCGGAGCTTGTGACGTCGTGATCGCGGCGGACGGTCCCTGCTGGCCGGCGTACCAGCGACCGTCTCGAACCTAGATGCAGTAGCCGCTTGCGCTAGTGCCCGTGATCGTGAGCGTGCGTGCCATGGCGCTGGTCAGCCGCAGCCCGTAACCGTTCTCCAGCGCTGCCGGAATCATCCCCGTATAACCGGAGTTCTCGAGCCCGTAGGCACCGACTGCCGAGGCGAGAGCGGCGATCTGGGCAGCGGCTGCACTCTTCCCCGCATCCTGTCCGGCGGCACGCGCGTAGGTGGCTCCCACGCTGATCGCGGTGACGAGCAACACGAGCACGACTGCGAACTCGACGATCGCCATCGGCGAAAGGGAGAAGCCACGCCAAAGCGGCCGCGCGTCGATCGAGTGAGGTGCCACCGTCATACCGCGGTGATCGCCCGGCGAGCTCTATTCGCGATACGCAGAACTGGTCGAGATGCTTCACCGTCGCAGGGCGCCCGACTGACCCGGGCGGCGGCTTTTCAGTGCAGGTGCTTGCGCTCGCCGATCGCCAGGTAGTGGTTGATCGCCTCTTCCCAGTCGCGCAAGTCGTGTTCGAAGATCAGATCGAGCGACTCCTTGCTCAGGGAGTTTCCGCGATCGGTGAGACCGAGATAGGTATAGGTGATCTCGGCTCTCGTCGTTTCGTCCGAACCGGTCGGCTCGCAGACGACCTCGATCCAGCGGACTCGCTCGTGCTCGAAGACCGTGTACTCGATGAAGCTGTCTCCGACCGAATAGGCCGAGATGATCCAGACATCGTCCGGCTCCTCCTGGCCAAAGTGCGTCTGGGTCGTGAAGACCATCCGCTCCTGCACGAGCTCGCTGACCGGATCGATCAGCTGTGGATCCCAGCCGTCGGCCCAGTCCTTCTCTCGGATCGGCCCGAAGAGCGCGAATGCCTCGTCGAGCGGCGCATTTACCGTTATCTTCGCCGTGCGGCTTATGCGTTGCGGCTGGAAGCTCATGCCCTGACCTCCTCGAAGCTATCCAGAAGAGGATATGCCCTCAACAGTAATCGCTCAGACTGGCACACGGCACCCGGATTCGCCTGTGAGCAGATCGACTCGCTTTTTTCGCGAACTCCCCTTGACACCGGTTGGTGTCAGACACCGTTTTCTGTCAAGGGAAATGTGCATCATATGTGCGCCACTTTCCCCCCCAGAAAAGCTGCTACTTCGCCTTGGGGTCCTTGCCACCCCAGGCGCCGATCGAGACGAGGCGCTCGCGAAAGCCGGTCTCGTCCATGATCGTCTGCATCTCCGAGACCGCCTGGTCAGAGGGGTACATATCGCCGAGACCCAGCTCCTCGCGGATATCGTCGCGATTGGCGATGAATTCCTTCCACTTGGAGCCGAAGGCCTCGGACATGTCGGCGAAGAAGACGCCCGGCGTACCGCCCATGCCCTTGTCGTAGAACTGCTCGCCCCAGGCCGCGAACATCTCGACGTGCTTGATGCCGTAGCCCTGCTCGACCTGAAGCGAGCGGATGATCTGGTTGATGCAGGCCACCGAGTTTCCACGCGGGCAGCGGGCCTGGCAGGTGTAGCAGGAGAAGCAGTACCAGAGCACGTCGTCTTCGAGCAGCGTCGGATCGCCCTCCAGCGCGCGGCGGGCGATCTCGCGCGGCGAGTACTCGGTGAAGCGGGCGGCCGGGCAGCCCGAGGTGCAGATACCGCACTGGATGCAGGAAAGGAAGCCTTCCCTGTGGTCGTGCATGCGCGGGTCGTTGACGATGCGATCGACCAGCTCCTGGCGCGAAAGCGGGCGCTCGGCGAACGAGCTGCCGGCGATGACCGAGTAGGGATTCGGCCGTTCGCTTTCGCTCGTCTTCTTACTCTTCTTCTCAGTCATCGGTCTCTCCATCGGCGGTGATCGCAGTCGGCTTGGCGGCGTGGAAGAACTCGGGCCAGAAATAGACGTGGACTTTCTTCTTCGCGCTCCGCACGGCCGAGCGCACGTTGTCACGGCAAAGCAGGCAGGGCGTGACGATCGGCGCCTCGTTGGTCGCGGCGAAATCGATCAGGTTGAGCACCGCTTCGGTCGGGCCGCGGAACATGCCGCCCAGTGCGCCGCAGCAGCCCGCATGCAGGGCGGGGTAGGACATCACAGCCTCGGCGTCGGCCAGCTCGGCCGCGTCGGCCAGCGAGGCGAGCGCCGTCTCGCGCTCGGTCAGGCAGCCGACGTAGGGGACGAAACGGGCTTCGGCGGCCTTCAGCTTGAGATTCTCGCGCCGGGCGTGCTCGACCAGCGCCTGCCAGACGGGTGTGGTCTCGATCTCGACTTCCTGCAGGCTGTAATCGCAGGCCGGGCAGACCGTAAAGACGGAACTATCGGTCTCGAACTTGGCCGGGATCTTCCCGCGCGAGCCGTGCCCGCAGCAGCCGGCGCCCTCCTGCTCGGCGAGTGGGAAGCCCAGCTCGCGCGCCACCCGAGCGGTGGCCTGAAACGCTTCCTTGTCCTGCTGCAGCGAACAGCCGGCGTAGAAGGGTTTGGGCTCTCTGCCCTCGACGCTGAGACGCGGCCTCCGGCGCACCTTCCCGCTCGCCATCTTGATGCCCATGCTCGCGGTCGCAACCATGTCGCTCGGGATGAAGCCGCGCGAGACCATCGCCGTGCCGAAGAGCATGTTGTCGATCGAGCTCTTGCGCGAGAGGCGCTTGCTTGCGATATCAGCCGCCTTGCGCTCGGGGCAGCGAACGCCGCCGAAGTCGCTCTGCAAGCGCCGCACCGCGGCCATCATCCCGGCCACGTCGACCTCCATCGGGCAGGCCTCCGTGCAAGCCCCGCACTCGCTGCAGCGCCAGACGTCCTCGCAGGCCAGCAGCTTCTCCGTGTCTTCCGAGAGGATCAAGCGCACCACCCGGCGCGGGCCGATCTCGAGCTCGAAGCCGTTCGGGCAAGCGCCGCGGCACTGGCCGCACTGGAAGCACTGGCGGCACTCCGCGGCGAGCTCTTTGACCACGGCGCGAGCCTGCTCAGGAACCTGTGTGGACACAACCCTCACCGCCTTCGCAGGGAAGGCTTCCCGCCCACTCGAGCTCGAGCCCGGCCTTGTAGGCCTCTTCGTTTCCCTCGGCGCGGGCGCAGAAAAGGCGAATACGCCTACCGACCGTGTGCCGGTCGACGGCGCAGAGATGCCACAACTCGAGCGGAATCGGCGTTTCGGCCTCTTCCAGCAACTCGCGCGCCAACTCGATCTGCTCCTCGGCCGAGAGGTCGCCCGTGCGGTACTGGCAGCGATCCTCCGCGCAACCGGCGAGGAAAACTCCGGCGGCGCCCAGCCGTGCCGCCTCGACGATGTGCAGGGCGCTGATCCGGCCCAGGCAAGGCAACTCGATCAGGCGCACGTTGTCGGGATAGCGGTCGTGGCGCAGCCCGCTGAGACTGATCGCAGCGCCGGCGCACTCCTTGCAGTAGAAGCCGACCACGGGCTGCTCCAGGCCGCTCGTCATCGTGCGCAAGCGCCCGAAGAGGGAAGCGTCGTCGAGGTTGTGCGTGATCGCCAGCTCGGGGCAGTTGGCCGCGCAGATGCCGCAACCGCGGCAGGCCTCCTCGTCGATCACGGCCAGCTTGCTGTCGTCGCGCAGCTCACTCGGGCGGGCCGCATCGGCAGGGCGCTCTACCAGGCTAATGGCGCCGAAGGGGCAGATGGCCTGGCAGGTGTCACAACCGACGCACTTGGCCGCGTCGACCAGCGAGGCGGGCACGGTCCTGCGCCCGGCTGAGCCGAGGAAGTTGTGAATCTCGCTGGCCACCGCCGAAGCCTCCGTGTTGCATTCCACCAGCGCCTTCGGCCCGGCCGCCGAGCCGCAGACGAAGACTCCCTCGGCGCTCGTTTCGGTGGCCCGGTTCTTACGGTCGAGGATGTCGATGAAGCCGTCTTCGTCCAGATCGACGGCGAGAACCTCGGCGATGCGGGCGGCGTCGCTGGCCGGCACCATCCCGGTCGAGAGCACCACCAGGTCGGGTCGCAAGACCTTCTTCTCGTCCGCGGTCACGTCCTCGACCTCGATCACCGGCTTGCCCTCGCCGTCGAACTCGACCCGGGCCGGCGTCCCGCGTAGAAACTCAACCCCCGCCCGGCGCGCGGCCAGGAACCAGTTCTCATAGCCCACTCCGGCGGCGCGCATCTCCAGGTAGCAGATCGTCACCTTCATCTCCGGGAAGAGCGTGCGCATCTTGATCGCGTGCTTGAGCGCGATCATGCAGCAGATGCGCGAGCAGTAGGGCAGGCGGCGCCGGTCGCGCGAGCCCGCGCACTGGATCATCACGATCTCCTCGGCCGGCTGGCGCCCGAGCCAGGAAGCTTCCTCCCAGTCGTCCATCAACTCGGCCAACTCGGTCTGCGTGACCACGTGCTCGTGGCCGTAGCCGAGATGGTCGATCAGCCGGGCGGGCGCCGGCTCGCAGCCGACCGCGGTCAGGATCGCGCCCGCATGCACGGTCGTCAGCTCGGGCGACTGGCTGAAGTCGATCGCGTCCATCGGGCAGGCCTTGGCGCACTCACCGCAGAAGCTGCAGGTCTCGAGGTCGACCGTGCGCTGAACGCGCCCGTCGTAGAACTCGGTGAAGATCGCCTTGCCGCCCGACTCCTCGC
The DNA here is from genome assembly GCA_050010215.1 of Gaiellaceae bacterium. GTDB lineage: Bacteria > Actinomycetota > Thermoleophilia > Gaiellales > Gaiellaceae > Fen-549. The sequence continues at coordinate 11,890 of JBEKLL010000026.1, read as the reverse complement.
TCGCAACCTGGCAGACCTCCTCGCAGGCGCCGCAGTTGACGCAGTCCTGGGTGACGATGTTCGGCAACTGCCGCAGCGAGACCTCGAAGTCACCCGGCCGGCCGCTGACGGACTCCACGCTGGTGCGGCGCCAGATATTCATATTCGGGTTGTCGATGGCGATGTTGCGGTGGAAGCACTTGCGCACGCCGGCCTGGGCGTCGGTCGTCGGCAGGCACTGGCCGCAGTCGTTGGTTGGGAATACGGTGCCGATCCGGGCGGCGCGACCGCCGAGGAAAGGGCGGCGCTCGACTAGCTCGACCCGGTGCCCCATCTGCGCCAGCTCGGCCGCGGCCTGGGTGCCCGAGACGCCGCCACCGATCACCAGCACCGAGTCGACCTTGCGCTCACGCACGAGCTTGTCGGAGTGCGGTCCGGGGAAGCGAACGGCCGCCTCGATGATCCGTGCCGCCTTGTCGGTCACGGCCTCGCCGTTACCGTCGTGCACCCACGAGCAGCCCTCGCGGATGTCGGCGACCTCCATCTCCAGGCCGCGCGCGTAGAGGCGCTGGAAGCGCCGGGCGGCAAAGTCCTGCGAGCAGCCGGCGAAGACGAGCGGGCGACCGTCTTCTGCCTCGCTCATCTCCCGTAGGCGCGCCTGACCCTCGCGGCTGCACCAGGTTGGGCTGCGCAGCACCTCGCCCTGCTCCGCGGCCGCCTGCTCAAGCCGGTCGAAGTCGAGATTGGCGTCCATCGTTCCTGCGCACTCGCAGAGCAGGATGCGCGGGCGAGCGCCGTTGCCGTTCGGAGCGCTCATCCGTTCGCCTCACCGACGGCGGCTATCTCTTCGGCCGACACTGGTCGCGCCTCGGCCGCGCCGGTCGGGCAGGCCCGGGCACAGGCGCCGCAGCCGATGCACCTGGAGGCGTCGAAGACGATCGAGCGGAAGGCCGCTACTCGCTCGGGCACCGCGATCGAGCCCGAAGGCTGGTGCCGCGCGATCGTGCGCAGCGCTGCGCCGAGCGCACCGCGGCGGCTGTCCGGCGGCGCGGCGAAAAGCTGCATCGGCTCGAACCGGTCGCTCCTCATGGTCGCGCCGGTCGGGCAGGCCGAGGCGCAGCGCCCGCAACCGATGCAGAGCTCCTCGTGGCGAACGATCTCGCAGCCGATCGAGCCGGTGCTCTCGCGCGGCGCCGCGTTCGGCAGCCGCTCGAAAATCGCCTCACCTCTGGCCGTCAGTGGCATAGCGGCCTCAACTCCGCTGTAGCGGTGGCAGGTTGGAGATCGTCTCGTGCATCTTGCGGGCCGCGGCGACAAACTTGGGCGAGTCGGCGGCGCTCATCGTGAACATCTGCACCCGCTCGGGCTCGACTCCGACCGATTCCAGAAGCGCACGGGCGAACTCGATTCGGTCGAGCGCGTGCAGGTTGCCCTCGCGGTAGTGGCATTGCCCCTCGAGGCAGCCGGCGACATAGACGCCGTCAGCGCCGTCGGCAAGCGCCTTGAGCAGATGGAAGGGGCTGACCCGGCCGGTACAGGGCACGAGCACGCTGCGAATCGTCGCAGGCAGCGAGACGCGCGCGTTGCCGGTCGCATCCGCGGCGGCGTAGGCGCACTCGCGGCAGAAGAAGGCGACGATGTTGCGCTCGGCGCCGTCCTCCGTCTCGAGCACCTCGGTGTTCTCGGCGGCGGCGCTGCTCACACCATCACCTCAGCCAGGATCTCTTCGTCCGAGAAGCCGCCCAGCGTCATCGCGCCCGACGGGCACTCGGCGACGCAGATGCCGCAGCCGCGGCAGGAGTTGGCGTCGACGATCGCGTGCGGGCTCTCGCCGCCCGAGAGCGCGACCGCACCCTGCGGGCAGACCGTCTCGCAGATGCCGCAGCCGATGCACTGCGCCAGATCGGAGGAGGCGATCTGCGCCGGCGTCAAGACGAATCCTGCCGAGAGCATCGAGACGACGCGCGCCGCGGCGGCCTTGGCCTGGGCGATCGTGTCGGGGATGTTCTTCGGGCCCTGGGCCGTACCGGCGACGAAGATCCCGGCTCGCTGCGTATCGACCGGCCTGAGCTTGGGGTGGTACTCCTTGATGAAGCCCGCGGCGCCCTGCTGCAGCCCGGCGACATGCGCGATGTCGGTCGTCCCGGTCGAGGCCTCGAGGCCGGCCGAGAGCACGACCAGATCGAACAGCTCCTCGTTCTTGCGCCCGGTGACGGTGTCCTCGAAGCGCACGCGCACGCTCTTGTCCGGCTCCTCCAGCATCTCGCCGACGCGGCTGCGGACGTAGCGCACGCCGCGCTCCTGCACCAGCCGGTAGTACTCCTCGTGCGCCTTTCCGGGCGCGCGCAGGTCTGTGTAGCCGATCGTGATCTCGGCGTCGGGGTAGTGCTGCTTGATCAGCGAGGCGTGGAGTGTCGCAAACAGGCAGCAGATGGCCGAGCAGTGCTCGTTACCCGACGAGGTGCAGTCGCGCGAGCCGACGCATTGGAGCATGAAGATCTTCTTCGGGACGGCGCCGTCGGAGGGCCGTTCGAGCTCGCCGGCGGTCGGGCCCGAGGGCGCGAGCAGGCGGGCCAGCTGGCTCTGGGTGAGCACGTTCGCGAACCGCCCGAAGCCGAGCGGAAGCTTGCGCCGGGCGTCGAACTCCTTGTGCCCGGTGGTGACGATGATCGCGCCGACGGCGAGCTCCTCGATCTCCTCCTGCTGATCGAGCTCGATCGCTCCGGCAGAGCAGGCGCGCACGCAAGCCTCGCACTCCGAGCAGCCGGCGCAAGCCAGGCAGCGGCTCGCCTCGGCGACCGCCTGCTCTTCGCTGTAGCCGCCCACGACCTCATCCCAGGAACCGCGACGCTCCACCTTGTCCAGCAGCGCAACCGGGATCCGCTGACCTATCTCGCGCCGCGCCAGCTCTTCGGCGCTGGGACGGGCCTCGGCCGCCCGCGCCGGCCAGACCTCGAGCAGCGTCTCACCGCGCAGGTGGTTGTGTATCGAGCGCGCCGCTCGTGAGCCGGCCGCGATCGCCTCGATTGCAGTCCAGCCGCCCGTGGCAGCCGCGTCGCCGCCCGCGAACACTCCGGCCTTGTCGGTCATCAGCGTGTCGCGGTCGATCCGGATCTGACTCTTCTCGACGGAGACCTCCGGGCAACCATCGAGGAAGTCGCAAACCATGTCCTGCCCGATCGCGAACACGACCGTGTCGGCTTCGATCTCGCTCAGCTCGCCTTCGATCGGAACCGGGCGGCGTCGACCCGAGGGATCGGGCTCACCCAGCTCGCAGCGCTGCAGCTTCAGCGCGGATACCTTTCCGTTCTTACCGACAACCTCGAGCGGGGCGACCAGAAACTCGATCTTCAGACCTTCCTCGAACGCGTGCTCGACGTCCTCGGGCAGCGCCGGCATCTCCTCACGGGTGCGGCGGTAGGCGAGTGTGACGTCGGGCTCACGCCCGGAGATCTTCTGCAGACGGATGGAGCTGCGAGCTGCGTCGAGTGCCACGTCGCCGCCGCCGATCACGACCACTCGCTCGCCGACCGAGACCGGCTCGCCCAGATTGAGCCGGCGCAGGAACTCGACCGCCCGCTCGGTGCCTGCGAGCTTCGCGCCCGGAATCTCGACCTCGCTCGACTTCTGCAGCCCGACGGCGAGGAAGACAGAGCTGTAACCGTTCTCGAGCAGCTCGTCGATCGTGAAGTCCCTGCCCGCCCGCTGCCCGAGCTCGAGCTCTACTCCTAGCGCGGTGACCTGCTCGATCTCGCGCCCGAGCACGTCCTTGGGCAGGCGGTAGTCGGGGATGCCTGCCTTGAGCATGCCGCCGGCGACCGGCAGCGCCTCGAAGACGGTGGTCTGGTAACCGAGCTTGGCCAGATCGCGCGCGCAGGTCAGTCCGGCCGGACCGGCGCCGATGATCGCCACCTTCTCGGAGTGGGTCACCGGCACCCGCTCCGGAACGGCCTCGGAGCCGACACGGTCGGCGACGAAGCGCTTCAGCGCGGCGATCGCCAGCGGCTGGTCGACCTCGCCGCGCGCGCAGGCGCTCTCGCAGGGATGCGTGCAGATGCGCCCGCATACCGACGGGAAGGGATTCGGCTCTGTGGCAACGCGATAGGCCTCGTCGAAACGCCGCTCGGCGACGAGCGCAACGTAGCCCTGGGCCGAGGTTCCGGCCGGGCAGGCCGCCTTGCACGGCGACGAGCCGCGCTTGTCGATCGCATAGAGCGACGGCACCGCATTCGCAAACGGCCGCGAGATCGCCTTGCGCTGGGACACGCCGAGCTCGAACTCGCTCGAGACCGAGACCGGACAGGCCGGCGTGCAGTCGTCGCAGCCGACGCAGGCCTCGCTGACGAAGCGCGGCCGCTGGCGCAGCTTGACCCGGAACTCTCCGGGCGGGCCCGAGATCTCGGTCACGTCGCTGAGCGTGCGCACGTGAATGCGCGGATCGAGCGCGGCGCCGGTCAGCTGTGGCGCCAGCGAGCACATCGCGCAGTCCTCGGTGGGGAAGGTCTTGGAAAGTCGGGCCATGTAACCGCCGAGCGACTGCTCGCGCTCGACCAGGTGTACGTCGATGCCGGCGCCCGACAGTTCCTCGGCCGCGGTGATACCGGCGATGCCGCCGCCGACAACCAGCGCCGAGCGGTGCAAGAAGGTGCGACCGCGCGGCAAGTCCGACTGGAAGCGGGCACGGGCGATCGCGGCCGCCAGAATCTTCTCGGCCTTGCGCTGAGCCTGCTCGGGCTGGTCGCGGTGGATGAAAGAGCAGCCCTCGCGCAGGTTGCCGAAGGCGACGGCGTTCTCGCCTAGCCTCAGCTCGCGCGCGATCCGCTCGAAGGTGGGGCCCTGGAAGCGGCGCGAGCAGGCGCCGATCACGATCCGATCGAGCCCGCACTCCTCGACCGCCTGCTCGATCATGCGGCGCCCCTCGCCGCCGCACATGAACTGGTTGCGCGAGATCGAGACGACTCCGTCCTGCCCCCTGGCCGAATCGGCCAGCGAGTCGAGATCGAGCACGCCCGAGATGTTGCCTCCGCATTCGCAGAGGAAGACGCCGCAGCGCATCAGTGCCCCCTCGGGTGATGTTTCGCCGCTTCCGAGTGTGAAAAGCAAGCGAGGCTAGGACGCAGGGAGTGTTCGTACTTGGAAAGTACGGACGCGACTGAGGACAACGCATCGCGCCGCTTTGCAGCGCTCCGAAGTGGTGAGGGTATTACGCGAGGGGGCACCATTAGACCGCCGCCCTTTCCCGGGCGCCGATTCGCTCCAGGATCGGCTCTACGTCCTGCGAGTGCGCCTTGACGCCGCAGACCGTGTCGGGGTCCGCGCCGAGCGCGAGCGCCACCAACTGCTGGGTGTGCAGGTGGACGAACGGGTACTCCTCGTTCGCGCTCTGCTCGATTATCGAGTGGTGGCGATCGAACTGGAGCGCGCAGTTCGGGCACATGTGCACGCAAACGTCGATCTTCTCCTCGGCCAGCCGCCTCAGCTTCTGGCGCGTCACCGCGACCGAGATCGAGGGATTGACGAAGCGCTGGCGGAAGCCGGCGCCGCAGTGGGTCGTCTTCTCGTTGTAGTTGCCGGTCTTGATCACCCCGGTCGGCTCGAGCAGATCCTCGGGGATCATGAAGTTCTCGGCGTTGCCCACCACCTCGTCCGGAAAGACCTTGCAGTAGTGGCAAGCGGGGTGGGTGGCGACCTTGATCCCGTCCAGGCGGCGCTTGATCAGCCCCGGGATCGAGTGATGGCGGCTCCAGAGGATCTCGAGCGTGTGCATGTGCCGGATCGTGCCGGCGACCTTGTCGTTGTACTCGCGCCCGACCTTGGCCAGCGCCTTGTTCGCCTGCTTGCGGAACTCGGGCACCTCGAGCACGTTGCGCGACTTCTTGTTGATCGCGTAACAGGTCGAGCAGAGGTAGCTCTGAATCGGATGCTCGGCTTCGACCGCAACGCAGGCGTTACGCGCCGCGATTCCGAGCGTGGTCGGAAAGGGAAGCAGGTCGGAGTAGTAGCCGAGCCCGGTGCAGCAGGTCTGGTCGGGGTTGACTATGTACTCGACGTCAAAGCGGTCAAACAGCCATTTTGACGCCGACTCGACGCCGGGGTACTCGGTCGTGACCAAGCAGCTTCGGAAAAGCTGGACACCGCCGGTGACGGGCGGGATGTCCGGAGTGGTGGGTGCCATCGATCGCCTCTCTCGCGCGTGAGTGCTGGAGGGATTATCGATAGCGCTAGCTTGTTAGTCAAATCAGAGCTGCTTATCTGAGGAGGGGCCCCGAAGCTGGCGACGACGCGTCGAGACGCTCGTGAATTCGGGCCTCGTCAGTTCTCAGTCTGAACGCCGGCTACTTGTTGCTCGGGCGGTTGCCAGAGATCGACCTGGAACATCCGCCAGCTGGGGGCTCCGGATCCTCCCACCGTGATCGCTCCGAGCGATGCGTACCGGAACCAGTCGGCGACGACCCCGCTCACCGCGCTTCCCGCGAAGTCGTAGATCACCGGCGCCCGCGGCGGACTCGGACCGCCGCAATTACCGACTACCCGGACCATTCCACCGGTCTGGACTACCCCTTCCAGACTACGACAACCGATACTGTTCTTTCTACCGAGCCGCTCGCTCACGCCGATCGACAGGCGCCCGCGCCGAGCGACGAGAATCGTCAACCACTTTTCCCATTGCGTGGACGTACTCGGCGACTCCGGCCGCATTAGCGGCTTCAGTGTGGCGATCCCGATCCGCCCACCCGGGAGCTTCCCGAGCGCCCCCTGAGTCCAGCGGCCGAGATCTCGCCGCTCGAGCAGGCCGAGGCGCGGCGTTCGTAGCTCGAAGACGAGGCGCTTGGATTCGAGGCGGTAGAGGAGCGCCAGCTGGCGACCCGAGGCGACGAGAGCGAGCTTACGACCAAACACTTTCGCCACCGGTACCCGGGCCGAGTGGCCGTTCTCGAGGCGAACGAGCTCGAGCTGCCTCGAGCTGCCCCGACGCGCGATCAGCGCCAGAACGAGATCTCGTTCCCCGAGCGGCGCGATTCGCACCGCTTCGATCCTGCCGGTCAGCACGCGTACCGGTTTCCAGGCCGGAGCCGTGGCGACCGACAAGGCGCCGGCTCGGTAGTACGCGAGCGCGAGGCGCCCGTCGCCGAGGAAGGCCAGGGCAAGCGGACCGGGCTTCTCTTCAGCGATGCGAGCGAGCTGCCGCCAGCGAACGCCAGGGTGGCTCGCGGGGTCTCCCAGATCGCAGGAGTTGCGACGATCGGGTGCGAGTGGATCGAAGTAGCTCGTGTTATCCGGGCCGGCCCGACCGCAAGGGCCTTGCAGAGCGGCAGGCCAGCTCGCTTCCAGGACGGAAATACCCAGCGGCCCGCTCGCTGGACCACTGAAGTCATCCGCAGGCGGCTGGTGCCGATTGACGGTCAGAGCCACCGCCAGTGTCCGGCCGCGCAGAGCGACGTCTCCCTGCGCTTGCACGGGGCCTTCGGATAGGTTCACAGAGGTCGGATAGGTCTGGTAGTAGTCGAGATACGAGCAGACGCCGGCTAAAGCGCACATCCTCTGGGCACGGAAGCCGTACACGGCTCCGATCGCAGCAAGCAGTGCTACTGCCAGATACACGCTTAGCCATGGTCGCCCGGGCAACCTCGCCTGCTCGGGGAGCGCGAGCCGGAGAACGCGACTGAGCAGCGCCAGGACGGTAAGCGCCACGACCACCTCGGCGGCCAGAACTACGGCCAGTAAGGCGCCGTGTCCTAAACCGAAGCGCGCCCACTCGAGCCCGAACGCGATCTGCGCAGCAACGGAGGCGACGAGCAAGACCCCGGCAAAGTAGACGAGAGCTGCGGCAGCCCGCCAGCGCCGCCGCGCCAGGCCGATGCCGACCTCGGTCGCGACGAGGGCGGTAATCATGAGCAGCGCAGCGATGAGAATCTTCAGCGTCATGAACCCCGGCGGAAGCCAGAGACTGAGGCCGGGATAGTGATGGAAGAAGCCGACGGTTGTTCTCCAGCCGCCGTCTATCGCCGTCATCACCTCACCGTCTGCTCGGTGTGCGCGCACCCCGGCGACGCGCCAGCCGATCACCACCAGTCCGAGCGCCGAGACGACGAAACCGGCCAGCGCAACCTGTGCCGCCAGCGCAACTCGCGCTGCCGGCACTCGCTCACGGAACTCCTCCGTAATTCGTTCCGTCGGGCCCAGGCGTGCAAGCGCGCGCTTCTCGGCCTCTGCGTCGCTCGCTCCCTGCGCCCGCTCCTCGACCGCGTAAGCCAGCATGCGCGCGCGCAGCTCGGCGGAGATTCGCCGTCGCAGCTGTCCGCGAACGCCGAGCGCTCGCGCGACCTCCTCTTCATAGGCCGCGAAGTCGGGCGCCGCCATCGCTACCCGGAACCTCGCTCGGGCGGCTGAGCGAGCGTGAGATCGAAATTCGTCCAGCGCGCCGTCACCTTTCCCCACATGGTCGTTTCGCCCATATCCTGCTGAAGGACGGCCCAGCGCGGCCAGTCCGTGGCGAACGCAAGCCGTCCCTTTCTGTAGTAGATCGACATCGCAACGCGGGCGGCAGTGTGACCATACGGAACGCCACCGTAGAGCGCCCGCACGACTCGGCCGGTCTGCACGACGCCGGCGAGTTGTCCCCGCCGGACGTCGACTCGGTATGGTGATTCGAGGTAGTTCCTGCTGCCGACGACCAACGTCTCGCGCGACAGCAGCTTTAGCCCACCCCGGCCGGCTCGGAAGATCCTGAGCTCGAACGAGGACCTGCGCAGGGAGCGGCTGACGGCGACTCCGATTTCGCCGCCGCGCAGATTCCCGAGCGCGCCGATGTCTCGAGCGCCGAAACTCCGGCGCTCGCGCAGAGCAAGCGCGATACTGCGCCGCTCGAACACCAGGCGACCGAAGCTGTCGCGGAAGAGAAGCGCGATCTGCACCGAGCCCGCAGCCAGCGAGAGCCCTGGCTGCGCCGGCTCGACCAGCGGCTGCGACCAGCGATCGCCGAACGAGCGCAGCAGCTCGAGCTCCGACCGTCCGGCTCGAGAGACGATCGCCGCCAGAGCCAGATCGCCGTCGGGAAGAGAAGCGAGCCGGATCGAGCGGGCGCCCGCCTCGAGCAGCCGCTGCGAACGCCAGCTCGGCGCCTGCGCGAGCCAGACGGCGCCCGCCCGCGAGTAGACCAGCGCCAGGCGCCCGTCGGATCGATAGGCGACAGCGCTTACCGGCGTCTTGGCGAAGCTGGCGACCTTCTTCACAGCGGGCGCACTCCCGGCTTGGCACCAATCGAGGGCATCAGGCGAAAGTCGGTCGGGGTTCAACGACGGGTTGTCCGCGCGACCGCACGGGCCGGGTTGCGTGGCGGACCAGCGAGCCTCCCAGAGCTCGAGATCGACCGGGCCGGAGGACATGGCGCCCGCGCTCCAGGGAGGCTGAGAGCTCTGTTTCCGCCAGACCTCGATCGCGACTGCCAGCCGCCGCCCCGAGATCGCAACCGCGCCGGCGGCTCCGGGAGGGCCCGTGGGCAGACCGATGTGAACCTCGTGATTCGCCGTCTCCATGATCACCTCGTCGGGCGACGGCCCGCAGAAGTCGAACCCGCAGGTCCACGTGTTCGTCGAGCTGAATCCGCTCTTCGCGGCGACCGCCAGCATCGGCACAAGCGCCAGGAAGACGAACATCGGAGCGCCCGCCAACGGTGCAAACCGTCCGCGCAGTACTTTCCGTCCGGAGCGGGCGAGGAAGACGGCAAGAAGAAGCACCGTCCCGACCTCGACGGATATCGAGGCGACGAGCCAGCCGCTGTGCTCGTGGCGCACGCGGTGCCACTCGAACGCAAGCGCAATCTGAAGCGAGACAGCAGCCACAAGCGCCGGCCCGGCCACGAGCGCGAGCCCGGCGCTGAGCCGTCGCCGGCGCCGAGTGAACGCAAGCGCGAACTCGGCGGAAACGAGAGCGACGACCGTCAAGACGGCGCTGAGCACCAGCTTCAAAGCGAGATAGGTAGGCGGGAGTGAGAGACTGAGCCCCGAGTAGTAGTGGAAGAAGCCCTCGTTACCGTCGAGCGTGCCGCGATAGTGGAAGTGCTGAATCCCGATCACCTCGAAGGCGACAGCAACGATCGCCAGCGCGATCGGGACGAACCCGGCAAGCACGAACTGGGCCTCCTTTCGCGCGCCGTGAATCAGCGCCCGTTGCCGCAGCTCCTCGGCGAACTGCTGCGGCGTTCCGAGCCGAGCCAGCGCTCGGTTCTCTGCCTCGCCGGCGCCGGCCCCACCCCGTAGTTCTTCCCTCTGGAGATGAGTCAGGCGCCTCTGTGCGGCCACCATCATCCGCGACCGCTCGCTCTCGCGCAGGCCGAGCAGCCGATCGACCTCGGCCATATAGCGGTCGGTTGCGTTCGTTTCGGGCGGCATGGCGGCTCCGGCGGGGTGCCGAATTCATCGGCAACCGCAGGCTTGAACAAAAGACGAAAAGCCGTGGAAGCTACGGAATCCGCGCTTCGAGCGCACGCGCCAACGCCTCGCGCACCGACTCGCGCTCGATCCGGTCGAGCGCCTGGGCGAAGAAGCCGCTCACGATCAGGCGCTCGGCCTCGCTCTCCGGGAGGCCGCGGCTCATCAGGTAGAAGAGCTGCTCGCGATCGACCTGGCCGACCGTGGAACCGTGAGTGCAGCGGACGTCGTTGGCCAGTATCTCGAGCCCGGGAATGGAGTTGGCGTGGGTCTGGCGCGATAAAAGGAGGTTGCGGTTCTCCTGGTAGGCGTCGGTTCCCTGAGCCTCGGGCTCGACCCGGATCATGCCGCGCCAGACCGTCGTCGCTTGCTCGCGCAGGGCGCCGCGGAAGAGGAAGTCGGAGTTGGTGCGCGGGGCGGCGTGCTCCTGATAGGTGTCGAAATCGAGGTGCTGGGAGCCGTCGGCGAAGTAGACGCCGGTCACGCGCGAGGTCGCACCCGCCCCGGTGAGGTCGTTCGAGATCCAGGTCTTGCTCTTCTTCGAGCCGAGCCCGGTGTAAACCCAGTCGAGCTCGGAGCCGCGGTCGAGGCGAGCGTGCTGACGCGCGAAGTGCCAGCTCTCGCGCGAGAGCCGCTGTACCGAAATGAGTTCCAACTTCGCGCCGGCGCCGAGGTGGATCTCGACCACACAGTTCGTCAGGGCATCGAGATCCTCGGCAGCCGAGACGTGCTCCTCGATCAACGTGAAGCGGCTGTTCTCCCCGGCAACGACGAGCAGACGGGTCGGAAGCGAACCGGTCGGAACCGTGCTCTCGATCCGCACGTACAGCGGCTGGGCCAGCTCGACTCCGGCCGGGGCCTCGACCAGCAGGCCATGCTTCCAGAAGGCGGCATTGGCGGCCGCGATCTTGTCGTCGGCTTTCACCAATCTGCCGACGCGCTTGTCGTTTTGCTTGAGCGGCGCAAAAACGACTCCCGCTGGCGCCCCGAGTATCTCGACGCCGCCCTCGTCGATCCGCGCGCTCCCGAAAAGCTCCAACTCGAACAGCGGTGCGATCGCGGCCGGCCGCGCTTCGCCCGCAAGCTCATAAGCGTCGGGGTCGAAGCCGGTCAGATCGGTGAAGCGCCAGCCCTCCTCGGAGGTCGTCGGCAGCGTCAGCTCGTGGTAGCGCTCGAGCGCTGCGGCTCTACTCATACGCGGCGTAGCGGCAGTGGAGCATCAGGTCGTTGCCGTCGGGATCGTTGAAGAACGCCATCTTGCAGACGCTCGAGTCGAAGGTATCGCCGAAGAACTCGACTCCCTTCGCCTCCAGCTCGGCTCGGGCCTGCTCGACGTCGGCGACGTGCAACGCGAGCTGCGCGTTCTTCTGGGGCTGAAAGGTCACACCCTGAGCCTCGGGCTCCCAGATGGCGAGACAGGTGTCCCCGGCCCAGAACTCGTGCTTCGAGTGCGCGTCGGCACGAAGGCCGAGCACCTCACC
>JBEKLL010000025.1:0-33674 GCA_050010215.1 Gaiellaceae bacterium | reverse complement strand
TCGGAGGCATCCTTGAAGACGTTGAGATCCATCTGGATCGCGGCGCAACCGGGTCTGGGCGCGAACAGCCGGGCGCAGTCCAGGTCGTCAGTGCTCCAGCCGTAGGCTCGGATCAGGCCCTCTGTCACGAGCTCCTCGAGCGTCTCGGCTATGTCCTCTGCTTGCGCTTGCGGAAGTGACCAGATGTGGAGCTGGTAGAGGTCGATCCTGTCACGGCCGAGGCGATCGAGTGAAGCCCGGCAGGCCTCGCGGATGTGCGCGGGCGAAACATCCTCGCCGGTCCACTCGCGCTTCTCCTCGTCGAAGACGTTGCCGAACTTGGTCGCGACCACGATCTCGTCGCCGAGCCCGGCGAGCGCCCTGCCCAGCACCCGCTCGCTGCGACCGCAACCGTAAACGTCGGCCGTGTCGAAGAAAGTGACGCCGAGCTCGACTGCGGCGCGAATCGCGCGGATCGACTCGTCGTCGTCGACCTCGCCCCAGCCGACCGGGGTGCCGCTCCAGGTCCAGCTGCCGCCCATTGCCCAGCAGCCCAGGCCCATGGCGCTGACCTCGATGCCGGAGCGTCCGAGCGTGCGTCTCGCTGTTCCAACCGTGTTCTCCATCATCTCCCTTTCGCCTAATTCGTTATTGACAGCGTGAGTGTGGCGAAGGCATAGTATGAGCGCAAGTACGGTTAAGCTGTAATGATCAAATAATCGGTTATGAACCTTCGCTTCGTCCAGACACTTCGTGAAGTCGGCGAGCACGGCTCCTTCTCCGCCGCCGCGGCCGCTCTTCACTTCACCCAGCCGGCCGTCTCCAGACAGGTCGCTCAGCTCGAGCGCGAGGTCGGGATGCCGCTGGTCGTGCGCAGCCGCCAGGGAGTGAGCCTGACCGCGGCCGGGCGCCTCGTGGTCGAGCACGCCGAAGCGATCAGGGGCCAACTGCTGCAGCTGGAGACCTCGCTCACCGAGCTCTCGGGAGGGGCTCGCCTGACCGTGGGCATCGGTGGCTTTCCGAGCGCCTTCATCGGCATGATCCCCGAGCTCGTGCGCGGTCTGCGCGCGCGTGTGCCCGGCGCCGAGGTGACGCTCAAGCGCTGTAGTCATGACGAGGCGCTCTCGCTCCTGCGCACGGCCGAGCTCGATTTTGCGCTCGTCTTCGCCCGCCCGGAGCTCTCGCAGCGGCTGACCGGTATCGAGATTGCGGAGTTGGGGGAGGAGCCGATGCTCGTGCTGCTGCCTCGCGATCACCGCCTTGCGCGCAAGGCGAAAGTCAGGCTCGCCGACCTGGCCAAGGAGCAGTGGATCGTGGGGGCGCCGGATCCGTCCTCGTCGATCATCGTCAATGCCTGTATCGCGGCCGGCTTCGACCCGAACGTGATCTTCGAGACCGACGATCCGCTGGCGACCCAAAGCCTCATCGCAGCCGGTCTCGGCGTATCGCTCTCGTCTCCATGGGCCTCGGTTGCGTTGCGCGACGACGTCGTTCTGAAGCCGCTCGCTCCGCCCGCACCCACCAGGCGCGTACGCGCACTCGTGGCCGATCCGCCCGGTCCTGGCGCGCGCATTCTGCTCGATCTCGCCGCTGGGCTAGTAGGTGCTGCCTCGGGCTCCTGAGTCACAGCTGCTCACGGACACGTTCGCCGCCAAGCGACTCCGGTGCGGTTTCGGCACGAAACTGGCGCAATCACCGGCGTAGTTTCTCGATACCGTGCTACGCCCCGTGGGAGGGTGGGGGGTGGAGAGGCGGGTCCCTCCGCTTTCGAAGCCGGTCGCCTCGCGCCTCGCCCTATTCCGACCGACGCCTTGGTTCCGAAACGAGCTACTCGAGCGCTAGACTGACTGGGCTGCCGCGACTGGCGCGGGAAGGTGGAGCACCACCGGGGAACGGCAGCCCGCAGAGAAAGCCGTGCGCCTGGGCATCGTCTTCCAATTCCGGAGGTGCCCAGATGAACGCGCAGCAGCGAACAGAGCAGACTCTCGAGCAGGCCGACCCGGCTGTAGCCCGCCTGGTCGAGCGGGAGTTCGAGCGGCAGTCGCAGACTATCTGCCTGATCCCGTCCGAGAACCATGTCTCGCGCGCCGTTCTGACGGCGCTCGGGAGCGTCTTCACGAACAAGTACTCCGAGGGCTACGCCGGGCGCCGCTACTACGAAGGCCAGCAGGTCGTGGACGAGCTGGAGCCGCTGGCGATCGAGCGGGCCAAGGAACTCTTCGGCGTCGAGCACGCCAATGTCCAGCCCTACTCCGGTTCGCCCGCCAACCTCGCTGTATACATGGCCTTTCTCGAGCCCGGCGACACGGTGATGGGGATGGCGCTGCCGATGGGCGGCCACCTGACCCACGGCTGGGGCGTCTCGGCGACCGGCAAGTGGTTCCGCTCGGTTCAGTACGGTGTGCGCCGCGAGACGGGGCGCGCCGACATGGACGAGGTGCGCGAGCTGGCGCGAAAGGAGCGCCCGAAGCTGATCTTCTGCGGCGGCACGGCGATCCCGCGGACGATCGACTTTCCGGCCTTTGCGGAGGTAGCGAACGAAGTGGGGGCGATCCTCGTCGCCGACATCGCCCACATTGCCGGTCTGATCGCCGGCGGCGTTCACCCCTCGCCGGTCGGTTACGCCCAGGTGCTCTCGACCACGACGCACAAGACGCTGCGCGGCCCACGCGGGGCGATGCTGATGTGCGTCGAGGAGCACACCCAGGCGATCGACAAGGCCGTCTTCCCCGGGCTGCAAGGCGGCCCGCACGACAACACCACCGCGGCGATCGCGGTTGCGCTCGAGGAGGCCGGCCGGCCGGATTTCTCGGCCTACGCTGCCCAGATCGTGGCGAACGCCAAGGTGCTCGCCGAGGCGCTGATCGAGCGAGGCTTCGACCTGGTCTCGGGTGGAACCGACAACCACCTGATCCTGATCGACCTGAGCTCGAAGGACGTTCCCGGCAAGGTCGCCGCCAAGGCGCTCGACCGCGCCCGCATCACCGTCAACTACAACACCGTGCCCTTCGACCAGCGCAAGCCCTTCGATCCCTCGGGTATCCGTCTCGGCACCCCGGCCGCCACGACGCGCGGTATGAGGGAGCGCGAGATGCTCGAGATCGCGCGCTGGATCGATGAAGGAGTCGAAGCGGCGAAGAACGAGGAAGAGGGCGAGATCGCCAGGATCGCGGGCGAGGTGCTGGAGCTGGCGCGCGCCTTCCCGATCCCGGGCGCTTCGGGCTAGCCGGCGATCACGGGCGTCCTCGTTCGGATCGCTCGCTGTTGAGCGAGCCTTCGCCAGGTCACGAGAAGTTGCTCTTCCGACGCAGTCGAGCTCTTGACAGCAAACGGTCCCTGGCACCGGCTCGCGCTTGTGGTTGCGGGCGCGATCGGGGTTGTGGCCGTGCTTCGGAGCGCCTCCCTAGCTTGCGCCACCGAGGTGACAGCTTCCGCGGCGCGCGAGATTCTCGGGACAGAAGATCGATAGCCCGAGTCAGTCAGAAGTCAGCCGCTCTTCAGCGCCTCCGGCGAACATCGCAGACGGAACCAGGCGACCGTGGCCGCAGCGGTCGCGGGATGAGAGGAAGGGAGTCGTCATGACAAGGAAGCTTTCGCTGTTCGCGGCTGTTTTTGGAGCATTTCTGCTCGCATTCGGCGTGTATACGTCGACGGCGAGCAGTCATGCCGGGAAGAAGACGGCGCAGATCAGGATCGAGTCCTGGCTACATGGTTTCGGCGATCCAAACGGGCAGTCCGGAACGGTGAAGGACTGCCTCAAGATCATGCTCGACGGCAAGGTCTTCGATCGGGCCGGCGTGCCCACCTGGAAGAACAGCAGCGAGTACGTCACGACGAGTAATCCGTGCGCGGCAGAGGGGCCGGCCGGCGGCTACGTGATGCTGCCCGCAGCGACAACAGGTCCCCCGCTCAGCACCGTCTACGCCGTGCACACGATCGCTGCAGAGAAGGGGAACATATTCATCACCTTCTCGGGGAGCTACAACTTCACCGGAACCGATGTCACGGTGTCATATCCAGACAGTCCGACGACGGTACAGCCCTACCACTGCGTGGCCAGATGGGTGATCACCGGCGGCACCGGCGCATATAGAGGCATACAGGGCGAAGGCACAACGGGTACGGTCAACGCCCCCTGCGCCATCAACCTCGACAACGGGTTGATCCTTCACACCTCGGTTGGCCAGGTGAGCTGGCGCTGAGGCGAGGAAAAGGCCGGGCCGTCGCGGAGAGGTGTCTCCAACGTAACGGCCGGTATTCGTCGCAAGGAGGGCCCGCGATCGGCGGGCCCTCCTGTTTGAGCGGCCTCGAGTGGCGGGCGATCGAGGAGCCGTATCCGATGGAACATTTGTCACGCGTGTCGGATAATGGTCCCTTAGCTCGTGGTCGAATTCCGTGTTCTGGGATGCCTCGAGGCCGCCAAAGATCGCCGTAATCTCTCCCTGGGTGGAGCACAGCGGCGATCCGTGCTGGCCGTTCTTCTGCTGAGCGCCAGCGACCAAAAGGCGGCCTGTGCACTACTCGAGAAGTTGATCGCAAAGACGCCGCACGGCCCCGAGCGCGCCTGGCTGGGCGCAATGCTCGCGACCTGGGAGCTTGACGACTTTGCGCGGAGGGGAGCAAGTTTGAAGGAGCTCCTGCCCGAGGCGCGCGGCGATGCGGGCGTGAGCGCTCGCATCGCCATTCTGATCGCGGGAAACGAGACCGAGGCCGGCGGCATCGCCTCGGCCTTGCGTTATGGGCGCAGCGCGCTTGTTGATGCCCGCGCATCCGACGATGCGGCCGTACATGCCTACGTTCTCACGACGCTCGCGCACATCGAGGCCTACGCAGGTCTGCCGGCGCGCGAGCACCTCGACTTGGCGGACGGGCTCGCGGGCGAGCTTCCTTCGCCTAACCCTTACCGGAGACCTCGATTCATCATGAGCTTGGTGGCCAGGCAGGCAGGCCGGCTCGAGGAGGCGCGGGCGCTGCTCGAGCCGATCTGCGAGCAGCTCCGCGACGACGCCGAAGTCTATAACCTGAGCCACGCGCTTCCCTACATGGTCGATCTGGAGTGGCGGGCGGGAAACTGGCAGCGAGCCGCCGATCTCGCCGAAGAGGGTTGTGCGCTCTCGATCGAGACGCAGACGATGCCATGGCAGTGGCTCTTCGCGCGCGCTGGTCGCGGCGGGTCACGGCGAGACGGAGGTGGCGCGGGAGCTTGCCGCTGAAGGCGTTCGCCTCGGCGAGTCGGCGAACGCTACGGAGAACACGGCGCTCTGTCGCTGGCTACTCGGCTTCGTCGAGCTCTCGCTCGGGGATGTGAGCGCGGCCGCGACCAGGCTCCTCGAGCTTGCACGCGCGCTGGAAGGGTTCGGCTATGGCGACCCGGGCATCGTCCCGCTCTGGGGAGACACGGTCGAAAGCCTGATCGAGACGGGCGCTCTCGAGCAGGCGGAGCCGCTCACGCGGCGTCTCGAGCGCATGGCGCCGAAACTCGAGCACCCCTACCGAGACGCGCTCGTCGCCCGCTGCCGCGGCCTGGTCGCCTCGGCGCGAAACGAGCACGAGTGCGCGATCGCCGAGCTGAAGGACTCGGCGGTTCGCTTCGAGGCGATCGGCATGCCTTTCGAACGGGCGCGCAGTCTGCTTGCTCTCGGTATCGCCGAGCGCCACGCCAAACATCGACGCGCCGCGCGCGAGTCGCTGACCGCGGCCCGATCGCTCTTCGAGCGACTGCCCGCGCCGCTCTGGGCCGCTAGAGCACGACGCGAGCTAGAGCGGGTCGGCGGTCGCCCTCCTGGTGGCGAAGGCGAGCTGACCGCAACCGAGGAGCAGGTCGCTCGTCTTGTCATCGCTGGTCTCTCCAACAAGGAGGTGGCCGCGCAGCTCTTCGTCGCGGTGCGCACGGTCGAAGCCAATCTGACGCGCGTCTATGCGAAGCTCGGCGTTCGCTCGCGCGGTGAGCTAGCCGCTCGGCTGCTCGCCGAGCCGAAGTAGACGCCGCGAGCGGCGGTCGCCACTACCCCGTCGTGCGGATTGCCCTGATTAGGCTCTCACCGGGGCGCGTTTTGTGTGTGGTTTTCCACCTTTCTGCGCGCTCTCTCAACCCCTAGCCTCGATCGGGACAAGAGCCGCCGACGTGATGGCGAGCGGGGCGGCCAAGGCTAGAGAAAGGAGCCGTCATGAAACGCAAACTCGCATTCAGCACAGCAGTGCTCACGCTGTTCGCCGTCGCGTTCATCGCGCTGCAGGCAACCGCAGCTCCCAGAACCGAGCACGCGATCAAGCACAAGAGCGGCAAGATCACGATCCAGAGGTGGCTGCACGCGGCCCCCAATGCGAACAACCTCGCACTCGCCTCCATGGGTTGCTTCAAGCTCAGCATCAACGGAGAGCCCGTCGACCAGGGCGGTGGTCCGACCTGGACGAACGACGCTTCCTATACGAATGATGCAGCCGCGGCAAGCCAGTGCGCGAACGAAGAGCCGATCGGCGGAGGCATCATCGAGCCCGGGGCACCGTACGCCGCCGTTTACGGAGCCATGACGCTGACGGGCAGAAAGGGCCAGATCTTCATTACCGTGGCCGGCGACTACAACATGGGTGATCCGGTCGAGAACGGGCTCGGAGCGTTGAAGGGTTACGGTCATTGGACAATCACGGGCGGAACCGGCGCCTACAAGGGCCTGCAGGGTCAGGGCGAGTGGACGGCGAGCCTTGGGGCACTTGCCCTCAAGATGCCCTATTGCCGCCACCTCGAGACAGGGCACGTGTGGTGGACGAAGTGAGACCGGTGTGAAGCAAGAGCGAGCGCGCTTCAGATGGCGCTTGCTGGTGGGAGGGAGGCCCGGTTCTCCCTCCCACCCCCCATCGAACGGTGCGATGCGACTGCGGGAGAAAGCGAGTGCCAGGCACAGGGGCTGAGCCTATGGGACGAGAATCCCACTTTCGGCACTAACGCCCCTTGACGCCAAGCAGTGCCTGACACCGTTTGGGCGGAACGAGGCGCCGGCTTCGAGAAGTGCCCGCTCAGGAGCTGCTTTCACGTGCCCGGCACCCCAGGCTGAGCCTATGGGGCGAGAATCCCACTTTCGGCACTAACGCCCCTTGACGCCAAACGGTGCCTGACACCGGTTGGGCGAGAGTCCTCAGGTGGGAGCGGGAATCACCTGCTCAGGCGCGCTTTCCCGGGCGTTCTGGCGGTTTTCGGTGTCAGACATCCCGGGCCGCGGCGCCTCGCCGCGCGCTCCAGCTTTCGTTAGAGGTATGTCTCGAGCCAGGCGACCGCATTCGCCCACATCTCGGCCGTAAACTCGTGCGCGATGCGCGGATGAACGATCAGGCGGACGCGCTCGGCGCTGTCGCCGTAAAGCATGCGTAGCTCCTCGTAGAAGCGCTCGACCCTGGCACGGTCGTAGTGCGTGTCCTCGGCTCCTATCTGCATCAAGAGTGCGCGAGGCGGAATCGCCTGCTTGCGGTTGGCCGGCTCGTTCTTACCGGCGTAGTCGGCCAGGTCGGCCTGAGCCTCGTTGCCGAGCTCGACTGGCGTGTCGCCGGGAATGTCGCTCCAGTAGGGAGACGCGATGATCGGCACCGCGACCTTGATGCGCGGGTCGTTCACGAGCGCCGCGAAGCTGACGAATCCGCCCATCGAGACGCCGGCTACGGCGATCCGGCCGGAATCGACCGTGCTGTCGCCACTGAAGCAGTCGATCAGTGCGCTGATATCGGCGGCGGTCTTCGCCATCACTCGGCGCAGGTTGAGGAGGTCGAGCTTGCCGCTTTGCATGAGCGAGGCGAATCCGGCTCCGGCGCGCTCGCCGTGCAGGCGGTTGTCCATAGCCACAGCAAGGCAGCCCTTGCCGGCCAGCTCGTCGAGCTGCTCGGTCCAGTTTTCCTTGCAACCCGTGAAGCCGTGAGAGAGCAGAACGAGCGGCGCTGGGCCGGCTCCGCTTGGCCTGCTCACGAGGACCGGTATCTCGGCTACGACCGTTTTCTCTTGGCTCATCGCGATCCCACTCCCTCTCTCCTCGCGCCGCTGGGCGGCCCGAAAAGCTACAGGTTGAGTGGCGGCTCGGAGTAGGGCTCGGCTGAGACTGCGGCGATCACGGCTTGCTTGCCGGTCTGCGAGAGAGGACGGGCGAGGAGCCAGCCGGCGGCTCCGGCCAGCACGGTATCGATCGCGGCCAGTGCCCAGACGAAACGGGCGCTGGTGTGGTCGGCGAGCACTCCGGCGGCGAGCGAGGCCACCGTCAGTACGAGCGCGTTCGCGCTCATGATCAAAGTGAACGAGCGGCCACGCAGCTCATCGGGGGCACCCTGCTGAACGAGCATGGCATTGGCCGTAAGCAGGAGGCCGTCACCGGCGCCGAGGACGGAAAGAAAGACGGTTGCCAGCGCGAAGGGCGGAAGCAAGGCGACTAGACCCATGCCTGCGGCAAGCATCAGGAAACCGAGCGCGTAAACCGAGGCGAACGGCCTTCTTGTCAGAAGCGCGCGGGCGTTGAAGGCGCCGAGAAAGATGCCGAGCCCGGTTGCTGCCATGAACAGTCCGTAGCCGAAGTCACCGCTGCCGAAGTTGTGCTTGACGAGCTGGACTTCGGCCGTGTTGGTCGCAGCGATTCCGATCATGGCCAGGTTCCAGGCGACGAAGACGGTCAGCAGCGGTCGCGAGCGGAAGACGGTGGACGCTCCCTCGAAGAGGTCGTGGAGGTAGCCGCGCGACGCGGCTGTTACGGACTGCAGGCCGGACGGCCGGATCCCCGCCAGCAGGAGGGCCGAGAGCGCGAAGCTGGCGGAGTTCACGAGGTAAGCCGGATGCGGGCCGAGCGCCTCGACGGTGATGCCGCCGCCCAGCGGTCCGACGACCATGGTTGCGCTTGCCGCCGTCTGAAAGAGCCCGTTGGCTCCGGCCAGATCGCTTTCGTCGACGAGATTGGGCAGGCCGGCGTAGACCGCGGGCGTGAACAGGCCCGCGGCCAATCCGGCCAGAGTGGCGAGCCCGATGATCGCCCAGGCGTTAGGCGCAAACAGCAGCGCGACGAAGACCGCGGCTCGGAAGAGATCGGCGCCGATCATCAGCGAGCGCCGCGGCAGGCGATCGAGCAAGGGACCGGCTAAAAAGCCGAGCAGTGCGATCGGCAGCGTCTCGGTTGCGAACAGAGCGCCGACCCAGACCGAGGAGTGGGTCCGGTCGAAAACGTCGATGGCGAGCGCGACGACGGCCAGCCAGGTACCAGTGCTCGAGATCAGCGTCGCCCAGAAAAGGCGGCGCACGCCTGGGTAGCGGAAGAGCGCGATCTGGCCAGCGGCCGACGAGCGGAGGCCCATGTTCGCCGTACGCTAGACCGGACTTTGCGCAAAGGCAAGGCGATCTCGCCGATTCGACTCAGTCGTGCGTGAGTTGTTTCAAAGCCGTTCTACGGGCTCTTTCGACCGCTTCGCGTGCGTGACAACCCGCGAGGTGGGCGTTGATCAGCCCGCAGGCTTGCATCAGCGCACAGACTGTGGTTGGGCCGAGAAAGCGAAATCCGCGTCGTTTGAGCTCGTTCGCGAGCGCTTCCGATTCGGGTGTGACGGTCGGAACCTGGGCGTAGGAGCGCGGCGGCGGCAGGGGTGGCGGAGCAAACGACCAGACCAGCTGCGCCAGCGAACCGCATTCCGCGATCGTCTCTTGGGCGCGGCGCGCGTTCTCGATCGAGGCGACGATCTTGCTGCGATTACGGATGATCCCCGGGTCGGCGAGCAGACGCGTCGTGTCCGTCTCGTCGAAGGCCGCCACGACCTCGATCTCGAAACCGGCAAATCCCGAGCGGAAGGCTGCGCGCTTGCGCAGGATCGTCAGCCAGGAAAGGCCGCACTGGAACGCCTCCAGGCAGATGCGCTCGAAGAGCCCGTCGTCGTCGAGCGCGGGAAGGCCCCACTCGCTGTCGTGGTAGGCACACAGCTCCGGAGTACCGAGCGCCCACGAGCAGCGTTTGCGACCGTCCGGGCCCGTCGTCAGATCTCCGCCCACGACGCCGCATCCTACTCGCGCGCGTCGCCGGTCGACCCGCACCGTCCCTGAGGTTGACACTATCCGGCCAGGGCGAGAGAATCGTGCCGAGGCGCGGAACTCGTCTCGATCGACGAGGGTAGGCGACCTGGGCAGGACTCCTTAAGTCCTAGAGACCCCCGGCTTCGCCGGGGGTCGACGTCTCCGGGTTCTCGGCGGAAGCGGGTATCGTCCGCGGGCATGAACGAGCAGGAGCCACGTCGGCTCGCTGTCAGCGACATTCTCGAGCGCGGAGCGAGACTGGTTTTCGGGAATCTCCCGGTCTTTCTCCGTGCCACGGCCCTGCTCATCGTGCCTGCCTACGCGATACTCATCGCGTTACTGCTGGTCATCGGCGTTCATTCCGTATCGAAGACGGTCGGCTACTCGATCGCCGCGGTCATGCTTGCCGGCATTCTGCTCACCCTGGTCCTCGCGGGCGGTGTCTGTCTCAAACTGGCCTCCGATCTCGAGCGAGGCGAGAAGCCGGGCGCGCGAACGTCGCTTTGCTTCCTGCGCGCCAAGCTGGGCCCCTTCCTCTTACTGGCTGCGCTGATCCTGGTGGCGGTAGTGCCCGGCGTGGTCCTTCTCTTCATCCTCATCCACTCGCTGGGTCGCCTTGGCCTACTAGCACTACTTGCATTCGCGCTCTCGCTCTGGCTCGCGGGCATCTGGTCGGTAGCGCTGCCTGTCTTGCTGATCGAGGATAAGTCGCTGAAACAGGCGCTCGCGCGCTCGCGCGAGCTCGTACGAGGATACTTCGGGCACGCGCTCGGCACGGTCATTTTGGGCTCCATCGTTGCGCTTTTTATCGGCGTCCTGGCCGAGATACTCAGCTCGGTCTTGATGACCGGCAGCGATAAAGAGCGCTTCATCGTCTACGTCTTCGGGCTGATGGTGGGCGAGTTCCTTGCGATACCGCTCCTCGCTGCCTACGCGATCGTTCTCTACTACGACTTGCGTCTGCGCGAGGAGGACTACGGATTCGGTCGACCCGGTTAACGGCCGCACTGGCGGTCTCATACCGCTAGCGAACGCGCTACAAGGGAAGCGTGAACCGGTCTGGTCGATAGGGGGCTAGCGCTGCCCTGCCCTTCCCTTCGACAGCCATTTGCTCGCGACCCGCGGCAAGGCGCGTATGGCGCGCTTTCGCACCCGGCGCTGGGCGAAGGCGGGTAGGCGTCGGTAGATACGTAAGGCGGTGAGTGCAACCCACGCTCGTCCCTTGAGACGGACTAACAGGCGGATGAAAGCACGGATGAGGATCACGGAGACTCCGATCGGTTGGGTTATCCGTTCTCATCCTTCTTTACCACGCTGGACTCGTCGGTAAAACAACTGCTGCGAGATCCCGGCCGGCAGTGCTCTCGGCGGTACTCGCTCAATCCGCTGCCGCGCGTCGCGGTTGCCTCGCGCCAGGCTCACGCCGGCGCCCGGCCCCACCCGTAGCCGCGAGCGTGAGGCATGCTTCGACAAAAGATAGGTTCAGAGAATGGAGCTACTCGCCTGCGATAGACGAACGCCGATGGCCCGAACGGGTATCCGTCGTCGACCTTACGGCACGGACCCGAACGGCTCCAAGCTGCCGAAAGGCTCGAGTGAGAAGGCAGTGCTCCGGCTCGCGAGCACCGCCGTGATCGTGGCGATCATGGTGAGATCGGTAGCAATCGATCGCCGGACTATTCTTGATCCAGCTGTCGGATCTCTCTCCTGCGGACGTTTCCACGACTATCCCTCGATTGAGGGAAATGGAGCTCTATGAGCAGTCTCGCCCACCGTCTGATCGCCTATTTCCTGCTCCTTGTCATGGCGCCGTTCGTTGCCGGCTTTCTCGGTTTCGCGGCGGTAACCGAGCGGAGCGAGCAACGCCGGCTCGACGAGGGACTCGAGACCAGCCTCAGGTCGGCCCTGGCGACCTTTAACGACGAGCTGCTCCAGGCTCAGCAAAACGCCGAGCGATTGGCGCGCACGCCGGTCTTCCAGCGCGCACTGGTGCGAAACGATCATGCGATTCTCGCCGGCTTTCTCGCCGGCTTCCCGAATCTCCGCCTCGAGGGTGTGAAGTTCCGGATCGGTAAGTTGCCCATCTACGCGGGCGAGCGCCGGGTGCAGATCGTCGGGGCGAAGCAGCCGTTGGGCGTGCTGATCGCCTCCGTTCCGCTCGATTCTTCTGACCTGAAACAGCTCGCCCTTCTCGCCGGTATTCAGAGAGGCGACAGCCTGGAGCTCGTTCGCGGCAACCGCGTCTTCAGCTCGAGGGTCGGCGCCGCCGCAGAGGCAACGCTCAACCGCGATGGAATCGGCAATGTCCGCCTCGGCGGGAAGAACTATCGAATCGTCGCCTCGCGCCCTGTCACCGCCCGTGGCTCGGTCGGGCTCGCGCTCGTGACCCTAGAGTCGCGAGCCGGAAACGCAGCTTTCCGGACCGAGGAGCGCCTGTTCCTGCTGCTGCTCGGGTTCCTCGTGCTCATGGGCACGATCGCGTTTTTCGAGGGTCGAGGAATCGTGCGCCGCGTCGGCGGACTGGCTGCAGCGGCTCGGGCGATCGCGCGCGGCCAGCTAAGCGAGCGCGTTCCGGTGCACGGGCACGATGAGTTCGCGAGTCTGGCCTACGCCTTCAACGAGATGGCCGGGCAACTCGAGGCACGAATGCGAGATCTGGAGCGCGAACGCGCCAGGCTCAGGGAGGCGACGGTGCGTTTCGGCGAAGCGCTCGGCGTCTCCGACGATGCCGTTCAGTTGCTGCGCGTCGTCGTCGAGTCGGCCGTCCAGGCGACGCGCGCTTGCGGCGGCATAGTGGTCGGGCCGAACGGGGAGCGCTTCGTGGCCGGCGAGCCCGAGAAGGGGAAAGAGCAGAGCGAGTGGTCGCTCAAAGCGGGACGCGAGTACCTTGGCACGCTGATTCTGACGGGCGATCAGTTTGGCGAGGAGGAACTCGAGATGGTGGCCCTTCTCTGCGGGCATGCGGCGGTAGCGCTCGACAACGCCCGCCTGCACCGCATCGTCGAGCACCAAGCCCTGGTCGACGGTCTGACCGGGCTGGCCAACCGTCGCCGCACCGAGGCAGCCCTCGACGAGGAGATCGTCCGCGCCTCACGTCTGGGCGGCGAGCTCACGCTGGTGATTCTCGACATCGATCACTTCAAGGAGGTGAACGACAGGTACGGCCACGCCTCGGGTGATGTAGTCCTCAAAGAGCTCGCGCTCGTGCTCAATCAGTCGTTGCGCGAGATCGATACCGCGGGGCGCTGGGGAGGTGAAGAGTTCGCACTCGTACTTCCCGGCACCGACACGTCGGGCGGAGCCCAGCTCTGCGAGAGGATCAGGCAGACGTTGGCCCGCCGCCGAATCCCGAATGAAAACGGCGCCGCGATCTCGATCACGGCCAGCTTCGGCGTCGCCAGCTTCCAACCGGGCGGCAGTCGCGAGCGGCTTCTGGCGGCGGCCGACGAGGCCCTCTATCGAGCGAAGCGAGCCGGTCGTAACCGAGTCGAGACCGCTGAGGGAGAGTCGCTCGAAACAGAAGCGTCCGAATAAAAAGGGCTCTGAGCGGTGTGGGAGAGGACGCTTCTCGCTCAAGCTCCGAGCCGATGTATCCGACACCTTCCGTACCCTGGCGTGTCGAAGGTCCGTTACAATCGGCTGCCGAAACACGCCTTGACCCCGAGCAGGAGGACCGATCCTATGACGGTTGAGACACCCTCTCTTCTCGCCAAGGCTATCGAGGAGCATCTAGAGCTGAAGCGCAGGAACTCGGCTCTGGACAAATCGATGCCACTCGATCGCTATGCGTCCGAAGATCCATTCGAGAATCACCCGTTGTTCAAAACAGAAGAGCAGGCACGGCTTGAAGAGACGATGGACGGAGTGCCTGCACCGGTGGAGACGGTCGAACTGGCCTGGCCGGTTGACGAGACCGTCGAAGGGCTTCCGGAGCTCAGTGAGAGCGTCTGGGCCCGCTCGCGCGATTTCGACTGGGGCGACTGAGCCCTAGCCTCGGGCGCGCAGAGGCCCTCCCACCGAGGGCTCGGCTTTGGCGTGCGCAGACACAGATAGGCGTCCGCAGCCGTTAAGCGTGACTTGAGCCGATTCTCGGCGGGAAAAAGAGCGGGCCCCGAAGAGCCCGCTCTCGAATCTGATTCCAACCGGTGTTACTTG
The DNA here is from genome assembly GCA_050010215.1 of Gaiellaceae bacterium. GTDB lineage: Bacteria > Actinomycetota > Thermoleophilia > Gaiellales > Gaiellaceae > Fen-549. The sequence goes on along the minus strand of JBEKLL010000025.1, from coordinate 19,519 downwards.
GTTGCGGCCGTTCCGCCTTCTTCCTGGAAGCGGAGGAACGCGCCGACGGCGAGAGCGGCGATGAGGATCAGTGCGATCCAGATCTCCCACTTCCGGGCGCCGTACTCGAATACGCGCCAGATCCCCAAGATGACTGTGAGAGCGCCCAGCGCGAGCGAGATCAGCATCGGCTTGACCGGAAGCTCGGGGAGCTTGATTGTGTCCGGCATCAGGAGAACGACTTCCCAGGCGATTAGAGCTATGAGGAGGATCCCCATGAAGATTCCTGCTCCATGCCAGGCGTTCCAAGAAACGCTAACGACGGTGATGCCAAAACCCCCAAGGCTAAAACCGTTCCAGGGGAAGAACGACCAGATCAAAAGAACGACCGCGGACCCGAGAAGAATGCGCCGCCCCATCGAGAGTTTGTCGAGACTCATTCGTATCCTTTCGATACCTCGCGGCCTAGCGGCCGCTATGTGTTGGTGCAGAAACTAACGCGTTAGCCGGACTAGTTCCAGTATTTCGGCTCGACTAAACGCAAAGGCAGTTCCGAAGCTGAGTCCGGAGATGCGTGGTTTCGGCGCCTGGCGATCGGCGAATCGCCCGCAAATGCCCGGAGTCAGGGTCAGATCGAACAGCAACTGCGCGGCTGTTGGGGCTGAGGCGAAAGCGACTTTTCTCTCCCTACCTGCGCCGCGGTTATCGGCGTTTGAACGCGGCGACAGCTCGGGTATGTCGCGAAAAAGCAAACCGGGGAGATTCGCTGAGATGGCGGTTTCGGTCGAGATCAACGAGCAGTGGCGGAGCAAGAAGCGAGAGCTCGTCTGCGGCGCCTGCGGCTACGGAATTGTCGTCATTGCCGAGCCGCCCGCCTGCCCGATGTGCCGCGCGTCGGCCTGGGAACCGATTCAGCGCGGGCCGAGCCCGTCTCGCGGATCGCGTCAACTGAACCAATTGGTCGGCTGACCGCAGTCTGCACGCCCTCTCCCGAGCCAGGAATTGGCTCTAGAGCTACTCCGGCCTCCATTGGTGGCCCCCTCGCCGTGGTTAGACTCGGACGGTGCCGGCGGCGCTATCCACCCTGGGACTGGTTAAACGCTTTGGGGGCACGGTCGCGCTCGCCGGAGTCGATCTGGAGGTCGAGCCGGGAGAGCTGGTCGGTTTGCTGGGCCCGAACGGCGCCGGTAAGTCGACCCTGACCAAAATCGCCTGCGGTCTGGTTCGCGCGAGCGGCGGCGAGGCCATGGTCTGCGGTGCCCGCGCCGGCTCTCACGCGGCGCGCTCGGCGGTCGGCTACCTGGCCGAGTTCTTTCGCTTCCCCGAGTGGCTGAGCGCCGAAGAAGTGCTGACCCTGCATCAGAGGCTGGCGCACTCGGACGGCGGCACAAGCGAGCGCGTCGATCTACTCGAGTTGGTCGGTCTCGCTGACGTCCGCGAGCTACGCGTCTCGGCGATGTCGAAAGGAATGCAGCAGCGGCTCGGCGTAGCGCAGGCGCTCGTCGGCAATCCGCGCCTACTGCTCCTGGACGAGCCGACCAGTGCGCTCGATCCGGCCGGCAGACGTACCGTGCGCGGGCTGCTCGAGGGCCTGCGGGAGCGAGAGATCGCGGTGCTTCTGAACTCACACCTGCTGAGCGAGGTCGAGCTCGTCTGCGATCGCGTCGCCATTCTGTCGCAGGGGAGGCTCGTCGCCGTCGGCGCGACCGGCGAGTTGACGAAGCCGCGCGGACTCGAGGTGGAGACGGAAGCGGGCGTGCGGCTGATCGAGGGCGCCAGACACGAGGACGTCCCACGGATCGTGAGCGAGCTGATCGACGCCGGCGAGCACGTCTACTCCGTTCGCCTGGTGCGCTCCACGCTCGAGGAGACCTTCCTCGAGCTGACCGAGGGAGAGATGGCGTGAGCGCCGGGCTGATCGCCTTCTACGCCATCCGCGAGACGCTGCGCCGGCGCGTTTTCCAGGCGGTGCTCGTGCTGACCGTGGTCTTCCTCATCCTTTACTGGCTTGGAGCCCGCTTCATCTTTGCGCAGACAAGGGACTTTCCGGGCGGGCCCCTGAACGAAGGCGTGGTGCGCGGCGCCTCGGTCTTCGGCTTGGCGCTGTTTGCCACCTACTTCCTCGGCTCCGTGCTGGCGATCTTTCTGACTCTGGGCGCGATCAGGGGCGAGGCCGAACGCGGGCTCCTGCAGCCGCTCGTCGCCCGTCCGCTCGGGCGCTCTTCGCTTGTCGCGGGTCGACTGGCCGCGGCGGTCGCGGTTTGCGTCCCCTATACCGCCGTCGTGTATCTGAACGTTTACGGGATCACCCGGCGCTCGCTTCACTGGACGCCCGATCGGCCACTCGAGCCGCTCGTTGCGCTCGCCGTGGCCGTGACGATCGTCGCGGCGATCTCGCTGCTCGGCTCGGTCTTCCTGGCGCCGATAGCGAATGGAATCACGATCTTCATGGTGCTCGGGATCGGCTTCGTGGCGGGTCTGTTGGGCCAGATCGGCGTAGTGATGAAGATCCACTCGCTGGAGCGGATCGCCGAGCTGAGCGCCTGGTTCGCTCCCTTCGAGGCGCTCTACGAGCGAGCCGTCTATTCACTCACAGCCGACACCTCGGGCATCACGAAGACAGTCCTGTCGCTCGGCCCCTTCGGCGGACCGCAGCCGGGCCCGGGCCTGCTCTGGCTCTGGTCGGTTGTCTATCTCGGCCTGGTGGTGCTCGTCACCCTCGTCCTCTTCGCGAGACGCGATCTCTGAGCCGTCAGCGGGTCGCCCGGATTCGACATCAGCGTCGCTCCTTTCGGGGCGTCGCCGGTCGTGCGGCGCCGCCGGCCGAGGGAGCGAGGAAAGATCGTTCTCGAGGATGAGGCGAATCTCGATCCCGAGCCCGAGGTTGCGATAGCTCTCTTGCGGGTAGGTTGGGCTTCGAGCTAGCAAGGAGGATCATGGCAGCGCAAAGCGAGTACGTAATCGAGACCGAGGGCCTGAAGAAGAGCTTCGGCGAGCAGGTGGCCGTGGACGGCGTCGACCTGCGTGTTCCGCGCGGTTCGGCATTTGGTTATCTGGGCCCGAACGGCGCCGGCAAGACCACTTTGATTCGCGTGCTACTCGGGCTGACTCGGCCGAGTGCCGGCACGATGCGAGTGCTTGGGCGGCCGATGCCGAAGGAACGCTCGCGGGCATTGGCCAGCGTGGGAGCGATCGTCGAGGAGCCCGGCTTTCACAAGCACCTGAGCGGACGCGAGAACCTCTGGGTTGCGGCCGCCGCGCGCGCGCCGGAGGCGCACATGCGCATCGACAAGGTTCTCGAGCAGGTCGGGCTGGCCGATCGCGCCGACGATCGCGTCTCGACCTACTCGCAGGGCATGCGCCAGCGGCTCGGGATAGCGCGTTGTCTGCTTTCCGATCCCGAGCTCCTGATCCTGGACGAGCCGACCAACGGGCTCGATCCGGGCGGTATCCAGGAATTCCGCGGCTTGGTTCGCACCTGGATCTCCGAAGGGCGGACTCTGGTCTTGTCCTCGCACCTGCTCGACGAGGTCGAGAAGATCTGTGATCACGTGGCGATCGTCGATCGCGGCAGGATCGTCGCCCAGGGCTCTTTGAGCGATCTCTCGACCGGTGACGACGGCGCGATCACGATCGGCTGCGACGAGCCGCGCAAGGCGCTCGCTGCGATCGACGGCAATGGCTCGCTGCGCGAGGTGGAAGAGACCGCGTCCGGCTTACGCGTCCTCGTGAAGCCGGACGCGTCGCTGGAGAAGGTGGCGGCCGAGCTCAACACGAGGTTGGTCGGCGCCGGCATTGCCGTGCACCGCCTCGAGCCCTCGCACGTCTCGCTCGAGCACCGCTTCCTGGAAATCACGCGCCGGCTTGGAGAGAACTCATGACCGCCATGGAGGACGCCACTCAGGTCTCGCGGCCACCGCGCTTGCCCTTCCGGCTGGAGCGAGCCGAGTTGCTGAAGCTGCGTAAGAGCCGTGGCGTATGGATTCCCACCGCGATCCTGACAATCGGCGTCATCATCATCATGTTCACGGCCGTCGAGAGCTTCCACCTGTACAACTCGGTCAAGTACGGCCCGGCGGGCGGCACGATCAACTTCGAGCGGGCGCTCTTCCTGATGGGCCAGATCGCCGGCATGATCGCGGCGGCGCTAGTCGGCGCGGCCGCCGGCACACAGGACCTGAGCTCGAACGTCTTCAGGGATCTCGTCTCGACCGGGCGCTCGCGCTCGCGCTTGTTCCTGGCTCGGATTCCGGGTGGATTGGCGATGCTACTACCGTTCGTGGCGGCCGCCTATGCGCTCGCCGCCGTTCTCTGCGTCGTGCTGGCCGGCGGCCTGGCGACACCGAGTGTGATGCTGTTCGTGAAGGCCGGTCTGTACGTGCTCTTCAGCGCCGGTGTCGTCTACGTGATTGCGCTGGGGCTCGCCTCGCTGGTGGGCTCGCGGGCGGCCACGATCAGCATCCTGATCGCGTATCTGCTCCCGATCCAGGCGATCCTTCGCAACATCACCGTGCTCGGACGCGCCCGTGACGGGCTTCTGAGCGTGGCAGTCGAACGGATCTCGCCGCTACCACCGCCCGATCCGCACGACGTCATCGCCATGTCGCTCGCCACCTCGCTGATCGTGCTCGCGTTCTGGATTGCGATCTTCGGCGGGCTCGGGCTCTGGCGCACGCGCACACGAGACGCCTGACGTCGTGGCGGCGGCCAGACGCCGGTGTGCAGTCAATCGCCTCGGGCCGGCACTGCCTCGCTCGAGCGCTGTGTCCCTGAGATCACGAACCGTTTAGGAAAGGATTCATGACCAGCTTGGAGAGCACCGTCCAGATCCCACGATCCCTGCGCCTGCCGCTCCGGCTCGAGCGCGCCGAGTTCCTCAAGTTGCGCAAGAGCCGTAGCGTCTGGATTCCGCTCGCGCTGCTCACAGTTGGCGCGATCGTCGTTATGTACACGGCGCTGGAGCTGTTCCACCTCTCCAACTCGACCAAGTACGGACCTGCCGGCGGAACGGACAAGTTCCAGATCGTGCTGATGCTGCTGGGTCAGCTTGGTGGGATGATCGCCGTCGGACTTGTCGGAACGGCCGCGGGCACCCTGGATCTGAGCTCACGTACGTTCAGAGACCTGATCTCGAGCGGGCGCTCGCGCACTCGTCTCTATCTCGCCCGCATTCCCGGTGGACTGGCGCTGGTGCTCCCGTTCGTTGCCGCGGCCTACGCGCTCGCTGCTGTGCTCTGCGCGACCCTCGCGGGTGGTCTAGCCGTTCCGAGCACGGCGCTGTTCGTGAAGGCGGGTCTCTGGGTGCTGCTGAGCGCCGGCATTGTCTACGTGATCGCGCTTGGGCTCGGCTCGCTGGTCGGCTCGCGAGCGGCGGCGATCAGCATCCTGATCGCTTATCTGTTACCGGTGCAGGGGATCCTGCACAACATCAGCGCGCTCGGCAGCTTCCGGAGTGGGCTACTGAGCGTGGCGATGGAGGGGCTCTCGCCGCTTCCGCCCTCCGATACGGGCAGCCTGATAATCCCGACCCACGCCACGGCGCTGCTCGTGCTGGCGTGCTGGATCGTGATCTTCAGCGGCCTTGGGCTCTGGCGCACGCAGAGACGCGACGCTTGAGGGGGAGAAGGGACGGAGTACCGTTTCGCTCATGATTCGTCAGAGTCTCAAGCAGAGGAAGGGCGATCTGATCGATCTCGGTCTGGTCGCCCTGCTGCTACCACCCACGTTCGTCTGGGCAACGAGGCACCATTCGCTGGCTCTCGCCGCGGCGCCGGTGCTGGCACAGGTGCTTCCTCTGCTCCTGAGACGCCGCTTCCCCCTGGCCGTGCTTGCAGTCGTGCTCGCGGCCTCGATCAGCACGCAGTTCGTGGTCGGCGTTCTACCGCCGTTTGCGCTCGCCCTTGCCGTCTACACCGTCGCCTCGCACACCGAGCGGCGCTTCTCGCTCTGGGCCGGCGCCGTGACTCTGGCAGCGCTGCCGCTGGTGCTGATCCAGCACGCCGGCGTGAGTACGGGCGAGTCCGTCCTGCACCTGGTCGTTTTCGTCTCGGCCGCCTGGATCCTCGGCGACAACGTGCGCACGAAGCGGGCCTACTACCGCGAGCTGGAAGAGCGGGCCGAGCGGCTGGAGCGCGAGCGCGAGCTGAACGTCCGCCGGGCCGCCGCCGAGGAGCAGGAAAGGATTGCGCGCGAGTTGCACGACGTGATCGCCCATTCGGTCAGCGTCATGGTCGTCCAGGCCGCCGCGGCGGGAGATGTCTTCGAGCGCCAGCCCGAACGGGCGCGCGAAGCTCTCCGCTCGATCGAGGAGAGCGGGCGTTCGGCGCTGACCGAGCTCCGGCGCCTGCTCGGCGTCGTGCGCACCCGCGAGCGCGAACGCCTCGAGCCGCAACCGGGGCTGGCCGCGCTCGCCGAGCTAGTCGAGCAGGTTCGCGCGACCGGTCTCGAGGTCGATCTGGAGCTGAAGGGAGAGCTGACCGAGCTTCCGAGCGGAGTCGACCTCTCTGCCTATCGGATCATCCAGGAGGCGCTCACGAACACGCTCAAGCATGCGCAGGCGAGTCGTGCGCGCGTTCGCCTGAGCAGGCATGGGGGCGAGCTGGAGCTGGAGATCGCCGACGACGGCGCCGGTCCGAGCAAGGAGTCGCGCGACGGCCACGGTCTGATCGGCATGCAGGAGCGGGCGGCCCTGCTCGGCGGCGTCTTCACGGCCGGCGTGGCAGAGAAGGGCGGCTTCGTGGTAAGGGCGCGCTTTCCGCTCGCAGACCAGGGGCAGCTCGGGTGAGTATCCGAGTGCTGATCGCCGATGATCAAGCGCTTGTTCGGAGCGGCTTCCGGATGATCCTGGAGGCGCGCGACGACCTCGAGGTGGTGGGGGAGGCCGAGAACGGCGCCCGGGCGATCGAGCTGGCCCGAGAGCTCGACCCCGACGTCGTGCTGATGGACGTACGCATGCCGGTGCTGGACGGAGTCGAGGCGACCCGGCGCCTGCTCGACGCGGGCTCCGGCGCACGAGTGATCATCCTGACGACCTTCGATCTCGACGAGTACGTCTTCGAGGCGATCCGCGCCGGCGCCAGCGGGTTCTTGCTCAAGGACGTACAGCCGGCGCAGCTCGTCGAGGCGATCCGCGTCGTCGCCTCGGGTGAGGCGCTGCTCGCACCCTCGATCACTCGCCGCCTGCTCGACCGCTTCGCGGCCTCGCTCGAGGCGTCCGAGCGTAAGCCGCCGCCCGAGCTCGACTCGCTGACCGCGCGCGAGCTCGAGATCCTGCGCCTGATAGCGGCCGGTCTCTCGAATGCCGAGATCGCGGCGGAGCTCGTCGTCAGCGAGACGACCGTCAAGACGCACGTCTCCAGCGTGCTGCGCAAGCTGCGGCTGCGCGATCGCGTGCAGGCGGTGGTGCTCGCCTACGAAGCGGGATTGGTCAAGCCCGGCCCGTGATAGGTTCGCGCCCGTGAGGAAGGTCCAGGCTTACGTCTTTGTCGATACCGAGAACCCGGGCCCGCGCCGAGTGGTCGGGGAGATCCGCAGGCTCGACGGTGTCGTCCGCGCCGATGCGCTGTTCGGGACACCCGACCTGATCGCGATCGTCGAGGGTGACGACGTTGCCGCGATGGACGCGGTCATCGATCGCATCGTCGAGATCCCCGGAGTGATCGACACCGAATCTAAGGTCGTGCGCTGGATCGATTAGCCGGCTCGCGCCAAGGCCTGCCTTAACCGCTCGAGGAACTGCACCTGCCCCAGCACGAGCTTCTCGGCCGCCGTCTCGGGCGAGACCCAGGCGGCGCGGTCGATCTCCGGGAACTCCCGAATCCGGCCCGAGCCCTTGGGCCACTCGAGGCTGAAACTGTTGCTGTGCACGGTCTCGACGTCGAGGTCGCCGCGTAAAGCGAAGACGATGACGCGCTTGGCGCTCGACTGCTTGAGCTCTCCGAGCTCGAGATACGACCCGTGTGGCGGCGCTGAGCCGAGCTCCTCCTCGAACTCCCGCCGGGCAACCGCGAGCGGCTCCTCTCCCGCTTCCAGCTCGCCTTTCGGGATCGACCAGGCGCGGGCATCCTTCCCTCTCCAGAAAGGTCCCCCCATGTGCGCGATCAGCACCTCTAGCCCGGACTCGCCTTCGCGGTAGAGGAGGATTCCTGCGCTTGTCTTCATTTTCTGTCGCCACTCGAGCCGGACTCCCGTGCCACGGCGAGGCGACACGGGAGTCCGAGTGAGTCGGGTGTTCTAGCCGGCGAGGAAGACCTTTTCCCAATCCGGGCGGGCCGGTGCCTTGCCCGTGTTGAGCAGGCCCTGCCACTCCTTGTCGGTCAGTCGCTGGCCCGGCGGCTGAAGGAACTCGTAGTAGGAGTAGACGCCGCCGGCGGCCAGCTGGAAGTTGCCCTGGTCGTCGGGGACGAGCACGTAGATGCGGTCGATGCGTCCGGTTCCGAGCTCCAGCACCCCTTTCTGGCTCGAGCCGATGTCGGCGACCAGCGCCTCGTCGTCGGCATCGGTGGGCTGGGCGTACTGGGAGACGTCGGCCGTACGCCACCAGAGCGCCTCCATCTCGCCGCCGATATAGCGGAGCCGGTCGTTGTCCTTCTTGGATATCGGTCTTCCGGCCAGCTCGTCCTTGGCGATCCGCTCGAAGAAGCCGAACATCCCGGTCTCGAGGGCAAGCAGCGTGCCCGCCTGGGCCGTGAGCAGATTCCGCTGGGCGAGTCCTTGCCGCATCAGCTTGACGGCCTCGATCAGACGGGCGTAGGCGACGGGGTCGGGCTCAACCCAGTTTCGCGGCGCCTTGGCGATGTTCTCGTCGCCGCCTTCCGCGATCAGCTGCTTGGAGTAGAGGATGGTGTCGTGCTTCAGCTCGGTGTAGGAGCCGAAGCCCGATTGCAGCGCCTTCCCCGCCCAGGCGGTGTTGCGCATGAAGTCGGGGAAAGCGGTTCCGTGCCGCACGAACATCGGCTCGAGCGCGTAGAGCCAGGCGTCGTAGACGGTCGAGCCCCAGTTCTTGGCCGGGCGGCTGGAGACGGCCTTCTGCACCTTCGCGAGCTGGGTCGCGTAGTGCGCGTATCCGAATGCACCCGACTGCTTGAGCAACTGCTCGGCGTAGCCCGAGCCGAAAGAGGCGGCCAGGTCGAGCGCCGAGGGTGTCAGGCGCGGCTTGTCGGCCGTGCCTACGTTCGGAAAGACGAGCTGGTCGAGCAGGTAGGAGTCGAGCACGAAGCGCGTTCCCATCAGGCGGATCGAGGCGCGCTCCGGGTTGATCTTCACCGGCCGCGTCCGCAGCAGCTCGTCGACGACCGACTTTACGATCGCGTCGCTGGCGAGCGCGCCCGAGTTGGAGAAACCGCCCTTGACGACCGACTTGACGGTTGCCTCGACCTCGATTGGCGTGTAGTTGTCGGCCGTGCCGACCAGGAAAGCGGTCGGCTCGTAGATCTGGCGCCAGAGCGAGACCAGCTCGGGAGTGCCGGCGAGCGCATGTGACGCGAGGATCCCGATCCGGGCCGGCTCCACGCCCGGGCACTTGTAGCTGCCGGGGAGGCAGAACGGCAGCTGGCCCAGCACGGACATGCCGAGGAAGTAGCGGGTCAGCTCCGGCGTGCGGGTGTAGTGTCCGCGCGGCGTGAAGACCGAGTAGTCGACGTTGCTGCCGAGAATCGGCGAGGTCGCGTCCGGAGCCGAGTGCGCGTCGATCAACGCTTTCTCCTGCTTCGCCAACGGTCCGAGGTCGACCGGCTGCCCCAGCTCGGCAGCGGCGACCTGGAAGAGCTGCTCGGCCCGTGAGGCCGAGTCCGCGAGCGCTGAGCCTGTCAACTCCTTGGCTTGAGTCTGTGCCGCCTGGAGTGCGCCCGTGACGAGCTGCTCCAGCTTGGGCAGCAGTACTTGCTGCTCGAGGCTGCGCAGCAGCTTGTCGAAGACGAGGTGCCACTCGTGATAGGCGACATCCGTCGTCACGAACACCGGCCAGCCCTGGTAGTCGTTGCCCTCGTAGGCGTACTGGAAGAGTTTGTAATCGGCCGGTACGACCGCGAAGCCGTTCTTCTCCAGCGCCGCGGTCACACCCGGCTTCTTCAACTCGCCCTTGAGGGCCGCGACCACCTTCACGGCGGCGAGCGAAGTCGGCGTGGCCGGCCCGGCGTACGCCGGCGAGTCGGGATTCTGAAGCGGCACCGGAATGAAGTTGGCGAAGCGAACCGGCGAGCTCGGAATCGTGAAGGCGACCGGTTTGAGCGGCGGCTTGGCGCTCGTCGTCGTGGCGGGCGTGGCCGTCGCGGTGGTGGAGGTAGAGCTTTTCGAACCGCATCCGATCGCCAGGGCGGCGATCGCAATCAGAAGCGATCCGCATACGAACAGGCGCCTGATCATTTCGAGCTCCTTTCGAGGATTAGTGGATCGAGCCGGCCGTCGCCGTCGACGTCGGCGCAGGCCGGAAGACCGGGGCCGGGTAGATCGGCCTGGGGCGAAAAGCCGAAACCGCCCCATGTCCAGGCGCCGGTTCCGACGATCGTGGAGTTGTTGAGAGTCGAATAGGCGATCGCGAGCGTCCCGTCGCAGGCGGCGAGTCGGGCGACCGGGCGAAGCAGGGTGCCCGCCACCCAGAGCGGGCGCAGATCTCGCGGCCGGTAGAGACCGATGTGGGCGGTGAGGTTGTGACGGTCGAGTAGCTGGCGTCGAGGCACCAGTACGTCGACCTTGGTCGGGCGGAACGGGCGCCGGAAGGAGACGACGAGCTGGCGGCCGCCGTTGCCCTCGGGGTCGCCGATTACGGCTGCCGTGACCTTGCCCTTGAATTCGCCGAGCGAACGGGGGCGCTCCGGTCGAGCCGGCTTGACCGGACGGGCGAGCGTCCACCAGCCGCCTTCGAGAGCCACGGCGTCGCCGCGGGGAGTCCTCCAACCGAGGAAGCTCGCGGGCGCCGTTGCGACAGTGCTACCGACGCGGTACGCCCGAACTCCGTCAGCGCCGGCCAGCACCTCGAGTAGCGCTCCCCGGCGGGTGCCCGGGATGTGCTGGTCGAACATCAGGTTGCCGAGGCTGGTTGCAACGATCGCCGCTCGGTTGCCTTGCGCGGGCCTGATCAGACGCACGGGTTGCACGACGTGGGGGCCGGCCGCCCAGACGATGTCGGCGCCCCAGGCCGCGAGCCGGCGCCCGAGTCGCATCACGTACGGATCGATCTCCGGGGCGTAGGGAGCACCGCCGTGCAGCGCGACGACGACGATGTCGGCCTGCGAGTTGGCTCGCTCAACCGCCTTTTGCGCGAGCGCCGCGTTCCAGCGGGCGACGCCCGGCTTTCCGTTCGCCGGAGCCGGTCCCTCCATCGTCGTGTCGAAGGCGAGCAGTGCCACGCGCAGCCCCCTGACCGTGACGATCTTCCCCGCGAACGCCTGCTCCCGCGAGGCACCCGCTCCGACCACCGTGATCTTCGCTGCCGCAAGCGCCCGCATCGTGTCGCTCACCGTCTCGGGGCCGGCGTCGCCGGCGTGGTTGTTGGCGATCGTGACCGCGTCGAAGCCGGCCGGCCCGAGCAGGCGCGCCGAGGAGGGAGGCGCCTCGAGCGCATCTGGCCCGCGCGCGTGCGCTCGCGTCGTCAGCGGCGACTCGAGGTTGGCCATCGCCAGGTCGGCCGAGGAGAGCTCGAAGCGGATCCCGGCGAAGAGGTCGTAGGGGTGCTGCTTCGCGTACGACGCCACGTCGCGCCCGAGCATCACGTCGCCGGCGAAGAGCAGGCGGACGGCTCTCGCCGGTGCGCGCACCGGAGCTGCCTGAGCCTTTGTATCGGCGCTCTGGCCGCAGGCGGCGAGCGGCACGACCGAAGCCACTGCGAGCAGCACCGTGATCGCCCGCGCGCACTTGCCGGCCCGGCCGGCGGGCCGATCCTGACCCCGATGCGCCGCGGCGAGACGCACGCCTCGACTCTAACAGCGCCTCTCGCACTCGGTCGGCGAGCTCTCCGGCCGGGCGCGACCGACGAACTGAACGCCCGGTAGCGCCGATCGCACAGAGCCGCCGGCCGAGCGAGGTGAACTGGCATCTCTCGCGTCTCTGCCGGCCAGTGGCGCGAGAGGCTATGCCGTCTCGACTTCGGAAAGACCGCGCTCTTCGATCTCGGTCTCGCGCATCTTGTACTTCTGGATCTTGCCGCTGATCGTCATCGGGTAGCTGTCGACGAAGCGGACGTAGCGCGGGATCTTGAAGCGGGCGATCTGGCCGCGACAGAAGTCCTTGACGCCCTTCTCGTCCAGATCGGATCCCTCGCGCTTGATAATCCAGGCGCAGATCGTCTCGCCCCACCTGGGGTCGGGAATGCCTATCACCTGCACGTCGATGATCGCCGGGTGCGAGTAGAGGAACTCCTCGATCTCACGCGGATAGATGTTCTCGCCGCCGCAGATGATCATGTCCTTGATGCGGCCGACGATGTTGACGTAGCCGTCGTCGTCCATGGTGGCCAGGTCGCCTGTGTGCATCCAGCGCGCCGCGTCGATCACGTCGCGGGTCGCCTCCTCGTCCTCCCAGTAGCCCAGCATGACCAGATAGCCGCGTGTGCAGAGCTCACCCGTCTCGCCGCGGCGCAGCGTTCGTCCCGTCTCCGGATCGACGATCTTCACCTCGACGTGCGGGTGAACTGGGCCGACGGTGCCGACGCGCTTCTCGAGCGGATCGTCGAGGCGCGTCTGGGCCGAGACCGGCGACGTCTCGGTCATGCCGTAGCAGATCGTCACCTCGGGCATGTGCATGTCGCTCTGGACTCGCTTCATCGTGTCGACCGGGCAGGGGGAGCCGGCCATGATGCCCGTGCGGAGCGTGGAGAAGTCGGTCTTCTCCAGCTCGGGCGAGGCGAGCTCGGTGATGAACATGGTCGGCACGCCGTAGAGCGCCGTGCAGCGTTCGGCCTCGACCGTCTCCAGCACCTCCTTCGAGATGAAGCCCTCGCCCGGGATGACGATGCAGGCGCCGTGAGTGACGATCGCCATGTTGCCCAGCACCATCCCGAAGCAGTGGTAGAAGGGCACCGGCAAGCAGACGCGATCGGCGGGCGTGTAGGCGAGCGTCTCGCCGATGAAGAAGCCGTTGTTGAGGATGTTGTGGTGCGAGAGCGTGGCGCCCTTGGGGAAGCCGGTCGTGCCCGAGGTGTACTGGATGTTGATCGCGTCGTCGTAGTCGAGCTCGGCCTCCCGCTCGGCGAGCGTCTCGAGCGAAACCTCGTCGGCGCGCGCCATGAACGACTCCCAGCCCTCGCCCAGCACGATCGAGCGGGTCAGCGCGGGCGCCTCGGCGGCTCTCAGGAGGGCGCGGTAGTCGGTGTTCCTGTAGCCGGGCGCCAGGATCAGCATCGAGCAGCCCGACTGGCGCAGCACGAACTCCAGCTCGTGCGCCCGGTAGGACGGATTGATGTTGACCATGATCGCTCCGACCCGCGCCGTGGCGAACTGGACGACCACCCATTCGGCAACGTTCGGCGCCCAGATGCCGACGCGGTCGCCCTTCTGAACTTCCTCGGCGATCAGCGCACGGGCGCAGCGCTCGACCTGCTCGTCCAGCTCCGCGTAGGTCCAGCGTATTTGTTGGTGTCTCGAGACGAGCGCGTCGCAGTTGCCGTGGGCGGCGACGACGCTCGCCCACATCTGCCCGATCGTCTCGGCTCGGAGCGGGACGTCGGAGAGACCGTGTGAGTATGCGAGCGCTTTCTCGTTCATGACGAACGGCGCGAGTATCGCCCACTCGGCGGTTCTCTGCAACTCGAAAGTCGCCGGCTAGCGACCGGTGATGATCAGCGACTGGCGGATCGTGTCGCGGTCGGCGAGAGCGGATAATGCGGATATGGGCAGGGCGCGACTCTCGCTCCTACTAGGGACGACTTCGGGGATCGTGCTCGTCGGCTCTCTCGCGACTTCTCATGCCCCCGCGGCTTCTTCGCCAGTGCCGATAACGAATCTTGTCTCCTGGACGGCGGCGGGTTCTCGAGTTGTTTTCGCCGGCGCCGTCGGTAGGCAGACAGAGCTCTGGGCCCAAGACTTCGGATCGAGCGAGCCCCGGCGCATCGCCTCGGCTACCTGCGCGGCGGGCGACATCCCCAACCTGCTGGCTATCGGTCCGAAGGGTGTCATCGGCTGCCTCAGCACGGGCGTCAGCAACACCTCGTACACGTTCGATCTGGGTGCCGTGCTCCCGAGCGGGGCGAGGAGGCGCATCGCTGCGATCGGCGTGTCGATCGACGAGAACGGCGCCCTATTCTCCAGGGAGTCGATTCCTGCCATCTTCGGCGACGGCAAGTTCCTCGGCTACCTGCACGTGACGGCCAAGGCCGTTGTGCAGCTGATGCGTATCGACTCGAGCGGGCGTACCCGGCATGTTGCCGATCTCGTCGGTCTCTCGATCGCCGGGCCAATCCCCGGGCCGATTGCCGCGCTCTCGGGCGGTTACATCGTGATCCACCAGGGGAGCTCGCTCTACGTGTGCACGACGGGCGGGAAGCACGTTGCTACTTTCACGACCCAGGTCTGGCGGGTCTCGGCTCCGACTGTCGCCGTGAGCGGAAGCCGCATCCTCGTTTTGACAAGGACGAAGCGCCTAGCGATCTACACGCCACGGGGACGGCTGTTGCGCTCGTTCCGGCTCAGCGCAAAGGGACGAACCGACAATCTCGCCGCCTACGCCGGTTATGCGATCTACACAGGCGCGGGCAAAGCCTTGCACGCAGTCAGGCTCTCGGACGGGCGCGACCGGATCGTTGCCAAGGCCGGGCGCGGCTCGTACTGGAACGGGGCCGCTCTTCAGGCGCCGGGCGCGATCATCCCGCTCACGACGAAGAGCGGCGAGCAGTTCCCGGTCGGCTTCAGCTACGTGCCGATGGCCGAGCTGCGGGCAGAGCTGAACTGAACTGACCTGCACTGAACTGGACAGAGCACTCTCGGGCTAGCGACCGGTGATAATCAGCGACTGGCGGATCGTGTCGCGGTCGGCGAGCGCGTCGAGTAGGCACGTGGCCACGTCGGCCCGGTTGACGGAGTTCTTCGCGGTCACGATCTCGTCCAGTCCGACCAGGTGGTAGCCGGCCCGGGGCTTGTTCTCGAGCACGGTGGCGAAGACGATCGTCCAGTCGAGGCCCGAGCGCTCGAGGATCTTCACGCCGGCCAGGTCGTCGCCGGCCATTCCCTTCACCAGCCGGGGGAAGAGCCTCATCATTCCTGTCGGCTTGAAGTTCGGCGTCGCGATGAACGAGGACATGGCCACGATCCGCTTGACGCCGCTCGTCCGCATCGCTTCGACCAGCACCCTGGTCGTGTTCTCGATCAGCCTGCGCTCGCCGCCGCCGATCGTGTTAACGACGGCTTCCTGCCCCTTCAGCGCGGCGACCAGGTCGTCGACGCGGTAGGCGTCGCCGCTCGCGACGGCGAGGTTCTCGTGGCTGAGCCGAAACGCGGCCGGATTGCGAACGAAGGCAGTGACCGCATGCCCGGCCTCGAGCGCCCGCTCGACGACCTGGCGGCCGGTCTTTCCGTTTGCTCCGAGAACGAGCAGTCTCACTCGACTCTCCTTAGAGGTGTATCCGTCTCCATCTTTTCAGGTCCGGCCGGCGGCGCCGACGGGGCAGGCGCTCGCTGACCGGATAGGCACGGAGTTGGCGCAATGACGAGACCTTCGGACCCCGAGAGGACGGTATCTTCGAACGACCCCGCGGGACCCCGCGGGCAGGTGGTATTGGGGGCGGGCGAGTAGAGAAGTGCCCTGCTAGCGCTCTGCCAGTCTCGTGAGAGTCGGTCGTGCTAACCGCCACTGGCGGCTTGTTGCCGGCCTGCGGACTCCTTGCCCCGAGCCATCCTCATCCAAGCCGAGCGCCCGCTCGGCCTGGCAACAGGGCGAAATCGGAGCGAAAGAGCGAGCTGGGCGAGGTTCGTGCGGGTAGCTTTCGGGGACGTGAAACTCTCAACCGGCGCAGAGCTGCGTCTCTCGGGCGGCGATGGCTCGCTGACCGTCGTCTGCATGAACGGCGGCCAGCGCGCCGAGGTCGAGGGCACCTGGAGCGCCACCATCGAGTGGCTGCTGGAACGACTGCACCCGCACTTTCCGGAGATCCGCTTCGCCGAGCTGCGCTACCGCATCAAGTCCTGGCGCCGTTTCGATGGGTGCATCGACGACGCCTGCGCCGCGATCGAGGCGGTCGGCGGCGAGCGGACACTCCTGCTCGGCTTTTCGATGGGCGGAGGCGTGGCGGTCGCGGCCGCCTCCGAGCCCTCGGTCGAGACCGTCGTCGGTCTGGCGCCCTGGATTCCGCCACGGCTACCGCTTGACGGTCTGCGCGGGCGCCGCTTTTCGGTCATCCACGGCACGCTCGACCGGCCAATTCCCGGGATCCCGGGAGTCTCTCCGCGGCACTCCCGAGCCGGCTTCGAACGGGCCCGCGCACTCGGCGTCGAGGGCGACTACACGCTCATCCCGGGCGCCGTGCACGGGATCGCCCTGCGCCCGTTCGGGCTGGGGCTGGTTCCGCTACCGCGGGCTAGGCGCTGGGCGGAGCTGGTGGCCGCGGAGCTCGATCGTCGTTAGCCGGAATCGACACGAACGTTAAGCGCAGCCATCGTCGCCGGAATCGAGCAGCTCGCGCGCCCGGGCGAGGTCGGAAGCGCTGACGACGATCTCGGTCGGGCCGAAGCTCGAGAGCATGCCGTCGGTCGAGCCGGCGCCGTAGTTGGTCTTGCGGAAGTAGCACTCGATTCCCTCCAGGCGCAGCAGGCCGCAGAGCATCTGGGCCTCGGCGTCGTTGGAGACGACGGTCACGCGGGCTTCGTCCATCGTGCATCAGCGTAACTGCGCTCTGCCCGGCGGCGCCTGTCGAAGTCGTATACCGTGCACTGCCGTGGTGACCGAATGCGCGATCTGTGAGAAGCACCGGGGCAAGGGTTTCCTGGTGGGCGAGCTCGTTTACGAGGACGAAAACGTGTTCGTCAATCACGCGCCGGTTGAGGTGGTGAACGGCTATATCGGTTACCTGTTCGTGGACGCCAAGCGGCACGTGCGCGGGCTTGCCGAGCTCAGCGACGAGGAGGCGAGCGCGATCGCGCTGATGGTCTCGCGACTGGCGAGAGCTCTCGAGAGCGAGGGCGCCGAGCACGTCTACGCCTTCGTCTTCAACCACATACCGCATCACCACGTCCACGTCGTGGCCCGGCATCCCGGCACGCCCAGGGAGTTCTGGGGCCCGCGCGTGGACGAGTGGGAGGATGCGCCGCGGGGCAACGAAGTCAGGGTGGCCTCGTATTGCGATCGGCTTCGGCTGGCGCTCTAGGCCGGCTCGGTCTGCTCGCTTTTGATTTGCCTGGCGCCGTCGCCTTCGGTCTCGGCGTAGGCGCGATCGGCGCGTGCTCGCTCGAGTAGAGCTGTGCTCACGGAAGAGATGTCGATCGACGTCGGAGTCGTCGAGTCGGACGTTCGCGGTCGCTCGGCGAGACGGGCGGCGCGCTCGGACGCCAGCACAGGATTCCTCCGTCCGGCGATCCAATCAACAATCCGCTTGTTAGGAACGATCCAAACTCGCTCTTGCCTGTGCGGTTTACCGCGAGACGGCGCGCAGATCACGGGAGTGACCCAGGTATCGAGCTCCTGGCAGAGCTCCTCGGCCCGGCGCCATGCCTCGCGTAGCTGCTCGTCGTCGAGACCGTTGCGCCTGGTCACGACATAGAAAACGCCGGTCGGTCCGCTGACGAGGTGATCGCGTACGCCCTCACCGGTTTGGTCGCACCCGTGCACGACGACGAAATCGCGCTCGCGAAGTTTCTCGAGCTCCGCCTGGAGCCGTAGTTTTGCGCGGGCGTCGCGACTCTCCGACTTCATCCCGGCATCTTGCAGCGTTCTCTGCCCAGAGTCAAGGCCCCTATCTGAGTGGCGTAGAGTGCCCGCGAGCTCTCAGGGCGCGGCCGCTGTCGGGATCTCGCCGACGTTCTCGATCAGTTCTCTGAGACGGCTGGCAAAACGGGCCGCCGGGGCGCCGTTGACGACGTCGTGATCGACGCTGAGCGTGAGCGCCAGGAACTCGCGCTCCTCGACGTGGAGCTCGCGTGGAGCGTCGCTGCGCACAGATCGTGGCCGCTTCGACACTCCGCCCAGCGTGACGCAAAGGGTGTAGTAGGTGAGCGGCAAGCCCCAGCCCCAGCCCCTTCCGAACATGTGAATTGCCGTGACGGTGACCGTGCCCGTGATGCGCTTGCGCCTGTGCGGGCTGTGCAGCACGGCACGCCAGAAGGCCCTGCGTAGGAAACGCGGGACGAGCAGCCAGAGCGGGAGCAGGCGCTGTGCCTTGGAGTAGGGAAGAGGATCGCGCTGCGCCGCGTGGATCTCGGCCTCGATCTCCGCAAGGCTCTTTCGATTGGCGCCGCGAACGATGTAGGGGATCGGAATCTGCTTGCCCTCGATCTCGCGCTCGACCAGGACGGCTATGTCGACATCGTCGAAGAGCACGAGCTTGCGGCCGCGCCGGTAGGCGTGCATCTGCGGGTCGTCCGCTACCGCACGGGCGACGCAGGAGACGACGAAGGTTGTGAGCGACAGTCGCTGTCTCGCGTTGCGTCGGTAGGCGTGGATGGCTCGGCGTGCGGCGGTGATGTCGATCTCCAGTAGCGCGTGAACGATGTGTCGGCGCTGCATCAGATCGAGCCAATCGATCATCTGGCGCTGGGGCAGCGTGAACGGCTCGATGTTGAAGCCATCGTGATTGTCGGTCGTCGCCAAGCTCGCCTCGGTTCTCGCTTGCTTAACGCTATCGAGGCGGGAGGCGATTTCTCAAGAGCCAGTCACGGGGCTGTCGAAGTGTTTTTGTTCGCTCGGGCGGGGAATGGGTGCTGGTAGAGCAATCGACACAGGGGAGAGAACATGGCCGGCGAGATCGTGCATATCGAGTTTCCGTCTGTCGACGCCGATCGGGCGCAAAGGTTCTGGAACGGGCTCTTCGGCTGGAGCTTCGAGGACTCCGGCATGCCCGATATGGACTACCGGGTCGCCAGGCTGTGGGACGGGAAACTGGGAATCGCCGTCTTCCCCTCCGAGAAGCGCAGCGGGCATCCCAACTACTACTACGCCGTCGCCGACATAGAGGCGGCGCGCGCCAAGATCAGGGAGCTCGGCGGCGAGGCCGAAGAGAAGATGCCCGTGCCCAAGATGGGCTGGTTCGCCGTCTGCAAGGACAGCGAGGGCAACGCCTTCCACCTCTGGCAGATGGACGAATCGGCGGCGTAACGGACTCCGCCGAGGTGACTCCGGAGGCCGGTCACGCACGGCCAGAAAAGTCGCCCGTCGGGAACGCGAGAATGGAACTAAACGGGGCACTTTCCAACCCCCGGGCTGGGATTGAGCTGTCCCGACTCAGTGCGGTGAGGGAACGACTGATGCGTAAAGCGGCTGCGAATCCTCGCGAAGCGAGGCCCGCTCCCGCCCGGTCTCTTCCGGTGCTAGAAACGATCACTAGTCTGCTCGAGCGCGAAGGCCGGCCCATGCGCGCCCGAGAGATACACCTGGCTGCAGAACGGCTCCTTGGAGAGCCGCTCCT
>JBEKLL010000024.1:0-33991 GCA_050010215.1 Gaiellaceae bacterium | reverse complement strand
TGATGGCAATCTTTACGATCGACGATTTCCGAACGAACTACCTCGGTCCAGCGCAAGCGGAGCTCGCCAGCGTGCAGGCCGCGATCGATGTAGCGGTAGCGGCGTACAAGGCGCTCTCCGCTGCCCAGTCCTACGATGACGGCGCTACGATCACCGCGCAGGCCGCGGTCGCGACGCTCGAACTCCAACTCGATCGCTGGCAGCAGCGAACCTCGTACTTGCAGGCATGCGCGAACGCCTACGCAACCAACGGCGGGAAAGTGATCGCCTTCTGATGGCCACTCGCTGCCCGCATAAGTGCTCTATC
The DNA here is from genome assembly GCA_050010215.1 of Gaiellaceae bacterium. GTDB lineage: Bacteria > Actinomycetota > Thermoleophilia > Gaiellales > Gaiellaceae > Fen-549. The sequence goes on along the minus strand of JBEKLL010000024.1, from coordinate 33,684 downwards.
TGCCGTGCGATCGAGGCCGGTCTCGATCACCGACCACTGTCGACGGACGAACTCATCTCGATCACCGGCCCACTCGTCGAACCGTCGAACGGCCACGGCGTCATCTGGTCGCCGGAGACGGCGGACGCGGCGGACGCGCTCGACGTCGCCTACATCGATCGCGACGAAGTTCTAAAGATTTTCCGCGACATCGCGGCCGCACTACAGAACGAGAGGGGAAAGCGGCGCGGCAAGCCCTCGGATCGCCTATCGGAACTCCAAGAGGCGATGAAGGTCGCAGGACTCGAGCTCAACGAAGCGGAAGGTCGCTTAGAGGAGGCGAGGGTCGCGTACTACAAGCTCGCCCGTCGTGATTCTCAGGTCCACCTCGCGTCCGAACTCCAAGCAGATCAGGAAGCGCAGGCGCGGGTCCGCAGGGAGCAGGCGAAGCACTCTCGCAAGTCCGGTCGGGCGACGCTTGAGCGGCTGAGGAAAGGCGGCAACGAATGAACGACGCAACGATCTTTCGCAGCTTCGACGAGGCCGATCCGCTGTATGACGATCGGCCGCTCGGCAAGTACGTCGCTCAAGGTTCGTTCGGCGTCCCGCTCGACGTCCGCCTGGCGGTCGACGTCGCCTGCAAAGTCGCCGCTGACGATCTCGGAATCGAGCCGCCGCGGGTCTTGTGGTTCGTGCCCGAGAGTTCTTCGGTAGGTGGAGGCGGCGGCCCTGGAGTCGTGAGTTTCTCCCGTTCCGAAGCATCCCGCGGAATAGCGCATCGGGACGCCCACGCGATCGCCGTAAACGGTGAACTTTCCCCGGCCGATGCCCTGGAAACGGCGGCGCACGAGTGCTGTCATCTCAAACAGCCGGGCAGTCGCTACGCTGAGGACGAAGAACTCGAGGCGTTGGCCTATGGGGAGAAGGTCCGCGGCTGGCTCGTTAATCGCTCCCCGGCGGACGGCCACGAGTCGACGCCGAAGGAACTCCACTACTTCGACGGCTTCCCCTACAACCTGAAGACACTGGCCGGCGTCGCCGAGCACGCGGACGTCCTCTTCGCTGAGGATTCCGCCGGTAAGAGAACGCTCTATACGAACCGGGGCTCGAAGGCCATGCCGCAATGGGAAAAGGTCGAAGGCCGGGCGGCCTGACCGATGGCCGCTCCGACCACCGGCCTGTCGGTCGCCGTCCTCTAGGGGCAGCGAGAGGGTGCTTGATCTGCCCGAACGTGACCAACGCGAAGAGCGGTCACAGCCGCGCTGCGCCGCTCGGAGGCGTGCCGAACGCTAGTGCGCGTACCTCGCAGACTCAGCGCCCGGCGCCGTACAGAGCGCGTCTGTGGCGAAATGATGCGAGTGCTGCAGCGGCGGGTTCACGACGTCACCGCTCGCGCCGCGTTCGTGCTCAAGATGGAGTTGATCGACGAGGCCGAGTTGGAGGCCGCCGATCTGGCCTTCGCACTACTCGAGGGAGAGGCGCAGGCGCTCGTGGAGATCGCGCGCGAGCTAAAGGCGATCTGCGAGCTCGAGGGCGGTCGTAACGCCGGCCGAGTCGGCGCTCTAGGTAGACGCTGAGGCGTCACTGACTAGTCAAAAAGCGACACGAAAGTGTCGTAGCGGTGTCTGAGCGATCAGGAGTAGGCTTCGGGCATGCGGAATCACCCTCCGCACTCTCAGACGCTGTTACGATCCGCGCGGCCTCGGCGCCGGCGGGGTGATCGTCGCGCGCCGGGGCCGCTGCGTTAGGAGTCCACCATGGCGCTACCAACAAAAGACGAGCTCGAGTTTGCCTCGTTCAGCTTGGGCCACTTCGGAAGCGATCTCGACGGGTTCGTGTCCGACGTTCGAGCTTACGCAGACAAGGCCGACGTGCAACCGTCAGATCATGACGCCGCTGCGCACGTTCTCGCCTTTGCCGTGGACGCTCGAGACAGCATCGCCAGCGCGCTCAAGGATCTCGAGAAACTAGCGGTCCAAGCGTTGCACGTGCTTCACGAGGCCGTCGACGGTGAGGACTACTGGCAGCGGGTCGCAACGGCGTTGATCGAGGAAGGCACCAGGATCCAACAGTAGGCGACTGACGCCTAGCGCATGGAGAGGAACCGAAGGGGCGGTCGGCCTCATCCGCCGCCCCTTCACGCTCAAGCGCCGAGCAACTTCGTTGCGGCGGCTAGGCGAGCCAACAGCGAGGCTAACTAGATCGCGATCGGCCTCCGCTTTCATCCGCTTTCGTCCATCCACCGCCCGGAGTAGAGTCGCGAGCCGTGCCCAAAGGCTCGAGGCCGTCTGTGAACTCCGTGCCGATCCCGTACGAATCGCGGCTGATCCGGACCGTGCGGCGCAACCAGGAGCGCCGGGAAATGCTCGAGCAGGCGCAGAGGGTGGCAAAGGAGCTCGGTGTCGACGTGCCGACCGTGCTCGCCGCTCAGAAGCAAGTCCAAGCCTCCCCGGGCGATCTCAGAGGGATTCCGGTGATAGGTCGCGGGGTCGGCGGCGCGATTCGCCACTCGCGGCCAGAGGACGCGATCAAGAAGCTCGCTCGGGCCGGTCGCTAACTACGGTTGGGCGCGATCGCGCTAGCGTCTCCTTACGAGCCACGGCAACGTGCCGCCGACACCGTGGGGGGGAGGAGTCGCCGCCTAGATCAATAGAGTTGCCGAAGCAACGTCCCGAGTCGAGCTTGCGCGCGTTCGTTGGAAGCGATTAGAGCGTTGTATGCGGCTTTGGCCTCGGCTTCCGAGCGAGCAAGGAGGGCTTCCGTATAAAGATCGAGGAACTGCTGAACGAGATTCCGTAGCTCGTCGTCAAGGACGCGCTCTTCCAACATCCTCACTTGGAGAGTGGCTAGCCGTAACTCTTCATCAAGCTCCTTCCCGAGGCGGAGATCCGGCCACGGTGTACCGGTCTGACGGTGTTCTCGAAGATCGTGGAGATGGGCCTCTGTCGCGGCCCGACCCAGTTTCGCTAGTGCCTCTTGCAGGCCTAGAAGTGCCTCACGCTGGAACTCGTCCCGGCGTTCCTCCCGTCGGAGCGCGCGCTCGGCTTCTCTTGCCTGCCTCTCGCGCTTCTCTTGGCGACGGTCGCGAAGGAACTCGGACGATGTCGCCCCAGCCCACCCGAGTCTGAGTGTTAGAAGCGGGAGCCATACGTTCGTGTCCATCTCGGAGAGTCTGGAAGTCTCGCCGGACAAGAAAAAAGGCGAGCCGCCGCTAGACGCTTCCACGCAACCCCCATGCGCGGCCGCGCAAGACAGGGCCGGCGTCTTGTAAGTGGAAGATCACCAGCCTAGATTTACCTTATGGGATACGAGCTGGGATACGAGATCACCTGGGGCGGCGACCCTGAGGACGCCTGCGTCACCACTTGGGGCACGGCGTCAATCGAGGGACTCGATGCCTGGATTCAGGAAGGACTCTCGGATCCGCGCTATCGGCCGGGAATGCACGTCCTCATCGACCATCGTCAGCTCGACTGGAGCGGCCTCTCGTCCGAGGATGTGCATGAGCGGGTCGCGCTCTTCGCCAGGGACGCTGTCCGCTTGGATAGCGCTCGCGCCGCTGTCGTGATGCGATCACCGGTCGAATTCGGGATGGCGAGGATGGAGGCGACATACATCGACCTAGAACCCGAGTTGGGGATCGCGATCAGGATCTTCTTTTCGATCGAGGATGCTCGCGAGTGGTTACGCGAGCGGATAGCAGCGGATGACGACTCGGCCGACTTGACTAAGTAGAGCACCGTGGCAACGGGTGTACGGAACGGCTCCGACCTAGCCCTCTTCGAGCTGCCCCCCAACTGCGCGCCAGTTGCGCGCCAGTCGCTACCCGTTTCTAGCGGTTCTGAGCGGTTCTGAGCGGATAACAGACGAGAGCCTGAAACACCCTCTAACCCGCTCTAGCAGCGGGTTTTCGGCTCTATCACCTATCAGGGGCGGAGGGACTCGAACCCCCAACCCCCGGTTTTGGAGACCGGTGCTCTACCAGTTGAGCTACGCCCCTAGGGTTCGAGCGACGATTCTACTCAACGGGTTCCGATCGGCCGTGGGCCTATTGTTTACGTTCCGGCGCGAACGTCGCTTGACGGACAGCGTCTTCTCTGAGTGGTGTCTGACACCGGTCGCCGTTGCGGTCCAGAAACGTGACACTCTTGGTGCAACTCTCGCCTTGAAAGACGGCTCCGCTTCTGAGCGGTGTCTGGCACCAGGGCACACCAGGGCGGCGTACCGCTCCCACCGGAGTCGGAGAAGGGCGAAGAAGACGATGTGAGAATGCCGCTTGGGGCTGCAGAATAAGGCGAAAGTCGCCAGACTTTCGTCGGTTAAAGTAGGGGAAAGGCGCCTGGACCTCGTATTCTTGAAGCGTGCCTGTCGAGGATGTCAACTCCCTCTGGCGTAAATACCGTGCCAACCGCGACCAGCAGTTGCGCGATCGCCTGATTCTCACCTATGCGCCGCTCGTCAAGTTCGTGGCGGGAAGGCTGGGCTCGGGACTGCCGGCTCACGTGGACGAGGGCGATCTGGTCTCATACGGACTGCTCGGTTTGATCGGGGCGATCGAGCGCTATGACCCCGACCGAGACGTGAAGTTCGAGACTTACGCCATCGCCCGCATCAAGGGCTCGATCATCGACGAACTGAGGGCGATGGACTGGGTGCCCAGATCGGTGCGGGCGCGGGCGCGCGACATCGAGCGGGCGATCGGCGAGCTGGAGGCGCAGAGCGGCCGAGTGCCTACCGAGGAAGAGATCGCCGCCAAGCTGGGCGTGAGCCAGGACGAGCTGGACGAGAATCTGCTCGAGATCTCCCGTTCCTCGATCGCGGCGCTGGATGAGCTCTGGACGATCTCCTCGAGCGGCGGCGACCAGGTCGCCCTGATCGACACGATCGAGGACACCCAGGGGCCGGAGCCACAGGCCGCGTTGGCACAGACCGAGATGCGCGAAGCGCTGGGCGAGGCGATCGCGCGCCTGCCCGAGCGCGAGAAGCTGGTGGTCACGCTCTACTACTACGAGGAGCTGACCTTACGGGAGATCGGCGAGGTGCTGGGTGTGACCGAGTCGCGTGTGTCTCAGCTCCACACCAAGGCGATCTTGCGCCTCAAAGCGCGTCTGGGCGGCGCGCAGACCCGTGCGGCGCTCGAGCGAAGCTAGAGCCTTCACGCCCGTCAAGGCCTCGGCGTCAGCGATCCAACCTCTTCGATCGCGCATAGCTACGGGCTTAGGCTCTAAGATCGCAGGCGCAATCGGCACAGGAGGAAGAGCGCATGCCCGCTGTTGAGCCCGGCAAGATTCGTAACCTCGCTGTCGCAGGTCACCGCGGCGCGGGGAAGACCTCGCTTGTCGAGGCGCTTCTCTTCCAGTCGGGCGCCACCACTCGGCTCGGCACCGTCGAGGCCGGAACGACCGTCTCGGACTGGGACGAGGACGAGCGCAAGCGCCAGCTCTCGCTGCAGGCCTCGATCTGCCACGTGCTCTGGCGGGGAAGCAAGATCAACCTGATCGACACGCCCGGCGACGCGGGTTTCCAGGGAGACTTACTGGCGGCGATGCGCGTCGTCGAGGGCGTCTTACTCGTCGTCAGCGGCGTCATGGGGATCGAGGTTCAGACCGGCCGGATCTGGAAGCGCGCCGAAGCGCTAGGGCTGGCCCGCTGTCTGGTCGTCAACATGCTCGACCGCGAGCGTGCCGATTTCTCTCGCGTTCTCGCTCAGCTCCAGTCTCAGCTCTCGCCGCACTGCGTCGCAGTCGAGATGCCGATCGGCTCCGAGCACGAGCTAAAGGGCGTCGTCGATCTCCTGCAGATGAAGGCCTACATGAGTCCGGAGGGCGGCAAGGAGAGCGGACCGGTCGAGATCCCCGACGATATCGCCGGTAGCGTTGCCAAGCAGCGCGAGAAGCTGCTCGACGCCATTGCGGAGACCGACGAGGCGCTGATGGAGCGCTATCTCGAGGGAGAGGAGATCGGCGGCGAAGAGCTGACGCGCGCTCTCGAGCGGGCTGTCCTGCGCGGCGAGGTCTTTCCGGTCGCCTGCACGGTTGCCACCAAGAACCTGGGCTCGACGACGCTGCTCGATCTGCTGGTCGAGGGAATGCCGTCGCCGGCGGAGAAGGGCATGCCTTCCGGGCTTGACGAAGTCGGCGCTGGAGTCTTCGTTTTCAAGACGATCGCCGATCCTTTCGCCGGCCGGATCAACGTCTTTCGTGTCATCGGCGGCACCGCCAAGTCGGACTCGACGCTCACCAATCCGCGCACGCGCGGCAAGGAGCGCTTCGGTCAGCTCCTGCTCATGCAAGGCAAGGAGCACGTGCCGGTGGAGGCCGCCGGCGAGGGAGACATCTGCGCCATCGCCAAGCTCAAGGAAACGCAGACCGGCGATGCGCTGCTCGATGCCGATCGCCATGTCGATCTGCCCGCGATCGGTTTTCCCGAACCGGTGATGAGCTTCGCGATCGCCCCCAAGGCCAAGGGAGACGAGGAGAAGATGGCCACGGCGCTGCGCCGTCTGGCCGAGGAGGACCCGACCCTGCTACTGCGCCGCGATCCACAGACAGGCGAGCAGCTCCTCTCCGGAATGAGCCAGATGCACGTGGAGGTCGCGGTCGAGCGGCTCAAGCGCCGCTTCGGTGTCGAGGTCGAACTACGCCAGCCGCGCGTTCCCTACCTGGAGACGATTCGCAAGGAGGCTCGCGGACACGGCCGCTACAAGAAGCAGACCGGCGGGCGCGGACAGTTCGGCGACTGCTACATCGAGATCGAACCGATCGGCGCCGACGCCGGCTACGAGTTCCTGGACAAGATCGTCGGCGGCGTCATCCCGCAGGGCTTTCGGCCGGCGGTGGACAAGGGAATTCAGGAGGCGATGCTACGCGGCGAGCTGGCCGGCGCTCCGGTCAATGGTGTGCGCGTGCGCCTCGTGGACGGCAGCTATCACTCCGTCGACTCTTCCGAGATGGCCTTCAAGATCGCCGGCTCGCTGGCCTGGAAGCAGGCCTACGAGCAGGCCGACCCGGTCGTTTTGGAACCGATCATGGAGATCGAGGTGACTGTGCCCGACGAGGCGGTGGGTGCGGTCAACGGCGATCTCAACTCCCGCCGTGGGCGGCTGCAGGGAATGGAGCCGCAGGGCGGGATGACGTCGATCAGAGCCGAGGTGCCGATGGCCGAGATCCTCACTTACTCGCAGTCTCTGACCTCGCTCACAGGAGGCCGCGGCGACTATCACATGCAGTTCATCCGCTACGAGGAAGTCCCCGCTCACATCGCCCAGAAGATCGTCGAGCAAGCCAAGAAGGAACGCGAGGAAGCGGAGAAGTGAGGTCCGAATGGTTCGAATAACGCGCAGCGAAGCGTCCAGGCCCTGCGCGATCTGCGGGCGGCGATTGCTGATGGGCGAGCAGTCCAGCCGTTTCACGCCGCGCGGTGACAACGAGCTGGTCGAGGTCTGCCGGCTCTGTTTCGAAAAGGCGATCGATCACGGCTGGACGAAGGAAGGCTCACCGACCACACTGACTCACACAGAGGTGCGTAGGAAGCACGGCCTGATGGCATCGCTTTTCGGTATTGCCCAGCACGACATCGAGGAGCCGGTCTTGAGCGAGCCGATCCTGCGTCGTTTGGGCGAGGACGACCTCATCGTCGTCGAGGCGGCAGACGTCTTCAACACAAGCCCCTACCGGCGCACGATCGGCGGGGTGGCGCGCAGCCTGGGTGAGCCTCACGCGAGCATCGTGGCGCTCTCGGGCGTGAAGGCGGAGTTCGTACTGACAGTGGCCTGGGATCTCTCCTGGTACCAGTACCGGATCTCGCTCGAGTCCACGCAGCCGGTCAGGCTGGCCGAGCGCGGGCACGAGCTGCACGAGTTGAAGCAGCCCTACACGAGCTGGAACGCCCACGTCGAAGAGGATGGGCGGGTAGTTCCCGATGTCGCTCGAATAGATTCGCTCGGGTGAAGATCACGCCGCGTCTCTGGCACTGGCGCGATCTCCTTCTAGAATGCGAGGAGAAGATGATCTACTGCGTCATTCCTCCCGAGTTGGCCGATGATCTCTTCGACAAGCTGTCGGAGTACTACAAGGACAACCCGAACGTCAAGGTCATCATCGATCGTCGCGATGGCAAGAAGGCGAGCGCAAAGAGCAGCGAGCCGTCCAAAGACTCCGAGCGTCGCCGAACGCGTATCCCGGGCACCTTCCCCGGGATCGACGTACCTCGCTAACCGGATAAGCGTCGGCAGCTCCGGCTGAAGACGGGTGTAAGGTGCGCCCCGTGAAACGGAAACTGGTCGTTTTCGTTCCCGCCGCGGCGCTGGAGGAAGTTCGCGAGGCGATCTTCGCTGCGGGTGCCGGCCGGATCGGCGCCTACGAGCGCTGTTCCTGGTACACCGGGGGCACGGGTACGTTCCTCGGCGTTGGGGGATCTGCGCCGAGTATCGGAGAAGTCGGTCGGGAGGAGCGCGTAGCCGAGCTGCGCCTCGAGACCGTCTATCCGGCCGAGCTGGAAGCCGAAGTGGTACGCGCGCTGCGGGCGGCGCATCCCTACGAGGAGCCGGCCTTCGACCTCTTCGAGCTACGCGAGCCGGTAGACGAATGAAGGCCCGCCTCTTCACCGACGGCGGCGCTCGCGGTAATCCGGGCCCGGCGGCGTTTGGCTACGTGCTCGAGAGCGAGAACGGAACGGTGCTGGACGCGCGGGGCGAGGCGATAGGAGTGGCCACCAACAACGTCGCCGAGTACAGCGGCCTAATCGCAGGGCTGGCGAAGGCCGCCGAGCTCGGGGTGAGCGAGCTCGAGATCGTCTCGGACTCGGAGCTGATGGTGAGGCAGATGACAGGCGTTTACCGAGTCAAGAATGAGGCTCTCAGGCGGCTTTCTCTGGAAGCGGCGGGTCTGGCCCGAGAGATCGGTGTGGTCAGTTACCGAGCGGTGCGCCGGGAGCACAACAAGCTCGCCGACCAGCTGGTCAATGAGGCGCTCGACGCCGCCGGCAGTCGCTAAGGATCTGTATAGCGAGGCTATACTTCGCCCGCATGCGGATGTAGCTCAGTTGGCTAGAGCGTCTGCTTGCCATGCAGAAGGTCGAGGGTTCGAATCCCTTCATCCGCTCTAAAGAAACCCGCTGGAAACGGCGGGTTTCTTCTAAACAGATAGTCCGACCATGCTGGCTGTGCGAAAACGGACCGATGGCTCGCCGCGGTACTCGGACTTGCGAGGTCTCTGATGTTGGCCGATAGCAACAGGGAGCGGCGGCGGGTTTCCCCCAACGCGCCGCCGCTTCTTGGTTTTGTTAGCGCACGCAGGCTCTTCGGAGGTCTGTGCGGAGGAGCTCTTTCAACAACTTGACAGCTGCAAGAAGGTCGTTGAGGGGCGAAGCCGAATACTCGTGGGCGCGGGGCGTACTTGTCTTATCCGGGGCGGACCGGTCCTCGCCGTCCGTCCCACAAAGGGGGAGGAGACGGGTCGCCCCGCGCTTCTCTGTCGATCCGATCGACCCGGCAGTCGATCGACTACACGCGAGCGCGGAATCCGACTTCGAAGCCGACCGGCAGTTGGTCGGTCTGGCCCGCGCACCCGTGCTGTTATCCCGACGGGCGAAACCACGCTTCCGCACTTTGGTCGAGCACGTAATACTCCCTTGAGAGTTCAACCTCGGCGACGAAGGGAGCAAGGAATGAGCCTTTTGGACCGATTCAAGGAACGGCGCGCGCGGCTGAGTCTGGCTGATGAGGACGTGAAGCTCAAAATCGTGAGGAACGCGCTCGCAGGAGCGTTGGACGAAGAGGCGGAAAAGCTCAACGACGGGAGAGCAATCGAGTACGGCAGCACCAGGACCAAAGTGAGTCAAGCCACCAGGGAAGCACAGGATCTCGGGAGCTACGTGCGGAAGCTCGAACCGCGCGACCCCCGCATCGAAGAGGCTCTGTTGTTCGACGAGGCGGGGCTGCTGGCACCACTCGACGACCGCGCCCGCGCGGTGCTCGCCGAGGCGTGGCCCGGCGGGTTCGACGCCGATGCGAAGCTCGATGCCCTAATGAAGGCGCTTCACGAGAGCCGAGAGACGCGATAAGGGCGTCCAAGCGACGAGCCAAGGGAACCGCCTGACAGCGTTCTGATGCCTGTAAGAGAATCGATCTCATCAGGGCAACCTGTGCTGCGTGCCGCCTGAGTACTCGTTTCGCCCTGTCATTTGCGTCCACCGAACGCAGCGATATCCAGAGGTTGTGAAAACACGGCTGGATGTCGATGAGGACGCTAGGATTGCCCCCACGGCGCGGTGGCCGAGTGGCTAGGCAGAGGCCTGCAAAGCCTCGTACAGCAGTTCGATTCTGCTCCGCGCCTTTCAGTGCCTCACACACGCTCGCAGCGGGCGAACCTGATACAGGCGCTTATCAGCGTTGGACGCAATGAGCCCGACTGCCCCGGCTCGCCGTCTAGAGCTGGCGCACGAGCGTAAGCGCACCGATCGCGATCAGTGCCGCCGCGATACCCACCAGCGAAAGCGCTGCGACGTTGGGAACGAAGAAAGCGGCGATCGCGGCTGCGATGACGATGACCGAAAGCGCAGCGAGGAGGAGGGGGAGACGGATTCGTTTGCTCATCAGGGCGTGCTGCGGGAGGATCCTGCGCTCATGATCGGCACCGGATCGCGAGCGTCAACCCTCCAACGGGGGGTAGGCAAACGCATCGGCTAGAGTTCCGCTTCCGATGGCCGCGACGTTGATGAACGGATCCGAGCTCGCCGCCCGCGTACGCGCGCAGGTCGCCGAGGATGTACGCGAGCTCGGGCGCGTTTCACTCGCCACTGTGCTTGTCGGCGACGACCCCGCCTCGCACGTCTACGTCGGCTACAAGCACAAGGATTGCGCCGAGGTCGGGATAGAGTCGGTCGATCACCAGCTTCCCCCCGACGCCCGCGAGGAACAGGTGCTCGCGCTCGTGGCCGAGCTGAACCGCGACAATCAGGTCGACGGCTTCATCGTTCAGTCGCCCGTTCCGGCCCAGGTCAGCGAGGCGCGTGTGATGGAGGCGATCGACCCGATCAAGGATGTGGACGGCTTCAGCCCGGTCAACGTTGGGCGTCTCTGGCTGGGACGGGAAGGGCACGTTTCGGCGACGCCGCTCGGGATCATGACGCTTCTACGCGAGTACGGGGTCGAGCTGGAAGGCGCCGACGCGGTGATCGTCGGGCGCAGCGAGATCGTCGGCAAGCCGATGGCGGCGCTGCTCCTGCGCGCCAACGCCACTGTCACCTTCTGCCACACGCGCACCCGCGACCTGACCGAGCGTACTAAGAGAGCGGATCTGCTGGTCGCAGCGGCTGGCCGCGCCGGTCTGATCAGCCCGGAGATGGTCAAGTCGGGCGCAACGGTCGTGGACGTCGGAATCACACGCACGTCCGAAGGTCTCGTCGGTGACGTCGACAAGGGCGTCATCGAAGTGGCCGGGCTGCTCACGCCCGTGCCGGGCGGAGTCGGTCCGATGACGCGCGCGATGCTCCTCACCAACACTGTCCGGGCGGCCCGTGCTAGGCGAGGATTGCTTGCTTTCGACTAGCTGCACCGCTATTTTTGACGAGCTTAATCAGCTCGACGGCTCGGTGCCCGGGCCGTCGTAGGTCCAAGGAGGAAACGTTGGCTCAGGGCACCGTCAAGTGGTTCTCAAACGAGAAGGGCTTCGGATTCATCGAGCGCGAGGGTGGAGACGACGTCTTCGTCCATCACTCGAAGATCACCATGGACGGCTATCGCACACTCGTCGAAGGACAGAAGGTCGAGTTTGACGTCGTTCAGGGCGAGAAGGGTCTTCAGGCCGAGAACGTCCACGTAGTCTGAGAACTACATAGTGAAGTCGTCGAAACGGGCTCCACGGGGCCCGTTTCGTTTGGCCGTCTTCGGCTGTACGAGGCGGCGTTCTGTTGAAGAAACGTCCTTCTTTCAGTACGAACACCACTTGACGCCGAATAGTGCCTGGCACCTCTCGGGCGAAACGTGGCGTCAGGACCGAAAAGCTCCTGCTCAGGAGGAAGTTAGTCGTCGTGGAGTACATGTGTTCCGTGACAGTGAAGGACAGCGCCTTCGTGAGCCGTGTCCGGTCCAAGCCGGTCACACCCTTCGCGGGTCGTTTTTGGACACCGCGCCGCCGCGACTGGCAGGATTGAGGCGTGGCGATCTCGCGGGAAGAGGTTCTGCACGTAGCCAAGCTGGCGCGACTGGCGTTGAGCGAAGAGGAGATCGAACGCTTCTCGGAGCAGCTGAATGCGATCCTCGAAGCGATCGGGAAGGTCTCGGAGCTCGATCTGACGGACGTGCCGCCAACCTCGCATCCGCTGGCGCTCGTAAACGTGGTCGACCGCGACGAGCCGCGCCCCTCGCTGGAGCGCGAGCAGGCGCTCGCGAACGCGCCCGAACGCGAAGCGAACGCCTTCAGGGTTCCTGCCAGTGCCTGAACCCGGCGTCATCGACACGCTGCGTCTGACCGCAGAGGAAGCGATGGGCGTGCTCGAGCGCGGCGAGGCGAGCGCCGAGGAGCTGCACCGCGCCTACGTCGATGCGATCGCCGCGCGCGATGGCGAGATCCACGCCTATCTGAAGGTCGTCGAGCAGTGCGACGGCTTCGGCGTCCCGATCGCGATCAAGGACGTGATCACGACCGAGGGTATCGAGACCACGGCCGGCTCGAAAATCCTTGCCGGCTACGTGCCGGTGTTCGACTCGACCGTGGCGGCCAGGCTCAAGCAGGCCGGTCTCCCGGCCCTCGGCAAGACGAACATGGACGAGTTTGCGATGGGCTCCTCGACCGAGAACTCCGGCTACGGCCCGACTCGCAATCCGTGGGATCCCGAACGGGTGCCGGGCGGCTCCTCGGGCGGCTCGGCGGCCGCGGTCGCGGGCGGAATGGCGCCCTGGGCGCTCGGCTCCGACACCGGTGGCTCGATCAAGCAGCCGGCCTCGCTCTGCGGGCTGGTCGGAATGCGCCCGACCTACGGCACCGTCTCTCGTTACGGCATCATCGCGTTTGCCTCCAGCCTCGACCAGGTCGGCCCGCTCACCAAGACGGTGCGCGACTGCGCGCTCCTCTACCGCATCATCGCCGGGCGCGATCCGCTCGACTCGACCACGGTCGAGTTGCCGGCGCCGGTCGAGCTGCCCGAGGCCGAGGACATGAAGGGACTTCGCATCGGCCTGCCCAAGGAGATGAACGAGGCCGAGGGGATTACGCCGGGCGTCAAGGCCCAGGCCGATCGAGCGGTCGCACTCTGCGAGCAGCTCGGCGCCGAGGTGGAGGAATGCTCGCTGCCGCTCTCGATCGAGTACGGGCTGGCCTGCTATTACCTGATCGCGCCGGCCGAGGCCTCTTCCAACCTGGCTCGCTACGACGGCGTCCGTTACGGCCACCGCGCCAAAGGCGCCGAGAGCCTGATCGAGATGTACGAGCGCAGCCGCGACGAGGGCTTCGGCGACGAGCCCAAACGCCGCATCATGATCGGCACCTACGCGCTCTCGGCTGGCTACTACGACGCCTTCTACGGCCAGGCGCAAAAAGTGCGCACGATCATTGCCCGCGAGCACGCCGCCCTGTTCGAGCGCTTCGACCTGATCGTCAGCCCGACCTCGCCTACGGTGGCCTTCAAGCTGGGCGAGAAGACGCACGATCCGCTCGCCATGTATGCCTGCGACCTCCTCACCATCCCGGCCAACATGGCCGGACTGCCGGGGCTCTCGATTCCCTGCGGGCTCTCGGAGGGATTACCGGTCGGCCTACAGCTGACCGGGCCGCAGTTCTCCGAGAACGTGCTCTTCCGCGCCGCTCACGCGCTCGAGCAGGCGCTCGAGTTTGACTTCGTGCCGCCGCGTCTCAAGGAGAGCGCATGAACTGGGAACCCGTCATCGGGCTCGAGATCCACGTCCAGCTGAAGACGCGAACGAAGATGTTCTGCCGCTGTGAGACCTCCTTCGGGCTGGAGCCGAACCTGCGCACCTGCCCGGTCTGTCTCTCGCATCCGGGCACGTTGCCGGTCGCAAATGCCCAGGCGATCGAGTGGACGGTCAAGCTCGGGCTGGCGATCGGCTCCGAGATCGCCGACAGGGCGCTCTTCGCGCGTAAGAACTACTTCTACCAAGACCTGCCCAAGGGTTACCAGATCTCCCAGTACGAAGCTCCGCTTTGCGTCGGCGGTAGCCTCGTCGTGCCCGGTCCCGACGGCGAGCACGAGATTCGCATAAACCGTGCCCACCTCGAGGAGGACGCCGCCAAGACGATCCACGTCGGCGGGGTGGAGGGGCGCATCGTCGGCGCCGAGCACTCGCTGGTGGATTTCAACCGCGGCGGCACTCCACTCATGGAGATCGTCACCGAGCCCGACATCCACTCCGCCGAGGAGGCCAAGCGCTTCCTGCAGCTCTTGCGCCAGACCGTGGTCGAGCTGGGGATCTCGGACGCCGAGATGGAGAAGGGCACCTTGCGTTGCGACGCCAACATCTCGGTGCGCCCGGCCGGCTCGACGGAGCTGCGCACCCGCTGCGAGCTCAAGAACATGAACTCCTTCAACTTCATCGCTCGCGGCATCGAGGCCGAGATCGCGCGCCAGATCGAGGTCTACGAATCGGGCGGCGAGATCAGCCAGGACACCTACGACTTCGACGCCGCCTCGGGCACGCTGACCGTGCACCGCTCCAAGGAGGAGGCCGAGGACTACCGCTACTTCCCCGAGCCCGACCTGGTGCCCTATGAGCCCGAGCCGGAGCTGATCGAAAGGCTCAAAGCGGAGATACCCGAGTCTCCGGGCCTGCGGCTTGCGCGGCTTCTGGGGAAGGGACTCGAAATTGACGACGCTTTGGTCATCAACGAGAGTCCCGAGACGGCCATGATCGTCGAGAGAGTCCTAGATAGTCGGCTTTCTTCCCCGAAAGTAGTTTCTGCGGCAGTAATCAACGACTTTCGTGGTCGAGGTATCAAACCGTTGTTCGAGAACGCTAATGAGATCGCGCGGCTAATCGAAGCGAAGCCAGAGCTTCCTCGTGAGGTCTACTTCGAGGCTGTTGGCGGGACGGTCTCTTCCGAGTTCGCGGTTGAGCCGTATCTAGCTCAGCGCGCGATCTCCGATACGAGCGAGCTCGAGCCGCTGATCGAGCGCATCCTGGCTGCCAATCCCGGCCAGGTCGAGCAGTACCGCGGCGGCAAGGAGGGCCTGCTCGGCTTCTTCGTCGGCCAGGTGATGAAGGAAAGCGGCGGCAAGGCGAACGCCAAGGTCGTCAGCGAGCTGGTGCGCGCCAAGCTGAGCGCTTGAACAGGCGCTTCGTCTCTGTCCCGTCGCTAGCCTGCAGTCCGTGAATCAGCCGACGCTGCGCTCGAACATCCGCGCCCTTCCCGGACCCGCCTGGTTCCTCTATGCGGGGACCTTCATCAACCGTTTCGGCTCCTTCGTCCTCACCTTCCTCGTTCTCTGGGTCAAGTCGAAGGGCTACAGCTACGCCGAGGCGGGCATAGCCGCCAGCTCCTATGGGGTCGGAGCGATCGGGGCCGCGGGGCTCGGAGGATTGCTTGCCGACCGGCTCGGCCGGCGGCGCACGATCGCGCTTTCGATGTTCGGCTCGGCGGCAGCGATGCTGGCGCTCTCGCAAGCGAGCTCGATCGGCATGATCCTCGGACTTGCGGCGCTTACCGGGCTCTCGGCGGAACTCTACCGCCCCGCTTCGAGCGCGCTCCTCGCTGACATAGTGCCGCGCGAGCGACGGGTGACCGGCTTCGCTCTCTACCGCTTCGCAATCAACCTCGGCTTTGCCTTCGGCCCGGCGACGGCCGGCTTCCTCGCTCACCGCTCGTTCTTCTACCTCTTCGTCGGCGATGCGGCGACGTCGCTTCTCTTCGGCGTGATCGCACTCGCAGCCCTCCCGGAAGGACGGCGTTCGGCGGCCGTCCACGAGCGTCGCGGCGAAGGCCTGCGCACGATCGTTACCGACCGCGCGCTGGTCGCGTTTCTCGTCGCTTCTCTTGCCGTCTCCTTCATCTACATGCAGATGACCACCGGGCTGGCCCTGCACACGCACGCCTCGGGACTCTCGACCTCAGACTTCGGCCTCCTGATGGGACTGAACGGCTCGATCATCATCTGCTGCGAGCTGCCGCTGACCTCGATCACACAGCGGCTGCCGACGCGAGGCGTGATGGCTTGCGGGCAGCTGCTGCTCGGGATCGGCTTCGCGTTGACGGGCCTAGCGCACGCGCTGCCGGCGCTCGCGGCGACCGTGATGGTTTGGACACTGGGAGAGATGGTTAACGCGCCGGTTGCCTCGGCCTATCTGACCGGGCTTGCCCCGGCCCATCTGCGCGGCCGCTACATGGGCGCGCAGAGCACGACCTGGGCGCTTGGCAGCGTGCTCGCACCCGGCCTGGGCGGAATCCTCTTCGGACTCGACGAGCGCCTACTCTGGCTCTCGTGCCTGGTGCTGGGCATTGGCGCCGCCGCCCTGATGGCTTTCGGCCCGCACCGGCAGGCAGCGAAAACGGAGCCGAAAGCGGACGCTCGCTTGGAGAGTGCCCTAGAGGCTGATTAGTCGCTTGCAATGGCTGCCATCGCGATCGATCACGTATAGCCCGTTGACCTTTGGCCCATAGCCCGCAACCACGAACGCGAGTCGCCGTCCATTTGGTGACCAGGCGACGTCGGTTACGGAGTCCCATTCATGGAGCTCTCGCTCGTTACCGCTTCCGTCAGCGTTCACGATCCTGATACCTCCGTAGCCGATAGCGATCCGTCGGTCGTCGGAAGACCAGCTCGGCGAGACTCTGGGCGAGTAGGAAGACGAGTAATCTCCGAACTCGACGCAGACGAGACTCCTGTTTGCGAGGCGCATAACGTAAACGCCGTTGTTGCAAGTGAATGCGAGGCGTCCTCCGTCCTTCGACCAGTCTGGAGTACCCGGATTGCACGAATGTCCTAGTAGACGACGGGAGCTACTGCCGTCGGAATTCATCACGTACAGGGTCGAGTGGTAGCTGAAGGCTTCGGAGTTCTGAAACGGGTCGAGGCCGTGGACAAAGGCGATCTCCTTGCCGTCCGGCGACCAGGTCGCGCCCATGTCGCCGTCGTCCGATCGCAGCAGCCTCGACCTTCCTCCTTGCGCGGGTACGACCGAGAATCCGTTTCGCGACCGGTAGAGAATCTCGCTTCCGTCGGGTGACCAGTCCGGTAACGCTCCGTAGTCGCTCGTAACCGTTCGCGGCCGGCCGCCCCTGGCCGAGACGACCATTATCTGAGTGCCGCAGTCGCCGTTCTTGGCGAAGGCGATCTGCTTGCCGTCGGGTGACCAGGTCGGTCCGCCCTGCTGGCCGGTCGGGCAGTTGATCGCGTGCGCGATTCGCTGCGGCGCTCTCTTCACGAGCGCCCAGGTAGTGATTCCGCCGGCCAGGGCGACGACGATGGCGGCGGCGATCAGCTTCTCGCGCCGCGTCATCGGCGGCGGAGTAAAGGACCTCGTCTTGGGCCCGGCCGAAGTGAAGGGGTCGCTCCAGGTCTCGCCGGCCATGATGGCGGCGCGGCGGCTGAGGAAGCGGACGTTTTGCCGGGCCGCATCGATCAGGACGCCCTGCTTCTTCGCGTAGCGCGGCTTGGTCAGCGGTAGGCGCTGCGTGAGCTCGATCAACTCGCCGAGTCCGTCCAGGTCGGCGCGGGCAAGCAGCTTGCGCCGGGCCTGCTCGAGGCCGCGCAGAGCGCGGCCGCTCTCTCCTCGCTCGATCGCTGTCCGCGCGGGAGCGAGGATCTGCTCGGTCGAGAGCAGCCCGTAGGGCGTGAACTGAGCGTTCGGCGCAGCAGGAGCGGCGGCCGTCTGCGTGCGGGTGGTCTCGACAGCCGCCCCGGGAGAAAGCCCTTCGATGCTCTCCTCGGTCGCCAGGAGCAGACGCTCGCGCGTCTGCACGTCGACCGGATCAAGCGTACGAACGCCGCGCGCCAGCTCGAGCAGCTCGCCGAGCCCGTCCACGTCGGCGGAGCCGAAGAGCTCGCTGCGCGCAAGCTCCAGCTCCTTCAGCGCGGCGCGCGGCCTTCCCCGGGCGAGCTCGCTTCTGGCCGGGGCAAGGATCTCTTCGGACGAGCGTGGCATCGGCTAGAACGAAACCAGGAGTCTGGTCTGACTGTCCGGCGTCGGGACGGACTGGAGTGAACCGCCCGACGGTCCGGGGCCGGCCTGGGTCGGCGCGGACTGGGGCGGTGCACCCGACAGCCCGGGGGCGACGTGGGTCGGCTCGGGCTTCAAGGCTTCGATCACATAGAGGCCACCGCTGTTGCCGCTGTTGTCGCTGTTGTCGGAGATCGAGTAAGCGAGACGTCGTCCGTCCGGTGACCAGGCGGCGACGATCACCGAGGAGAAGCTGCCCGTCAAGATCGACTTCGGCACCGCTTTTTTATCCACCTGGAATAGCTCGATGCCCCAGATTCCGCCCGAGAGGGCGATAGTGCGACCGTCCGATGACCAACTCGGCGTCAACGAATTGGCAGCCGTCGAATACGAGTCCTTCGAATAGTTGGCAACAGCGATACGCCGAAGCTTTCCGTCCCTGAGCCTCATGGCGTAGAGCCCGTCATCACAGGTGAAGGCGAGCTGCTTTCCGTCCGGCGACCAAGCCGGGGTGCCGGGGTTGCACGAGTGACCGAGAAGGCGTCGTACGTGGCTGCCGTCGCTGTGCATCACATAGAGGGTCGAGCCGAAGGAAAACGCGAAGCGGTCGCCGATGAGGCCGTGCGTGAAGGCAATGCGGCTACCGTCCGGCGACCAGGCGGCGCCGTAGGCGCCGTCGTCGGATCGAAGCAGACGTGATTTTCCACCTCTGGCCGGGATGACGGAAAAACCAGCTGACGATCGGTAGAGAATCGTCTTACCGTTCGGCGACCAGGCCGGTCGCTGACCCGATCCGTTTGTAAGCCTACGGACGCGACCTCCCGCGGCGGATATCACGGAGATGTGGCTCGCGTAGCCACCGGTGGCGTAGGCGATGTACCTGCCGTCGGGTGACCAGGTCGGCCAGCCCGAGCTCACCGCGTGGCGTTTCAACTGCCACGGCGGCCACAGCTGCGACCTCGATGAGATCGTAAGGAAGGCGAAACAGGCGATGAAAAACAACGCGACGCCGGCCCCGATGTAGGTCGTTCGCCTGTACCGACGAGGAGAGGGTGGTTTCTTCTTCGTCTCCGCGGCCAGGTAGCGATCTCTCGCTTTCCGGGCACGCTCTTTCGCCTCCTGTCTCGTCTTCTCCTCGATAAACGAGGCTGGCCGGCCTCGAGAGTGGCGCGCGATGTCTTGCTCTGTCTGTCCGATCAGACGGTCGGCGATTCGCGCGCTGTCCGGCGCCGACGCCCTTATCTCGCGCGCCAGCTCCAGCAATTTCGCCAGGCCGTCGAAATCTTCGAGCAGGAGCAGCGTCTTGCGCGCCTGCGTGAGCTTCTTCAAGGCTGCGCGAGGTCTTCCCCGGGCAAGCTCGTCCCGGGCGGCGCTGAGAAGCTCGCTGGATACCCCGGTCATGGAGTGCAAAGCGTAGTGCTAGATCCGGCCGATCGTGCGGCCTGCTCGCGGCCGGCAGCAGGCTGCGTTATTGTCGGCGCCGTGAAGAGCGCCCGCGAAGAGCTCTGGTTCGAGACACCGCATCGCCGCGACTACATCAACATCAGCGACCGCGTTCAGGAGTTCGTCGCTCGCTCGGGCATCCGGGAGGGGCTTTGCCTGGTCAACCCGATGCACATCACCGCGGCGGTCTACGTCAACGACGACGAGTCCGGCCTGATCCAGGACATCGACGACCTGCTCGAGCGGCTCGCCCCGCACGAGCCCGTCTCGGGCTACCGCCATAACGTCGGCGAGGACAACGCCGACGCCCATCTCAAGCGCCAACTGATGGCCCATCAGGTGGTGCTGGCGATCACAGACGGCCGCCTCGATCTCGGCCCCTGGGAGCAGGTCTTCTACGCGGAGTTCGACGGCCGCCGGCGCAAGCGCGTGCTGCTCAAAGCGATCGGCGAATAAGCGCCAGCCGCCGGAGGCGCCGCGAAGCGTTCGTAGGAGGTAGCAAGCGGGGCTGTGTTTCTCCGCACACTTGTGCGTACTTTGCCGTCGAGTTCCCGCTCCCGAGCGGTCGTGGCGGGCGCCGAGAATCGCCTCTCAAGCGCGCCCGCTGAGTCACTCTTCTTCCCCTGATAGCAGGCGTTTTATGCCGCAACCGTGACGCCCATCGGTAGCGATGGTCAGGGCCGGGCGGCGTCCGTCTGGCGCTTCGCTGATCCACGCTGACCAGTGAGGCATCGTTTTCGTGGGCTACGGTTTTTGTCCTATGCCAGAGAAGAGATACATGATGACGCCCGGCCCGACCCCCGTACCGCCCGAGGTGCTGCTGGCGATGGCCGAGCCGATCATCCACCACCGTGGCGCGGACTTCCGCCGGGCCTTCGTCCAGTGCGGCGAGCGGCTCAAAGAGGTCTACAAGACCAGAAACGACGTGATCATGTTCGCCGCTTCGGGCACCGGCGGCATGGACTCTGCGGTTTCCAACATCAACGCCCCGGGCGATCGCGTGGTCGTCCACTCGGCCGGGAACTTCGGCGAGCGCTGGGCGAAGATAGCCGCCACGTACGGGCTCGAAGTCACGCACATCAAGGAGGAGTGGGGTGCGACTCCCGACCCCGCCAAGCTGGCCGCCGAGCTCGAGAAGGCACCCGCCAAAGCTGTCTACCTAACCCATACGGAAACATCCACAGGCGTTGTGGCCGACATCGAGAAACTGGCTGCGGTCGCCAAGGAGCACGGTGCTCTGGTTGTCGTCGATGCGATCTCGAGCCTGGGAGCAATTCCGCTCGAGACCGATGCCTGGGGGCTCGACGTAGTCGTCGCCGGCTCTCAAAAGGCGCTCATGCTCCCGCCTGGACTGGCGGCGGTATCGATCTCGGACGCGGCCAGGGCTGCGAACGATGAGCCCGGGCGCTGCCCGAGCTTCTTCTTCAACTGGCCGGCCGCGCTGAAGGCGCTCGGCAACGAGACGACCGCCTTCACGCCGGCCGTCACGCTCATCCTCGGTATGAACGTGGCGCTCGGCATGATCCTCGACGAGGGCCTCGAGTGTCGCTACGAGCTGCACCGGAAGCTCGGTCGTGCCTGTCGCGCGGGTATCAAGGCGATGGGGCTCGAGCTCTTCTCGCCGGACGATGATCGCTCCGCGGTCGTCACGGTAGCGAAGGCGCCCGAGGGAGTGGACGGGCAGAAGATCGTCTCGACCATGCGGGACAAGTACGCCGTTCAGATCGTGGGCGGCCAGGGAATCCTCAAGGGCAAGATCTTCCGCATCGGCCACATCGGCTACTACGACATCTTCGACATCGTCACGGCTCTCTCGGCCGTCGAGTTGGTGCTGGTCGAAATGGGTGTGAACGTCAATCGCGGCGCGGCCGTCACAAGCGCGCTCGCCGCTTTTGGATAAACAGAAAGTAGGGGAGGCGCGGTGAGCGAGCGAGTGAAAGTCCTGGTTCGAGAGAAGATCGCCGACGGAGGCATCGAGATGCTGAAGGAGCGATTCGACGTCGACGTCGATCTCGAGGGAGACCTGGCGGAGAAGATCGGCGCCTACGACGCGATCATCATCCGCTCGGCGACCAAGCTCACCGCCGACCTGATCGAGAAGGGAACGCGCCTGCGCGTCATCGGACGCGCAGGCGTTGGTGTCGACAACGTCGACGTGGACGCGGCGACGCGGCGGGGGATCATCGTCGCCAACGCGCCCGAGTCGAACGTCGTCTCCACCGCCGAGCACACGATCGGACTGCTGTTTGCACTGGCGCGCAACATCCCGCAGGCCTACGCCGCCTTCAAGCAGGGCAAATGGGAGCGATCGAAATGGAAGGGCATCGAGCTGGCCGGGAAAACGCTCGGCGTCATCGGCCTCGGCAAGATCGGTCAGCAGGTGGCACGCAAGGCGTCCGGCCTTGGAATGCACGTCATCGCCTACGACCCTGTCGTATCGAAAGAACGCTTCCGCGAGCTCGGCGTCGAGCGGATGGAGTCGATCGACGATCTCTACGCGCAGGCCGAGTTCATCACTCTTCATGCGCCACGCACGCCCGAGACGACCGGCATGCTCAACAAGAAAGCTTTCGCCAAGATGCGTGACGGCGTCCGCATCATCAACGCTGCCCGCGGTGCCCTGATCGTCGACGACGACCTGATCGCAGCGATCAAGTCCGGCAAAGTGGCCGGAGCGGCGCTCGACGTCTACACCCAGGAGCCCTACACGGGCCCGCTAACCGACGTCGACGAGATCGTCATCACTCCTCACCTGGCGGCTTCCACCGGGGAGGCGCAGGACCGCGCCGGGACCGACGTCGCCGAGCAGGTTGCGGCGGCGCTCGAGGGCGGCCTCGTCACCAACGCCGTCAACATCCCGTCGCTGCGCGAGGAAGACCTCGACATCCTCGGGCCCTACCTGCCGCTTGCGGTCAAGCTCGGGCGCCTGGCGATGGAGCTCGCCGGTGGCCGCGCCGACAAGATCGAGGTCTCCTACTTCGGCACGATGGCAAGCTACGACACGCGCCTGCTGACGCTGGCGGTCCTGAACGGCGCCTTCGCGCAGCGGGAGGAGCGTCCGGTCAACTGGGTCAACGCCCGTGTCATCGCCGAAGATCGCGGCATTCAGGTCAGCGAGGAGTCGAAACCGCGCTCGCGCGACTTCACCAACCTGCTGCGGGTGCGCGTCTTCGGAGACGGCAGCGAGGTGGCCGTCAGCGGGACGACGATCGGTAACGAGCACCGGCTCTGGCTCGTCGGGGCGCTCGGCTACGAGCTCGAGGTCGAGCTGTCGCCGCTGATGGCGTTCGTTCGCTACGACGACGTGCCCGGCCAGATCGGCCGGATCGGCACCATCTTCGGCGCCTCCGGCGTCAACATCGCCAACATGGCCGTATCGCGGACGCGCCAGGGCGGTACGGCGCTGATGGCTCTGTCGATCGATGCGCCGGCGACGCCGGAGCTGAAGGAGAGCATCGAGAAGGCGGGCTTCGTAGACGCGCGCTTCATCGATCTCGGCTAGCGCTCGAGCTGCCGGCGATCTCGAAGCGAACATAGAAGCGCTGAAAGCGAGCGCGAGCGACGTCTGAAGAGGCCGCTGCCGCGCTCGCTGTTCTCGGTCGCGCGGACAGTCAAGCCGCTGCCGAGCCGGCTGCCTGACTGTCCGCCTCGCGATCTGACCCCGTCTTGGTCGCCCAGCTTTTTGGACGTTGTCGATGCTGGCGGCTAACCTCTTCATTCACGGAAAGGAGAGAGATGGCTGACCTACAAGCGACCGAGAAGATCTGGATGAACGGCGAGCTCGTGGACTGGGCGGACGCGACGGTCCATGTCGGCGTTCACGGCCTCCACTACGGCTCCGGGGTCTTCGAGGGCATTCGCGCTTACGAGACGCCGAAGGGCACGGCCATCTTTCGCCTCACCGATCATCTACAGCGCCTGCACGACTCGGCGCGGCTGATCCGTATGAAGATCCCCTACTCGATCGACGAGCTGCGCAGGGCGTCGCTCGAGGTGGTCGCGATCAGTCGGCTGCCGTCCTGTTACGTGCGCCCGATCGCGTTCTACGGCTACGGCTCGCTTGGCGTGCCACCGCGTGAGAACCCCGTCTATGTGGCGATCATGTGCTGGCCGTGGGGCGCCTATCTCGGCGAGGAGGGCATGACGCGCGGAATTCGAGCCAAGGTCTCGACCTGGGTGCGAATGCCCTCGAACGTGATCCCGCACGCCGCGAAGGCGACCGGCATCTACCTGAACTCGATGCTGGCCGTGCAGGAGGCCGCACTGGGCGGATACGAGGAGACGATCCTGCTCACCGAGAAGGGCTACGTCGCCGACTGCTCGGGCGAGAACATCTTCGTGGTCAAGGACGGCGTCATCTACACGCCGCCGCTCGAGACCGGGATCCTGCACGGGATCACGAGAAGCTCGCTGTTGGAGATCGCCAGCTCGCTCGGCTACGAGGTGAAGATCGAGAACCTCGTTCGCGCCGATCTCTACCTCGCCGACGAGGTGTTCATGAGCGGCACCGCCGCCGAGGTGACGCCGGTGCGCGAGGTCGACGACTATCTGATCGGCGATCCGGGTCCCGTGACGCTGGCTCTCCAGCGCGCCTATCTCGACGTCGTGCAAGGGCGCGACGAGCGCTGGTCGCGCTGGCTGGAGCACGTCACTCCCGTTCGGGCCAAGGCGTGACCGGTTCGCCGTCAGGCGGCGATCAACGACAGATTCCGCTCTCGCTTCCCTACCTGGACGAGCGCGAGCAAGAGCTCGTGGCCGAAGTCATCGGCTCCGGACGGCTTTCGCTGGGCCCGATGGGCCTGCGCTTCGAGCGGATGATCGCCGAGCGCGTGGGCGCCCGCTTCGCGGCGGCCGTATCGAGCGGCACGGGTGGACTACACCTGCTCGTGAGGAGCGCCGGAATCGGCGCCGGCGACGAGGTCATCACGACGCCGTTCTCTTTCGCCGCCTCGACCAACTGCTTCCTCTACGAGGGCGCGACGCCGGTCTTCGCCGACATCGATCCCGTGACCTGGAATATCGACCCGCAGGCGCTCGAAGCCGCGATTACGCCTCGGACGAAGGCAATCGTGGCCGTCGATATCTTCGGCTACCCCTGCGAGCTCGATCCGATCAGGAAGCTCGCAGACAAGCACGGTCTCGCGCTGATCGACGACGCCTGCGAGGCGCTCGGGGCCGAGTACAAGGGCAAACCGGTCGGCGGGCACGGCGTGCCGGCAGTCTTCGCCTTCTATCCGAACAAGCAGATGACGACCGCCGAAGGCGGAGTCGTGGTCACCGACTCCGAAGCGGAGTGGCGCCTGATCAAGAGCCTGTCGAACCAGGGCCGTGGCGACGGCGGTCCCTGGCTCGAGCATGTCCGACTCGGCTACAACTACCGCCTCGACGATCTCAGCGCAGCACTCGGAGTCGGGCAGCTCGAGAAGCTCGACCGCATCATCGAGCTCCGCTCGCAGGTCGCCGAGCGCTATCGAGCGTTACTTAACGGAGTGGACGGAGTCGCGCTGGCCGCTCCGGATGATGCCGAGCACAAACGCTCCTGGTTCGTCTACGTGGTCAGGCTCGCGCCGCAGCTCGATCGCGAGCAGGTGATCGACTTCCTGACCCGCGAGGGAGTCGCAACCAGTCGCTACCTGCCCTGCATCCACCTTCAGCGCTACATGCGCGAGCGCTTCGGCTTCGCCGAGGGGCTCTGCCCGCAGGCCGAGAACCTGAGCCGGAGCACGGTGGCGCTGCCGTTCTTCACCGCCCTGGAAGGCGGCGATCAGGAACGCGTCGTCGCGACGCTGGCGGCGGCGATAGCGGAAGCGTCCTCCTAGAACCTTCAGCGCTCATCGTGTTGGGCGAAAGCGGGCATATATTGGGCGGATAGCCAATGATCGCGCTCGCATCATCCAAGCGCACCTTTCCGATTCCGGTTCGTTCGAGCCATGAACTCAGAACGGCCGCGTGAGATCGACGATGAAGGGGCTGGCGCCGTATTCGCCCGCCGGTTGCGGGCCTTGCATCCGGCTCGCACGGTTCTTTCCGTACTGGTTGTCGCGCTCGCGATCTTCGTCTTGGTCGAGCGCTCTTGGGTCGAAGCTGAGTTTCGAGCCGTCGCCGTTCTCTCGACGACGTCGAAGCTCCCCGTGCTTGCCTGGACGGTACGAGTGCTGACCGACAAGCCGCGTGTCGAGGATGAGCTCGTGGCCGGCGTACCGACGACGGTAGCTCGGCCGGGGAAGGGCAGTCGTTGGCCTGCGATCGTGTTCGTGAACGGCGTCACGGCCCGCGGCCGTCACCACCCGGACGTCGAGCGCCTGGCAAACGGGCTGGCGCGCGTGGGCTTCATCGTCTTCGTTCCCGATCCGCCGGGGCTGAGAAAGGGGGAGATCACGAGGAAGACCCTCTCGGGCACGATCGCGGTGATCCGTGCGGCGGTCGACCAGCCGGATGTCCGTCACGGGCGGGCGGCGCTCGTCGGGGTGTCGAACGGGACGACGCTCTCGCTCCTTGCCGCCGAGAGCCCGAGTCTCGCCGGCCGGATCAGCGTCGTGTCCGGAATCGCTCCCTACACCGATCTCGCCGACATGATCCGGCTGGCGACCACCGGCAACTACCTCGAAGACGGGCACCTCGTTCCCTACCAGGCAAAACCCTTCCTCGGGCTCGTGATCGCGCGCTCGCTGGTGGCCGCGCTTCCACCCAGCCGCGACCGCGACACAGTCCTGGCCAGGCTGCTGCGACTCGGCGAGAACACCTTCGATCCGCTGGCGCTCTTCCGCAAGCTTCCGATCGGGAAGGTCACGCCGAGCATGAGGCCGCTCGTGAAGCTGCTGGCCAACCGCGACTCACGGCGTTTCGACCGCCTCTACGCCGCTCTCTCGCCGTCGATGCGCGCCGATGTCGCGCGCCTGTCGCCGATTCACGAGGCTCGCAGGCTGATCGCGCCCGTCTACATCGCCTCGGCTCCACACGACAAGTACTTTCCGCTCTTCGAGACCCGCGATCTCGCCCGTAGAGCCACGAACACCCAAGTCAGCCTCACCGTCACCTCGACGCTCCACCACGCGATCCCGAGCATCTCGCTGTCGGGGCTCGGCGCTCTCTTTCGCTTCAACGGCTGGATGGTGCGCAGCCTGCGCGCCGCCCGGCGCGGCTGATCCTACGAGCGGATATCTGCAGGTGGAGCAGCGAGCACGTCGTCGGAGAGGTCGTAACGGCGAAAGACCAGGTAGCCGATCAGGACGAGCAGGCCCGCAGCCGGCCCGACCAGACGGACGCCGAGCGGGTTGGAGGCCGTGTCGCCGAGGATGAGCAGACCGGCGAGGAAGGCCGGCGCCAGCGACGTGGTGATCTGCTCGACGAAGCTGTGCAGCTGGTAGTAGGTGGCCTCGCGGCGCATGCCGGTGCGTAAGTAGTCGTAGTCGATGATGTCGGCGGTGAGGGTCGCCGGGAAGAGATAGATGCCGGCGACCGGCAGGCCGGCGAGGGCCATGATCGCCACTATCTCCGCGGCGGCGGGCACGTGCGGGATTAGTCCGACGAACGCGAGCAGCGGGAACACGAGCATCGCGCCGAGCATCGAGCGCCGAAAAGCCAGGCGCTTCGACTTCCGCCGCGCGATCCGGGCCTGCGTCGGGATCGAGAGCACGAGCACTCCTATCAGGACGGCGGTGAGCGCCGCCACCCAGGTGCCCGTCTTGTGCACGTGTAGCAGCGCCTTCACGTAGTAGGGAAGAGCGGCCGTGGACATCGTCAGCGCGACCTGGAAGAGCACGAACCCCGGCAGGTAGAGTAGGAAGGACCGGTTCCGTAGGGTTTCCCTTCCAGCATCGCGCATCGAGATCCTCGCGGGCGGCTGCGCGCGGTCGACATGTCTCCAGACCCCGGCCGCGCCGACGTAGCGGAAGATCAGCGCCAGTATCGCCATCGTCAGAGCCATCGCCCGGAAGCCCAGGTAGTCGACGATGAGGCCACTCCCGACCAGCCCGACTGCTCCGCCCGCTGCGCCGAAGTAGACCTTGAGGCCGTTGACGCTCACCCGATCGGCGCTCGTTTTGGCGATCTCGGGCAGGAGCGACTCGTAGGGGCCGCCGCTGGTAATGCTCGCCAGCGAGTAGAGGGCCAGGGTGCCGCCGAGATAGGCGGCGATGACGGTCGTACCCGCCGACGTTGGGGGCGTGAAGAGCAGGAAGGCGAGAAGCGCCCAGAGCGGAGTGGCTCCGACTATGAACGGCAGTCTCCGGCCCAGCCTCGAGGAAGTGCGGTCGCTCCAGTAGCCGATGACGGGGTCGGCGAAGGCGGCGACGATCGGGACCGCGGTCAGGACCGCCCCGGCGACGGCGATCCCCAGCAAGGGAGCCGTCTTTCCGTGCGCAGGCGGGGCGTAGAAGTAGAGCAACCAGATGCCACGGCTCTCGATCAGAGCCTGACTACCGAGGCTGCTCGAGGAGAAGAGGAGCTTCGTCCGCAGGCGGAGAGTCGCTTGGCTCACGGCCGGCTCCGTCGCCGCGCCGCGGCGTGGCGTCCCCCTAAGCCGGACTGCGTTTCGGGCCCCCGCTGGTGATGCGGAAACGCCTGCTCCAAGCGGTCTTTGGACACGGTTAGGGGAAAGAATGCCAGCGCCGGCAGCGAGAGAACCGCACCCGGAGCGAACGCGTCGAGCTGCAAGAAGCTGTGATCCCGAGCAAGTCGCTCGCTCGACGTGCTACCGGTCGAGCGCTTTTGCGCGTTAAAGTGACGCCGTGAGCGATCACGCGTCGCAGATGGTCTTCCTCGGCTTCGGAAAATACGTGCGCTCCGACCGGATCTATGCGCTCGAGCCGATTCTCGGCGAGGACCGGGGCGGTGGCAGGCGCACCCGCGTCTGGGTGGAGGGAATCGCCGAGCCCCTGGTGGCCTCGCGCACCGAGCGAACGATTCTCGACGACATGGGCGAGAACGTCACGGCCTCGGCCTCGCTTCTCGACGAAGCGCTCGCGCTAGTCGAGCGTTTGGCCGAGGACGCCGACCGGATCGGTCCTCTGCTTTCCCGCTCGATCAAGGCGGAGTCCGGCGTCGATCTCAACGAGCTGGGCCAGAAGGCGGGCGAACTGCTCGAGCAGACGACCAGAAGCGGCGACGATCAGCACCTCTTCTAGGGGATGACAGACTCGGCCGGCGCTCCGCGGCTGTCGCGGGATTTCTTCGTCCGGAGCGCGGCGGAGCTGGGCGAGGCGCTGCTCGGCGCCACGCTACTCGTCGACGGAGTGGGAGGATTCCTCGTCGAGCTCGAGATCTACGACGAAAGCGACCCGGCCAGTCACAGTTTCCGCGGGCCGACAAGGAGAAACGCCTCGATGTTCGGCCCTCCGGGTCACGCCTACGTCTATCGCTCCTACGGCATCCACTGGTGCCTCAACTTCGTCTGCTCACCGCCTGGAGAGGCGAGCGCCTTACTGGTGCGGGCGCTGGAGCCGACGCACGGCATCGAGCAAATGA
Source organism: Gaiellaceae bacterium (assembly GCA_050010215.1). Taxonomy (GTDB): domain Bacteria; phylum Actinomycetota; class Thermoleophilia; order Gaiellales; family Gaiellaceae; genus Fen-549. The sequence continues at coordinate 4,688 of JBEKLL010000024.1, read as the reverse complement.
GCGCCCGGCGCGGTAGCGAAGATCTGCGCATGCTCTGCGCCGGGCCGGGCCGGGTTTGCCAGGCGCTGGCTGTCGGCGGCGAGCACGACGGCCTGGCGCTCGACCGGCCGCCCTTCGAGCTGCTGGCGCGCGACTTCGAGCCCGAGATAGCTCGCTGTCCGCGCATTGGAATCTCGCAAGCCCGAGAACGGCCCTGGCGCCTCTGCGTTGCAGACTCTCCCTATCTCAGCCGTGGCCGATAACGAGGCTGACGATCATTCCGGGCTTCGCTGCTCCGCCGCTCCGTGGCCGCTGGGCGATGACGCGCCCGGGGCTGCCCTGGACGAAGGCGCCGGCCTGAAGCCGCAGGCCGAGCGATCTGAGCTTCGCGCGCGCCTCCGGCAGTGTCAACCCGACGACGTCGGGCACGAGCCCGTTGACCGGTTTCGCGAGCACCAAAATGACGTTGTCGTAGGAGGAGAGCGTACCCTTCCTCGGCACCTGGTCGATCACGACATTCGGTCGCTGTAGAGGCTCGGCCGGCTTGTAGAGCACCTCGGCGTTGAGCGGTTGCAGGGCCAGCCGCGCTTCCGCCTTGTCCAGCTTCATTCCGCGCACGTCCGGTACCTCGACCTCGTTGGGCTTGCAGGGAGCGATGCTCGTCGGACCGAAGCCGCTGAAGTACTCGAGCGAGAAGGAGTTGTGGCAGTTGCCGTTGTCGAGCATGAGAACGTTGTTACGCCAGACGACCTGCTTCGAGACCGAGTAGGGGTAGGAGGGATTCGGGAAGTACTGGGGTTGCCAGTTACCGCTTGGATCTGTCTTCTCGAGGTACGGGAAGGCGCTCTCCATGAACGACTTCCAGATCAAAGCCGGATAGGTGCCACCCATAACCGGTCGACCATTGAACAGGTGATCCATCGGCACGAGCTTGTTCGGGTAGCCGACCCAGACAGCGACCGCTAGCTGAGGCGTGTAGCCGACGAACCAGGCATCGCCGTAGTTCTCCGTCGTACCGGTCTTGCCGGCGGCCACCCGGTCGGGAAGGGCCGCCCGTCGCCCGGTTCCGTAGCTGACCACGTTCTCCAGCATCGAGGTGATGATGGCCGCGTTGTCCGAGGGTATCTCCTGAATCGGTGTCTCCGAGTTCGGGAGGACGGCGTTGTTCTTCTTCTTCAGGTTCTTTAGCTTGCGAATTCCGGTGCGAATGCCGAGCACGGCACGGGGCTCGCCGGGGAACAGCTTGCCGTCGACGCGTACTCCGTTGTCGGCCAGCGTCGAAAAGGCGCGAGCCATCTCGAGCGGGTTGACCAGATCGGTACCGAGGCCGATCGACAGATATGGCGCGAGCGAGCTCTGGATCCCGAGTGCCTTCGCCGCGGCGGCCACCTCTTTCGGGCCGACGATCTGTGTGAGCTGCGCGAAGACGGTGTTGTCCGAGTAGGCAGTGGCCGTTTTCAGATCGATCGGACCCAGGTAGGCATCCTCGTCGTTCGAGACAGACCAGAAGCGATCACCGAGCGACAGATAGAGCGGTTTCGAGGTCAGCACGGAGCTCGGTGAGATTCCCTCCGTGAGCGCGGCTGCGAGCACGAAGGGCTTGAAGGAGGAGCCGGCCTGGCGCTGCGACTGAGTAGCCAGGTTGAACTGGCTGGTTTTGTAGTTACGACCTCCGACCATCGCCAGGATCTCGCCGTCGCGCGGGTCGATGGCGACCAGCGCCGCCGACGGGCCGAGTGGGTCGGGCAACCACTGCTCGACCGCTTTCTGCGCCAGCTTCTGCAGCCCCAAGTCGATCGAAGTCGTTACTTCGAGCCCGCCGCCGTAGACCTCTCCTGTGCCGAGGTGACGGATCAGCAGATCCTTGACATAGTCGGTGAAGAACGGTACTCGCTCCCAGCCGCTGATGCGCTCGCCTTGATTGACGCGGGGGAGGGGCGCTCGGTTCGCGCGACGGGCGTCGCCGCGCGTGATATCGCCTTGCTGGACCATCTTCTGGAGAACGAGCGCGCGCCTTGCTCTGGCCGACTTCGGGTTCCGGAACGGGTCGTAGAGACTCGGGTCTCGGGGGATGCCCGCGAGCAGTGCCGCCTCCGGGAGAGTCAGCTGAGCGGCCGTGCAGCCGAAGTAGGTACGTGCCGCTCGCTCTATGCCGTACGCCCCGTTCCCGAAGTAGATCGTGTTCAGGTACGCGGTCAAGATCTCGTCCTTCGACCAGCGCTGCTCGAGCTGCCAGGCGAGTGCCGCCTCGCGCAGCTTGCGCGCAATCGTGCGTTGGTTCTGACGGTCGGTGTTCTTGACGAACTGCTGCGTGATTGTTGAGCCGCCCTCGATGATCTTCCCGTGCACGAGGTCGGTCCAGGCAGCGCGGAGCATGCCGCGCGGGTCGATACCGCGGTGCTGGAAAAAGCGCCGATCTTCGATGTCGACGATTGCGTGCTTCATCGTCCAGTTGATCTGGCTGGAGCTGTCGATCTTGCGCGCCTCGGAGCCGCGAAGCACGGCGAGAACGGTGTGGCCGTCTCGCGCGAGGATGCGGCCGTCGACCTCGAGGCTCTGCTGGGTCGCGGGTTTCAGTTGGCCGAGGCTGTCTCCGATTGCCTGAACGAAGCCGAAGCAAAAGGAGACAAAAGCGAGCAGGCCGAGCAAGCCGACAAACGCGAGGAGTCTCAGCTTACGAATCCGCCGCCTTGGCTTGGCCGACCGCTTTCGGCCGAAGCGACCTCTGCGAGCGAGAAGCACGGGGCGGCATTTTACCGGAGTAGGGTCGTCTCACGCGTCTCTCGGGCAGTGGCCTTAGAATCGGCAGCGATGCCCGGACGAGAAGAGATCTCGAGCCTTGTTCGTAATGCCGTCGAAGTCTTGCCGGAGGGCGGTCTCGAGCGCAAGCTTGCGCTCGGGCGTCCGCTGCGGGTCAAGCTCGGGATCGACGTCACCTCCCCCGACATCCATGTCGGTCGAGCGATCCCACTGCAGCGGATGCGGGCCTTCCAGAACGCCGGGCACATAGGCGTGCTCATCATCGGCGACTACACGACCAGGATCGGAGACCCATCGGGTCGCTCGGATGAGCGGCCCATCTTGAGCGACGAGGAGATCGAGCGCAACGCCGAGACCTACCTTGAGCAGGCCATGGTCATTCTCGACCGCGACCGTACCGAGGTGCGCCGGAACGGTGAGTGGCTGTCGAAGCTCAGCTACGCCGAGGTCGTACGCCTTGCCCGTACCATCACCGTCGCCCGCATCCTGGAGCGCGACGACTTTGCCAAGCGCTTTGCCGCGCACGAGGCGATCTCGGTATCCGAGCTCCTCTACCCGCTCATGCAGGCCTACGACTCGGTGGCGGTGAAGGCCGATGTCGAGCTCGGAGGTACCGACCAGCTCTACAACCTGCTCGCCGGTCGGGAGATCATGGAGTCTTACGGGATCGAACCCCAGGTGATCCTGACGACGCCGATTCTCGTTGCCTGGGACGGCGAGAAGATGAGTTCCTCGGTTGGCAACAACATCCCGCTTTTGGCGGCATCCGAGGAGCAGTTCGGCCGTACCATGCGTATCCCCGACGACCTGCTCGCACAGTGGTGGGAGCTGATCGCCGAGCGCGAGCCACCGCCGGGAGAGCCGATGGAGCAGAAGCTCGAGCTGGCGCGCTTCATCGTTCGTCGCTCGCATGGGGAGGAGGCTGCGCGCGCCGCCGAGGAGCACTTCACCCGCGTCGTTCGCGAGAAGGAGGCGCCCGAAAGCCTGGAAGAAGCAGCACTACCACCCGGAGATCCGCTTCATCTGCCCGCACTTCTCGTCGATTCGCTAGGTCTAGCCTCCACGAGCGCGGCGCGGCGAATGGTTGCTCAGGGAGGCGTCAAGCTGAACGGTGAGGTTGTCAAGGAGCTCGATCTCCCGCGTGATCGTCTAGAGGGCGCGTTGGTACAGGCCGGAAAGCGCCGTTACGTTCGCTTCCGAACCCACTAGAAAATGCTATTTAGCAGGACTTTCTAGTAGTGCCGCCGCCTTGACAGGCGATACCTCGGTGCTACCATTACCTAACCGTCCGAGGGCGGGATTTGAAGCTGCAAGAACTCAAACCGGAGCCCAGCTAGCGCATCGGCTATACTCAGCCGGCGATGACATGGGCCTCTGGCGCGAGTCGGAGGCTTTTTTACGGTCGCCAAACGGCGACGCGGTCTTTGAAAACTCAACAGCGTGCGTTTACGTCGAGACCTCTCGGCCCGGCTGTTGCTTGGCCGCGAGGCTTAGATAAGAACCCGTCTACCCTTTTCGAAGGGGAGACACTTTGAGCTTCAAGCTCGAAGGAGAATCAGTTTGCGTGGGAGCCCGAATACCGGGTTGACCATGCGACCGATCTTCACGGAGAGTTTGATCCTGGCTCAGGACGAACGCTGGCGGCGCGCTTAACACATGCAAGTCGAGCGAGAACCTGGCCTTCGGGCCGGGGGAAAGCGGCGAACGGGTGAGTAACACGTGGGTAATCTGCCCTCGGCACCGGGATAGCCCGGGGAAACCCGGATTAATACCGGATGTCCCGTCTGCTTCTCGAAGCGGACGGAAAAGGTAGCTTCGGCCTCTGGCCGAGGATGAGCCCGCGGCGGATTAGCTTGTTGGCGGGGTAACGGCCCACCAAGGCGACGATCCGTAGCTGGTCTGAGAGGACGATCAGCCACACTGGGACTGAGACACGGCCCAGACTCCTA
>JBEKLL010000023.1:0-34878 GCA_050010215.1 Gaiellaceae bacterium | reverse complement strand
GCGGTCGCCATGCAGCCGGTGCCGGTGACGACGCCGAGCAGCTTATGCCCGTTTGCCACGCTCAGCGTGTCCTCTCCATCCGAGACGCGATCGACGGCGCCGGTTACCGCGATGACGCAGCCAAACAGGCGCGCAGCCGATTTCGCGATCTCCCAGACCGGCACGCCGACAGCGATCGAGTCGACGCCGCGAACTTCCCCCTCCTGCCCGGCCAGGGTGGCGATCTCGCCCGCGTTCCCGCGCACGATCGCGACGCGGACTTCGCGGATGATCCGCTCGGCGGTGTCAGTCCGGTAGCGCGTCGCACCGGCACCGACCGGGTCGAGTACTACCGGCACGCCGGCAGCGTTCGCCGCCTTCCCGGCCAGGATCATCGACTCGATCCAGGGCGCCGAGAGGGTGCCGATATTGAGAACCAGCGCGGCGGCCGCGGAAGCCATCTCCTCGACTTCCTCGGGTGCGTGCGCCATTACGGGCAGGGCGCCGAGCGCGAGGGTCGCATTCGCTGTCTCGTTCATGACGACGTAGTTTGTGATCTGGTGGATGAGCGGGCGCCGCTCGCGGATCAGGCGCAGGCTCGCTCCAGGCGAAACGCTCATCTCGCAACCTCCAGTCCCAGTACGTCCACCGGCCCTTCGCCGGCCCCGAGCCAATCGAGTCCGTTCGCAACCGCTTGCGCGGCGACCCGCGCCGCCTGTTCGGCCGCTTCGCGCAGCGGCATCCCCTTTGCCAGTAGAGCCGCCAGTGTCGCCGAGTGCGTGCAGCCGGCGCCGTGCGTGGCGAGCTTCGAATGCCGGGGGACGGGAATCTCGAAGTGCTCGCGCCCGTCGAAGAGGTGATCGATCGGCTCCTCGCCATGCCCGCCGGTGACGATGACGGCGGCCGGGCCCAGCGCCTGGATGCGCTCCGCCAGCTCTCTCCTCGATCCCGGCCGCCCCGCCAGCACAACCGCCTCGTCGAGATTGGGAGTTACCACTGCCGCCAGCGGCAGTAGCTCGCTCACCAGCGCCCGTACCGCCTCGGGCTGTAGCAGCCGAGCTCCCGAGGTGGCGACCATCACCGGGTCGACGACGAGCGGAACGCGGTGCGCGGCGAGGAAACCGGCGACGGTGTCGATGATCGCGCGCGAGAAGAACATCCCCGTCTTCGCGGCATCCACACCGAGATCAGAGAAGACGGCGTCCAGCTCGGCCAGCACGAACTCCGCCGGCGCCTCGTGCACGGCCGTGACACCGACCGTGTTCTGCGCCGTAAGGGCGACGATCGCGCTCATCCCGTAGCAGCCGGCGGCGGCGAAAGCCTTCAGGTCGGCCTGGATCCCCGCCCCTCCGCCCGAATCGGAGCCGGCGATCGTCAGGCATCGCGGAATCACTTTCGAGCTCCCGTCACCCGTCGACTCGGTACGTTGGGGGCACCACGTTTCGCCGCCCCCCGCCCGTGAGCGCGGAGAGGAATGAAGACCCGTCGACCGGGGTGTGTAAGGGCACCACGTTTCGCCGCCCCCGCCCGTGAGCGCGGAGCGGAATGAAGACCCGTCGACTGGGTGCGATCGGCGCGTGCGATGCAAGGACGCAGCGTCTCGTTCGTGGCTGGAGGCCACGGGCGAGACCGAGGACACGACAGCGTGCGTGCCGAGCGCGGTCAGGCGATGGAGTACTTCGTTTCGCTCCGCGCTCAAATAGACCACCCACCCGCGGGGTCGTGAAACGGTACCGGCCGGCGGAGACGAAAGGTGCCCTAGAGTGCGCCAACCTCGTAACAGATTCGCACCGCCGAGAGCGCTCGGGCGGCGGAGCGCTTCGTCTCGAGGTCGGTTCCAACAACTCCTCCCTTCGCTGGCATTACCCAGAGCAGGTTCGGCGGGTTTGCTCTCAGCCCCCACGGGGGCACCCCGGTGGGCACAGGGTACCATCGCCCTGGGGGTGAAACGGCTCGGCCGAGAACCTGAACTCGCGCGACCATAGAAACGACTGGGACCGGCTCCTGAACGGCGAGGAGCTGGCCTATCGCGGCGAGGAAGCGGCTCGGAAGGCGGCCCTCGATCCGATCCCGGATGAGCTGGAGTCGCGACTTCGCCAGGCGCTGATCGGGCTCGGAGTGAGCTCTCTCTACTCCCATCAGAGCGAGGCCTGGCGGCTGGCCCAGGCCGGGTCGCACCTGATCGTCACCACCGGCACTGCCAGTGGCAAGACGCTCGCCTTCAACCTGCCGGTGCTAGACGCGCTCGCCCGCGAGCCCAAGCAGCGGGCGCTCTACCTCTATCCGACCAAGGCGCTCGCGCAGGACCAGGCCCGTGCGCTGGCGGCACTGCACGTCCCCAAGGTGCGGACGGCGATCTACGACGGCGACACGCCCAGCGAGCAGCGCTGGCAGATCCGCAAGTGGGCGAACGTGATCCTCTCCAACCCCGACATGCTCCACGTCGGTGTCCTGCCCCATCACGATCGCTGGGGCGACATGCTCGCCAACCTGCGCTTCGTGGTCGTGGACGAGGCGCACGTCTACCGCGGCGTCTTCGGCTCGCACGTGGCCAACGTGCTGCGGAGACTGCGCCGGTTGGCGCGGATCTACGGCTCGAAGCCGCAGTTCCTGCTCGCCTCGGCGACGATCGCCAACCCCGGCGAGCTGGCGGGCGAGCTCACCGGTCTCGAGGTCGAGGTCGTGGCGGAGGACGGCGCCCCGCGACCCGAGCGCACGCTCGCGCTCTGGAACCCCGAGCTGATCGACCCCGAGCTGGGACTGCGCGCCAGCGCGCTCGCCGAGGCCTCGAAGCTGCTCGCCTCGCTGGTCGAGCGAGAGCAAAGGACGATCTGCTTCGCCAAGAGCCGAAAAGCGGTCGAGCTGATCCACCGCTTCGCCAGCGACCGCCTCCCCTCGGAGCTGGCGGCCCGGATCGCGCCCTACCGGGCCGGCTACACGCCCGAGCAGCGGCGCGAGATCGAGCGGCGCCTGGTCGAAGGCGAGCTGCTGGCGGTCACCGCCACCGACGCGCTCGAGCTGGGAATCGACGTCGGTACGCTCGACTGCGCGATCTCGGTCGGCTTCCCCGGCACCGTCGCCAGTCTCAGGCAGCAGTGGGGTCGCGCGGGGCGCCGCGAGCACGGACTGGCCGTGATGATCGCCAGCGAGGACGCGCTCGACCAGTTCTTCATGCGCGACCCCGAGGCGCTGATCGGGCGCCGCGTCGAGGCGGCCATCCTCGACCACTCGAGCCCGCGCATCCTCGACGGCCACCTGCGCGCGGCCGCCTACGAGGCGCCGATCGGCCCGGAGGACGCCGACACGCTCGGCTCTAAGGCGCTCGAGCGAGCCGCCGCGGTGCCCGAGCTACGCAAGACCGCGGCCGGCTTCGTCTGGCAGGGGCGCGACTTTCCCGCGGCGCGGGTGCCGCTGCGCTCGACCGACTTCGAGAGCTTTACCGTGATCGAGGCCGAGACCGGCTCGGTGCTGGGACTGGTCGAGAGCGCCCGTGCCTTCTCGACCATCCACGAGGGAGCGATCTACCTGCACCTCGGCGAGGCGTACCTCGTCAGGACGCTCGACCTGGAGGCGGCACGCGCCCTCGTCGAGCCGTTCTCGGGTGACTACTACACCCAGGCCAAGCGCGAGACCGAGACGGAGATTCGCGAGCAGCTCAACCGTGAGCCGCGGCTCGGAGTGGAGCTCTGCTTCGGCCGCGTCTCGGTGACCGAGCAGGTCGTCGGCTTCCAGCGCCGCTCGATCCAGACCCAGCGGGCGCTCGACGTCACGCCGCTACAACTACCGGCCACCTCGTTCGAGACCGAGGCGATCTGGTTCTGCCCCACTCCCGAGCAGCTCGAGGGACTCGAGGAGCTACCGCTTCTGCTCGGCTCCCTGCACGCCGCCGAGCACACCCTGATCGCGCTGCTGCCGCTGCGCGCCATGTGCGACCGCTGGGACATCGGCGGCCTCTCCACCAACCTGCACGCTCAGACCGAGCGGCCGACGATCTTCGTCTATGACGGCCACGCCGGTGGAATCGGCATCAGCGAGCGCGGCTTCGAGGTGTTCGCGGACTGGGTCGCCGATACCGTGCGCCTGCTCGAAGGCTGCCTCTGCGAACGGGGCTGCCCCTCCTGCGTGCAGTCGCCCAAGTGCGGCAACCTGAACGAGCCGCTGCACAAGGCCGGTGCGCTCAAGCTGCTCGGGCGGATGCTGGCTAACGCCTGAGCCAGCGCCGCAGCCGCTCGAGCAGAGAAGGCCCCCGCATCTTCGCCAGCGCCCGCTCGCGTGCCAGCGAGCGCCGGGCAAAGGCTCGCTCGCGCTGCGCCCGGGTCGAGATGCTGCGTTTCCAGATCACGGGCTTTGGCTTTGGCATCCGAAATCAAGTCTCCAACTCCGACAACGCCAGCTCGACCGCCTGGTCAGGTGTGGCGGCGCGCAGGATGCCCTCGCCTTCGACTTTCAAGCCCGGGTCGAGCAGTACCGTCGGACGGCCCAGCCGGCGCGCGAAGGCGACCTCGCTCAGCGTCCCCCAGCTGCCGCCGACGGCGATCACCGCATCGCCCGAGGCGGCGACGGCCAGGTTGCGGGCGTGCCCGGTGCCGGTCACCACGGCGAAGTCGATCCACTCGTTGGCCTCGTCCGGCGACTCGCCGGGCAGGATTCCGACCGTCTGGCCGCCGGCTTGTTTCGCTCCTCGCGCGGCGGCGGCCATCACCTCGGCGCCGCCGCCCGTGACGACCGTGCAGCCGCGCTCCGCAAGCAGGCGCCCGACTTCCTCGGCCCGCGAATCCCACTCGCTGCCGCTTCCGACCACAGAGACCTGTATCGCGCGCACTCCAAGAGCCTATCCCGTTAGGCGGGCGCGGTTGAGGGGGTTGATACGTGGATGCCAGCGGTCGGTCGAGTCGCGAAGGCGCACTGGTAGTGCGTCGAGCGGTTCGGGCGGTCGCTGGCGCCGCGGAGCGGCCGCCTTGGCCGTGCCGGTCTGGCGGGAGAGGCTCTCACGATGGTAGAAGAGTGGTATGCCCGAACGCGAGTATGAACAATGAACAGCCCCGGAGGCGAGCTGGAGCGCATCGTCGGCTTCAACCGCTACCTGGAAGAGCGCTGCTCGGAGCGGATCTTTTCCTCTCGTCTGGCAACGGCACTCCTCTGCGAGTCGCTCCCGCTCGTTTACGACCGAAACTACCTGCGGGTCGAGGACGGCGAGGCCAGCGCCGGCGAGTTGGCCTCGCTGGCCGACCGCGTGCTCGGTAGCGCCGGGCTCGGTCACCGGCGCATCTACGCAGACTCGCCCGAGATCGCCGAGCGCCTCGAGCCACAGTTCAAGAGCCTGGGTTGGAAAACGCAGCCGCTGCTCGTGATGACCCACAACGGCCGAGTCGAGGAGGAGACGCTGCCACTGGTGGCGGAGGTCGAGATCGACGAGATGCTCCCCTTCTGGGAGGAAGAGAATCGCGTCTTTCACCCGGATGATCAGGAGCTCGTCCGCCAGCTCACCGAGCAGAACCTACTCATAGCGGGACGTATCGACTGCCGGTACTTCGCGCGCCGGCTCGACGGAAAGGTCGTCAGCGCCTGCCAGCTCTTCTCACGTGGCGCGACCGCCCAGGCCGAGTCGGTCGGCACTTTGCCCGACTACCGAAATCGTGGCCTCGCCAGCTCGGTGATCCGGCGCGCCAGCGCCGAGGCCTTCTCCTCCGGCCACGATCTCGTCTGGCTACTCGCCGAGGAGAACGACTGGCCGAAGGCGCTCTACGCCAAGCTCGGCTTCAATCCGGCCGGGCGCTTCTGCGCGTTCAAGCGCTGAGCACTACCAGGCGGCTGATCAGCCGGGCGACAGGCGCGCCAGGGCCTCGGTGCGGCTCGGCGCGATCGAAAAGACCTGATTCAGCCCCGTGATCTCGAAGATCTTGGTGATGTTGCGGTCGCTGCAGACGAGCGACAGATCGCCGTCCTTCTCGCGCAGACGCCTGACACCGCCCACGAGCACGCCAAGCGTGGTCGAGTCGATGAAGGTGGTCTCGGTGAGATCGACGACCACGTGCCTGGCACCTTCGGCGACGGCGTCGAGCAGCTGCTGCTTGAACTCCGGCGCGGTGTAGAGATCGACCTCACCGCTGAGCCCGATCACGAAAACCCCACCGTCGAGCCGCTCGGTAACAATGTCGAAGTTCATTCCGGCCGCCTTTTTCGCTCGCTCGCCACGCTCGCGCTCACTCTATCCGTTGGCCCCGGATTTTTGCAGCTGGGCGAGCAGTTTCCGAATCTGAGCCGCGTACGGACTCTTTGGGGCCAGGCGCAGGTAGCTCTGGTAGGACTTGATCGCAGTCTTCGTATCGCCCGCGTTGGCAGCCGCTTCCGCCAGCTGAAGCTCGGCCGGCGCTCGCATGATGGCGCTCGAAGCAGGAATCGCGTTCAAGTAGCGTCGGCTCACTGTCTCCCAGGAGCGGGCGGCATTGAGGAAGGCCGTGTAGGCGCTGTTGGCCGTCGTGGTGAGCGAGGTGATGTACGGCGTCAGCAAAGGATCCTGCCCGACCCACTTGTCGAGCGGGTTGGAGCTCTGCCCGAGCGGACCGGCCACGCTCGTAAGATCGGCTTGCGCGGTTGCGTATGCACTCCAGCGCTCGCCCGCGACCTTTCCCCAGATCTGGCTCAGGCCCGAGAGTCCGCTTGTGTCTTTCGGATGAAGCTTCAGCATGGCGTTGTAGGCGCGAATCGCGTCCGCCTCCCTGTTCTTGCCGTCGTAAAGCACTGCGAGCTGCTGCCAGGCGATCGTGTCGCGCGGATGCTGTTTGACTTTCTGCTCGGCGGACGTGATCGGGTTGCCACCACGCATGCCGAGCAGCTGCGAGATGATGTCGCCGCCGCCGCCGCCGCCGACGCCCTGGAAGAGGAAGCCGAAAGCGAACGCGAACACGAGCAGGACGAAGATCCACTTCGCGCCGCGGCGCAGGCGGATGAAGAACATCGTTCCCTCGATTGTCGGGGAGTAGCCGCTCCGCGTCGGAGCCGGGGTCCTGGCTACGCTCCGGCTGCGCGAGCTCGGTCGCTGCCGCCGGCGAGCATTCGACCTCTGGCGACCGCGCTTGCGCTGCGAAGAACGTCCCACTCGAACTCTCCCTTCTCGTACTTTGTCTCGCCGTCTACGACGGTTAGCAGAACACGCTCCGGGCTACCGCCGAGAACGACGGCGGCCTCGGGATCTTCCCATGGTAGAAGCGATGTGTCATCAAGCGTCACGATAGCGATATCCGCACGCTTACCGGGCGAGAGCGAGCCGACCTCGCCGTCGAGCCCGAGCACCCGTGCCGATCCCAACGTCGCCAACTCCAGCGCTTTCGCTGCCGTCAGCGCCTCCGGTCTGCGCTCGCGGGCACGCGCGCAAGCGACAGCGAAACGAAGCTCATCGAACATATCGAAGGAGGGCGTCGAGGCGGGGCTGTCGGTTCCGATTCCCACCCGGACTCCCGCCTCGAGCAGATCGGCGAGCGGCGCGATTCCACAACCCAGGTAGCCGTTCGAGCGCGGGCAGTGAGCGACGGCGACATCGCGCGACGCGAGCAGGTCGATCTCGTCGGGTTCGAGGTCGACGCAGTGCGCGGCGACGGTCTCCGGGCCGACCGCGCCCGCACGGGCGAGCGCTCGGATTCCGGTTTCGCCTGTCGGCGGCAGGAGAGGACCACCGAGAGCTGCCAGCGGCCCTTCGCCGCGCAGGAGCCAGGCTCGTTCGGCCCGACTCTCGGAGAGATGGGTGGCGACCGGTAGCCCGAGCTCTCTGACCGCCGCGTAGACGGCGGTCGAGACGGTGTAGGGAGCATGCGGCGACACTCCCGGCCGCACCTGCTCGGAGAGCGATGGCAGCGCCACTTCGCGTAACTCTTCGAAATGGCGCAGCGCAGCGTCGGGATCGTCCCCGAACACCTCCAGGCAGACGATCGCCTTCAGCCCGAGATCGGCGCAGGCGCGTGCCGAGGCGGCGCTATAGCTGGCGTCGAGCACCGTCGTGATGCCCGAGGCAAGGCACTCGGCGGCGCCAAGTCGCGCCAGCGAGACGACCTCCTCGAAGGAGAGACGCCGCTTTCGCTCGAGGTGGAGCGAGATCCAACCGCCGAAATCGAGCCCGTCGCCGAAGCCCGTGTAGCCCGCGTACTCGAGGTGGGCATGGGCGTTGACGAAGCCGGGCATGATCACGGCCTTCGGGAAGCTCCGCCCGGTCCCGATCTCGGCGCTCGGTCCGATCCTCGTTATGCGGCCGTTCTCGATCGCGATGGCGCCGTTCTCGATCGGCTTCGCTTCGATCGGAAGCAACCAATCAGCAGAGAAGATCGTCTCCACGGCGTGGGCGATGCTACCAGGGAACTCCGCTCGAGCAGCTCCGCTTCGAAACGAGCTCGGAACGGCTTGTTTAGACTGCGTGCCCCCGTTTCGACAAGCGAACGATGGAGGGGATAGGTGGCCATAGCCCGGGACGTTGAACCGATCGCCTCAACGCTTCAGATCGGAGAGTTCGGACTAGGCCGCGCCGAGCTTCTCGGCATGTACCGAAACATGCTGATCACCCGCGGAATCGAGGAGCGCGGCCACATCCTCTACAAGCAGGGCAAGATCCCGGGCTCCTTCTACACGGGTCGCGGCAACGAGGCGACCTCGGTCGGCGTGGCGACGGCGATGCGCCCGGAGGACGGCGGTACGCCTCTACACCGCGACATGGGAGTTCACGTTACGCGCGGCGTCGAGCTCTGGCGCATCTTCGCCCAGTACATGGGCCGGGAAGACGGACCCGCCCGCGGTCGCGACGGCAACGTACACCTGGCCCTGGTAGAGCAGAACATGATCGCGATGGTCAGCCACCTGCCGGCGATGATGCCGGTGGCTGTCGGCCTTGGGCTCGCCTTTCGCATTCGCAACGAGCCGCGCGTCTCGGTTTGCTGGTATGGCGACGGCGCCGCAGCTCGGGGCGACGCGCACGAGGCGATGAACTTCGCGGGCGTCCGCCGTCTGCCGGTCGTGTTCATCTGCGACAACAACCAGTACGCCTACTCGACACCGCCTCAGCTCGAGTACGCCTGCGCGCATCTCGCAGACCGGGCCGCCGGCTACGGCTTCGAGGGCGTCGTGGTCGACGGCACGGACATCCTTGCCGTCTACGAGGAGGCGCTACGGGCGATCGAGAAGGCGCGGGCCGGCGGCGGCCCGACTCTGATCGAGTGCGTGACCCTGCGGATGGAGGGCCACGCGGTGCACGACGACGCCTCCTATGTACCGAGCATCCTCTTCGAGGAGTGGTCTAAGCGCGACCCGATCAAGCGCTTTGCGCTCTGGCTGAGCGAGAACGCCGAGCTTGGAGAGACCGAGTTGAGCGAGATAGAAGACGACGTGAAAACGCTTCTGATCGAGGCTCAGCGGCGGGCCGAGAGCTCGCCTCTACCCGACCCCGCCGAGCTGGAAGACGGCGTCTACGCCGAGCTCGAGCCGCCCCAGGGAGAACCTGATGCCTGAGCTGACCTACCTGCAGGCGATCTCGGAAGGGCTCCGCCAGGAGATGCGCCGCGACGAGCGAGTCTTCGTGCTTGGCGAGGATGTGGGCGTCTACGGCGGCGCCTTCAAGGTGACCGTCGGCTTCCTCGAGGAGTTCGGGCCCTGGCGAGTGATCGACGCGCCGCTCTCGGAGATCGCTATCGCCGGCAGCGCGACCGGAGCAGCGCTGATGGGACTGCGTCCGGTCGCCGAGCTCCAGTTTGCCGATTTCGTCTCCTGCGCCTGGGATCACCTGGTCACCGTCGCCGCCAAGCAGTATTACCGAGCGGGAACGGCGGTACCGCTCGTCCTACGGCTTCCCTGCGGCGGCGGCTTCTCGGGCGGTCCCTTCCACTCGCAGAGCCCGGAGAGCTTCTTCACCCACGTTCCCGGACTGAAGGTCGTCTGTCCAGCCACACCGCAGGATGCCAAGGGACTGCTGGCGAGCGCCATCGACGATCCGAACCCCGTGCTCTACTTCGAGCACAAGCACCTCTACCGCCGCATCAAGGCTGACGTCCCGGAGGAGCGCTACACCATTCCCTTCGGCGAGGCGCGTATTCACCGCGCCGGCGGCGACGTCACGCTCGTGACCTGGGGAGCGATGGTCCACACCGCCGCCGAGGCGGCCGACCAGCTTCACGACGAGGGCGTGTCGGTCGAGATCATCGACCTGCGCACACTTCAGCCCTGGGACAAAGAGGCGGTGCTCGCAAGCGTTGCCAAGACCTCGAAACTGCTCGTCCTGCACGAGGACACGCGCACCTCGGGCTTCGGCGCCGAGATCGCGGCCCAGGTGGCCGAGGAGGCCTTCGAGCACCTCGACGCGCCGATCAGGCGCATTGCCGCGCCCGACACGCCCGTCCCCTTCTCGCCACCGCTCGAGAAAGCCTTCATCCCCCAGGTCGATGGTGTCGCCTCGGCTTTACGGGAGCTGGCCGCGTACTGATGGCGACCCGGACTCACATCGAGGTGGTGATGCCGCAGATGGGCGTCTCGGTCTCGGAGGGGACGATCGTCAAGTGGCTGCTACGCGAGGGCCAGACGACCAAGGCCGACGAGCCGCTGCTCGAGATCTCTACCGACAAGGTCGACACCGAGGTTCCTAGCCCGGTCGACGGCATCCTCGAGCGAATCGTCAAGCTCGAAGGCGAGACGGTCGCGATTGGCACGACCATCGCCCTGATCGTACCGGCGGGCGAGGCAGAGATCCCGGCAAGCAAGCCCGTGCCGACCGCCCCCGAGCCCGAGATCGAGAGCGTCGCCGTCTCCCCTGCGCCGCAAGCGGAATCGAGCCAGGAGCAAAGCCGCGCCTTCGTCTCGCCGGTCGTGGCGCGCATCGCGGCCGAGCACGCAGTTGATCTCGAGCTGATCGCCGGCAGCGGACTGGGCGGGCGCGTTACCAAGAAAGACATCCTCGCCCACCTCGAAAGCGGAGGAGCGGCCGCGGAAGACCAGCCGGCGCGGGCGCCGAAACCCCCGGCGCAAGCCGGGCCGATCGGTGATCAGCTCGAGGCGATGTCGCAGATGCGCCGCTCGATTGCCGAGCACATGCGTCGGTCACTCGACACCGCGGCTCACGCCACCACCGTCTTCGAGGTCGACATGTCGCGAGTGGTCGCCATTCGCGAACGCCTCAAGCCGGATTTCCTTCAACGCCACGGCGTCCGCCTCACCTATCTCTCCTTTGTCGCCCGCGCCACGGTCGAGGCGCTGCGCAACTGGCCCTGGCTGAACGCCGAGATCCGCCGCAACGAGGAGATCGTCACCCACAGCTACATCAACCTGAGCGTCGCCGTCGCCGTCGAGGGCGGGAAGGGCCTGGTCGTGCCCGTCATCCGCAACGCCGAGGGCCTAAACCTGCTCGGGATGGCGCGGGCGATCCAGGATATCGGCGACCGTGCCCGCTCCATGCGCCTCGTTCCGGAAGACGTTCAGGGCGGTACCTTCACCATCACCAATCCCGGCGGTCACGGCTCGATCGTCGGTACGCCGATCATCAACCAGCCTCAGGTTGCGATCCTCGACACCGAGGCGCTGGTGAAGCGCCCGGTGGTGATCACCGACGAGACGGGCGCCGACGCCATCTCGATCAGGCCGATGATGAACCTCTGCCTCTCCTTCGATCATCGCCTCGTCGACGGGGCCTATGCCGTTCAGTTCATGGCCGAGGTTCGCGCCAGTCTCGAAAGCTGGGGCGAAGAGCGCTACTGAGAACGGCTGTGACGGGCGACGAAATCGCGATCGAAGCGGCTGCGGCGGACGACGCCGGCGTTTTAACCGAGATCTCTCGGCGTGCCTTCGATCACGACATCAACTACGGGGCGCCCTGTCCCGGTGGCCCGCCCGGCTACGACAGCGCCGATTGGCAGCGCGGGGCGATGCGACAAGGCCGCTACTTCAAGGTGCTCGAGCAGGGTCGCATCGTCGGCGGCTTCGTTCTCTTCCCCCTCCCGGACGGGAGTGTCGAGTTCGGGCGCGCCTTCATCGAGCCCGAGTTCCAGAACCAGGGGATTGGCGGCGAACTCCTCGCCTTCGCCGAAGGCGTCTTCCCCGAAGCTGAGCGTTTCGTACTGGACACTCCCGAGTGGAACCTGCGTACCCGGCATTTCTACGAGAAGGCGGGCTACGAGAAGATCGGAGAAGTAGAGACCGATGCAGGCTTTCCCCTCATCCAGTACGAGAAGAGGATCGCGTCGAGCAGCTCCGATGCCCGCTAGCGAAGCGCTGATATCGGCCATTCGCGACGAGCTCGAGCAGCTCGCCGATCCCGAGCGGGCGCCGCAGATGCAGGCGTACCTGAAAAGCGAGCTGCCCTGCCTCGGCGTGACCATTCCGCTCCAGCGCAAGCTCGTCGCCCGGGCCGCCGCGAAGTTTCCGATCGAGAGCTTCGACGACTGGCGCGACACGGTGCGCGAGCTCTGGAGCAGCGCCCGACACCGCGAGGAGCTGACCTGTGCCGTGCACCTGCTCGGAGTGCGCCGCTACCGCGCCTTCCAATCGCTCGAGGCTCTGCCACTCTATGAGGAGCTGATCGTAAGGGGCGCCTGGTGGGATCTCGTCGACGACATCGCCACTCATCGGCTCGGCCCACTGCTCGTCAGCAACCCCGACGAGATGCGCGTGACGATGCGCGCCTGGAGCCGTGACCGGTCGCTCTGGAAACGACGCAGCTCGATCATCTGCCAGGTCACTTTGAAGGAGAAGACCGACCGCGAGCTTCTCTTCACCTGTATCGAAGCGAACCTCCACGACCGCGATTTCTTCATTCGCAAGGCAATCGGCTGGGCACTGCGATCGCTCGTCTACACCGACCCGGACGAGGTCGTTCGCTACGTGCGCAAGAACGAGAGCCGGCTGAGCCCGCTCAGCCGCCGCGAAGCGCTGAAGAACATTCCAGCCAGCTGACCCGAGAACAAAAGAGGAGGAACGATGAGCTATCGCTTCGTAGACGCCCGTGACCTCAAGCCCCGGCTGCGGGTTCTACGGCCGATCAGGAAGGCGCTCGATATCAAGTCTTTCGGCGTCAACGAGATCGAGCTGCCGCCAGATACGACGGCTTACCCCGAGCACGACGAGCTGAAGACGAATCAGGACGAGCTCTATGTCGTGCTCGGAGGCAGCGCCACGATGACGATCGACGGCGACACGATCGACCTGAAGCCCGGCCGCTACGTCTTTGTCACGCCCGAGTCGAGAAGGCACATCGCGCCCGGCGCCGAGGGCATTCGCTTCCTCGCCGTCGGAGCCCGCGCCGACCAGTCTCTCGACGCCAGGCACTGAGCAGCGGGCGCTAGCCTAGAAGGAGATGGGCACCGAGATGATCCGCTTCGCCGTAATTGGAGCAGCGGCTGGCCTCGACCACGGCGGCAGGCTCTAGTGGCTCGAAGCGCCTACGTGATGGAGCTCGGCACTGTCTCGTACCGTGCGGTCTGGGATCTACAGCGCTCGCTGGCGGCCGCAGTCTCGCAGGGCGCTGTGCCCGATACCGTGATCTTCTGCGAACACCCGCCCGTGATCACCGTCGGGCGCCGAACCGACGAGAGCGAGCTGCACATCCCGGCAGGAACGGCCGTCGAAGTGGTCGAGACCGACCGGGGCGGTAGGTCCACCTACCACGGACCCGGGCAACTCGTCTGCTACCCGATCCTCGACCTGCGCCGCCACGGCAAGGACGTG
Organism: Gaiellaceae bacterium; assembly: GCA_050010215.1. Taxonomy (GTDB): domain Bacteria; phylum Actinomycetota; class Thermoleophilia; order Gaiellales; family Gaiellaceae; genus Fen-549. The sequence goes on along the minus strand of JBEKLL010000023.1, from coordinate 21,213 downwards.
AAGCTCTACGTTCGCAAACTCGAGCAGGCGATCATCCAGACGCTGGCGCCGCTCGGCATCGATGCTGAGCGGATCGAAGGGCTGACGGGTGTCTGGATTACCTCCGCCGCCTCCGGCGTGTCGCTCGGAAGCGGAAGACGGGAGGACGGTGCTGGTAGCGCGGCCGTCCGGCTGGAGCGCAGCGAGCGGCGCGAGCGTTCGGCGCAGTCGAACGCGGCCGGCAGTGGCGGGCCGCGGAAGATCGCTTCGATCGGAGTGCGCGTCGCCCGCTGGGTGACAACGCACGGCTACGCGCTCAACGTCGACCTCGACCCGGCGCCCTTCCGCGACTGGATCACCGCCTGCGGACTCGAGGACGCCGCCTTCACCAACGTCGCCAGCGAGCTGGGGCGCCCCGTGAGCGTAGAGGAGATCCGTCCGCTCGCCGCAACCGCGCTCGCCGAGGTGTTCGAGCTCGAGTTGGAGCCACTCCCAGCGGAAGCGGACGGCGGCACCGGACTCTGGCCGCAGCCGGTTCACACCAGGCTGGCAGCGAAAAAACCCTGAGCTACTCCAGCCCCTTCGCCAGCACCATGTTGTAGACGGCCACCTCGCGCCGGAGCGCCTTCAGCGGCGCGTACTCCTCAGAGTCCCACCACTCGAGCGCCCGCTCATGCGAGGGGAACTCGAAGACGACGAGCGCCGGCGGGCGCCAGTCTCCCTCCAGCACCTCGGCCGGCCCGCTGACAACGTGGTAGCGGCCGCCGAAGTTCTCGATCGTCGGCGAGACGGCGTCCAGGTATTCCTGCAGCTTCTCGGCGTCGAGCACCTTCACACGCTCGGCGATGACGAATACGCTCATGCGGGCATACTGGCAAGTCCATGGGCTCGATGCGGAAATCCGTGCCCGTCACCGGAAGGCCACGGCGCCCCGAGTGGATGAAGGTGCGCGCTCCGAGCGCCGACTCGCTCTACGGCGACGTGCGCCGGCTCGTGCGCGATCAGCAGCTACACACCGTCTGCGAGGAAGCGCATTGCCCGAACGTCGGTGAGTGCTGGGGAAGAGGCACGGCCGCGTTCCAGATACTCGGCGATACCTGTACGCGCGCCTGCCGCTACTGCAACGTCCACTCGGGTAAGCCACAGGGCCCGCCCGACCCGGACGAGCCGAGGCGCCTGGCGGAGGCCGCCGCGGAGATGAAGCTCCGCCACGTCGTCGTCACCTCGGTCGACCGTGACGACCTTCCCGACCGCGGCGCCGGCCAGTTCGCGGCGACGATCCGGGCGCTCAAGGAGCACCTTGCCGGCGCCTCGATCGAAGTGCTGACGCCCGACTTCGCCGGCTTCGAGGTGGAAGGTCTGGCGATGGTGCTCGCCGAGCAGCCCGAGGTCTTCAATCACAACATCGAGACCGTGCGCCGGCTGCACGCCAGGATGCGTGGCGCGAAAGCGAGCTACGACGGCTCGCTGCAACTGCTCGCACGGGCGAAAGAGGTTGCCGGCTCTTCCGTCACGACCAAGTCCGGCCTGATGATCGGGCTGGGCGAGACGAACGAAGAGGTCGCTGAGACCCTGCGCGACCTGCGCGAGCACAGCGTCGAGAGCGTCACAATCGGCCAGTACCTGCAACCGACTCCCGCGCACGCACCGATCGAACGTTGGGTGCATCCCGACGAGTTCCGCTCCTTCACCGTGTTGGGCCGCGAGCTCGGCTTCCGTTCCGTCTTCTCCGCGCCGCTAGTTCGCTCGAGCTACCGCGCCGAGGAACAACTCGGCGCCAAGTAGTCCGAGCCTCAAGCTATGGCGGCGCCCGTTGGCACGACTTCACCACGATCTCGTTTCATACGCGTGCGGGTTTCCTGGCTACGATCGCCTTGGGGAGGAGGTTGGGGCTTCCGCGACGTGCGGACAGAGACAGGTCGCCCCCTCGTCGGAGATCGAGAGGCGTTGTTTGAGCTTTGTGTAGCTGCGGGTAACTTCGGTCAATGAACCGAAGATTCGATCTCCCTCAACGCGTGGCAGCACTCCGTATCGTCTTCGGGCTGATCTGGTTGATCGACGCCGGGGTGAAGATGAACCACGTCTTCGTCCGTGACTTCCTAGGTGATTTCACAGAGGGCTCGGCAGGACAACCCGGTTGGCTCCACTGGTGGTTCCACTTCTGGACCGACCTCATCAAGACGAGCCCGCACGCCTTCGCCTACATCACCATCGTGCTCGAGACACTCATCGGTCTGGCGCTCATGCTCGGGTTCGCCAGGCGAACCAACTACCTGATCGGCTTCCTCTTCAGCATGGCTATCTGGGCCATCCCTGAGGGATTCGGCGGTCCGTATTCGATGGCCTCCACAGACATCGCACAGGGGATCATCTACGCGCTCGTCTTCGCCGCTCTCTACGGGCTCGACTCCGCCGTCACGGCAAAACCGGCTTGGACGGTCGACGACAAGCTCGAGCGCCGCTTCGGCTGGTGGCGCCCGATCGCCGAGCCGTAGGCGGAAACAGGTCTAGTCCACGCCGAGAGCGCTCAGCGCCTCGGCGTGGAGCAGGCCGTTCGTAGAGACGCCGCTGCCACCGTCGATAACTGCTCGCCCGCTCATGTCGGTGAATTTCCCGCCAGCTTCCTCGACGATCAGCTTCAGCGGCGCGCAGTCCCAGATCTTCACCACCGGGTCGATCGCGACGTCCACGGCGCCCTCGGCAACGAGCACGTGCTGCCAGAAATCGCCGAACGAACGCGCGTGCCAAGCACGGGCGGCGAGCAGCGCCAGACGTTCTATCCCCTCGCCCAGCTCGAACGAGACGACGGCATCCTCGAGGCGTGAAACAGCCGAGACCGCCATGCGATGGCCGAAACCGATTGAAAGGGTCGCGTCCTCGATCTTCTTCACTCCCGAAACCTTGATCTGCCCGTCGTCACGGAAGGCGCCCTTACCGCGCTCGGCCCACCAGCGGCGCCCCAGCGCCGGCGCCGAAACCAGCCCCAGCTCGACCTCTCCCTCAACCTCCAGCGCGATCAAAGTGGCGAAAACGGGAATGTCGCGGCTGTAGTTGCGCGTCCCGTCGATCGGATCGAGGATCCAGCGCCGGCCGCCCTCGCCGCTCGAGCCCTCCTCCTCGCCCAGCACCACGTCGCCGCGTCGCTCCTCGGCGATCCGCTTGCGTAGCGCCTGCTCGATCGCCCGGTCGGTCTCGGTCACGGGCGAGAGGTCGGGCTTGGTCTCGACGCGCAGGTCGAGCGCCCCGAAGCGCGCCAGCGCCAGCCCGTCGGCCAGATCGGCCAGGCTCGCGGCGAACTCGAGGTCAGAGGACATCGCAGCCAAGTCTGACGAACGGCGCGGACCGCCGCCGGCTACTCGCTCGAGTACTCGGGCTGCGCCTTCTCGCCACGGATCTCGGCAACGGCGTTGTTCGCCGCTATCGCGGCCTCGGCGAGCGCGATCGTGATCAAGGTGATCTTGCCCTCGTAGCCGGCGACGTCGCCGGCCGCATAGATGCGTGGTCGAGAAGTGCGCATCGTGGCGGGATCGACGAGGAGCTGCCGGCGGCCGTGGTGCTCCAGGCCCCAACCGGCGATCGCGCCCAGGTGTGAGGAGAAGCCGAGCAACGTGATCAGCGCCTCGCATGAGACTCGCTCGCGCTCGCCCGTGGCGGTGTTCTCGATCGTCACCGCCTCGATGGATTTCTCGCCGTGGATCTCGCGCACTTCGTAGGGTGTCAGGATTCGCATCCTGCCCTCGTTCTCCAGCGCCCGGGCTCGCGCCAACGACGACTCCAGCGCGCGGAACCTGTCCCGCCGATGGACGAGTGCGATCGGCGACTCGGCCACCTCGGCCAGCCCCAGCGTCCAGTCGAGAGCGGAGTCGCCGCCGCCCACGATCACGCAGCGCTTCCCTGCGAACTCCGCCTTCTCGCGCACAAGGTAGTGCAGGCCTCTGCCCTCCCACGAGTCGATGCCGTCAAGCGGGAGCTTGCGCGGGGCGAAGGCGCCGTGCCCGGTCGTGACGATCAGGCTGCGGGTCAGATAGGTGTTGCCGGCGTCGGTGCCGAGCTCGATCAGCTCCTCGCCGCCTTGCTCGACCGTCTTGAGCGTGCTTGCCTCTTCGGCCAGGCACAGCTCTGGCTGAAACCGGAGTCCCTGCTCGGTCAGTCGCGCCGCCAGCTCGCGGGCGTACACCTCCGGGAAACCGGCCACGTCGCCCATGTGCTTATCCGGGTAGAGCGCTATCAGCTGTCCTCCCACTTCCTCGAGCGCCTCGACGATGCGCACGGACGCGTGCCGGTGCCCTGCGTAGTAGGCCGCCGCTAGTCCCGCCGGCCCGGCACCGAGGACGGTCACGTCGGCGATGGCGCCCGCGATCGCCATCGGATCGATAGGTCTCGACATGGTTCTGAGATCCTACGCTGGGCGGCTGTTCAAGCCGGAGTTCCGTGCGCCTCGGGCACTTCTCCATACGCCCGCCGCCGAGCGCGGAACGAAACGAAGCACTCCACCGCCTGGTCGCGGGGTCGTTCGAAGATACCGTCCGTCGTGGTCGAAAAAACGCTCCTCACTGTGCTGATTGAGTAGCGAAAGCCGAACACGCGGGCAATCGCCTCATAGACCCGAGCGGCCGGCAGTCTGGCCCGGGGGAAGCGCCGACTAGCAGCCGCAGTTGCCGCCGCAGTCCGTTGCCGCGTCGGTCTCGCCCTCGGCGCGAAACGAGGAGCCGCAGCCGCAGGAGGAGTGCAGCGTGTTCGGGTTCTCGATAGTGAACCCCTCCTCGTCGCGGACGCTGACGAGGTCGACGGTCGCACCCTCGAGATAGGGCGCGCTATAGGGATCGACGACCACCTCGACGCCGTGCTGGACCGTCACCAGATCGCCCTCCAGAGCCTCTTGATCGAAACCGAGCGCGTACTCGAGACCGGAGCAGCTGCCTCCGTGGATCGCCACGCGCAGCACTCCGACCTCGCCTTCGGGCTCGTCCGCCATCAGCGCTTTCACTTTGGCGGCCGCCCTCTCGGTCAGCGTTAGAAGAGGTGTCTCGGCCGTCGACATGGAGCCGCATGGTAGCAGCGCGACCGCCTCTGGCCACGAGGCGGCCGGCTGGCCAATTCAGTCCATCTGACTGCCCTGCAGAAACTGTTAAGTTGCCGAGCACATAGCCCGGAGAGCTATACCGGGCTAAAGCGAGAAGGCCCATCAATGCTGAGAAACTGGCTTCCGTTCCTGATCTACGGCCTATTCGCGCTAGGCATAACGAGCCTGATGCTCGTTATAAGTTTTACGTTGTCTGCTAGATCACGGCGGAAGGCCAGTCAGAGGGGTCTGCCGTTCGAGTCGGGCGTCTCCACCGGCCCACCGCAGCACCAGCGCTTCACGATCGGCTTCTACCTGACGGCGATGCTCTTCATCCTCTTCGATATCGAGATCGTCTTCCTCTACCCGCTCGCCGTCGTCCTGCACCAGCTGGCCTGGTTCGGCTTCACCGAGCTGGTCGTCTTCATCGGGCTGCTTGCGGTCGCCTACGTCTACGTCTGGCGCAAGGGAGCGCTGGAGTGGGAATAGACGACGGCAAGCGCCTCGCCGACTACGGACTTACCTCAGAGCGTCTCCTCATGGAGGGCAGGGGCCCGGGCGCCTTCGAGCAGGAGGTCGCCCAACTCGAGAAGGCGGTGCTGGCGACCACTCTCGATAAGGCGGTCTCCTGGGCACAGACGCACTCGATGTGGCCCGACACATTCGGACTGGCCTGCTGCGCGATCGAGATGATGGCCGTGACCGGTCCGCGCTACGACCTTGCCCGCTTCGGCATGGAGGCTTTCCGCAACTCGCCGCGCCAGGCCGACCTTCTGATCGTCTCAGGCCGCGTCTCGCACAAGATGGCGCCGCCCCTGTGCCAGATCTACGACCAGATGCTGGTGCCGAAGTGGGTGATCGCCATGGGCGTCTGCGCCAGCTCGGGTGGGATGTTCGCCAACTACGCGATTCTGCAAGGAGTTGACCGGATCGTCCCGGTCGATATCTACGTGCCGGGCTGTCCGCCCCGGCCAGAGGGGCTGATGGAGGGGATCGTGCGCCTGCACGAGCGGGTCATGGCCGGGGTTCCGCCCGCTTACGAGATGGGCGAGGAGAACTGTTGACGGGCTTCGAGCAGCTCCCCGGGCTGATCGGAGCCGTCGAGGCGAACGACGAAACCACGCTCGTCGTCGAACGAGACCGGCTACGCGAGGCCGCTCTTCATCTCCGCGACAAGCTCGGCTTCAACTTCCTCTCCGACATCGCCGCGACCGATTACCTCGGCTGGGGCGGGGAGACCGCCGGCTCCTGGGGGTCGGCCGGTGGACGCGACCTCAACGTTCCCTACACGCTGGGCCTCGACCTGGTTCCGGAGTCCAAGCCCAAGCGCTTCTCGGTCAGCTACCACCTGCTGGCTCTGCGCGACGACCCGACCCGCGTCCGCCTGCAGATCTGGCTCGACGAGGGTGAGACGGTCGCCAGCGTCGTTTCGGTCTGGCCGGTCGCCGATTGGCTCGAGCGCGAGTGCTACGACCTGATGGGCATCGTCTTCGAGAACCATCCCAATCTCGTGCGCATCCTCACACCCGACGACTGGGAAGGTCATCCCTTGCGCAAGGACTATCCGATCGGCGGCGAGCCGGTGCGCTTCTCGGAGGAAGTGTGATGGCGATCGCCGGCGACGCCGTCTTCAGCGGTCCGGCGCTTTACGAAGGGACGCGCATCCCCACGCCGGTGCCGAGCTGGGTGCAGGTCGATCCCGCTCGGCGCGAGGAAGGGAACGTGCTCGAGGTCAACTTCGGGCCCAACCATCCGTCGACGCACGGCGTGTTGCGGCTGGTCGTCGATCTCGACGGTGAGGAGATCGTGGGCATGCGCGCCGTCGTCGGCTACCTGCACACCGGCTTCGAGAAGAACATGGAGCAGAAGAGCTGGTGGAAGGCGATCAACTACCCGAGCCGGATCGATTACCTCTCCAGCTTCCAGAACGAGCTCCTGTTCGTGCTGGCGATCGAGAAGCTGCTCGAAATCGAGGTACCGGCCAAGGCGACCTGGATCCGGACGGCGCTGGCCGAGCTGAACCGCATCCACTCGCACCTGGTCTGGATGGGCACGATGGGCCTCGAGCTCGGCATCCAGGCGATGTACATGTACTGCTTCGATCAGCGCGAGCGGGTGCTGGATCTGTTCGAGATGGTCACCGGCGTTCGCGTGCACGGCCGCTACTGCCAGGCAGGAGGGCTTGCCGAGGACGTTCCGCCCGGCTTCGTACCCGACGCGCGTGCCTTCTGCAGGCAGTTCGCCAAGGCGGTCGAAGACTACGCGCAACTGACCGAGGCGAACAAGATCTGGCTCATACGGACGCAGGGAGTTGGCGTTATCTCGGCCGAAGACGCCATTCGCCTGGGGCTCTCGGGCCCGAATCTGCGCGCCTCGGGCGTGCACTGGGATCTGCGCAAACGCGAGCCCTATCTCTTCTACAACCAGGTCGACTTCGACGTGCCCGTCTACGAGCACGGCGATTCCTACGATCGCTCGCGCGTCCGAATTGACGAGATGCGCCAGTCGATCAGGATCACCGCGCAATGTCTCGACCGCATCGCCGAGCTGGAGGGTGAGCCCTGGATCGCGGACGATCGCAAGGTCGTTCTGCCACCGCGCGAGGAGCTCCACACCTCGATGGAGTCGCTCATCCACCACTTCAAGATCGTCACCGAGGGCTACCGCGTGCCAGCCGGCGAGATCTACGTCACGATCGAGTCGCCGCGCGGCGAGCAGGGCTGCTACGTCGTCTCAGACGGAGGCCCGAGACCCTGGCGAGTGCATTTCAGAGCGCCGAGCTTCCTCACTGTTGCCTCGGCGCCGACGATGTGTCAGGGGCATCTGATCGCCGATCTGATTGCCATCTCGGCCTCGCTCGATCCACTGATGGGAGATTGCGACAGATGAGGGCCGTCGGAAACGCGGAGCATTTCCGACGGCTGAGACGAAACACTGCGCGTTTCGTCCGCGGAGTGGAGGGTTCCGCGCATTTCCGTGCGCCGAAAGGCTCTGATGGCTGAGCTGCGGAATGAGATCCAGGAGCTCGCAGCCCGCTATCCGAACGGCCGCTCGGCCGTGATGCCGGCGCTGCGACTGGCGCAGGATCACTACGGCTATCTCACGCCGGAGGCACTGCGGGAGGTTGCCGCCGCGCTGGATACGACGCCCGCCTACTGCCGCTCGATCGCGAGCTTTTACGACATGTTCCAGCTCGCGCCCATCGGCGCGCACGTGATCGACGTCTGCACGAACGCCTCCTGCGCCCTGATCGGCGCCGGGCGAGTTCTGGAGGCGTTCGAGCGCGAACTCGCGATCAGGGCGGGCGAGACCACTCCCGACGGCCTCATCACCCTGCGCAGCACCGAGTGCCTGGGCGGCTGCGGTAGTGGCACGGTCGTCTCGATCGACGAGCGCTACCGCGAGCCGGTGAGGCCCGCGGACGTTCCCGCAATCGTCGAGGAGCTTCGCCGTGGCTGAGATCGCTCCCCTCTCGCTCGTACTTGCCGGCACGGCCGCTGGTGACCTGCGCGCGCTCGAGGAGTACCGCCGAGCGGGAGGCTACCTCTCGCTCGAGAAGGCACGCGAGCTCGCGCCCGAGGCGATCGTCGACGAGATCAAGGCGTCCGGCATCCGCGGCCGCGGCGGCGCCGGTTTCCCGATGGGCCAGAAGGCGTCCTTCATTCCTTCTCCGGAGAAGGCGGGTGGGCCCGTTTATCTCGTCGTCAACGCCGATGAGTCCGAGCCCGGCGCCTTCAAAGACCGCGAGATCATCCTGCGCGTTCCCCACCGTTTGATCGAGGGAATCCAGATCGCCGCCTTTTCTATCGGCGCCGAGACGGCTTTCGTCTACCTGCGCGGCGAGTACCTGAGTGAGTACGAGGTGTTTTCAGCAGCGCTCGCCGAGGCCGAAGCCGCCGATCTCGTAAGCGTTCCGATCGTCGTCCACCGAGGCGCCGGCGCGTACATCTGTGGCGAGGAGACGGCGCTGCTCGAGTCGCTCGAGGGCAAGCGCGGCCAGCCGCGCTCGAAGCCGCCCTTCCCGGCCATCGTCGGTCTCTACGCCTCGCCGACGCTGATCAACAACGTCGAGACGATCGCCACCGTGCCCAAGATCATCGAGATCGGCGGCGGCGCCTACGCTCGAATCGGAGTCGAGAACTCGACCGGTACGAGGCTCTTCTCGCTTTCGGGCAACGTCGTCTGCGGCGGCAACTACGAGCTTCCGCACGGCACCACCTTTCGCGAGCTCATTTATGGATGCGGCGGCGGCATTCCGGAGCGACGCAAGCTCAAGGCAATCATCCCGGGTGGTTCCTCGACACCGATTCTCACGCCCAATCAGCTCGACACGCCGATGGACTTCGAATCGCTGCAGAAGGCGGGCTCGTTCCTCGGCTCCGCCTCGGTGATCGCAATCGACGAGCGCGCCTGCATGGTGCAGCTGGCGCTTCGGGTCACCCAGTTCTACATGAACGAGTCCTGCGGCAAGTGCACGCCCTGCCGCGAGGGCACGCGCTGGATCGAGCTGCTGCTGCGCAAGCTCGAAGACGGGCGCGCAGACCGGGCCGAGCTCGATCTGCTCCTGGACGTCTGCGATCGGGTGCTCGGCAAGTGCCTCTGCCCGCTCGGCGACTCCGACGCGATGATCGTCGCCAGCTACGTCGAGCACTTCCGGGCCGAGTTCGAGGCGCACGTCGAGCAGGGCGGCTGCCCCTTCGGCGGCTCCAGCTCGCTGGAGGGCGTGCGCTCGCCGGTGGATGAGCTCTACCGTGGTCGCGGCGGGCAGGAGGCGGTGCTGTGAGCGCGCTCGAGCTGGTCACGATCACCATCGACGGGCGCCAGGTTCAGGTGCCGAAGGGCACCGGACTGGTCGAGGCCGCCGCGGCGGCCGGGGTCGAGATTCCGGTCTTCTGCTATGAGCCACGGCTCGGCTCGGGGGTAGGCGCCTGCCGCATGTGCCTGGTCGAGATCGAGGGCATGCCCAAGCTACAAACGGGTTGCACGACGCCGGCGCAGGAGGGAATGGTCGTGCACACGGCGCGCAGCTCCGAGAAGGCCGCCCAGGGTCAGAACGCCACGATCGAGTTCCTGCTCCTCAACCATCCGCTCGACTGCCCAGTCTGCGACAAGGGTGGCGAGTGCCCGCTGCAGGACCTGAGCTTTCGCTACGGCCCCGGCAAGACGCGCATGACCTTCCGTAAGCGCAGCTACGAAAAACCGATCCCGCTCTCGCCCACGATCGCCCTTGACCGTGAGCGCTGCATCCTCTGCTACCGGTGTACGCGCTTCTCGAGCGACGTCGCCGAGGACGAGCAGCTGGTCGCCGTCAACCGCGGCGCTCTCTCGCTGATAACCACCTTCGAGGACGAGCCCTACCGGTGCCCCTTCTCGGGGAATGTGATCGAGCTCTGCCCGGTCGGCGCGCTGACCTCTTCCCAGTACCGCTTTCGGGCACGCCCCTGGGAGTACGAAAGGGTCGCCAGCATTTGCGGGCTTTGTTCGGTCGGCTGCAATGTGACCCTCCAGAGCCGGGAGGGACGAGTCGAGCGCGTCCTCTCCCGCAACCATCCGGAAATCGACCGCGGCTGGCTCTGCGACAAGGGCCGCTTCAGCTATCCCCACCTCTACTCGGAGGAACGCCTGCTCTCGCCGCGCCGGCGTCACGCCGAAGGACTCGATGACCTGAGCTGGGACGAGGCGCTGGACGAGCTGGTCGGGATGATCGGCCGAGCGCAGGGAGAGGTCGTCCTCGCTCTCTCGGGCAGCGAGACGCTGGAGCTCGCCTACGCGCTGGCGACGATCGTACGCCGGGGCGCCGGCTCGGACCGAGTCGTCCTGCCAGAACAGGCGCTCGACGTACTCGATCCCTTCCGGGCGCCCATCTCGGCAATCGCAGCCGCCGAGGAGATCGTCGTCTTCGAGGAGTGCCCCGTGCTCGACCGGGCGCCAGTGGTCGAGCTCTGGCTCAGGCAGGCGCGGCGCAACGGCGCCCGCGTTACTCGAATCGGTCCTTCGGGCGATATCCAGCGAGCCCCGGGCGAGGCGGCCAGGGTCTGCCACGAGCTGGCCGGGACGGGAAGCGAGCTCGGCCGGCGGCTGCGCGAAGCCGAGCGTGCCGTTCTCATCTGGTCGGGCCGAGGGAGCGCCGGCGGCACGCACCTTTCCGAGCTTGCCTACTCGCTCGCTTTACATGAGAAGGGCGGATCGGCGGCCTTTCATCTCCCCGCCACTCCGAATGCGCGCGGTGTCGCCGAGGCCTGGGCTGCAGCCGGAGAGGAGAATCGCCAGCCTGGACAGATCGGCCTGCTCTTCGTCTCGGGCGACGCGGCGGCGCGCGATCCCGCGATCCGCGAGCTGGCCGAGCGCGCTCGCACGACCGTGGCAGTGACTCTCTTCGCCGGCGACAGCAGCGAATGGGCCGACCTGGTACTCCCCGCTACGAGCTATCCCGAACGCGAGGGGACGCTGCGCAACCTCGAGGGCCGTCTGCAGCGGTTGCGCAGCACCACAGCCGCGCCCGTTCGCTCGGAGCTTTCCTGGCTCGCCGAGCTGGCCGAGCGCCTTCAACTGACGCTGCCGGCTTCCGCGGCCGGGCTTTTCGCGGAGCTGTCCGCAAAGGCGCTCGGAAGGATCTCGCTCTCGTCGCTCGGTGAGCGGGCACCGCTACCGCCACGCACCGAGGCGAGTGCCGTAAAGGCGCCCGCTCCAGAGGCGCAGCCGATAGCTCGAGGCGGCCCACTCGAGCTGATCCGCTACCGGGCGCTCTTTTCGAGCCCCGAGGTCGAGTACGTTCCCGAGCTCTCCTTCCAGCGCCCGCCCGCCGAGGTCGAGTTGTCTACCAAGGACGCCGACCGGCGCGGCATCGTCGACGGGACTGAGGTCGTCGTCCGCTCGAACGGAACCTCGGTACGGCTTCGCGCTCGGATAAACGCCTCTCTTCTACCGGGCGCCGTCAGAATCGCCTCGGAGCACTGCGGCGAGCTGGCGCGAGGCGTGGAGGTGAGCCAGCCGTGAGCCTGTTCGCGTTGAGCGCCATCTCGCCCCTGGCAAAGACCGAAGCCTGGTGGATTGGCGCCATCGAAGCACTCGTGGTCCTGCTCATCCTGCTACTCGCCTTCGCCTACATGACTCTGATCGAGCGCAAGCTGCTCGGCCGCTTGCAGCTTCGCTTCGGCCCCAACCGGGCCGGCCCGTTCGGGATCTTCCAGCCCTTCGCCGACCTGATCAAGCTTGTGCGCAAGGAGCCGTTCCAGCCCGACCGGCTGATCCACCCCATCCTCTACCTGGGCGCCCCGGTGCTCTCGGCGACGATGGCCTTCCTCGCCTTCTCGGTCATACCCTGGGGCGGCGGCTGGGTGCTGTTCGGCTACCAGATCGACGGCCAGGTCGTGAGCCTCCCCATCTCTCTGATCGTGATCTTCGCCATCGGCTCGATCTCGAGCTACGGCGTCCTGCTCGGCGGCTGGGTCTCGGAGTCGAAGTACGCCCTGCTCGGTGCCATGCGCAGCGGCGCTCAGCTCGTCTCCTACGAGGTATCGCTGGCGCTTTCGGTGCTCGGCGTGGTGCTGATGGCGAGGTCGCTCTCGCTGACCGGGATCGTCGCCGCCCAGCAGCGCACCATCTGGTACATCGTCCCGCAGATTGTCGGCTTCGCCTGCTTCACGGTCGCCGGCGTGGCGGAGGTCGGGCGAGCGCCCTTCGACCTGCCGGAGGCCGAACAAGAGCTTGTGGCCGGCTTCCACACGGAGTACTCGGGCATGCGCTGGGGTCTCTACCAGATCGCCGAGTACATCCACATGATGACGATCTCGGCACTGATGGTGACGCTATTCTTCGGCGGCTGGCTGTTCCCGGTGGGACACCGCCTGGGGCCGCTCTGGTTCCTGCTCAAGCTGGCGATTGTGCTCTTCTGCTTCATCTGGGCGCGGGCCACGCTGCCGCGACTCCGTTACGACCAGCTGATGGACCTGGGCTGGAAGGTGATTCTGCCGGTGGCGACGGTGAACGCCGTCGCGACCGCTTTCTTCGTGGTGCTCAGATGATCGGCGCCACCGTGATCGGAACCGTGCGCGGTTTCGGAGTCACTCTGAAGAAGATCTTCCGCGGCACCGTTACCGAGCAGTATCCGGAGTACAAACGACCCGTCTATCCGCGTTTTCGCGGCCGTCACCGTCTCAACCGGCATGAAAACGGGCTCGAGAAGTGCGTCGGCTGCTCGCTCTGCGCTGCCGCCTGCCCGGTCGACTGCATCCGCGTCGTGGCGGCCGAGAACAGCGCCGAGAACCGCGTCTCGGCCGGCGAGCGCTACGCCCGCATCTACGAGATAAACCTCAGCCGCTGCATCCTCTGCGGCTACTGCGAGCTGGCCTGCCCCTTCGACGCGATCACGCTCGGTAACGACTATGAGTTCAGCGAGTACTCGCGGACCGACTTGATCTACACGAAGGAGATGTTGCTGGCCGAGCCGATCAAGCGCACCCCGGTCGCCGACGCCACGCTCTACGACACGCCCAGGCCCGTCTACGAGGAGCGCAGTTGAGCGCGGGCAACGTCCTCGTCTGGATCTGCTGGGTCGCGGCTGCGGCGGGCTGTCTGGGCTCGGCGCTGGCCGTGGTATTGCTCCGCAACGCTCTCTTCGCGGCGTTGGCGCTGATCGGGAACCTGGTCTCGCTGGCAGTCTTCTATCTGCTCCTGTCGGCCGAGTTTGTCGCCGCCGCGCAGGTGCTCATCTACGCCGGCGCCGTGATGGTGATGTTCCTGTTCGTGATCGCGTATGTCGGCTGGAATCTCGACGTCGCCTGGACGGGCGGCCCGAGCTGGCAGACGCTGGGCGGCATCGTCGCCGCGGCGGCGCTCCTGGCCGAGCTCGTCGTGGTGATCGCGCTCAAGGCCAGCAATCAGCTGGCGCACGTGAAACACGTCTCGCGTTCGTTCGGCGATCCGTCCTCGATCGGGCGCCTCTTCATGAGCGACCACCTGCTCGCCTTCGAGGTGATCTCGATCGTGCTGCTAGTGGCCGCGATCGGCGGAGTGATCCTGGGTGCGCAGAGACGCCGTGCGCGGAATGGAGGCGCGGCCTAGTGCTCGGCCCGGGAATTGCCTGGTACCTCGCGCTCGGCAGCGCCGTCTTCGCGATCGGAGCGGCCGGGGTGATGCTGCGCCGTAACCCGCTGATCATGCTGCTGGCGTTGGAGTTGATGCTGAACGGCGGCAACCTCGTCCTGATCGCCTTCGCGCGCCGGCACGGCTCGCTCGACGGCCAGGTGTTCGCGCTCGCAGTGATGGCCGTGGCCGCTGCCGAGGTCGTGGTCGGGCTCGGGCTGGTGGTGGCGATGGCGCGGCGAAAGATCGAGATCGACGCCGATCGGCTCTCGAGGTTGCGCAAGTGATCGCCGCCGCCGCCTGGGTCTGCCTGGCCACTCCGCTCGCGGCCGTGCTCGCCATCGCGCTCGGTGGGAACAGGCTGCCTCGCCGCGCTTCGGGTTATCTCGCCACGGCCTCGACCGCCGTCTCGTTCCTCGCCGCGCTGGTTGCCTTCCTCGCCACGCTGAATCGCCACGCCGACCGCCGCGAGACGGTGACGACCGCCTTCGGCTGGCTCGAGACGCATGCGCTGAGTATCAAGCTGGCGTTGCTGGCCGATCCGCTCTCGCTGGTGATGATGCTCGTCGTCTCGGGTGTCGGCACGCTCATCATCGCCTACTCCCTCGGCTACATGGACGGCGAGGACGAGGAGCGCCGCTACTTCGCCTACATCGCCTTCTTCGTCTTTTCGATGCTGCTTTTGGTCGAGGCGGCCAACTTCCTCATCCTGCTCGCCGGCTGGGGTCTGGTCGGCCTCTCTTCGTACCTCTTGATCGGCTTCTGGCAGCAGAAGCCGAGCGCGATCGCCGCCGCCAAGAAGGCCTTCGTGATGAACGCGATCGGTGACGCCGCAATCGCACTGGCGCTCTTCCTGTTGATCCAGCACACAGGCAGACTCGACTTCGCCGGCGTCTTCGCGCAGGCCGCGGCGCTCGGCACCAACAGCTGGCTGATCAACGTAATCGCCGCCGGGCTACTCGTCGGCGCGATCGCCAAGTCGGCTCAGATCCCGCTTCACACCTGGCTCCCCGATGCGATGGAGGGCCCGACTCCGGTCAGCGCTCTGATCCACGCCGCCACCATGGTGACGGCCGGCGTCTACCTGATCGTGCGCACCCATCCGCTCTTCGAGCAGGCGCCGCACGTGCAGCAGACGGTCGCCGGCCTCGGCGCCGCGACGTTGCTCGCCGCCGGTGCGATCGCGCTCGTACAGACCGACATCAAGCGCGTGATCGCCTACTCGACCATGTCGCAGATCGGTTACATGTTCCTTGCCGCCGGTATCGGTGCCTACGGCGCAGCCATGTTCCACCTGGTTACGCACGCCTTCTTCAAGGCGCTGCTCTTCCTCGCCGCCGGCGTCGTCATCCATGCGCTCGGCGGCGAGCAGGACATGCGCAAGATGGGCGGTCTGCGCAAGCGGATGCCGCGCACGTTCATCGCGATGCTGATCGGCACCGGTGCGCTCGCCGGCCTCCCGCCACTGGCCGGTTTCTTCTCGAAGGACGCCATCCTCGCGGAAGCCTTCTCGAGCGGCGCCTACGGCAGAGTGCTCTTTGCCGCCGGACTCGCCGGGGTGCTGTTGACCGCTCTCTACTCCTTCCGCCTGCTCTTCCTGGTCTTCTCGGGTGAGGAAAGCGAGTACGCGCGGCAGCACTTGACGAAGCATGCCGGCCGAGAGGGGCCGCGCTGGATGACCTGGCCGGTAGCCGTACTCGCCTTGCTCGCTTTCGGCGGCGGCTGGCTCGAGGTCGCCGGGCTCCTGAATCCCTTCTCGACCTTCCTCGAGCGAGTAGCGCCGCCACTCGTCTCCGCTCCGACGGCGAGAGAGTGGCTGCTGAGCGCTGTCTCGCTCGTCGTAGCTTCGAGCGGAGCCTGGCTCGCCTGGACGATCTACGCGGCGCGGAGTCAGCCGGTGCCGAGAGCGCCGCGAGCGCTGGTCGAGAAGCTCTACTTCGACCGCGCTTACGACCTGCTCTTCTACCGACCGGCCGTCTTGCTCGCGCACCGGCTCGCAGCTCTGATCGAAAAGCCCCTGATCGAGCGCTCGGTCGATGAGATCGGCTCCGGCACTCGCGTCGGCGGCCGCCTCGTTGCGGCGGCCCAGAACGGGCTCGCCCGCACCTACGTGCTCCTGGTCGCCGCCGGAGCGTCCCTCGTCGTCCTCTTCTTCCTCATCTTCCGCTGATGCTCACGACCGCGCTCATCGTCCTCCCCCTGACCGGCGCACTGGCCGTTTTCCTTCTGCCGGCAAGCAAGGAGTGGGTGGGTTCGTTGGCACTCTTCATCGCCCTGAGCGAGCTCGGTATCTGGATCTCGAGCGCCACTCGTTTCGAATTCGGGAGCGCCCGAATCCAGTTTGAGCAGCGGCACTCCTGGATCTCGGATCTCGGCATCAGCTACCACGTCGGCCTCTACACCTTCTCGTTCTGGCTGGTGGGCCTGGCGGCCGTGGTGATGGCGGCGGCGATCGCCTATGCGCTCTGGGCCGGGCGCGAGCGGGCCAACGCCTACTTCGGGCTGATGCTCTTCCTTCTCGGGGCGGTCGTCTGCGTCTTCGCCGCCCAGGACCTGATTCTCTTCTACGTCGCCTTCGAGGCGATGATGATTCCGCTCTACGTTCTGATCGGCGTCTGGGGCGGCGAGCGGCGGATCGCTGCGACCTTCAAGTTCGTCGCCTACACGATGGCGGGCTCGCTGCTGATGCTCGTCTCGATCGTCGTCTATGGGCTCTCGCACGGCTTCGACCTGACCACCGCTCAGACCAGCGGCAGCATCTGGCTCTGCCTCGGCTTCGTTGTCGCCTTCGCCGTCAAGGCGCCACTGTTCCCGCTGCACGGCTGGCTGCCCGATGCCTATCGCGAGTCGCCGCCCGAGGTTGCCGCTGTGCTCTCGGGCCTGATCTCGAAGGTGGCCGCGTTTGGCTTCCTGCGCATCGTCCTGACTCAGTTCCCGGCGCCCCTGCACGACCTGAGAGCGCCCCTGCTCGCGGTTTCGGCGGTCGGTCTGATCTACGGCTCGCTGCTTGCCTTCCGCGCCCCTGACATCCGCGGCGTCGTCGCCTATTCGAGCCTGGCGCAGATGAGCCTGATCGGTCTGGGCATCTTCTCGGCCGGCGAGCTCGCCCTGAGCGGCTCGGTGCTGCAGATGGTCAACCACGGACTCGTCTCGACCGCGCTTTTCCTGCTCGCCGGGATGATCGAGAGCCGCGCCTCTTCCGGCGCTCTGGCCCGCCTCGGCGGCTTTGCTCGCGGCCGTCCGATCCTCGCCAGCCTGATCGTCACGATCGCTGTCATCTCGCTCGCCGTCCCGGGCTCGGGAGCGTTCGCGGGCGAGTTCCTGATCCTGGCCGGCGCCTTCCAGCAGGGTTGGGGCTGGGCGCTGGTCGGCCTGGTCGCGATCGTGCTGGCGGCGATGTACATGCTGCGCCTGGTTTCGGCGGTGCTGCACAGAGAGGTCGGCGAAGCGGTGTCTGCCGAGGCACGCGATCTGGGCCCGACGGAGCTCTGCATCGTCGGCTCGCTGCTCGTCGCAATGCTTGCGCTGTCGGTCTGGCCGACGGGAATCAGCAGGCGCTCATGGGCCTGTTTGAGCCAGACTCAGACGATATCGACGCAGAGTCCGCCGCCGGGCGCCCAGGTCGGGCTCTACTGCGTCTCGAAGTCCCAGTCCGCTTCGAGCAGCAGCACGACCAATACGGGAGCGGCTCCGTGATCAAGACACCACCGATCGACTGGCTGACGCTGGCGCCATCGCTCGCGCTCGTCGCCGCTACGATCATCTCGCTGCTGACCGCGGTGCTCGTTCCCGAGCGCTTCCGCAAGCGGGTAGCCTGGGCCGTTTGCGTGATCGGGTACGGCTCGGCGTTCGCCGCAGCGGCGCTGCTCTACGACCGGGGCGGCCATGCTCGGTCGGTCGTCGCGAACTCGCTCTTCCGCGATCGCTACGGGGCACTGGCGGCGATGGTGGTGGCCGGCTCCGGCCTCTTGACGGCGCTCGTCTTCTGGGGCGAGCGGGCGGCGCCCGATCGTGTCGGCGAGCGTTTCGCACTTCTCGCCGCGGCGGGCGGCGGCATGATCTTCTTCGCCCAGGCCGCGAACCTGCTGACGCTCTTCCTGGGCTTGGAATGGTTCTCGATCTCGCTGTATGTGCTCTGCGCCCTGGAACGCGAGCGCCCCGAGGCGGTCGAAGCGGGCTTCAAGTACCTGATCGTGGGCGGCTTCAGCTCGGCGATTCTCGTCTTCGGCTCGGCGCTCGTCTACGGCGCGACGGGGACGCTGAACTTCACGCAGATCGCCGGCAAGGTCGCGGGCGGGAACCTGCTGCTCGTCACCGGACTGGCCCTGATCCTGGCCGGATTCGCCTTCAAGGCTTCGGCGGCGCCCTTCCACATGTGGACGCCCGATGTGTACCAGGGTGCGTCTACACCGGTCTCGGGCTTCATGGCCGGAGCGACCAAGGCGGTCGCGCTGGTCGTGGCGTTGCGCCTTCTCGTCGTCTCCTTCCCCGCCCAGGAGCACCTCTGGACGGCGGCGGCGGCAGTACTCGCGGTCGCCTCGCTTGCGGTCGGCAACCTCGCGGCCTTGGCACAACGCGACCTCAAGCGCATGCTCGCCTACTCCTCCATCTCGCACGCGGGCTTCCTGCTACTCGCAGTCACAGCGGCCAATCCGCTCGGCGACCGGGCGCTGCTTTTCTATCTGATTCCGTACAGCGCGGCTTCGATCGGCTCCTTTGCGATTGTGGCGGTGCGCGAGCGCGATCTCGGCGAGGCGACGACGCTCGAGAACCTGGCCGGGTTCGGTTGGGAGCGTCCTCTGCTCGGTATCGCGCTCTGGATCTTCATGCTCTCATTCGCCGGTTTCCCGCTCACCGGTGGTTTCGTTGGCAAGGTCTACGTCTTCTCGGCCGCGTACGAGGCGGGCTGGACCTGGCTCCTGATCGTCGCCGCGGTGGCAACCGTCGTCAGCCTCGGCTACTACCTGGCCGTCGTACGGGCTATCTACATGCATCCGCGCCCGGATCGATTTGAACCTCCCCCGCCCGAGCGACTTCTCTCGACCGCCGTGCTGCTGGCCGTCGTCGTCACGGTCGGATCGTTCTTCGCCACGCAGCCGCTGATCGACCTGGCCAAGCATGCGGCCAGTCAGCTGCCGCTGTAAAGCGGAAACAGATCCGTCACAGAGTTGGCACATTTGCGGGCGCTTTTATTCGATACCGTGCTACGCCCCGTGGGAGGGTGGGGGGAGGAGGGCGGATTAGCGAGGCGCTCGAAACCCGGGAAGCGAGCTCAAAGTCCGATGTGCTCAGCCGTGGCGAAGTCTTCGCCGGCGCGGACGTAGAGCACCGGAGGTTGTCGCCGGGCCCTGTCGATCACAGCGAGCCCCGCCTGAAGGCCGAAGGCGCCGAGACATCCGCCCAGCGCCGAGAAGCCGAGCCCCGGCACAGACACGTCCAAGAGAGAGCCGGAGCTCGAGCCGATGGCGGTCAGCGCGAAGATCAGAGCGGCGACCGACAGGAGCGCCTGAGCAGCGCCGACGATCCTTCCGGTCAAGTCGCGGATGTCGGCCAGTTCTCCTAACGCCATCAGTGTCCCGACACCGATCGCCGGTACGGCGGCGAGCAAGAAGTAGAGGGCGGCCGAATCCGCATGCGAGCTGTCCGCCAGCACGGCGGCACAGAGGAGACAGAAGGCGAAGGCACGGGCGACCATGCTTCCGGATTCGTCTGGTCCGCGCCTAGTCCTGCGCCTCTCTCGCAATTCCCTGGACGAGCATTTATCAGCGCCAGTTTGACTCGATCCCAGGTGCGCGATGGTTCGCCTCGGTTCCCTCCGGTAGGCTTCGTTCGAGGGGAGCCGTGTAAGCGGTACGTGCCTCGACTGCGCTCCCGGTCCGAGCTCAGCCCGTGAATTCCAAGGTAGTAGAGTTGCCTCGTGGCATCTAGCGTAAGACAGCCTCGTTTTCGCTGGATGACGCTTCGGTTTACGGTTCCGTTCGTCTGTTCGTGCATCGCGGTAGCTTCGCTCTACCTGGCTCAATCGATCGCCTCGGCGTTCGCGGCCGATGCGACCGCGCCGGAGACCACGATCGACTCGGGACCCTCTAGCCCGACCCGCGCCAGCACTCTGACCTTCGCCTTCTCCTCGAGCGAGACGGGCTCGAGCTTCGAGTGCTCGCTGGATGGCGCCGCTTCTATCCCCTGCAGCTCGCCGACAACCCTCGGCCCGCTCGCCGACGGCGCTCACTCCTTCGCGGTCAAGGCCACCGGCCCGTTCGAGAACGGCTACATCTCGCCGACACTCACCGACTCGCACCAGGGCTACGCGACCGACGGCACTTACCACTACCTCTTCGGCACGAACTCGATCTCCAAAGACGACGCGACTTGGTCGCTCGTGGTAGAGAACACCGATGCCAACTCCGGTCTCGCTTCGACGCATCTGGGCGACGGTGACTACTACAACGGCTACCTGTACGTACCGTCCGAGCTATTCGGCGGTTGTAAATCCGGCGACGTTAATTCCTCTCAATCGATCTTCGTCTTCGACGCCTCCGACCTGAGTCGGGTAGGCGTGCATGACATCTCGGCGCAGAACGAGATCTCGAGCGTAGCCGTGGCTCCAGATATCGGCGCCAACGGGACGATCTTCGCCAGCGACTACTGCGACCCGTCTTACATCTACGAATACGACCTCTCGAGCTTCAAGTCTCTCGGCGACATCCACCTATCCCATGGGATCTACGCCGCTCAGGGGATCGCGTACCGAAACGGACGGCTATATGTCGCCTCGGATAACCAAGGCGGCAACCTCTACGCGGTCGACCCGCTCAGCGGCGCGACAGCAGTCGTTTACACAAGCGACAATGTCGGCGTAGCGAACTGGGAAGGGATCGACTACTCACAAGACACGCTGCGGTGGACGCTCGACTACAGCGACGGCACCGAGCAGGTTCAGTACCTGAGTGCCGGCGCGACGGATGGGAGCCCGGCTGTTCGCTCCTTCGCGGTCGACACGATCGCCCCCCAGACCACGATCAACTCGGGGCTCTCGGGTCCGACCGATGATTCGACCCCGAGCTTCGCCTTCTCCTCGAACGAGACGG
>JBEKLL010000022.1:0-39436 GCA_050010215.1 Gaiellaceae bacterium | reverse complement strand
AAGAGCTCGATTCAAAGCAAGATCGCCGACCGCACGGCGTATCTGCACAAAGTGAGGCATGAGATCGCCTCGCTGCAGGCCGAGGCGCAGCGTCAGGCGCAGTTGGCGGCGCAGCAGGCGCGCCAGACAATTGCCAACTACTCCTCGACTCCCGCCGTCCAACTACCAACAAACTACACCCCTCCCACCGGCTCCGTCCCGGCCTCAGCGGTCGGCACGTCGGTTGTAAGGGCCGCCATGACGAGGCTCGGCGACCAGTACGTCTGGGCCACCGCGGGTCCGAGTACGTTCGACTGCTCCGGCCTGGTGGTCTGGGCCTACGCCCAGGTTAACATCAGCCTTCCTCACTACACCTACGACCAGATGAGCACGGGAACTCCTGTTTCCTCCAGCGACCTCGCGCCGGGCGACCTCGTCTTCTTCTACGGCGGCGCTCACGTCGGCATTTACATCGGCGGCGGACAGTTCATCCACGCGCCGCACCCCGGCACGGTTGTCCAGGTCGCGAGCCTCAGCTCATATTCGGGCGCTTACTACACCGCGCGGCGCATCGCCTGACCCCGGCGCCGGGGTAGCGGAAGGAAATGGCGCCAATGCGCCTGGGTACACCGTCGTATGTGCGTTTGAGCACGCCTGAGCGGGGCTAGCCGCCCGGAGATCAGGCGAGTTTGGCTGTTACCGACGAGGCGCCGCTGCGCCCAGCGCCGCGAGTTGCGCCTCGAACAGGTACTTGTCGATCTTGCCGTGGTAGATCGGAACGCCTTCCTGCATGCAGACGCGGATCACCTCGTCACGATCGATACCAAGCTCCTTGGCGATCTCCTCGGGCGTCAGGTGGTTGGCCATCTCGCTCCTTTCGAATAACGAAAACCCGCCGGTGCAAGCACCGAGCGGGCCTATGGATTACTCCGCAGATTGGGTGTGGCGGCCATCAAGCGCACCGCCCTGCCAAGACACTCATACATGTGCAGCATAGAACGCTCTCCCGACGGAGGCAACGACTAGCGACCACTTGTTTATGGTGCGTGCAGCAAACACCCCGCAGAGGGGGTGACTAGACGGGATTCGGGAGCTCGGCGAACTCCCACTCGATTCCGAACCGCTCGCCGATTCTGGACGCGAGAGCCTGAATACCGAGCCGCTCGGTAGCGTAGTGACCGGCGGCAACGAAGTGAATGCCGAGCTCGCGGGCAGCATGGAGGCTCGGCTCTTTCGGCTCACCGGTGAGGAAGAGGTCGTAGCCCTCACGGGCTGCCTGTAACAAGCTCGGGCCACCGCCGCCGGTGACGATGGCGACCGTTCGAACCGGCTCGGGGCCGTGCAGAAAAGCGAGAGGCTCACGTCCCAGTGTTTCCCTTACCAGCGATACGAAATCCTGCGCGGATGACGGTTCCGTCAACCGGCCGCCGGTGCCGATCTCGTCGAAGGCGCGTTCGGGCTCGACCCCTAGCTCGCGCGCGAGTAGAACCGAGTTCCCGATCTCCGCATGCGCGTCGAGGGCGAGATGGTAGGCGACGAGGGAGAGGTCGGCATCAAAAAGAGCCTTCAGCCGCCCTTTCTGACGCCGGTCGATAACGAGCGCCTCGTTGTTCCAGAAGAGCCCGTGATGAACGAGCACCATCTGGGCTCCGCGCTCGGTCGCTAACTCGAAAAGCTCGAGCGAGGCCGAGACAGCGCAGACGATCTTCCCGACCTCGCTCGTTCCCTCGACCTGTAACCCAATCGGCCCGTAGTCGCGAAAGCGCTCTACCTCGAGCAGCTCGCTTGCGAAGGCGACGATCGCGTCACGCTTGGCCACGTGACGATTCTAAGGGCATGGGCGGCCCTGATCGAGCCGGGGCTACTAAGCGACCGCTACGGTCTCCTTCTCCTGCGCCCGGCCTGCTTCCTTATGCCGCGGCTTGGACAGGAACTGAACCCGGCTGGCGACGACCTCGACTGCGTTGCGGCGCTTACCGTCCGGATCTTGCCAGGAACGACTGCGTAGGCGGCCGTCTATCGCCACCTGCTCGCCGCGAGCGAGGTATTCGGCGCAGGTCTCGGCCTGCCTGTTCCAGCAGACGACACGGATGAAGTCGGCACCGCCGTCCGTCGACTCGCGATCGACGGCGAGTAAGAAGCTGGCCAGCTTACGCTCCTCAGCCAGTTCCTTCATCTCCACGTCGCTCGCCAGGTTTCCTACCAAGGTTACGCAGTTCACGTTCTCCTCCTCTCGTTGTCAGCAAAGACAACGTAGCCGGCGAAGTCGTACGAAACGCGCTTCTGTTCGTGCCGAGCCTGTGCCGAAGAACGCGTCGTGATTGACCCAGAATCGACACATTCGCCGCGCAGTTTCTCGCTAGCGTTTCACGACCCCGCGGGTGGGTGGCTCGGAGGGGGGCGGAACATCTTGGCGCCCCGAATGCGGCACCCAGTCGAAAGGTCCTCGTTCCGTGAGCGCCCGGCAGGGATGGAGAAACGCAGCCCGCCGAAAGTAAGCGCGTCTATTGGGCTGAGGCGACCCGAACCGGCATTCCTCCAGCAGTGGTGAGCCTTGCGTCGAGGTCTTGGACTCCAAGTCGCTAACGTATGGGGCTGCTCGGGGTGTGGCGCAGCCTGGTAGCGCGCTCCGTTCGGGTCGGAGAGGTCCCCAGTTCAAATCTGGGCACCCCGATAACGAGCTTCAGGGCGTCCACCTTCGGCGACGCCCTTCGCCGGCGTTCTGAGGCTATCCTGCGGGCGTGCCCGGTTGCCCCCATCAGGTCACAGCTGGTTCCGGCAAGGTGCCCACGCTTGCCCAGCGCCTGGCCTCGCATCCGCAGATCATGCCCAGTCAACGGGTCGTCAATTGGAACGAGCTCTAGAAGCCGTTCTTTTCGACGTCGACTTCACCATTTGCCGTCCAGGGCCGGAGCTACGGCCCGAAGCGTACGCCGAGCGCGGGAGTGAATACGGACTCGAGCTCGACCCGGCCTTGTTCGAGCCGACGCGTCGTGCGGCTCTGAGTAGCTTGAAGCGCCACACCGGGCTCGTGCACGACGACGAGCTCTGGATCTCCTTCACTGAGCAGATCATCTCCGGCATGGGTGGCGAGGGTGAAGGTGTTCGCGCGCTCGCAAAGACGATGGTTCGTGCCTGGGAGCAAGCCGAGCACTTCGAGCTCTATGAAGACGTGCTACCTACCCTTGCCGAGCTCCGCCGGCACAGCCTCAAATTGGCTTTGGTCTCGATCACGGCGCGCGATCTTCCTGCCTTCGTCGCCCATCACGGGCTCACCGTTGACGCCGTTGTCGGTGCCCGCGAGCACGGAAAGCCCAAGCCGGATCCCTCCATCTTCACCGCAGCGCTCGGGCAGCTGGAGGTCGAGGCGAGTCGTGCGGCGATGGTGGGCGATTCGCCCGAGGATGACGTTGCGGGAGCGCTCTCGCTCGGAATGTGCGCCTTTCTGATCGACCGCGACGGCGCCTATCTGGGTTTCCCGGGTCGTCTGGGCGGATTTGGTGAGTTGCCCGGCGCTCTCGGGTTTTAAGCGCCGTCCAGGGTATTGCGCACCCGTGATGGGACCGATCTGCTCCGCCAGGGGCCGCGCGGACCGTTTGACGCGGCCCGTTCGACCTCGGGCATCGGTAACTCGACGGCCTCGATCGCGCGCGTCCCACGGGATAGACCGAACCAGAGAAAAGTTGGCGCTCGCATTCCGGGAAACGCGAGCGCCTGGCCGCTGGACCGGTGAAAGTCAGTTAGGAAAGAACGGCGACGTGTAACGAGCGAGGCCGCCGGCTCGCAATCGGCAGGTAGAGGTCGGCGCGCCCGCCACAACAGGCATGTCGAGCGCACACGAGCGCGCCGCCTCCCGCCTCCGCCGCGTGGCGGAGCGCCGCAAGACTCGGCCGCTCGAGTCGTTGCGACGATCCCATCCGGGTGGTCCACGCACTAGACGCGCCGCCTGACCAGCCCCCTGTATCGGCGACGCTGATACGTACATACTCACCCGGTGGTAAACCCGTTCGTTTAAAAAGATTTGGATCGAGCTCGGCCAACGACGTCTCGAGCGAGAGCAGTCCACCCTGACGCATGTGATCGCGAGCTCGCAGACTGAGGCCGAGCAGTACTCCCTCGACCAACGTGCGATCGACCGCCACCGCCGTCCAGCGGTCGCAGCCGAGGCCAAGGCGCACCGCGATTCCATCTTCGTCAAGGAAGTCGAGTGCGTCGCCAAGATGCTCGACCAGCTCGTTGACTCGGCGTAGACGACGGAGGCTCGCAAGGGGTGAGTGAAACGAATGCGCTCGTTCTCGATCTCGAGGATTCCGGCCTCGACGGCGTAGCTGAGGCTGTCGTTCTCCGACTTGTCGAGAACCGTGACGGTTGGGTTGGCGAGGGTGGTCGCTATCAACAGAGCGTTCTGGGTCGCCGGCGGCAGAGCACTCAACCTTCTGTGTACAAGCCCGCTCAGCGACTCGGGCACTTGCAAGGGCTCGCCGGGCTCGAGCGCTCCACGCTCGATCTGAGCACGTGCCAACTCGAGGGCATAGAAGGGGTTGCCGCCCGACGCCTCGCAGATCGAGATGATCAGCCGGCGCGGCAGCCGCACCGAGAGGCGGCCGCGGATGAGGCTCTGGAGCGCGCCCAGACTGAGCGGTCCCACCGTCAAGTGCTCGAGCGTCTCCGGTAAACCCGGCGCGAACTCGATATCCAGCGGAAAGCCGCTGTCGGCGCCATCCGCAATCCGGCGCGCCAAAAGCACACGACAGCGCTCGTGCTCGATGCGACGGAAGACAAAGGCCAGCACCCGGGCCGAGGAGGCATCGAGCCATTGCACATCGTCGATCGCAACCAGGAGTGGGGTCTTCTTAGTGGCGATCCTGAGCAGGGTCAAGGCAGCGAGCGAGACCGCCCTTTGATCGGGTACGGCACCCTCCGAATCACGTAGAAACAGGCTGATCTCGAGCGCGTTACGCTGCGGCGGCGGCAGCCGCCTCAGAAAACCGCCGGTCAGCTCGCTCAGAACATCTCCGAGCGCGGAGAAGGCGAGCGGCGCCTCGGTCGGAGAAGGCCGGCAGCTCAGAACCCGGAAGCCCCGCCGGCGTGCTCGCTCGATTCCCTCCAGCCAGATGGTCGTTTTCCCGATCCCGGCCTCGCCTTCGAGCATGAGTATCCCAGGCCCTTTCAGGGCCGGTGCAAGAAGGCGCTCAACCGTATTCAACTCGTCTTTACGGCCGAGCAACTCGGCGCTCGACATAGTTGGAGCCTATTCCAAACCGGTGCCGCCGCGAAGGGTCTAACTCACTCGAGAGCGTGCTCTGAGTCGGGTGAAGAGAAGCGGGTCGTCAGCTCGGCGCGGGTCTGCAGCCCGAGTCTGCGATAGATGTTCGAAAGATTGGTCTCGACCGTGCGCACGCTCATGAACAGTTGGGCGGCGATCTCCTTGTTGGCGCGGCCCTCGGCCACGAGCTCGGCAATCTGGAGTTCAGTAGGCGTCAGCTCGAGGCGACCGCCGCGATGGCCTACTACGCGCTCGAGCTCCACTTGAGCCTTGTTCGCCCATAGACGCGCTTCTAGGTCGTCGAAGATCACGGTCGCCTGCTCGAAAGCGTCGCGCGCGCCGCGTCTACGTTTCGCCCGTCGCTCGACCGTCCCGAGCACCAGCATTGTGCGGCCGCGCTCGAACGGATCGGGCAGCTGCTCGTGTCCCGCGAGCGCCTTTGCGAGCGCCCTATCTGCAGCCTCGAGGTCGCCGCGGGCAGCAGCAACGAGCGCACGGCTGCGAGCTGCGCTGACTATTCCGTTGGGACGCTTGGTCTTCGCCACATGCGCCTCGAAGCTCTCGAGCAGGCGCTCGGCCCGGTCGACCTCGTCGAGAACGACCAGGGTCTCGATCGCGTTCGGCCGTATGGTGAAGAGGGGTATCTTGCCGTGAGTGAGCTCGCGTCCCAGCTTGTCCTGAAGCGATAGCGCGGGTTCCAACCAGCGCCAAGCCTCTCGAGCGTTGCCGGTCGATAGCGAGAGAAAGCCCGAAAGCGACATCAGTGAGAGCGTTAGCCAACGGTCGTTGGCTCTCTCCGCTTGCTCTATGAGGTGGGCGATCCCGGGCTGCGACTCCTCGGCGTGACCGCGCAGGACGGACAGGTGGAGGCGGTGAAAGGTGATCGAGTGGACGAGGAATTCTTGGCCGATATCCAGCGCCTCAGCCAGACTCTCGTCGGTCAGGCGCTCGGCCAGATCCCAGTTACCCAGGCGCATCTCGACTTCGATTAAGGCGGAGAGAATGTGCAGGCGGTCGACGACCTCGCCTTGCTGGGTAGCACGCTCGAGCGCCTCTGTGAGCAACTCGTGCGCCCGGTCGAGCTGGTCGGTTGCGTAGAGCTGCACTCCTAGCCAGAACGTAGGACGGTGGAAAGTGGTCAGATCGGTCACCTGCTTATCGATCTCGAGTGCACGCTGCATCACTCGTTCGTCGACCGGCTCCCCGCACTGCACGGTGACATTGCCCACACCTTGGAGCGCCGTTACGAGTGTGCTCGCTTCGCCCGCTCGCTCCGCGTAGACAAGGGCTTGCATCTGCGCGGCGACATGCTCTTTGAAATTGCCGAGCCGGACGCTCATCACGGCGAGCTGGATATAGGCAGCGGCAAGGCGAGCGTCGTCACCAGCCGCGGCCTCGATCGCCTCATGGCAAAGAGAGACGGCCGAACGGATGTCTTCCATCATCTCGGCTAGCAACACGAGCACGTCGGCGCGCTCGGGCCCCTCGCTGAGATCGGCCAGAATCGCTTCTGCGAGCGAGCGCGCGTGCCCTAGATCTCCTACTGCGTAATAGTGCTCGACCGCCTTGATGCGCCGGCGATGTAGGTCGTCGGAGAGTCCGGGCGGCGTTAAGCGCACGGCACTCTCGTAGAGCTCGGCGGCCGCGTCGGGCGCTCCTCGGGCGTCCGCTCGCCGTGCCGCTTCCTCGAGCTCGGAGGCTACCTGCTCGTTGGGGTTATCGTTGCCGAGCGCGAGGTGGCGAGCGCGCTCCTCGGCACTCGGGGCAACGGTGGCCAGAAGCTCGTGCACTTCTCGCCTGCGCTTGGCAGGCGCCTGCGCGTAGAGAACGGAGGCGAACAGTGAATGGGTGAAGCGGATTCGCTCTCCGTCGAGCTCGATGACTCCGTTCGCGACCGCCTTTGAAAGGTCACCGCCGCCGGCTTGGCGCACCGACTCGACGGTCGGCTCCGAGAGTGCAGAGGCGATCAGAAGCGTCTCTCGAGTCGCCGCCGGCAGCGCGCTCAGGCGGTCCGAAACGAGTGCGCGTAGAGGCTCGGGAACGATGATCGGCTGGCCCGGTATCAAGGGTGTGCGCCAGATGTCCGAGCGCGCCAGCTCGAGGGCGTAGAACGGGTTGCCGCCCGTCGCCCGGTAGAGCTGGGCAAGGAGAGTTCGAGAAGCGCGGTTACCGGTGCGCTGTGTGACCAAGCGCCGGATGGCACCGAGGCTGAGCGGGCCGACGTTGTGAATCTCGGTGGCCCGGGCAAGCTCGTCGTCGCGATCGAGACCAAGCAGAGGTCCTCCCTTCGGGTTTTCGTCGCTACGGTGGGTAGCCAACAAGCCGATCGGTCCCTCGTGGATACGCCGGAGTGCGAAGGCGAGTACTCGCGCCGATGAGTTGTCGAGCCACTGAACGTCGTCGATTGCGATCAACAGAGGCTTCTTTGCCGTGATCGTGCGGATCAGAGCCAGCACCGCGAGTGCCACCGCGTGCTGGTTGATCGCGCTCCCGTTTGGCTCCTTGAGGAGAAGGCTGACCTCGAGAGCGTTGCGTTGCGGTGACGGCAGGCGCCTCAACGCCTCGAGCGGGAGCTCGTCCAGTAGATCTCCCAGTCCGGCGTAAGCGAGCGGAGTCTCGGTCGGAGCCGGCTCGCAGGAAAGGACGCGAAAACCTCGCTGGCGCGCGAGCATGACGCCTTCTTGCCAGAGCATGGTTTTACCGATGCCCGCCTCTCCCTCGAAGAACAAGCCGGCAGGTGCTGCACGCGCGCGATCCAGGAGGTGCTCTAGAGCGGCCAGCTCCGCAGTTCTGCCGAGCAGCTCTGGTGCTGCCATGACTACGAGCTTAACGCAAGGGAACCGAGAAATCGATCGACCGATATCGCGCTCGCTGCGGGGTGTTCCGCCAGCGGCGGCGACGTACGTGTGCCCAGATACACTTGCCAACCTGATACGTAGCATCGTTTCTACGGAGATGAGCTCAACCAGGCACAACTACAGATCGAGCGGCCGCTACTCCGGGCGCAGGCGCCGTCGACGGCGTTGGCTCAGGCTGCTCGCCCCGGTCGTCGTCGGCCTGTTACTGCTCACTCTCGTTGGAGTCGGATTTGCGGGCTCATCCGATCGAATCGCGGCTGGTGTCCACGTTGCCGGCATGAACGTCGGTGGTCTGACGCTGGCTGAAACGCGTCGCAAACTGGAGCAAGCGTCCGAGAAGCTCGCTTGGGTCCCGGTCGACTTTCGCGCGGCGGAAAAGCACTTCAAGATTGCGCCGGCTCAGCTCGGAGTTCGCGTCGACTGGGAAACCGCGCTGGCGGCTGCTCGCCACGACGGCGACGGAATGGGGCCGTTGCGGGGCTTCAAGCGCCTCGAAGTGCGCTTTTTCGGCGCCGACGTAATGCCGCCGATCAGCCACTCTCGGCCGGCGCTGAACAGGTTTCTCACCCAGGTCGCTCGAGTAATCGACAAACCGGCTCGAGAGCCGGCGCTCGTGCTCAGCGGCTCGCGGCCTTCGATCGTGCCAGGCCACCAAGGCCAGGTGCTGGATCGAGCCGCGGCCGGCCGGCTGGTTGTTCGCGCTCTCGGGTCCTTCTCTCGCGAGGCGGTGATACTGCCCGTCGCGGTGATGGCGCCGAAGGTACGGCGTGCCGATCTGATCCGAGTCATGGGGCAGATCCGCACCGTCGTCTCGGCCTCTGTGCTCCTCAGACTGGGTGTGGCGCGCTGGCGGATCTCGCCGACCCAGATCGAGAAGATGCTGGTCTATCCGCACGACGGCCAGCGGAGCTTGAGCATCGCCAGCGACAAGACCAACTCCTATCTGAGCCTGCTCTCCAAGGAGATCGATAAGCCGGCCAAGGACGCGACGTTCGCGAATGTCGGCCCGAGCATTCACGTCGTTCCCTCGCGCATGGGCCGAGAGCTCGACCGCAAGCGAACAGCCGAGGCAATCCTTCGCGCCGCGCTCGATCCCAACAGCCGGGTCGCCGCACTGGTGATGAAGACGACGGAACCAAAGCGAACGACCGAGCAAGCAAAGGCGATGGGAATCACAGGGTTGGTTGGTTCCTATGAGACGTCGTTCACCGGCATCGCCAATCGCATCCACAACGTTCAGCTGGTCGCCAAGCTAATCGATAACAAGTACATCGCGCCGGGCGCAGTCTTCTCGTTCAACCAGACCACCGGTGAGCGCAACGCGGGGAAGGGCTTTTTGACGGCGCCGGTGATCATCAACGGAGAGGTGTCCGAAGGACTCGGCGGCGGCGTCTGCCAGGTCTCGACGACCGTGTTCAACGCCGCTTATGAGTCCGGTCTCAAGATCATCGCGCGAACCAACCACGCGCTCTACATAAGCCACTATCCGCTTGGGCGTGACGCCACTGTGAACTGGCCCAGTCCCGATCTCAAGTTCCTCAACGATACCGGCCACTGGCTGTTGATGCGAACCTTCTCGAGCTCCGACACGCTGCTCGTTGCTCTCTACGGCACTCCTCAGCACCGCAAGGTCGTCTCCGAGACCGCGCCGCTTCGCATCAACGGCCCGCCGCCGCTGAAGAAGATCCCCGATCCGAACCTCGCGGTCGGGAAGACCGTGGTCAAGGACTTCGGTGAATCCTCCAGCTCGACGAGTGTTCGCCGGCGTGTCTACACCGCCCAAGGCAAGCTGCTCTACGACGATGTCTTCTACTCGAACTATCGCGCCTTGCCGAAGATCGTGGAGGTCGGTACGAAGAAGCCCGCGAAGCACAAGGGCACGACCAAGACGGAGACAGACACGACCCAGACCAATACAACCCAGACAGACACAACGGGAGGTGGCACGGGCGGCTATACGACGCCGATCCCACCGGGAGAGCCCACTACTACGACCTAGCGCTAGCTAGAAGGCGCCACCCTCCTGCCTGCCGGGCAGATAAGTAGAGGGGCAGATGAAGCGGAAGGCATGAGCGAATCTCTGGGCGCGTTCGAGCTCGGCCTCGCCGGTCGCCTCTTCCGCTGCGAGCTTGGTGTCGAACATCTCCGAGAAGACCTTTTCGGCGGCCTGGTGGCGCGCCTCGTCGCTTGCGAACTCGCTTCGGATCCCTTTCAACTCGCCTGCGTCCAACCAGATGCCACCACAGTTCGGGCATTCGTCGATCGTCACCCTGTGAGCGACGCTCGTGAAATGCCGCATCATCACCATCTGCGGCCCGCACTTGGGGCAGGTCCGGCGCTGGTTGAGATCGACAGCGAGCGATGCGTCACGCGGGATGTCGAGCAGCATCTCGCCGGCCGCCTCGCTCTTCTCGTCGACCGTCTTCAGCTCGAAGTGATCGAACCAGATACCGCCGCAGCCGCCCGAGCACGCATCTACCGTAATCGGGCCGGCTGTCATCGTCGTCAGCGTACGATCGCAGGCGGGGCAGTTCATCCGCTCATTCCTTTCGACTCGGCTTTGTGTATGGCGTCTTTCAGCCATGCTGGCATGCGGGTCGGTCGCAACGTGCGGGCATCGACGAGCGCATGCAGGCTCGAGCCCTCAGCCAGGCGCTCGCCGTCGCGCTCGATCAGGTACTGGCAACGGAAACGGGCGCCGCGCACGTCAGTACAGCGGACGTAGACTCGCAGCCGATCGTCGAAGCGAGCCGGAACGAGGTAACGGACGTTCAGCTCCACGAGCGGCGACTCGATACCCTGGTCGCGAAGCAGCTGATAACCGCCGGCGTACTCGGCCAGGTAGGCAACGCGAGCGACCTCGAACCAGATCACGTAGGACGAGTGATGAGCGATTCCGCCTGCGTCGGTTTCCGAGAAACGGACAGTGATCTCGGTTGAGAACTTGTAAGCGGACATGCCGGAACTCTAGAACGGCGAGAAGCGACAGCATCGGCACAACAACGCTCCGAGCCGGAATGGCCGCAGGGTGATCATAAGTGGAGCCGGCTGCTGCCGTTTGTGACCCGTGCGCCGAGGTCGTCGAAAACCGCTAGGAACGGGCTCTCAGGCGGCCGCTCGACGCAACGGTCGTTCGGAGAGAATCTTGCGGCAGTCGAGGCAAACAGTGCGCTCGACCTCGTAGGGGACGCCTTCGCGCTGGCGAAGCACGCGAACCGTGGCCTTCCTGTGCGTATGCCTTTTGTTCCCAGTCGAGGCGTTCATCGAGGTATCCAGACTAATCCTTGTATCGGCGGGACATGGCTCCAAGTTGAGAAAGGGCGATTCCTACCTTTTTAGACGGCTCGCTACGGTGACAGTTTGCACCGCGAAACGGGGATCGAGGCGGGTCCTCCCTGAGCGATCATGTGAGTGGTGAACAAAATGGCAACTGCGGCCACCGTAAATACGGTTTTGTCTGGCGAGATGGAGGCATCCGCGACCTACCTCGAGGACTCCCGGCTCGAAGTAGAAGAGCTCGCTGCGGTAAAGGCGGAGCTCGAGCAGGTGCGGGCTCAGCTCTACGGGGTGCTCGAGGGAGCCAGGACGGCTTTCTCGGCCGAGAACGGCGTCGTGAGAGCTCTTGCTGAAGCGGAGCAGATCGACGAAGTTGCGGATTCCTTGCTCGACGTCCTCTGTGAGGCGTTCGACTTCGACGTCGCCACCTTCTGGCTGCTCGACCCGGAAGACGAAAAACTGCTCGCAATCGCGCACCACCAAGCGCCGACGCGCAGAGCCCGGTTTTTGGAAAAGGCAATCAGGTCGCTACAGTTGTCCGTCAACGAAGGTATCGCGGGCCGCGTCTTTGTCGAGCGTGAGGAGTTCCTCAGCGACGATGCTCTCTCGGTCTCGCATCCTGAGCTGGCGTCGCTTCTAGGGGCTGACGGGCTGCATACCGTCTGCGCGTTCCCGGTTTCCGGCTCCGGTGCACCGCTCGGCGTGATCGAGATGGAGCGACGCGAGCCGCTTCGCCCTGACCAAGCAATCGAGTCCGCGGTTCGCGTCATCGGCGACCGGATCGGCATCTTCATCGAGCACAGCCAGCTGCGCTGGCGTTACTTCTCGCTCGTCGGCGATCTCAGGCGCAAGTCCGTAGATCATTCTGAGCAGAACTCGAGCGTGATCCCGTTCGAGCGTGCCGCCTAGCGGCGCCCGCGACCTAGAATTCCTGTCCTGCGCCGGCTAGCTCTCCTCTCGCTTGGTGTCGCCGTCGCCGCAGCGACGGTTGCGATCGTCGTGCTCGCCCTTCGCACAGGCGGCGGAAACGGGCCGGCGGCGAGCGTTCGGATGCCTGGGCGGGCGCGGCAACCGCGCCACTGCAGCAGCGGAGAGGTGCGACTCGACTCGCGACAGACTGCCTACGCGGTCTTGGTACGCGCTCGTACGGCTGTCTATCGGCGCCCGGGCGGTTCTCCGATCACGGCTCTCGAGCCGCGGCGGGCGAGCTTCTCGAGCTCCAATCACCGAGGAGTGCAGACGATCGCGGCGGCGCTTGCCGAGCTACGCGGGAGCGACTGTCGGGCGCGCTGGTACCGGGTTCAGCTTCCCGGCCGAAGGCCCACGACGGGTGCGAAGAGCGGCTATTTGCGTGCTGCAGGTTCTACCACTCTGGTCGAGGTGCCAACCCGCATCGTCGTCGATCTGTCAGAGCGCCGCCTGACCCTCTTCGACCGTGGCCGCGCGGTTCTGCGCACCCCGGTCGCCGTCGGGGCGCCCTCGACTCCGACGCCGCGCGGCCGCTTCTTCGTCGAGGAGCGGATACGAGTCACTGATCCCGGCGGTCCTTACGGTGCGGCCGCACTTGCTCTTTCGGCCTTCTCCGAAAAGCTGACGTACTGGCCGGAAGGCGGGCCGGTGGCCATCCACGGCACCAACGAACCGGGGTCGATCGGCCGAGCCGTGTCGCACGGTTGCGTGCGCGTCGGCGCTCGCGCGTTGGAGCAACTGTTCGCCCTCACGGAGCTTGGCACTCCGGTTTTCATCGTCGCCTGAGCGTCGCCGGCTCCCTCGCCGCGGCTTGGCCGCATGAGTGTGAATCACTTCCGCAATCGGCGCAGGCTCGCTACGCTGCTGGTAGAGCTTACGATCGAAGCTAGGAGGAGATGCCAGGTGCCTCAGGGTACGCCCGAAATCGTCAGCAAGCTCGCCGACCGAGGCGAGGAAGCGTTGCAGAAGATCGCCGGGACGCAGGCTGCGCAGAAACTGCTCGATGCGCTGACCGGACTACGAACCCGCATCGACGAGTTGCAGAGGCGCGTCAGCGGAGTGGAGGCGCTCGAGAAGCGCGTCGCCGATCTCGAGAAGCGCGTCAAGGCTCTGAGTAAGGAGCAGAAGCCGGTGCGAAAGCCGCCGGCGAAACCCGCGGGCTCCAAGTCGCCGCGCGGGAAGGCTACGAGCTAACCGGCCTACCGATCGCGTGCGGGAACGCGTAGGCGAAGCGCGCCTGGTATCAGCTCGAACAACACAGGAGTAGTTCCCGGCTGCTCTCCATCTAGTTGGATGGGGAGCGGTTCGGCTGCCTCGATGCTGACGGAGGTACCCCGTAGAAGCTCGACCTTCGGGTGGGAGAGGTGGGTGCCTCGGTAGGTCTTGTGCAGGTTGGCAGCGAGGTCGGCCTTGCTCAGGTCGCCGAGGATGAGAACGTCGAAGAGCCCGTCGTCGGGGATGGCGTCCGGGCACAGCTTCATGCCGCCGGCCTGGTAGCGGCCGATCGCCGCCAGAACTTCGTGCATCTTCCCTTCGCGTTCTTGTTCGTTCACCCGAACCCGCACGTTGCAGTTCCGCCAGCGCGCGAAGACCGCGACCACGGCGGCGGCGTAGCTCCCCCTGGCGCCGAGCGCCTTCCTCCCTTCGTTGACGCGTCTGGCTATCGCTCCGCTGATGCCGGCACCGGCCGAGTTGGCGAAGTACTGGGTCTTCTTGCTCCCATCCCAGGCGTGGAAGACAGCCCTACCCAGGTCAACAGCGCGCACGTCGCCTTCGAGAGCGACCTGCACTGCCTCGCTCACCGAGCGGGGGATTCCGTGCGCGCGAACGAAATCCGAGCCCGTTCCGCGTGGGATGAGTGCAAGCTCGACCTTGTCGGCGTGCTTGGCGAGGCCGTTCACGACCTCGTTCAGCGATCCGTCGCCGCCGACGAGAACGATTCGTCGAGCGTGCGCTTTGACCGCTGCAGCGGCGAGCTCGCTCAGATGACCGGGATGATCCGAGAAGAACGCGTCGCCGAAGAGACCGGCGCTGGCCGCTTGATGCGCGATCTCGGGCCAGCGCCTGGCGGTCGAGCCGCCTCCCGATGCCGGGTTGACGAGAAAGACCGTCTCACTCATGGCAGCCGGTGCAGGCGTTTAGACACGGCGGTCGCTCTCATTTCGTGCGGGCAACCTTAGTGGATTTCGTCGCTTCCTCTGTCACGATACGGCGGTGCCGAAGTTACGTACGCCGTCGTTGAGCCAGGTCCTGGCCTTTTGCGCCGAAAGCCCAGTCGAGCGCGTCTTTCTCGAGGACATCGCCCGGCGCGGGCTGGGACGGTTTCTCGCCGTTCCGGGGGACGACGGACTCGAGGCGCTCTGTCACTTCGGGATGAACATCGGACCGGCCGGTCTCGACTGTGGCGTTTTTGCGCGTCCGGCTCTCGCGAGCAGCGCGCGCATGATCGTTGGCGCCGAAAGCGCAGTGGACGAGCTCTGGCAGGAGGTGTCGACGCGCTTCCCGCCTCCACGTCGCGACAGCTCCGCGGAGCCTGTCTACGAACTGCGCGTGCCGCCGGCGCCGGGCGATAGCGGGCTGCGCCGGGCAAGCAGCTCCGACCTCGAGCTGCTACTCCCCGCCTGCGCCGCCGCACACGAGGAAGAGCTGGGAATGAACCCGATCGAGCGCGACCGCGACGGCTTCCGCTGGCGCACGCGTGTCCAGATCACGGCCGGTCGTTCCTGGCTCTGGGAGGAGCAGGGGCGCATCCTCTTCAAGGCCGAAGCCTCCGCCTGGACTCCTTCGGTAGTGCAACTCCAACAGGTCTGGACCGATCCGGACTTACGCGGTCGCGGCTACGCACAGCGGGCCCTCAGCGACCTCTGCCGTCTCTTGCTCGAGAGCACGCCTTCTGTCTGCCTGTTCGTGCGGGCGGAGAACAAGCCGGCGATTCGGCTCTATGACTCGATCGGTATGGAGCGCGTCGGCTACTTCCGCAGCATCGTCCTGTAACCGAAGAGAACCGGCGGTCAACGGTCCTTCGCGCATCTCTCGCGTATCGACGTCGTCGTCGATCAGCGTGTAGAGACCGGACAACGGATCGCGCTGTCGGACGCGACAGGCGAGGCGATCGGGCCTTACCTGCGTTTCGAGCTTTGTTTGAGAGGCGCTGCTGTCGCCCCGGTACCCGCTCTTCGCTAGCGTGCGTTCATGCAAACGCTGATCGTCGCCCGTCACGCCGAGAGCGAATGCTCGGCTCGAGGCATCGTCAACGGCGAGCCGAACAGCCTCTGCTCGCTGACCGAGCGTGGCGAGGAGGAGGCGAGGGCTCTCGGTCGTTCGCTGGCCGGGCGGGAGCTCGACCTCTACGTGACAAGCGAGTTCAGACGTGCCCGGCAGACGGCCGAGATCGCGCTTACCAGGCGCGAGCTGCCCTGGCTGGAGCTGGCGGAGCTGAACGACATCCGCGTCGGCGCCTTCGAGGGCGGTCCGCTCGACCTCTATACCTCCTGGGCGCACGAGCATGAACCGGAGGAGCGCCCGGTAGGCGGCGAGAGCCGAGCCGAGGCGGCGGCGCGCTTCGTTCGTGGTTTCCGGATCGTGTTGGCTCGTCCGGAACCGACGATCCTCGTGGTCACGCACGGTCTGGTCGTCAGTTACCTGCGCGAGGCGACCGGCGGGGTCGCTCCTCGTGCCCGTCACGCCCCGGTTCCCTACGCGCGCCCTTTCGAGTACGGCGTCGAGGAGCTGCGGCAGGCGCTCGACCTACTAGACGCCTGGCTGCAAGATCCGCACTGGGCCTGAGAGCGCGTAGGGCTGCGACAATTGCTTCATGAAGAGCGAGCGCATCGTCGAGCGGATCGAGCTTCTCATCCGCGCTCATGACCTGATCGAGCCCGGCGGCGAGATCGTCTGTCTGGTTTCGGGTGGCGCGGATTCGACCTGCCTTTGGCACTCGCTCGGGGTGCTCGGCTACCGGGTCACCGCCCTGCATGTGAATCATCATCAGCGCGGCGAGGAGTCCGAGGAAGATGCGCGCTTCTGCTGCGGGGCGCTGGGGGCCGAGGTCGTCGAGGCCGGAGAACCGGGCATGAGCGAGGCCGAGTTACGCGAGCTACGTTACTCGTTCGCGCGCGACAAGCGCCGCGCGACCGGTCACACCGCCTCCGACCAGGTCGAGACGATCATCTACAGGCTCGCCTCGAGCGGAAGCACGCGCGGGATCAAGGTCGAGCGCGAGGACGGCATCGTGCGTCCGTTGCTCTCGCTCTGGCGCGAGGAAACCGAGGCCTATTGCCACGCCGAAGGTCTTCCCTTCCGCACCGACTCGAGCAACCCGAACACGGTTCGAGGCCTCATCCGAAGCGAGATCCTGCCCGCTCTTCGGCAGCTGCATCCCGCTGCCGAGGAGAACATCCTTGCGCTCGCGCGCGAGCGCCCGCGGCTGCCGCGCGGCCTCGAGGGGGCGCTGCTCGATCTTCTGTCCTCGCACGAAGGCTCGCGGTCGGTCGACCTCCGGCCGGCGCTCAAGGCGGTCAGGGAGTACGACCGGCTCTACCTCGAGCAGGAGCCGCTGCCACTCGTCGGCTCTGTGCGCTGGGGACCGTGGCTAATCGAATCCGAGCTCCCCGGTTTGCAGGTACGCTGCTTCAAACCCGGCGACCGGCTGGCCGGAAGAAAGAAGAAGATCCAGGACGTGTTTGTGAACGCCAAGGTTCCCCGCTCGCAAAGACGCTCGTGGCCGCTCGTGGCCAAGGGCGAGGAGATCGTCGCCGTGCCCGGGATCGTTGCGGCGCCGGGCTTCGAGGGCGTCGTTCGTGCGACCAGGGAGGAGGGCACATCCCGATGAGCGACGCTGAGCTCGAGCGAGGTCTGGGTGAAGTTCTCGTCGCCGCAGATGAGTTACGCGGCCGCGTCGCCGAACTGGGCCGCGAGATCGCTTCCGACTATGCGGGGCGCGACCTACTCTTGATCGGCGTCCTCAAGGGCGCCGTCTTCTTCATGGCCGATCTGATGCGCGAGCTGCCGCTTCCCTGCGAGGTGGATTTCATGGCCATCTCGAGCTATGGATCGGCCAGCGACTCTTCGGGCGTCGTGCGTATTCTCAAAGACCTGGATATCAACATCGAGGAGCGCCACGTACTGATCGTCGAGGACATCATCGATTCCGGACTCACGCTCTCGTACCTGATCCGCAACCTGCGCTCGCGTTCCCCGGCTTCGCTCGAGGTCTGCGCGCTCTTCGTGAAGGAATCCGCCCGTCAGGTGCGCAAGCACGTGCGCTACATCGGTTTCGAGCTTCCCGACCGCTTCGTAGTTGGTTACGGACTCGATTTCGCCGAGCGCTACCGCAACCTTCCATATGTGGCTGTGCTCGACGAGTCTCAGCTTCCCGAGGCGGGCTAGGCTCACGGCTCCGCCTTCGAGCCTGCTTGCAGGAGGTTTTAAAAATCCTGACTGCTGCTAGGCTCCTTAATAGAGGTTGTGGTAATGGGTAGATTCTTCCGTAGCGCGCTCTTCCCTCTGATCCTGATCCTAGGGGCCGTGTTCCTAGTCGCACAGCTGTTCTCGGGATCGAGCAACGCCAAGAACGTCAAGCTCAACTACTCGCAGCTGATCACGGCCACCCAACAGAACTCCGTCCGTGACGTCACCTTCAACCCCAATTCGCACCAGATCAGCTTCAAGCTGAACGACGGCAAGACGGGCACGGTCAGCTACCCGAGCGACCAATCCGGAGCCCAGTTCGAGCGGGTTCTCCAGGCCCATCACGTCGACTACGGCTCTAAGAAGACCGGTTCCAACCCGATCTGGTCGATCCTCATCTCGCTGCTTCCCTTCGTCTTCTTCATCGCGATCTGGATCTTCCTGATGAATCAGTTGCAGGGCGGCGGATCGAAGGTGATGAGCTTCGGCAAGAGTCGAGCAAAGCGGATGACCCCCGACGCGCCCAAGATCACCTTCCGCGACGTCGCCGGTGTGGACGAGGCGGTCGAGGAGCTCCAGGAGATCAAGGAGTTCCTCGAGAACCCGAAGAAGTTCCAGGCGCTCGGGGCGCGCATCCCGAAGGGCGTGCTCCTGTACGGGCCGCCCGGAACCGGGAAGACGCTGCTTGCGCGGGCGGTCGCCGGTGAGGCGGGCGTGCCCTTCTTCTCGATCTCTGGCTCGGACTTCGTCGAGATGTTCGTCGGCGTCGGCGCCAGCCGCGTGCGCGATCTTTTCGAGCAGGCCAAGCAGGCCGCGCCCTGCATTGTCTTCATGGACGAGATCGACGCCGTCGGGCGGCACCGGGGCGCCGGGCTCGGTGGCGGCCACGACGAGCGCGAGCAAACGCTGAATCAGCTGCTGGTCGAGATGGACGGCTTCGAGCTGAAGGACAACATCATCCTGATAGCGGCCACCAACCGGCCCGACATCCTCGATCCGGCGCTTCTCCGCCCCGGCCGCTTCGATCGCCAGATTGTCGTCGACAGGCCCGATCGCATCGGCCGGCGAAAGATCCTCGAGGTGCACTCCAAGGGCAAGCCCCTGGCAGCGGAGATCGATCTAGACACACTTGCCGCTGGAACGCCCGGGTTCACCGGCGCCGATCTGGCCAACCTGGTCAACGAGGCGGCGCTGCTCTCCGCGCGGCGCGGCCGCAAGCAGATCGGGCAGGAGGAGCTAGAGGAAGGGATCATGCGCGTGATCGCCGGCCCCGAGAAGCGGACGCGGCTGCTCTCGGAGGCGGAGCGCAAGATCACCGCCTATCACGAGATGGGCCACGCGATCGTCGGCTACTTCCTCAAGCACACCGACGAGATCCACAAGATCTCGATCATCAGCCGCGGGCAGGCGCTCGGCTACACGATCTCGCTGCCCCGTGAGGATCGCTACCTGACCACGCGCGCCGCGCTGATGGACCAGCTCGCGATGTCGCTTGGCGGCCGCGCGGCTGAGGAGGTCACCTTCGAGGAGGTCACAACCGGCGACGCCGACGATCTCGAGAAGGTCACCGCGACCGCCAAGCAGATGGTGATGCGTTACGGCATGAGCGAGAAGCTCGGCCCGCGCGTGCTCGGCCACTCGGCCGACATGCCCTTCCTCGGACGCGAGCTTGGTCACGAGCCGGACTACTCGAACGAGATCGCGAACGAGATCGACGACGAGATCAGGAGCATCATCGAAGAGGCGCATCAGACCGCCCTCACGGTGCTGCGCGAGCATAAAGATGATCTGCGACGGATGGCCGACCTACTGGTCGAGCGCGAGACGATCGACAAGGAGCAGTTCGAGCGATTGCTGGCGGGCGAATCCGAGGCCAGTGTGTTCGAGGACGATGTGGCTCCCCCGCCCGTAGTCGGCGAGGGCAAGAAGCAGCGCAAGCCCCGTGCCAAGCCGAAGCCCTATCCGGTTCCGGGAGCGCTCTCGAAACCGATTCCGCCGGAAGGCGCCAAGGGCTAGCGGCCGTGCCGTAAACGCCGCGTCGCCGCGTTTTCGGTTACCGGTAGTTCACGGTTATGGCGTACTCTCTGAGCGTGCCGACGCGTCCGATCGAGCAGAGATTCCCGCGGCCCTCGGTGATGGGGATCGTCAACGTAACGCCTGACAGCTTCTCGGATGGCGGTATCAACCTGGAGACCGAGGCGGCGGTCTCTACCGCCAAGCGCATGCTCGAGGAAGGAGCGGCGATCGTCGACCTCGGGGGTGAATCGACGCGTCCGGGCGCGCCTGCGGTCGCACTGGACGAAGAGTTGCGCCGCGTCGTACCGGTGCTGGATGAGCTTGCCGGAGCGCCGCTCTCGATCGACACGAGCAAAGCCGAGGTCGCGCGCCGGGCGCTCGAGCTGGGCGCTCAGATGGTGAACGACGTCACCGCGCTGCGCGCTGATCCGCAGATGGCCGGGGTAGTGGCGGAATCGGACGCCTACCTCTGCCTGATGCACCTACGCGGTGAGCCGCGCACGATGCAAGACGATCCCCGTTACCAGGATGTGATCAGCGAAGTGGCCGCTTTCTTGGAGGAGCGGCTGACCTTCGCCGTCGCAAACGGTATTCGTGAAGACCGGATCTGCCTCGATCCGGGAATCGGCTTCGGCAAGACGGTCGAGCACAACATCGAGCTCGTGAACCGGCTCGATGTGTTACTAGGTTTCGGGCGCCCGCTTCTGATCGGCTTCTCGCGCAAGCGTTCGCTGGGGCGGCTGCTGGGCGATCCGAAGGCGACTCGCGGCACGACGGCGGCGAGCATTGGAGCTGCGCTGGCCGCCTTTGGGCGCGGCGCCAGCATCTTTCGCGTTCACGACGTACGTGAGCATGTCGAGGCGCTGACGATAGCCGCGGCGATCGAGCGGGCCGGCCAGACGTCGGCTGGCGCATGAGCCGGCGAATGTCGGCCGTTCGAAGCTAGGATCGAGCCCGTGACCAGG
This sequence comes from Gaiellaceae bacterium, assembly GCA_050010215.1. Lineage (GTDB taxonomy): Bacteria > Actinomycetota > Thermoleophilia > Gaiellales > Gaiellaceae > Fen-549. Next base: position 18,698 of record JBEKLL010000022.1, on the reverse strand, counting down.
GCTTATGTGGGACTCGGCGCCAATCTAGGCGAGCCTGAGCAGATGCTGCGTCTTGCGCTCGAACGACTCGCCGCCGAACCGAGTGTCGAGCTCGTAGCAGCCTCCGAGCTACGTGAGACCGAGCCCGAGGACTACCTCGATCAGCCGCGTTTCTTGAATGGCGCCGCCGCGCTTGAGACCGATCTGTCACCGCGCCAGCTACTCGCACGTCTACAGCTGATCGAGTGCGAGCTCGGCCGCCGACGCGCCGGGCATCAGTTCGGGCCGCGGGTGATCGATCTCGACCTGCTTCTCTACGGCACCGAGACGGTCGCTGAGCCGGAGCTGCAGGTTCCCCACCCGCGCTTGCACCTGCGCCGCTTCGCGCTCGAGCCGCTCGCCGAGCTCGATCCAGAACTGGAAGTTCCCGGGAAGGGGTCGGTGAGCGCCCTGCTGGCAGGGCTAGACTGAGAGTACGATGTCACACCTCGATGATCTAGACGATTACGAAGCCGAACTCGAGCTTCAGCTGAAGAAGGAGTACACGGCCGTATTCGGTCTATTCCGCTACTGCGTTCTCACCCCGGATGTGACCTACCTCTGCAACCGGCTCGAGGTCGAGCAGGCCAGTCAGCCGAGTTACCCGTACTTGCACCTGCGCATGGAAGACGTCTGGGTCTGGGACAAGAACCGGCCTACGCGGATCATCCCCCGCGCGGAGGTCTTCACCTCGGGCGACGTGACGATCGAGGAGCTGAATACCGGCAGCGACGGATCTCCGTTGACCGCCGAGGCGCTCGCCGAGCGAATCGGAGAGCAGCTGCAGTCCGAGGACGACCTCTAGCCGCCTCGCGTCCGATGCGGCCGCTCCGCGGCATCATGAACCACCCGAGCCGCTCACCGCACTACCAGTGAGCTTTCGCGTCTCGCGCGGCCCCTGCCATCCGCATATCAACCACCTCGGACACGAGGCGGGCATGGGATAGGCTCTAGCAATGCTGCTCGCGATCGACGTCGGAAACACGCAGACCGTCCTCGGCCTCTACGAGGGCGAACGGTTGGAGCGACATTGGCGGGTCGCCACCGAGGCGCACCGGACGGGCGATGAGCTCGCGGCTCTCTACCGCGGTCTGATCGACTTCGAGGAAGTCTCGGGAGTATGCCTGGCCTCTACGGTGCCGGCGCTCGTACACAGCTACGAGGAGCTTGCCGGGCGCTGGCTCGAGCGCGAGTTGCTGGTGCTCGGGCCGGGAACGCGCACCGGCATCGCAATCCGCTTCGACGATCCGCGCGAGGTCGGGCCTGATCGAATTGCCAACGCGATCGCCGCTCTCGAGCGCCACGGCGCTCCCTGCATCGCGGTCGACTTCGGCACCGCGACGAATTTCGACGCCGTCTCGGTCGACGGCGAATATGTCGGCGGTGTGCTCGCGCCTGGAATAGAGATCTCGATGGAGGCGCTATTCGCCCGTGCCGCACGCCTGCGCCAGGTCGACTTCGCCGAGCCGGCGAACGTGATTGGTAAGAGCACGGCCGCGGCGCTTCAGTCGGGGCTCGTCTACGGATTCGCCGGCCAGGTCGACGGTATCGTCGAGCGTATGCGAGTCGAGCTGGGGGGCAAGGTGAAGGTGATCGCGACCGGCGGGCTCGCGGAGCTGATTGTTCCCCACTGCCGCACAATCGAGGCGATAGACGAGTTCCTGACCCTCGAGGGCCTGCGCATCGTCTGGGAGCGCAATCTCTCGGACTAGCTCCTCGCGGACACCCGGCGCGATATAAAGAGCCCATGCCAGCCGCTTCTCTTCGCCCGATGGAAACGGAGCGTCGATGCCGAGCGAAAAAGTAGGGGGGCTGGCCGAGTGGCAGCGCCGGCTCTGGCCGGGCGGTCTCTCCGATCTGGCGATTTCGATCCCGGTCGGGATCATGCTCGTCCTTTTCATCGTCTGGGCGGCCGATCAGGGAGGCTTTCCGTCTACGGTCTGGTACCCGGGGGCGCTACTGGCGCTCTGGCTGCTCGTGATCTGTGTCTTCGATGCGCGCTATTCGCTGCGACTACGGGAGTGGCGAACGGCCTCGCTCGTCCTCTTCGGCCTTTTCACGATCTGGTGTTTTCTCTCCATCACCTGGGCGACGGTCAAGGGCGACGCCTGGGACGGCGCCAATCAGACGCTTCTCTACCTCACCGTCTACGCGATCTTCTCGCGCTGGCCTACCAACGTACGGATCGCCGGCATGTTCGTGTCGGTGTACGTGGTTGCGGTTGCGGCTATTGGCTTCATCACCGTCGAGAATGCACTGCGCGGCGGCCACCCGGCCTCGATCTTCCTCGGCTCGCGAATGGCAGCGCCGATCGGCTATCAGAACGGCGAAGCGGCACTTTTCCTGATCCCACTCTGGCCCGCGCTCTTCCTTGCATCAAGGAAAGAAGTGGCGCCGCTCGTACGCGGATTGCTTGCGGCCAGCGCCGGCTTGCTCCTACAGCTGGTCGTGCTGGCTCAAAGCCGGGGGTCGATGTACGCCTTCCCGATCGTCTTCGTTCTCTTCGTGCTGCTCGTTAGTGGCCGGGGCCGGGCAATCGCCACTGCTCTCGCGGTAATCGCGGTGTCTGCCATCAATCTTCCGCGGTTGCTCGACGTATACCGAGCGGGTCAGCGCAGCGACCATGAGCTCGGGCATGCGCTCGCGCAGGCCCGAAACGGCATGCTACTCCCGCTTCTGATCCTGCTTGTCGGAGTGACGCTGGTCGCCTTCCTCGACCGGCGCCTCGTTCTCAGTGGGACGTTGCTACGCAGGCTCGATCGCGGCACTGTAGGCGCTTTCGGTCTCGGCGTGGTACTCACGGGCGTTATCGCGGTGAGTGTGATCGGCCACCCCTTACGGCACATCGAAAACGGCTGGCACAGCTTCAAGACCGGGGCTGCCGGGAACTCGAGCTCGAGCCACTTCACCTCTTTCGCGGGGACCAACCGTTACGACTTCTGGCGCGTCTCGGTGGATGCGTTTCGCGCCCACCCGGTCGGTGGCGTCGGCACGAACAACTTCGCGGTCGAGTACCTGCGCGCCCGCCGCAGCAACGAGGAGCCGAGCGATCCACACTCGCTCGAGATGAGAGTTCTCCTTCAGGGCGGCGTAATCGGTGCGCTGCTCTTCGTCGGCTTCTTGGCGAGCGCTTTCGTGGCCACGCGACGAAAGAAACTCGATCCGCTCGCGCGCGGTCTCGCCGGCTCGCTCATCGTCGCCTTCGTCTACTGGATCGTCCACGGCTCGGTCGATTGGTTCTGGCAGATACCGGCGCTCACTACTGTCGCCCTCGCTTGTCTCGGCCTTGCGACGGCGCTGGCGGCTGCACACGACAGCGCCGAGAAAGCGCCGCGGCGGGGCTCGCGCAGGGTCTTCTTGATCGCGCCGGTTGTAGTGCTGGCGCTCGTCGCCTCGGCTAGCTACGCCGGCCCGTGGATCTCAGCGCGTTACGTCGACGCCGCCTCGCGTGGCTGGCCGGGCAACTCCCAGCGAGCCTATCGCCAGCTCGATCGGGCCCGCTCGCTCGATCCTCTGAGCGAGACGCCGGACCTGATTGCGGGCACAATCGCCGGGCGTCTGCACGATTACCCGCACATGCGCGCCGCTTATACGCGAGCGCTGACGCGAAATCCAAGCAGCTGGTACGCGCACTTCGAGCTCGGACTCGCGCTCTACCTGTCGAGGGACAGGCGTGCGGCGCTCGCTCAGCTCGAGCGTGCCGCCGAGCTAAATCCACGCGAGCCGCTGATCGTCGAGACCTATGGACGCGTGAAGGCGCGTAAGTTGGTCGATCTCACGGCGATCAACCGCATCTTTCTGACGAGGGCGCTTCGATTTGCCCTCGGAACCCGCTGAGTGCGTTTACTTCCGCGCCGGACGGGTAGGCCGTATACGTCATGTTCTTTGTTGACGTGGGTGAAATACGACACTAATCTGAGTGTTACCCGTTCGAGTGATCCGCACGGTGTACTGGCGAGGCAGAAGGTGGTTCTCATGAAGCTAGGCGTGTTTTTCGGAGTGCTCACTGCATTTCTTGCGGCAGTTCCGGTCGCCTTCGGCGCCGGCGCTGCTCAGGCCGTATACGGCGGGACGGAGGGTGTGTCACAGGCACAGGTGCAGCATCAGGTAGCAGCGACGGCTTCGTCGTCGTCGGCCCTGCCCTTCACTGGTCTCGATCTCGTGTTGCTCGGTGGTGGCGGATTGCTTCTGCTCCTCGCGGGCATCGCGCTCTATTTGATTTCGCGTCCGCGCGCCACCGCTTAGACCCGATACTGGCCGCTTGAGGTGTCGGGGGAACACCTCGGGCGGTCATCGAGGGTGAGATTCGCCGCTGAAGCGGGCGTAGGCCTCGGTGCTTTCGCTAGCGCCGGCGCCGACGTCTGAAGTGTCCGGATCTCGTCTCCGGTCGCTCTGGGATAGCCGTGTCCTGAACTATCGCCATCGGTACTTCGTACACCAGCCAGTTCGCCAGCTCGGGATCGTGCATGGACTGGGCGGCGGTAGTCGTTCCGGCTTCTCTTAGGCCCGGCCAGTGCGCGTCGCTTGCGATTAGGTGGGCGTGACCGGCAGAGATCAGCTCGAACGCGGCTCGCTTGTTACGGCGACCGAGCCGGCCGTCGACCGAGGCCGCCGTGAGCTGAACGAGCGCACCCGCGGCGACGAGCGGCTCCACACTTTTCGGGGCTCGTTGAACCTCGGGGTTTCGTTCGGGGTGAGCGAGCACGGTAATGAACCCGCGCCGTCTGAGATTCCAGATCTCGGACTCGAGCGAAAGCGGCCAGCCCAGGTAGGGAAACTCGATCAGTAGATAGCGCGGGTTTCCCCCCAGGCCGAACCGCCGCAGTTCCTGGTCGCTCAACATTCGAAGTCGCGGAATGGCGATCTCGGCGCCGCCAACCACGCGTAGGTCGACGTTTCTATAGCGCAGTGCTCTCTGCAGCTCAAAGACGAGTTGTTCCATCCTCTTCGCGGCGGTCGGGTAGTCGTCGCGGACGTGCGGAGTTGCGGCCATGATCGTTGTACCGTCGCGAGCCGCCGTGAGCGCGATCTCGACGCTCTCTTCGAGGCTGCGAGCGCCGTCGTCGAGGCCGGGAAGGATGTGCGAGTGGAGATCGACCATGGTGCCAATCTACCTGGGGCGCCAGAGGCCGCTCTGGTGCCAGGGAATAGTTTCCACGGCGGGAAGAGCGCTAACCTCCGCCGGATAGCGCGATCGGGAGAGCGAGTATGGTCTCGGTTGTCTTCGGAACTACGATCTCGAGTTGGGTGAGCAACTCCGCGGCGCCCGGCGCGGCAGCGAGTAGAAGCTTCTCCACAGCTGTGAGAGTCTCGGTCTCGACGAGCGCCCTGCGCAGCTGGCGTGGAAAACGTCCACGCTTCAGATACCAACCATAGAACTTCTTGAGGAAACCGCCAGCGCGGCGCTCGCCCAGCTCATTTACGACTTGGCGAATGAAGAAAACGAGCTCGGCGGCGATCTCGGCTTGAGACGGATTTTCCTTTGCTCCGCTCAGGATCTCGGTTAGGAGCCAGGGGTTTCCCTGGGCAGCTCTGCCGATCATGACTGCCGCAGCGCCGTTTTCGATCAGCTCGCGCGCGCTCTCCCCAGAGCAGATGTCGCCGGAGGCGATTACTGGGACTTCGACCAGAGCCGCCAGCTCAGCAGTCAGTGCGTGATCAGCGCAGCCGCCGTACATCTGTCGCTGTGCGCGCGGATGTAACACGAGCGCTTGTGCACCCGCCGCGCAGAGCCGGGGGCCGAGTTCGAGGCAGGTGCGCGAACCGGGTCGTATGCCACTGCGGAGTTTCACGGTGACCGGCGCCGAGACGGCTGCGCTGACCTCCTCGACGATTCTGCAGGCGAGCTGCGGTTGCTCGAGCAGTGCCGCTCCGGCGCCGGTCGCCATCACCTTCCTGACAGGGCAACCGAGGTTGAGATCGACGATATCGGCGCCGGCGGCTTCGGCCATACGCGCGGCTTCGGCCAACAGCAGCGGCTCGGAGCCGAAAAGCTGAACTGCCAGCGGGTGTTCGTCGGAGGCGATCCGTAGATAGTCGAGCGTGCGCGGGCTCTTATGGTGGAGCCCGGCGGAACTGACCATCTCCGACCAGACCAGCCCGGTTCCGAAACGTCGCGCCTGGCGGCGAAAGGCCTGTACGCTCACGCCCGCCATGGGGGCCAGGGCCAGCCGCGAAGGAATCTTCACGCTGCCGATTTGCCAAACTTGGCGGAGCTCGCGTGCCATTGCTCTAAATAGGTTAGAAAATCACGCTTGACGAGCGACGCCGCCCGCGGTAGCATGCGCGCCCGCGCTGGCGATCGAGCCACGCGTTTTCTTTTATTTTCGCAGGAGGCCGTAGTGAAGGAAGTGATTCTCACTCCCGAGGGCTACGAGAAGCTCAAGGAAGAGATCGATTACCTCTCGACCGTCAAGCGGCGTGACGTCGCCGATCGCATCAGAGTTGCGCGCGAGTTCGGGGATATCATGGAGAACGCCGAGTACGACGACGCCAAGAACGAGCAGGCGATGCTCGAGCACCGAATCGCGACGCTCGAAGAGCGGCTGCGAGATGCGCGCGTCATCGACACGAGTGAGGTCACGGCCGATGCGGTCTCGGTCGGCTCGCGCGTTCGGCTCAGGGACCTGGAGGCCGGAAAGACGGTCGAGTACCACATCGTCGGTTCCGCCGAGGCCAACCCCGCCGAGAACAAACTCTCGAACGAGTCGCCCGTTGGTAGAGCGATCATGGGTCGCAAGAAGGGCGAGACGGTCGAGGTCTCCGCTCCACGCGGAACGCTGAAGTTCAAGATCATGGAGATCAAGGCCGCCTGAGCGTCCGGTTGAATGAGAGCCCACCGAAGCCGGCCAGGCGGTGCGCCTCGTTCTTCGACCGGCGCAAGATCAGGCCGGCGTCGCTCGCAAGGATGGTCGCATGGCATTCGAGGACGAAGTCAAGCGAGCGCTCGACGAGCTTCCGCCCGATCTTGCCCAGGGCCTGCGTAACGTTGCGATTCTGATCGAGGACGAGCAACCGGGCAATCCGGGCCTACTGGGTCTCTATCAGGGCGTGCCGCTGCCGAAACGCCGCTCCGGTGAGCCGGTCCAGCCGGACACGATCACCATCTTCCGGCGACCGCTCGAGCGCATCTATCGCGACCCGAACGAGCTGAAGGAACAGATCAGGGTCACCGTTCTTCACGAGCTGGCGCACTATTTCGGGATCGACGAGGAGCGATTGGCGGAGCTGGGATACGGCTAGCGTCGAAGTGTTCGACATGTTCCTTCCGCCGGTCCGAACGCTCGGAGTCGAGCTGCGCGCAGAGCGGCAGGGTTGCTGCGATTCCCCGTAAACTCCTGCGCAATGACGACGTTACCCAAGCGCTTTCCCGACCGGGACGAGATCGCTTCCGTGCACGACGAGGCGGGCGCACTAGAACCCGGTAAAGACGGAGAAAGTGAGCGCCGCCTGGCTGGGCGCGTGCTGGCGCGACGCGATCTCGGCAAGCTGACCTTCTTCGATCTGGTCGACCGCTCCGGCCGGATTCAGCTCTTTTGCCAGGAGAGCGTCCTGAAGGGGCTCGATCTCGATCTCGGAGACATCGTCGCTGCGATCGGGCGGCCGATGAAGACGAGACGCGGCGAGCCCTCGCTCAGGGTCGAGAATCTGGAGCTTCTGGCCAAGATCCGGCTGCCGCTTCCAGACCTATATCACGGCCTCACCGATGTCGAGACGCGTTTCCGCAAGCGCTATCTCGACCTGCTCGTGAACGAGGAAACCCGGCGCGATGCGCTCCTGCGCGCCCGTATGGTCTCCTGCATCCGCCGCCAACTCGACGAGCAGGGCTTCGTCGAGGTCGAGACGCCGGTTCTACAGCCGCGTTACGGCGGCGCTTTTGCCCGTCCTTTCGTCACTCACCACAACGAGCTCGACCAGGACTTCTATCTGCGTATCGCCACCGAGCTCTACTTGAAGCGGCTGATCGTCGGCGGCCTGGAGCGCGTCTACGAGATCGGCAAGGATTTCCGCAACGAGGGTGTCTCCTACAAGCACCAGCCCGAGTTCACGATGCTCGAGTGGTACGAGGCCTATGCCGACTACCGCGACACGATGGCTCGAATCGAGACGCTCATCGAGGCGGTCGCGATCGAGGTCGCGGGGACTACGAAGGTCGAATTCCGCGCTACGCAGATCGATCTCACGACACCGTGGCGTAGGTTGCGCCTGCCGGACGCGCTCGAGGCGGAGGGACTCTGGACTCGCGACGAGGCGGAGTTGCGGCGCCGGCTGCAGGCCCGTGACATCGACGTGAGCCACGATTCGACCTGGGCCCAACTCGTAGACCACGCTCTTTCGGCGTTTGTCGAGCCGACGCTCGTTCAGCCGACGATCCTGTACGACTACCCGGTCGAGCTCTCGCCGTTCGCCAGGGCAACAGACGAAGACCCGACGCTGGTCGAGCGCTTCGAGTACTTCGTCGGCGGCATGGAGCTGGGGAATGCCTTCAGCGAGATCAACGACGCCGTCGAGCAGGCCGAGCGTTTCGCGATGCAGCAATCGGAGCGCGAGGCCGGAGACGTGCTCGCCGAGGAGGGGGATCCGGACTACGTCGAGGCGCTCTCCTACGGAATGCCTCCCACCGGTGGACTCGGTCTTGGTATCGACCGGCTGGCGATGGTGCTGACCGGTCGCGAGACGATCCGTGACGTTGTCTTGTTTCCTGCGCTGCGCGGCGCCTAGTGGTGGGTCGATCTCAGGCTCTAAGTTCGGGCTTGTGAACAGCGCGATCTAGGAGACCGACCTACCGTATGTGATCGGGCTCAAAGCCGACGTCTCGCTCGATTCGCAGCTGACGGGTGCGAACTAACGGACCGAGTAGCTGCGGCGCCGGTCTCAGCGCCCGAGCTTTCCATACAAGCATGCGCTCGCTCGGACAAAGCGAAGCCGCATCGCGATAGAGGCGAGCCGCCTCTTTGTAGTATCCGGCGCGTAGCGCTTCGTCACCGGCCCTCCCGAGCTTGCGCGGTCCTGGCCCCATCCGCCTGCGTGCCAAGTAGGCACGTTCCTCCGCGGTCAACTCAAAGCGGTCCTCGATCCCCTCGTAGACCATCTCTACCTCTGCGTCCATAGCGTCGCGGTCAGACGAGAGACCCGTAGGAACGAGGCGTATGATCGAGAGAGGTCTTCGGCTTAATACGATCCGGTTGCCCGCGAAGACCGCGCGCATCCAGAAATCCCAATCCTCAGCGCGCCTCTTCGTCTCATCGAAACGGCCGATCTCTTCAATCAGGCGCCGGGGAAACAGTGTCTGAATCGAGACGATGTTCTGCTCGAGGATGGCTCTGCGTTGTTCCTCGAAGGACGGAAAGCGCCCTTTATATCGCAGTCTGGAGCGATCGATGCCCCCCGGGAAGAGGAAATACGAGTTGGCGGTTACGACGACGCGTTTGTGCGCCTCGTAGATCGCGACGAGCGTCTCGAGGTGTTTGTCGAAGAGAAGGTCGTCCGCATCACAGAAGGTGATCAGCTCACCATTCGCAGCGTCGATACCCCGGTTTCGCGCAACCGCCACACCCGAGTTCTCCTGTCGTATCAGTCGGATCGGGCCGGGGAGAGCCGCAACGACAGCGGGCGTCGTATCGGTGGAACCGTCGTCGACGACGACGATCTCGAGATCGCGGAAGGTTTGACTCAGTACCGACGAGATGGCGGCGCCGATGGTGCTCGCGGCCTGATAGGCCGGCATTACGACTGAGACACGTGGATTCATCGGGGCAAGCGATGCGCGCTGCAGATAGAGACGATGTCGAGATCGTGCGAACTCATCGGACGTGATCGGGGCCGAGACCGAGCGCACGCTCGATCCGGAGTTGCCTAGCGCGCACCAGCGGTCCTGTTAGCCGGGGAGCGAGCCTGATCGTTCGAGCCTTCCAGACAAGCCTGCGCTCGCTCGGACAGAGCGAGGCAGCCTCGTTATAGTAACGGGCGGCCTCCCGGTACCTACCGGCGCGCAGAGCGTCGTCGGCGGTGCGCCCCGCCTTTCTCGGGCCTAGGCCTGCTCGCCGGCGACTCAGATAGCTTCGCTCCTCGTCCGTCAGCTCGTAGCGCTCCTCGACGCCGTCGAGAATCGTCTCGACCTCGGCGTCCATGGCGTCGCGGTCGGCAGAGAGTCCGGTATCCCCCCAACGGTAAAGGGCCAAAGGAACGCTCTGGAGAGCGACGCGGTAACCGGCGAAAATGGCCCGCAGCCAGAAGTCCCAGTCTTCGGCGCGACTCTTCTGCTCATTGAAGGGGCCGATCTCGTCCACCAATCCGCGAGGAAAGATCGACATCGTCGAGACGAAATTCTGCTCGAGGATGGACATTCGTTGCCTCGCCGGAGCGGGGAAGCGGCCCTTATATCTCTTCTTTGAGGCGTCGATGCCGCCGGGCAGAAGCCAATAGGAGTTCGCCGTCGCGAGCCGTCCGTCGTGTCGTTCGTAAGTCGCGACCAGTGCGGCGATGTGCTTATCGAAAAGGAAGTCGTCCGCGTCGCAGAAGGCGATCAATTCCCCGGTTGCCTCGCTGATACCGCGGTTTCGTGCTGCTGCCACTCCACGGTTCTCTTGGTGGACGAGCCGAATCGGGCCGCGGTGCGCCCTCACGACTTCGGCCGTTGCGTCGCTAGAGCCGTCGTCGACCACAACGAGCTCGAGCTCACGATAGGTTTGGCGGAGCACCGACGAGATGGCCCCCGCGATCGTGCGCTCCGCCTGAAAGGCCGGCATCACGATGGAGACGCGCGGGTTCATCTGCGCCGCGCGAGCCGTTCGTAGAGATCGAGGTAGGCGGTGACCATCGCCTCCTCACTGTAGAGAACTGCGGTTCGGCGAGCGCCCTCGGCGAGCCTACTAGCCAGATTCGCGTCACTGAGCACCCGCTCGAGTGCGGACGCAAGAGCGGTCGGATCGTTCGCCGGAACGAGGAGTGCGTCCTCGCCGTCGGAGAGGAGTTCCGCAATGCCCCACTCGCCGACGGTCGCCACCAGCGGCTTTCCGGCAGCGAGTGCCTCCAGCGCGACAAGCGGCAGCCCCTCCCAGACCGAGGGCAGGCAGACGGCGTCGCAGGCTCCGATGAGCGCTCTCGCGTCGGTTCGCACACCCGCGAGCACGAAACGGTTGGCCACACCCAGCTCGCTTGCTTGGCGCTGGAGCTCGCCGGCTAGCGGACCTTCGCCGACGACTACCAGGGAAACGTTCGGAAGCTGAGCGAGAGCCGAGATGGCGAGTGTGTGGTTCTTCTGCGGAGTGAGCCGTCCCAGACAGAGAATGAGCGGTCTGTCCGCGGGAAGTCCCCACTCCTTGCAGACCGCCGCTCGATCTGCTGCCGTCGGCGCCGGCCCGACTCCGTTCACGATCGTTGCCGTCACCTGCGCTCGCTCGTTCTCGAGGGCGGATGCGACTCCCGGGCCACAGGCGACCACTGGGAAGCCGGCGAGACGCAGCACGCGCGCTGCGGAGCGGTAGTCCTCTTCAGGCATGCCGTGCACGCTCACCAGCCCCGGAACGCTCCTGCCGCGCCGAGTGGCGACGGCCGCGACCGCTGCCATCCCGGGGTTGTGCAGGTGAACGATGCCGGGTCGGAACTCGTGCAGAGCACGACGTAGCGCCCAGGCCGCGAAGGGGATCCGAGACAGCCGGCGCTCGACCAAAGGCAGTTCATAGGTGGTTCCCTCGAACTCGTGGGAGAGGCTCCCCGCGGCGGCCGCGACTGCAACCTCGTGACCGGCGGCGACAGCGCCGTCGCACAGGGAGAGGACGACCCTCTCGGCGCCTCCGACGGCTATCTCCTGGATAACGTGCAGGATCCGCACTTCTTGTGGGCCTAAGCCGGCTTGGTCAATTCCGCGTAGAGGCGGACCATGCGCCGCGCCACCTCAGCCGAGCTGAAGTAGCCGGCGATGCGCCCGACGCCATTTCGGGCTAAACGCTCGCGCTCGGCACCGTTGATGGCCAGGCGCTCGATCGCCTGGGCAAGCGCCCGGCAGTCGTCGGGATCGACGAGAATGCCCGTCTCGCCATCGCTGACAAGTTCGGGTATACCGCCGACCCGCGTCGCGATCACCGGAAGCGCACAGGCCATGGCTTCGAGAATCGCGATCGGAAGGTTCTCGGCCCTCGTGGGAAGGACGAAGATGTCCAAATCCAGCAGTCGTTCGCGAATGTTGGTGACGTAACCGTGGAAGCGGTGGTCGATTCCAACGCTTGTTGCCCGCTGCTCGAGCTCGGCTCGCAGTGAACCGGCGCCGAAGACCTCGAGTCTGAGCGGGGCCTCCACCTGCGCACAGGCGTCGATGAGCACGTCGATTCCCTTGTGGTGCTCGAGGATGGCGGCCGTTCCGACGACGATCGGATCGTGGGTCGGCCCGGGCTCGCTCCGGATCACCACCGTGCCGTTCGGAATCACGGTGATCCTGCGTGCCGGGAATCCGTTGGCGACCAGGAAGCGAGCCAACGCGTGTGAAGGAACGACCACCGCGCCCAAGTGCGAAAGAGCGGCCTCCATACGAAGGACGCCCTGCCTAAGCCAAGCGAGCTCGGCGCGCGAGGTTCCGGGTGGCACCAACGCCTGCTTGCTTTCGGCGGCCACCCAGAGCTCGCCGGGCACTCCGTGCAGCGTGTGTACGGCCGCTTTACGGCGTATCCGCGCCTGCGGCCTAACGAGCAGGCCGGTGCGCCGGTCGTGCGTGTGAACTATGTCGGCTCCGTCGAGCTGCGACCAGATCGAGGCAGCTCTGCGAAAATCGAGCTTATGCCGTAGCGGGATCGAAACCGCTTCGACCCCCAGTTCTGCGAACTTTCGTACCAGGTTGTCGCCAGAGCAAACGACCTTCACCTCGATTCCTAGCCCCGCGACGCTCGGCGCGAGATCCAGCAAGTGCGAGACGGGGCCACCCGAGGCAAGACTCGACACGTAGACGACCTTCACAGCGCCACGTCCGGTCGCCTTGGCTTCGTCTGCCGGATCGCGCAGGCAAGGCCGCCGAGCAGCCAGAAGGGCGCGAAGTACTGCTCAGAGAGCGTCAGGGCCGAGAACGCTCCGATGATCAGAGCTGTGCGCACCGAGCCGGCCAAACCCGGCGGTCCCCGTCCCTCAGCTTCGGCCGCTGTCGAATACTTGAATATGACGGCCAGGTAGGAGATGAAGAGGACCAAAGCGAGCACACCGAGCTCGGCCGCTATATCGAGATAGGCGTTGTGGACGATGGCGACCGTCTCCGTTCCGACAGGTACCCCTGATATTGAGGCGTAGTGCACCTTGAAGTTCCCCGGGCCGATTCCGAGCAAGGGGTGATCAACCGAGAATCGTGCCGCCTTCGACCAGGCGTCCAGTCGCGTTACGACGTTCTCGCTTGCCACCGTCTCCTTCGCTTTGAGACCAGTTTCGACACGCCCGGGATCGGTGGCCAGGACAACGCCAATCGCGACCGCAGCGATGATGACCCCGCTCAGGATCGCACCACGGTGCCGCCGCTCGACGAGGATCTTCCAGGTGATCCCGGCGGCGAGTCCAACGAGGGCGCCTCGCGAGAAGGCGAGCAAAGTCGCAAGCGAGATCAGTCCGATCAAGCCGAATGCGAGCACGCGTTGGGCCGGTCGCCCCTCGAGCAGCCAGAAAGTGAGCGGTAGCGTCGTTGCCAGGGCGAAGGCGATGTCGTTGGGATCACCGGTGACCGTTCTGGCCGAGAGCATATGACCGGAAAAGAATTGCCAGAGCGCGACCGCGCTGGTTACGCCCGCAGCGATCGACAGGACCCAGACGATGCGCCTGAAGAGTGCCTCCTTGCGGACGTACTGGCTGACCACGACGAACAGCGCCACGAAGCTCGCGTATCTCACAGTAGTCGCGAGCGCATCCGTGGTCGACGATGCTCGGACGGTCGAGATCATCGCGATAGCGAGCAGCCCGAAGACCAGGCCGTGCGCGGCGTCCATGACGAGCTTTCGGCGATTGACGATCACGTTGAGGGCGAAGCTCAGGAAGCAAATGGCGCCCGCGAGCTTCGTAGGTGTGAACAGCGTCGACTTCGTACCGAAGTTGAGCGAGAACTCGAGTGGGCCGGACGCGACGAGGAGCAGTATCGCAAGCTCCGTCCGAACTAGTGCGATGGCGACCGCGGCAGCCCCGGCTACCGCAACGAGTCCCACGACTGGCCAGCGTGCGGCCAGGAGGCCTATGACAAGGACTCCGGCAACCGCACCGGTTATAGCGACGCTGTCTGCTTTAGAGGGGCTTGCGAACGGATGCCTGTCCAGGTCGATCACTTCGGGCGACTAGGACGGCCCCTCGTGCGGCTTTGGGTGTCGTCGGTGGCGAGTGCGTTCTCGGTCTGTCCGTAGTACCTAGGCGTTCGGCTCCGCGATCTGTTCAGGACGGCGGCGGTGAGGTCGACGGAGATCATCTCGAGCCGGTCGACCGCCTCGCGGACGGCGCGGTGAGAAGTGCGATTGGCCCGCACGACAAGGACGACGCTGTTGGCATTTCGCGCGATGATCCGTGCGTCGTTCACAGACGTGAGCGGCGCCGTGTCGATGACTACCGCTTCGTACGCTTTCTCCAACTGCTGCAGGACGTGGGGCAGCCTTGATATCAGGAGATCGACCGGACTCGCGACGGTGCGGCCGGCGGTAAGAAGATCGAGATTCTCAAGAAGCCCTTGGCGAACGATCGCGGCGAATGGCGCTCCAGATAGGAAATCGACCAGGCCGGGCGCTCTCTCGATCCCGAATTCGTCGGCGATGCGCCCGCGGTGCAGATCGGCGTCGACGAGAAGAGTTCGTTTCCCCGTGCTTGCGATCGTTGCTGCGAGCCCGATGGACACAGTCGTTTTACCGTGCTGACCCTCGGGGCTTGTTATCAGAATCGATCGATACTCCTCCGAAGCGAAGATGAGATTCGTGCGAAGATCGCGCAAGGCCTCGGCCAGGCTCCAGTATTCGGGATCACGAGTCAATGCGTAGAACCAGTTCTTCTTCCGCATATTGCGCTCTGGAATCTCTGCGAAAACCGGGACGTTGGCAGCCTCGGTAAGGTCGGAGCGTGTCCGCACGCGGCGGCCTTCCACCTCCCATAGAAGTGCAAGCCCGATTCCGAGCCCCAGACCGAGAAGTCCGGCAACTGCGAGCGTGAGTTTGCGATCTGGGAATACCGGCAATGACGGCAGAGTAGGCCTGTCGATCTGGCTGAGCTCGAGGCCCGGGATACCGACCTGACCGACGCTAGTACGCTGTATGAGTGCGATGGTAACGGCCTGCGCCGAGCGCTCGGCGAGCGCAGGGTCGCTACTACGCGCGACGATCTTCATGATCGGGCTCGACTTGTAGGTGCTGACGGAGATACTCGCAAGACTGCCGCCCAGGTCTTTGGTGGCGAGATCCTTGGTCGTGTCGGTCTCCGCAGCGGTTGCGTAAATCGAGACAATCGGATCGAGGGTCTGGAAGAAGAGCAGGTTGTTACCGTTTCCGAGGCGGGGCGGCTGTAGCGCTAGCGTCGATGTCGCCTCATACTGCTTCGTCATGAGCCGTAACGCTCCGAAACCAGCCGCGATCGATGCCATGATGACGGCGAGCAAGAGCAGCTTGCGGCGCCAGAGGATGACGGATATTTCCCGGAGGTTCATGGGTAGATGCTTAGCTGCACGCTCAGCGAAGTCACGGGCGACCTGCGAAGAATAGCCTGATCCCGACGATGGCGGCTCCTCCTCGAACGGTGTTCCTCGCCTCATATCCTCCTGACGGGGGAGTTGGAGAGCACGTCATCAGCATCGTGCGCGGGCTCGATCCAGAGCTCTGGCGATTCGAGGTCGCCTGCCTCCCAGGCTCCTTGATCGAGTTCGAGATCGGAGGCCTCCCAAATGTCGAGGTACATCACCTGAAAGGGCGCCACCCTCGACCGCACCCGCGCGACTGGCTAGATTTACCGCGACTGCTTAGGCTTGTTGGCGACGCCGATATCGTGCACGCGCATTCGTCCAAGGCCGGCTTTCTCGTTCGCCTTGCGGCGGTGATACGCGGGCGACGCTCAAGGACGCTCTTCACGCCGCACGCCTGGTCGTTCTGGGCTGCAGAAGGGATAGAAAGGCGTGCCTATTCCATGCTCGAACGCATGGCGGCCAAGTGGTGCCGGACGATCGTGACCGTTTCGGAGTCCGAGCGTACGACCGGTATAGCAGCGAAGATCGGACGCCTCGAGCAGTACCGTGTGATTGCTAACGGGATCGATCCGGCTGCCTATGCAGGCGACGTTTCGCCAGTCCCCGGCAAGATCGTCATGGTAGGCCGTCTCTCTCGACAGAAGCGGCCGGACATCGCCATCCGCGCGCTCTCCATTCTGCGGCAGGCCCACCCTGAGGCGTGCCTCGACATTGTCGGAGGCGGGCCGCTTCGTCGGCAGGCCGAAGCTCTATTGGAGGAGCTCGGGCTGATGGACTCGGTGCGGCTACTCGGCGATCGCTCTGACGTGCCCGATTTGCTTGCACACGCGACGTGCTTCCTTCTGACCAGCGACTACGAAGGATGTCCGCTGGCTGTCCTGGAGGCAATGGCCGCGGGCTTGCCGGTCGTGGCGACCGACATCGGCGGTTTTCGAGAGCTGGTTGTGGCCGGAGAGACAGGGCTCCTAGCGGAGGCACGGCGACCAGATCTAATCGCCGCCGCCCTATCGGAGCTGCTGACTAACGATGAGCGAGCACGAAGCATGGGCGCTGCCGGCAAACGCCGGCTGCTCGAACGCTTCTCATCTGAGCGGATGGTGGCCGACATCGAGGCGTTGTACCGAGAGATGGCAGTACTTGGCTAGGCGCGCGATCACCGACGAGACGACGGCCCCGCCGCCGCTCTGGTTGGTGGATTGGTCTGATAGCGAGCACGAGGACTTCCTTTGGGCCTGCGACGCCGCTTCCGTGGAGGTCCGCGTCATACGCGGAATCGCGCTCGGGTCGTCGGTTGGTACGCGCTCGCATCGGCTGCGAAGCTGGCCGACCTACATCTCGCTTGCGCTTCGGGGCCTTCGCCGGGCTGGCGACTCGACGCTCATCGCTTGGCAGCCGATCACCGGCGCCCTCGTCGGGCTGCTGCGCAGGCGCTCGCGACCGCGCCTCGTTGTTCTGAATCCTTTGATCGACGCGTACGCCTCGACTTTGCGCCGGAGGATTCTTCTCGCAGGCGTGAAGCGGGCCGATCGCGTGATCTTCTTCAGCTCCTCCGCGCTCGAGGCAGCCGTGGTCCTTGGACTCGACCGCAAACGCGTGCGTTTCATTCCGCTCGGCGTCCGGCCGACTTCGAGCTGGCGCCCGCCTAGCGGCGATTACTTCCTGGCGATTGGGCGCGAAGGGCGAGACTGGGAAACACTGGCTAGCGCTTCTGAACAACTAGAGAGCGAGATCCGCGTGGTGGGCCCGGCCTCGCTTCCTAACTACGGGCGACTGAGGCTCGAGCCTCAGCTCGAACGGTCGCAGCTGCTCGAGCTGATGGAAGGAGCTCGAGCGATTGTAGTTCCGCTCGTCAAGTCTTCTCGCGTCTCTGGCCAGCTGACCGTGCTCGACGGGATCTCGGTCGGTCGGGCGGTGATCGCCACGCAGGCGCCAGGAGTAGAGGACTACCTGAGCTCGGCGACCGGGATTCTTGTTCCGCCGGGGGATGTCTCCGCGCTACGGGAAGCTCTGCTGCGCCTAGGCAACCAGACCGTAGCCGAAGAGATGGGACGGGCTGCCTTCGCCACCGCCCAGCGCGAATTCTCGCTTGAGCGCTTCGTATTTACGGTGAGCGCCGAAGCTCGAGCGATCTAGCCGAGCCACGCTCAGACCCCTCAAGGGCGCTACCTCCAAATCGGGTGAGAAATAAGCCCGGTTCGAGGGATGCGCGGCCCCGATCTCCATGCCGATGGGGTGCTTGTTCGGATCTAAGAACTCAAGCGCGAGATCTGATCTGGCCTTGAGGAGGGGGGCTTCAATGCGTGGGCGATTCGTCAAGTTAGCGTTTCTTTTCGCGGTTTGTCTCGTCGCCGGTGCTATTGCGGGCGTAAGGGTTGCGCTTCCCGCATCTACCACCACCGGTTGGCGCTGTTCGTATCTGCTCCGGTTGCGATACCGACGGAGTCGATCTTTCCCACTACCAATACGTCGTTTTGAACGCCTGGGACTACGCGATGATCCCGGCACTGAAGCAGGCCAATCCGAACGTAAAGGTCTTGGAATATAAAGACATGGCGTCTACGCGGAGCTACGCATCCGGCGATGCTGAGATACCGGCAGGCATCGATTACGGCTGGGCGGACGCGAATCACCCGGACTGGTTCACACACAAGAACGGAGCCCGGATCCAATGGGACGGATTCGCCGGTCACTACCAGATGAACATCGGTATGTCCGGCTACCAGAATCAATGGGCTACGAATGTGATTTCCGACCTCGGCACGCATGGTTGGGACGGGGTCATGGTCGATAACGCGAACATGAACCCGAACGGCTACGCCTCTCTCCCCTATGACGAGTACCCGACGCAGCAGAGCTACCAGGCTGCGACGCGGAGCTTCCTCGCCAACGTCGGACCGAAGATCCAGTCAGCGGGCTTCCTGATCATTCCCAACATCCAGCACGACGGCACGTTTCTCACGGAATCTCTCTGGAAAGACTGGATCCAGTTCGCCTCCGGCGCTCACAT
>JBEKLL010000021.1:0-39079 GCA_050010215.1 Gaiellaceae bacterium | reverse complement strand
GCGTGAACGTAACCGCCGTCCGGATCGCCGTCTTCTCGCTCTGCGGCCTGCTGGCGTCCATCGGCGGCCTGATCCAGACGTCGCGTCTGAACGCGGCCAGCAACCAGCTCGAGCCCGGCCAGATCACACTCGAGGCGATCGCCGCGGCGGTCATCGGCGGCGCCAGTCTCTTCGGCGGCCGCGGCAAGGTCTGGGCGGCTCTGCTCGGGGCGGTCGTCATCGGCAGCGTCTCCAACGGCCTCGACCTCGATGGCCAGCAGCCGTGGACGAAGCTGATGGTCGAGGGCGCGATCCTGCTCCTGTTCGTGACGATCGATGCTCTTGCGCGACGTGGACGCACGGCTCGCGGAACGTAACGACCGGGCTCAGCGACGCCCGGCAGACCACCAGCTCTTCGTACGTTCGCGCTCGAATGAGCACAGACGTCGCCTCAGGGGGAACGGAAAGGAGTGGAAGTGCAGACGAGTCTCGGTATATGGGCCTTCGGGCCGATGGTTACGCGTTTTGTCCCGATCGGCTACCAGCCGGAGCACACGGACGAGACGACGGAGGCGCGGGTGCGCCGTGCCGTCGAAGGTCTCGGCGACCTGATCGACGACTACGAATTTCACTATCCGCAAGAGCTGTCGGAGGAGAACCTGGACACGGTGCGTGAGGCGCTCGACGGCCACGGCATCTACTGCGTTGCCACTGGCCTTCATCTCGATCCGGTCTTCGGTCGCGGGGGGCTCTCCTCGCCCGATGACAAAGTGCGCAAGCTGGCTCTGGAGCGAACTATCGCCGCCGCCGACTTCGCCGGCGGGCTCGGTGCCAACTTCATCGTTTGGCCCGGGATCGAGGGCTATAACTATCCCTTCCAGACTCCGTACGCGGATTCCTGGAAGCGCTTCATCGACGGAGTGGGCCAGGCGGCGGAGGTCTGTAAGCGCCACGGGATAACGCTCTTCCTCGAGCACAAGAACTCCGAGCCGGCGATGAAGATCTTCATGCGCAACATGGGTATGACGCTGCACGTCATCCACAAGCTACGCGTCCAGGGCATCACCAACATCAAGGTGAACATGGACTGGCAGCATCTGATCATGAACCGCGAGCACCTGCCCGAATACGCGGCCCTGCTCGCTGCCGAGGGGTTGCTCGGCCACCAGCATGCCAACTCCGGCTGGGGCGACTTCGACGACGACAACATGGTCGGGGCGACCTTCTTCATGGAAACGCTCGAGCTGGCGCTGGAGCTACGCCGCGCCCACTACGGCGAGAGAGGCGAGCATCTCGGCTTCGATCTCTACCCCTACACCGAGGACGCGGTCGCGGCTGTCAAGCGCAGCGTTCTGCAGTGGCGCTTCATTGATTCGATCGCTGCTCGCATCGATGAAGTCGAGCTGCGCAAAGCGCAGTCGGAAAAGGACGCCGTTCGCGCCTACGAGCTCGTCTACGCAGCTCTGGGAGGCGAGTAGGGCCGAGTCCATGGCTGAAGAGCGAGCTCTGGTCGGGATCGATGTCGGCACGACCGGCGTCAAGGCGGTGGCTGTCGACGCGACCGGAGATGTCTTGGCGCGAGCCGAGATCGGCTACGAGCTCTCGATTCCGAGACCGGGTTGGGCCGAGCAGTCTCCCGAAGACTGGTGGCAGGCGAGCGAGCTCGCGCTGACTTCGCTGGCCGACCAGCTCAAGGGCGCGGGCAAAGGAGCCAAGATCACCGGGATCGGGCTCTCGGGCCAGATGCACGGGCTTGTCTGCCTGGACGCCAAGTGCCGCGTCCTGCGCCCGGCCATCCTCTGGAACGATCAGCGTACCGGTGAGGAGTGTGCGGAGATCGAGCGCCTGATCGGGCTCGAGCGCTTGATCGAGTTGACCGGCAACAGAGCGCTGCCAGGCTTCACCGCGCCCAAGCTGCTCTGGCTCCGCCGCCACGAGCCCGACGTCTACGCGCGCATCCGCCACGTGCTCCTACCCAAGGACTACGTTCGCTTCCGTCTGACCGGCGAGCTGGCGACCGACGTGGCCGACGCCTCGGGCACGCTGTTCTTCGACGTCGCCCGAAGGGACTGGAGCGAGGAGGTGCTGCGGGCGCTCGAGATCCCCGCCGAGTGGCTGCCGAAGGTGCTCGAGTCGCCCGAGGTTTCCGGCCTTACCAGTGCGGATGTACCGGTTGCGGCCGGTGCCGGCGACCAGCAGGCCGGAGCGCTAGGCGTCGGGGTTGTGCGGCCAGGACCGTTGTCGGTTGTGCTCGGGACATCCGGTGTGATTTTCGCGGCGCTCGACCGTTACGTCTGCGACCGCGAGGCGCGGGTGCACGCCTTCTGCCACGCGGTGCCAGGCACCTGGGAGGCGATGGGCGTGATGCTCTCCGCCGCCGGCGCGCTGCGCTGGTTCAGAGAAGTGCTGGCGCCGGGTGCCGGCTACGAGGAGCTGAGCGCCGAGGCGGCACACTGGCAACCGGGCGCCGAGGGGCTCCTCTTCCTGCCCTACTTGCAGGGCGAACGTACCCCGCACGCCGATCCGAATGCTCGCGGCGCTTTCACCGGCCTGTCGCTCGTCCACGACCGGGGCGCGCTCGTCCGCGCCGTGCTAGAAGGCGTCGCCTACGGACTCAGGGATTCGCTCGAGCTTCTGCGCGAGCTAGGTGTCGAGCCGGAGCTCGGGCGAGCGTCGGGTGGCGGTGCGCGCAGCCGTCTCTGGCTCGAGATCGTCGCCTCGGTGCTCGGGCTGCCGCTCGAGCTAACCGCGGTCGAGGAGGGCGCGGCCTACGGTGCGGCGCTGCTCGGTGGCGTCGCCGCCGGCGTCTTCTCGGGCGCCGGGGAGGCCGTCCAGGCCTGCGTCAGAGTGCGCGACCTGGTTGAGCCGAAGCGCGACTGGCAGGAAACCTACGAGCACGGCTACGCGCGCTTCCGCGCTCTCTATCCTGCTCTGCGACCGCTGGAGGAAGTATGAGGGCAGAACCGCGACGCCGAGCGAGGTCGGCTCGTTACTCAGCCCTCCAGCAGACGAGCGAACGCCGTAGCCGCGTTCGCGAGTACTGGCTCGCCATGTGAGACGAGAACACGCTCGATCGGCAGGCCGGCGAGCGCACTCAACAGCCCGCGCACCTTACGGTGGTCGCTCTTCGGCGGCCAGGATTCCGGACAGAGCTCGAGCCCCCCTGCTTTGTCGCCGAGGATGATGTCGCCGGTAACGAGAGCGCGCGGCTTGGGAATCCAGTAGACCACCTCGCTTCCGCGTGCCTGGAAGGCCTCGATCCCGCCTGGAAGCGGGTCGCCGGGCGCGAAGCTCTCGTCTACCGGCCCGGCCCGGCGCTCGATCGCCGCCCTGGCCGGCGCATGTGCCCAGAGCCGGGCGCCGCAGCGCTCGACGACCTGCCGCGCCTGCCGCGCGTGCCAGTAGATCGTGATGAGCACGTGCAGCGGTAGACGGAGGCGCTCTACGTCCTGGTCGAGGACGGCTAAGAAATGGTCGCTCGTCTCGGGCGGCACGATTGGATCGATCAAGCAGAGAGCATCTGCGCCCTGCCACGAGACCGAGCCGACCTCGGCCTTCCACTCCTCGTGCCAGCCTGTCCAGCGCCGGAGCCCGGGGGCTATCTCACGCGCGTCCATCGGCGTTCAGTATTACTCCGTTCACTCTGTATCGATCGGTCTCGGCGTGGCAAGATCGCTGGGGTAAGCCTGGCCTGGGTACCGGGCCCGAGACGAGTCAACCTACGAGCGTGGAGGAACCGTGAGCAAGAAACTAGAAGGGAAGGTCGCATTCATCACCGGAGCCAGTCGCGGCATCGGCGCTGCCGTCGCCCGCGCTCTCTCGGCCGAGGGAGTGAAACTGGGACTGGCCTCGCGCTCGGGCGCCGACCTGGGACTTGCCGACGCGCTCGGGCTGGCCTGCGATGTACGCGATCGCGCGCAGGTCGAGAAGGCGGTAGCGGCCGCCGTCGAGCGCTTCGGTCGACTCGACATCTGTATCGCCAACGCCGGCGTCGGCTCCTACCACTCGCTCGTGGAGGCGCCGCCCGAGCACATCGAGGAGATGATCGACGTCAACCTGAAGGGGACGGTCTACGCCTATCGCGCCGCTATCCCGCATCTGGTCGCGAGCGGCGAGGGCGACCTCGTCACGATCGCCTCGGAGGCCGGTCGCCGTGGGCTGCCCGGTGAGGCGGTCTACTGCGCCTCCAAGTTCGGGCAGGTCGGGCTTACGCGCTCGCTCGATCACGAGCTTCGGGAGAAGAACGTTCGCTGCACCAACGTCTGCCCCGGAGGAGTCGCCACGGACTTCGCGCTCGCCGAGGGTTACGGGCGCACGCCCGACGTCCTGCCCGGGATGATGTCTGCCGAGGACGTGGCCGAGGTCGTCCTATTCGTGCTCACACGACCGCGCAACCAGCGCATCCTCGAGATCGCGCTCAGGCCGATGACGGAGCAATCATGGGGATAGAGCCCGTACGCCTCGGGATCGTCTCCACGGCCAGCATTAACCGGCTGGTCATCCCGCCCGCCAAGGCCTCGCCGCTGATCGAGCCGATCGCTGTTGCCAGTCGCAACGAGAAGCGGGCTAATGACTACGCCCGCGAGTGGAATCTCGAGCGTGCCTACGGCTCCTACGACGCGCTACTCGCCGATCCGGACGTCGAGGCTGTCTACATCTCGCTCCCCAACCACGAGCACGTTCCCTGGACGCTTCGCGTGCTCGAGGCCGGTAAGCACGTCCTCTGCGAGAAACCACTGACTCGGCATCCCTGCGAGATCGAAACGGTTTGGAGCCTGGCCGAGGCACGCAACCTACAGGTCGCCGAGGCCTTCATGTGGCGCCACAACCCGCAGACCAAGCGTTTCGCCGAGCTCGTGAGCGAGGGTGCAGTCGGCGAGCTTCAGTTCGTGCGCTCGCTCTTCTCCTACGCGATGAGCGACCCGGCCACTGACGTGCGCATGAAGCGGGAGTGGGAAGGTGGCTCGCTGATGGACATCGGCACCTACTGCGTCAGCGGCGTGCGCCTGCTCGCCGGCGAGCCCGTCTCGGTCTACGGCGAGCAGGTGTCGGGAGGGGATGGAGTGGACGTGCGCTTTTCGGGCCTGATGAGCTTCGATAAGGGTGTGCGCGGACTCGTCTACTCCTCCTTCGAGACGCCCTCGCGCAAGGAGTTGGAGGCGATCGGCTCGGAGGGAGTCCTGCGCCTGCACGATCCCTGGCACGCCTGGCGCGGCGGCATCGAGCTGCAGCGCGAGGAGGAGAAGGGAAGCGAGCGGATCGAGGTCGAGACGGGCGACTCCTACCGGTTCGAGCTGGAGGACTTCGCGCGTGCGATCCGCGGCGAGTCCGAGCCGCTGCTCGGCTACGCTGATGCGCTTGGCCAGGCGCGGGCGCTGGCCGCCCTCTATCTCTCCGCCGAAGAAGGAAGGCCCGTAGAACTGGCGGAGCTCGACAGGGAGGTTTGACGGTGGAGCTTTCGCTAGAACGACTTGAGGCGTTCATCATCACGGCCAAGGCGGCAACCTACGCCGGTAACGGCAAGCCGGTCGAGCCCAGTCGCCCCGGTTCGAAGGACCTCTGGTACGAGGACGGAGATCTCCTCTACCGCGACAGCTACTTCGGCGGCGGCGACTTCATCGGCGAGGAGGTCGTCTGGTTCCGCGGCGAGCCCGTCTGGGCGATGAACTACTACGGCTACATCCTCGTGCCCGAGGAGTTGAGCGCCGAGGAGAGCGGCAAGGTGATCAAGGAGAGCCTGACGGCGCTATACAGCGAGGGTCGCTTTCTCAGCGGCTTCAAGCACCAGACCGCGCTCGGGATCTACGTCGACACCAACGTCGGCGACGTCTCGAACTTCCACGGTATGGAGTGGACAGAGCGCGGCGGTAAGCGGCTCTACGAGCTCCGCTACCACGGTGGCCTGATCAAGCCGTAAGGGCGACGAGCCGCCGGCGTCGCTGATCCGGTACGAAGTTGGCGCATCTACGGGCGTCTTTCCTCGATACCGTGCTCCGCCCCGTGGGTTTGTTTGAGCTCCGAGCGAAACGAAGCACTCCATCGCCCGGCCGCGCTCGGCAAGCACGCTACGTTGTCCTCGACCGCGCCCGTAGCCTCCGGCTACGAACGAGGCGCTGCTTTTCGGAGCTCGGCTGGAAACAGAGGAACACCGGCTGAGCGCGATCTCGCGGCCCGAGGACGTTGTCCTCGGGCGCACCCGTATCTCTGACCGATACGAATGCGCCCTGCGTCCTAGCCTCAAACCACGATCTCGCACTCATCCGGCGCCCCTCCGTCTCCAGACGAGCTCCCTAGCCTCGCACTCACCGATCGCACCCGGTCGGCGGGTCTTCATTCCGCTCGGAGCTCGGTGGGGGGAGAAGGGCGGATTAGCGAGGCGCCTGGAACTCCGGGACATACAGATCGCACCAGTCGATGTGTGGTCAATTGAAACGAGCTCTCAGGAATTCAGAGCAAGAGTCCCTTTCCGCCAGGTTTCTTTCGGTTCCGTTTCTGGAAGAACCACTCCGTGCATCTCACCTACCTCTTCTTCCACCTCTCCGGGAGCGAGGAGATGAACTCGAGTAAAGGTCTGGATCCCATCCGTAAACGACCGTTTCGAACTGATAAGGAGGAGTGATGTACCGAATCCGCATCCTTACCGTGATGCTTCTGGGGGCTCTGGTAGTAGCGGTCGCCGGCTCGACCGCGGCCTCGCAGAAGCTGAAGGGCACTCTTGTGGGCACTGTCGGCCCCGGCTACACCATCACGCTCAAGCAGAACGGGACGTCGGTCAAGAACAATACGCTCAAGGCCGGTACCTACAAGATCACGGTCAAAGACAAGGGCACCATTCACAACTTCCATCTCTTCGGCCCCGGCGTGAACAAGAAGACGAGCGTTTCGGGAACCGGCACATTCGTTTGGACGGTCACGTTCAAGAAGGGTGGCAACTACACCTATCGCTGTGACATCCACTACATGCTCGGGATGATCGGCCACTTCAAGGTCAATTAGTGAGGGAGACCCCAATGCCACGTTGCCCATCGCTGTTGATCGGCGCCACCCTGGTGCTCGTTCTCGCGGCCGGCTGCGGCTCGAGCTCGACGAAGAAGGCCACGACAAGCTCTGCGAATACGAACACAACCCCTATCAGCTCGAACGTACTCGTCGGAACCGTCGGCCCCGGTTTCACGATTACTCTCACCCAAGCCGGGAAACCCGTCACGACGCTCAAGGCCGGGCCGTACAAGATCATGGTGAGCGATCAAGCCTCGATACACAACTTCCATCTCTTCGGCCCCGGTGTGGACCAGAAGACCAGCGTTTCCGGAACCGGCAACGCAACCTGGAACGTCACGTTCGTCAAAGGAAAGTACACGTTCCAGTGCGACGTCCACTACATGATCGGGATGATCGGTCACTTCACGGTCACCTGAGAGGTGAGGACGTTTCGCGTTAATCAGTCGAACTAGGGGCTCGCGCGGCCGCGGGCCTCTGGGTTGCTACCCGGGCAGCGGCGCCCAGAAGCTGGCCGAGAGGTACTTCCAGCCGCCGTCGGCGAGGATGCAGACGACGTTGCCCTGCTCGAGCCCGGCCGCGAGCTTGCTCGCCGCGTGAATGACGGCACCCGAGGAGATACCGGCGAAGACGCCCTCCCGGTCGAGCAGTAAACGTGTGGCCGCGGCGGCTTCGGTGCTCGTCACCAGCACCCTGTGGTCGACTCGGGTCGGGTCGAAGATCGGCGGCAGGTAGCCGCTGTCGATCGAGCGAAGTCCCATGATCTCGTCGTCGGGTAGCGGCTCGGCGGCCGCCACGACTACATCCGGGAAGGCTTCGCGGATGCGCTCGCCGCTCCCCATCAAAGTACCGCCCGTCCCGAAGCCGGCCACGAGAAGATCCACGCGATCGAGCGCCTCGACGATCTCGGCTCCGGTGCCTTGGTAGTGAGCGCGGGGGTTCGCCTCGTTTGCGTACTGGAAAGGCATGAAGTAGCGGCTGTCCCGCTCGGCCAGCTCGAGCGCGACTCTGACCGAGCCGTTCGAGCCCTCCTCGGTCGGCGACTCGACCAGCCTGGCGCCGTAGAGGCGAAGCAACTGCTTCCGCTCCTCGGTCGCGTTCGCTGGTATCACCACGGTCAGCGGATAACCCTTGAGCTTGGCGACCAGCGCCAGGGCGATTCCCGTATTCCCGCTGGTCGGCTCGAGTAGCTCGCGCCCGGGTTCGAGCTCGCCCGAGGCCTCGGCGCACTCGATCATGGCCTTCGCTATGCGGTCCTTGATCGAGCCGGACGGGTTGGAGCCCTCGAGCTTGGCGAAGAGTCGTACGCCTGGCCCGGGCGCCAAACGGCTCAGCTCGATCAGCGGCGTGTTACCGACGAGTTCCAGCAGCGAGCGGCTGTTGATGGACGGAACTTGGTACCCGTGCGAGCGAGAGGACATTGCTTTCAGAAATGTAGCGGCGTTCCTTTGAAAAGTAAAGCAATCAATAGAGATGCGCTCTACGGACTCCCGCGAAAGAACGTAGCCGAGGCCCACTCGAGTGCCGCGAGAGTATCGCCGCTTCCCCGCCTACTCGACGCCGGTGCCTCGACGCGCGAGGCATGAAGCATCTGCCCGATCTCCCAGAGGTCGGTTTTCACGCTCCCGCAGCAAGCGATTCTTGCCGGCCGTCACCAGGCTATCGTGAGCGGCCTCGCTTGAATCGGCCGTTCGAGCGATAGCGAAGGTAGGCTGCATGTGGCAAACTCGCCGTCCCGGCAAGCGAATTGTGAGGCTGTGGAGTGACCTGGTCCGAAGATGAAGGCGCGGCCCGAGCCGAAGAACCACTAACGGGCCAGGAACTCGACGTCCTGGCTTCCGAGCAGGCGAGAGTCCTGATCGAGACGGGCCGCACGGCCGGTGCGTTGCGGACCGAGGACATCGCCACTGCGCTGGACGAGCTCGAGCTCGACGCCGTTCAGATGGACGAGTTCTACAACGCCCTCGACGAGCTCCAGATCGAGGTTGTGGACGGAGACACTGCGGTCGTCGAGACGGTCGCGGTCGCGGAGCCCTGGCGCGAGTTGACGACCGACTCGCTGCAGCTCTTTCTGAAGGAGATCGGCCGCATCGACCTGCTCACGCCCGCGCAGGAGGTGGAGCTGGCGAAGAGGATCGAGCGCGGCGATCACCGCGCCAAGCAGCAGATGGTTGAGGCCAACCTGCGCTTGGTCGTCTCGATCGCGAAGCGATATCGAAACCAGGGTCTGCCCTTCCTCGACCTGATTCAGGAGGGAACGATCGGGTTGGTCCGTGCGGCCGAGAAGTTCGACTATCGGAAAGGCTTCAAGTTCTCGACCTATGCGACCTGGTGGATTCGCCAGGCCGTCGCCCGGGCGCTCGCCGACAAGGGGCGGACGATCCGGATGCCGGTGCACGTGGTCGAGAAACTGAACCGGATCATGCGCGCCGAGCGCAAGCTTCAGGCCCAAAACGGTCGCCTGCCTACCGGCGCAGAGCTCTCGCGCGAGCTCGACTTGCCGGTCGACGAGATCGAGCAGATTCTCCGCGCCGCCCAGACGCCGGTCTCGCTCGAAAAGCCGGTCGGCGACGAAGAGGAATCAGAGTTCGGTCACTTCATTCCCGACTCCTCGACGCCGCTGCCCGACGAGGCGGCCGAGCTGACCATGCGCCGCGAGACGCTCACCCGCCTCCTGCAGTGCCTTTCCTACCGCGAGCGGCGCGTGCTCGAGCTGCGCTACGGCCTCGACGGTGAGCATCCGCGCACGCTGGATGAGGTCGGGCGCGCCTTCAACGTCACCCGTGAGCGCATCCGCCAGATCGAGAATCAGAGCCTCAAGAAGCTGCGCGCGATGGCCGAGACGCTGAAGTTGCGCGAAGTGGCCTAGTTGCTGTGAATCTGTCAGATCGACACTGCTGAAGAGTCGATCGAGAGGCGACGCTCCACGCAGGGCGAGGTTCGAACGATGGCCGATCCGGACACTCCCGGCGAGCTCTGTCGCGTCGAACCGTAAGCTGCCCTAACTCACTGGCGAGAAAACACGTTTCGGATCGCTGCCTAGTTGAAAACGGCGCCGAACGCCTCCGCCTTCAGCGCTCGCTTCGGCACTCCGCCGCCTGGTCGCGCTCGGCGGTGCGCTGCGTTGTGATCAGTCGCGCCCGTATCTCTGCCGATACGGGCGCTCTCTGCGTCCGTAGCATCGCATCCACCGATCACACCCAGTCGGCGGGTCATCAATTGGAACGAGCTCATAGCAAACTCGGCGCTGACGGTGATCGGTGGAGCGCCGTACGTTCAGGCGTTGGCGAGGATACCTCGGCCAAGCGCCGTGGTGTCCGTGCGCTTCGATTCGGGAGAAACGCCAGTACTCAGATCGCGCGCCCGACGTAGAGTTCGTGGCGCCGGCGAACGGCCAGGCTCACTACGGGAGCCCAGGCGAGAAGAAGGAGCGCGAGCCCGATCCCTTCGGTTTCCGCCCGGCGAGTAGAAGGCGATGGGATCGCCGCGCACGCATCGCTCGGTCATCCGCTGGCTTAGTAGTTACGAGATCGATCGAAGGTACTGGCCAGTACGGTACCTCGGGCTCTCGTCAGTTGAACTCGGATGTGCGTAAGATCACGCATATGATCGCGCCACCTGCAGTGTGGGCAGGCTGGAGCTTTTACGACCGATGGATCGCTCGGCAGTGTTGAGTTGTCCCATCCGCGTGTTCGTCGTAGAGGACGAGTGGCTCTTTAGCGAAGCGGTCGTTGGCACTCTCGTAAACTCGAGCGAGTTCGAGATCGGCGGTCAGGCGCGGGACGGCGAGACAGCGCTGGCGAGGATGCTTGCCGATCCGCCGGATATCGCCCTGGTCGATATCGAGTCACCGGGAGGTCTCGAGCTCTGTGCGCACCTGTACGAGCAGCTTTCCGAGACACGGGTCGTCGTCTTCACGGTCTCGCGTAGGCCGGAGGATCTCCAGGCGGCGCTCGCAGTCGGCGTATCGGGGTTTCTCGTCAAGCAGGACACGCATGCTCCGGAGAGGTTGTTAGAGGCACTTCGGATCGTCGCCGATGGGGGAATGCTGTTGCCGGGTTCCGTAACTCGTCAACTGCTGCTCGAGCTCGCGAACCGCCCGCCCGACGATCCTGTTGCGAAGTACGGTCTCACCGCTCGTGAGCGCGACGTACTCGCCCTGCTTGCCGAAGGCGGCACGAATCTCGAAATCGCGAACGAGCTTTCGATCACCGTGCAAGCGGTGAAGAATCATCTCCGTAACGTCTTCCGCAAGCTTGACGTTACGAACCGAACCAGCGCCGCCGTGCTGGCGCGTCGAGAGGGTCTCGTGACCGCGCGGCCGCCCCTCAACACTTGACCAGCGAGCCGGAACGAACCCCGTGTCGATAAACCGGTCCAGTTACGAGCGGCGTAATCCCAAGTAGCGTCCCTGCTCCTGGTACACGAACGCTCCGGCCAGATGTCCATCACGGACTCGCCGCTTCTCGACGAAGCGAGCAAGACCGTGATTACGGGTCCTTGGGCCCGTAGTGACTAATCGCTGTCATTCTCGCGAGTCGAATCCGAAAAAAAGGACGCGAATGAAGAGGCTTTCTGCGCTGCCGGCTATGCCGATCGAGGCAGCTGCCTAAGAGCCAGGCGAAGATAACGCGATCAGCCTTATACGGGTCTAACGGAACGTGACCTCTATCGGGTTCGGCCCGGTTGGTCTAACCTTTGGCAAGGACCACTACAATGCGCGGCGTTTCAATTAAGGGAAAGTGTCCCTAGACAGTGTCAAGTTCCGTTAGTTGTCGCCCTACGGAGGTTGCACCCGTTCTACCGCAACCTCGTGCACTACCGGCGAGTCCGCTGACGCGGCGTGACTCGAGAGCGAAGAGCACGCAGGCGGTCACGGTCATCGTCGCGGAGCGCGATTGGATCGTCCGCGAGGCTTTGGCGAGCGTCTTTTCGCGTGTCTCCGATCTCTATCTGACCGGTAATGCAGAAACGGCCGAACGCGCGCTCGAGCTCGTCGAGCACCTCCACCCAGAAATCCTGCTCGTCAATCCGCATCTTCCCGAGATGGGCGGCTTCGAGCTAGCGCGACGGCTGCGCGACGAGCACCCGAAGACGGCTACAGTCATGTTGACGGACTCTCAGAGCGAGAGCGACGTCATAGAAGCGCTCCGAGCCGGTGCCAGCGGCTACGTCGTCACCTGCGAGAGCGATCCAATACGCATCTGCGAGACGATCAGGCTGGTCGCAAGCGGCGCCACGCTCTTAACGGCGAAGATCGCCCACGAGATCGTCGCCAGGCTGGCTCGGGCGGGATCGTTGCATCCGGTTGACGACCACGTGCTCACCCCGCGTGAGCGGGAGGTGCTCGCTTCGGTTGGGGAAGGTCTCTCGAACCGTCAGATCGCCGAGTCACTCTTCATCACCGAGCGCTCGGTCAAGAATCACGTGCACAACGTCTTCCTGAAGCTCGGCGTCGCGAACCGGACGAGCGCGGCGATACTCGCGCGCTCGAATGGCCTTGTCGGCGAGCCGTTCGCCGACGGATAGCAAGGGTCCTCCGGGGCGATCGGAAAGCGTCTCGGGTTATCCGAGCACCTAGAGCTCGTTTCAATTCACCCCCCGAACCTTCACCAGCAGATGAACGAGCAAGCGACGGAGAGGAAGGCGCGGTAAGGTCTGCTCTACCCTTGAAGCGGACGAGCAGTCGCCGGAACCGACGCAGCCATGCAAAGGTGCGCTCGACCACCCAACGAAAGCGCCCGAGGCCAGATCCGTGCGGAGTCTCGTGGTGAGCTATCTCCCCGGGGCTCCGTTGTCAGCGCCGAGCGTCAGGCACTCGGCACCGTCTCCTTTTCGGTCGAGCGGCCTATCCTGAGCTGAGGGTACAGCTTCCCCATACGCAGCCGATCCAGGTTTTCGTTGGAGCGTTGAGTGAGAACGGAACAGACGCATCGTTACCGCCGCTGAGGCGAGCTCTGAGGTACACGGTGTTTCTTGGTTTGGGTATCAGGCTCTGAAAGATCCCGTACCCGATAGCGCGTAGT
This sequence comes from Gaiellaceae bacterium, assembly GCA_050010215.1. GTDB lineage: Bacteria > Actinomycetota > Thermoleophilia > Gaiellales > Gaiellaceae > Fen-549. The sequence goes on along the minus strand of JBEKLL010000021.1, from coordinate 26,075 downwards.
GTCCCGACCTTCTTCCATTGCGCGCCGGAAGCACGCTCGACCAAGACCGTGCCTGGGGCACGATTCGGCGTACGGCCCCAGATGCGGACCTTGTTCTTAGGTATGCGCAGGGCGACAAAGGGGAAACGGAAGGCGCGCAGCGCCGGCTTGGGACGATCCGATGCGATCCCGTCGGCACCGAGGTAGTAGAGCCCCGACTGGTAGTACGAGCTCGGGAACGGCTCGTCTCTAATCTGCCACCAGAGCACGAGGCTCACTCCGTTTGCCCACATCCGATAGAGCATCTCAGATACCCAGCGCGCCTCGAGCGAGATGGGAACGCCCTTCGGATCGGGTGGATTCGAATCCCAGCTGAACTCCGTTACCCAGAGCTTGACGTTCCTGCTCGACACGACGTGGTTCGCCTCGATGGCGGCGTTCAATACCATTCGTATGTCGCCCATGTCGCCGAGCGATGCATCGCCGTGAACCTTCGCCCGCCTGGTGGGACCACCCTCCGTGTAGGGATGATGCGACCAAATATCGAACTTGGTCTTCTTCTTGCACGCCGACCTGTAGACGATCGAGATTTTCTTGGTTCTCTTGTCAACGACCTTCTTCTCGGCGATGCAGAGGACATCCTCCATGAAGACGAGCGGTGTGGTCGCGTCATGGTTCGCGCGCGCAACGCCGAACGGGGCCGTGTCTCCCGCGATGACGACGTTGTCGGAATGTACTGCGTGAACGGCGTCGGCTACGTGGTTGACCATCAATCTGTAATGCTGCGGCGCGAAGGGCTTCCCGTTCTTGTGCTGAGGACTCAGGTAGGGGTTGAGGTTGGGCTCGTTCCAAACCCCCCAATAGCGCACTCGCGGAAGCTTCTCGCCACTCATAACGAAGTCGCCTTTATAGCGTTGCGCGGCGGCCGTCGCGAAGTCTCCAAGAGCGGACGGGCTTGGCTCGTCGGTGCCAGCGTCGAAGGAGCTCGCGTTGGCTCCCTCCGCCCAAGTTGGAGCAGATACGAAAAGCAGGATCGGCTCCAGGCCGGAGTCCGTCGCCGCTTTCACCGCGTCGTCGATACTCTGCCATTGGTAATTGGGATCGGCGGGGTCTCGCGGCTTGAAGCCGGCGGGTTCCGTGGGAGGCGCGACTGTCGACCAGTAGACGTTGATTCGCACGAGGTTTGCCCCTGCGCTTCGCATGTGCTCGAACTCGATTTGGTTGTCAGCGCTGGAGGACATCGGTACGAAGACAAAGCCGGTACTCAACGACCCGCTGGACGTCTTGACCAGCTTCGCCTTCCCCGCTCCCGAGGCGCTGGACACCGTCGCGCAGACGAGTATCAGGACGCAACTGGCTCGAAGGATACGGCGCATAAGCACGCAGACTATACGAGGCCGACTCCGACCTACCCGGGGAAACGACCAAGGAGGAAGGCGGAGTCTTCCCGCAAGCTCTCGCCCTTTCTCTGGCTGCGCCGCGCGTGGCGGTCTGGATACCACAGCCCTTGGGATGAGGTCGGATCTTCCCCACGATTCCTGTGTGTATCGGAAACGCCTTGCGCATCGTCTGTCAAAGGTGCGTATACTCGGGGAACCGGAGAGTCGCATGATCCCTAGGTACACGACGAGAAAGTACTCGTCCATTAGGTACTTTCGGCCCTAGTGCTCTCGGCCGCGAGCGGTAAGGCTTTAGCGGCATAGCCACCTACCGCCGCCTAGGCACATGCCGGAACTAACAAAAGATCACACTGAGAGCGTCACGCTCCGCTGGAGTCGCGGGAAGCGATGAGCGTCACCGCCGACAAGTCGGCCGATGATCTACGCCAGGTGCTTCTTGAGCGCCTCGGTGCTTCCAGCAAAGAGCCCGGCGGCGCGAAACATAGCCGCGGTTGGCTCATGCGCCGGTTCCTACTCGCTGCCGACGTGCTCGGTCTCACGCTCGCATTTACTGCGACCGGATTGATCTTCGGTAGCCGCGGGACGCCGGGCTCAATCGACCTCGGCGCCGAGGTTGTCCTCTTCTTCCTCGCTCTGCCGATCTGGCTGCTCGGAGCCAAGCTCTTCGGTCTCTACGAACGCGACGAGGAACGCACCCAATACTCCACGGCGGACGACCTGGTTCGCGTCTTCCTCCTCGCTACGGTGGGGATCTTCGTGCTCACCCGTGTCCTCTTGCTCGCGCGGCTTGCCGATCCCGATCTCACCAAACTGACGGTTTATTGGGCGCTTATCATCACTTGTATCCCGGTAGCGCGGATAGGAGCAAGGATCGTCGCCCGCAAACAGTCCGCCTACATTCAGAACACCGTCATCGTCGGCGCCAACGAAGTCGGGCAGCTCGTCGCCCGCAAGCTGCTCTTGCACCAAGAATACGGAATCAAGCTGCTCGGCTTCGTGAGTAACCGGCACGAAGAGCTCCGCTCAGACCTCGGCGGCCTGCGGATTCTCGGCGATCTCGACGATCTACCCGAGATCGTTCAGCACAACCATGTGGAGCGTGTCGTTTTCGCTTTTCCCGAGGATTCGTACGATCGCCTCGTCCATCAAGTTCGCGCGTTGCGCGACTCCGGCGTTCAGGTGGACATCGTGCCGCGATTGTACGAGGCTATCGGCCCAAAGCACGACGTCCACACGGTTGAGGGCATGCCGCTCATAGGACTGGCGCCCGTCAGGATCCCGCGCTCGAGCCGGATGATCAAACGCTCAATCGACGTCGCGGGAGCCACAGTGGGCCTCGTTCTCGCGGCGCCCTTTTTTATCGCCGCCGCTTTCCTGATCAAGATCGACTCGCGCGGCCCTGTCTTCTTCCGCCAGACCAGAGTTGGCAAGGACATGCGCGAGTTTACGCTGCTCAAGTTCCGGACTATGCGCGTAGGCGTGGATCAGTCGAAGCACCGCGACTACATCGCTCAGACTATGAGCGCGAGCGCAACGGTGGGGGGAAACGGCTGCTACAAGCTCGAGCGCACGGAGGAGATCACCCGCGTGGGTTGCTGGTTACGTAGGACGAGCCTCGATGAGCTGCCTCAACTCTGGAATGTGCTCCGAGGCGAGATGTCACTGGTCGGCCCGCGTCCCTGTCTCGCCTACGAGGTGGAGTTCTTCTCTCCCCATCACTTCGATCGCTTTCTCGTCCCCGCCGGTCTGACCGGGCTTTGGCAGGTGAGCGCGCGCGCCAACTCGACCTTTGGCGAGGCGCTCGACCTAGACGTCCTCTATGCCAAGAGCTGGTCGCTCGGGCTTGACCTCTCGTTACTTGCCCGGACTCCGGTGCAGTTGCTCAGAACGGGGAGAACTAGATGACAGATCGTGTTGACGGGAAAGTGCTCCGCGTGGCGGTGGTCGGGCTTGGCTATTGGGGTCCAAATCTAGTGCGTGTGCTGCACGAGATCCCGGGAGTGGACGTCGTCTACGCCTGCGATCTCGACCCGGAACGGTTGGAAAGGATCGGCGCCCGTTATCCCAGCGTCAAGCTGACGATCGACTACGACCAGATCCTCGCCGACAGCTCGGTCGACGCTGTTTTGATAGTCACCAAGGTCCACACGCACCATCTCCTCGCCAAGGCTGCGCTCGAGGCCGGAAAGCACGTTTTCGTCGAAAAGCCGATGGCCGCTTCATCCGCACAAGCACTAGAGCTGATCGAGCTGGCCGAGGACCGCGGCCTAACGCTGATGCCCGGTCACACCTTCCTCTACAGTCCCCCGGTCAACAAATGCCGGGAGTTGATCCAGAGCGGAGAGCTGGGCGAGATCTACTTCATTTCGATGAGCCGCGTCAACCTCGGTCTACACCAGTCCGACGTAAGTGTGATCTGGGACCTCGGCCCACACGATTTCTCGATTCTCAGGTATTGGCTTGAAGAAGCCCCTTCACGCGTTTCGGCAACATGTCGCTGTTGCATCATCGAGGGTATCTCCGATGTCGCTTTCATCGACCTCGAGTTCCCGTCCGGGACGATCGCTCATATCGAGCTTTCCTGGCTCGCGCCGAGCAAGTTGCGACGAACAGCGATTGTTGGCTCCAAGAAGATGGTCGTCTACGATGACACCTCGAACGAGTCGGTGCGGGTTTTCGATTCAGGTGTCGACGTACCGAACCCTGAGACGTTCGGAGAGTACAGGATGACCTACCGAGTCGGCGACATAGTGTCGCCGAATATCGGGGTTGCCGAGCCCCTGTACCTTGAGCTCGCGGACTTCTGCACCGCAGTACGCTCGGGCTCGAAGCCGCGATCTTCCGCCAGGTTTGGACTTGATGTAATAAGGGTCACAGAGGCGGTCGAGACGTCGATCCGGACAGATACCGCAGCGGTCTCGACGCGGCAAGTCCCGGCGTAAGCGCGAGGGCGACGGCTGGGGCACGCACCTCGCGCATCGTTATGAGCATCGTTTCAAGAGCAGACGCACCGGTTGACGAAGGTTTCGTCGTATACGAACGCAAGCGCGGTTGGGTGGCGCTCGACGTTCGCGAACTGTGGAGGTACCGCGAGCTGCTCTACTTCCTCACCTGGCGCGATATCCTCGTTCGTTACAAGCAAGCCGTCATAGGCGTCGCCTGGGCAGCCCTGCAGCCACTTCTGACGATGATCGTGTTCACGGTCGTCTTCAACATGGCGCTGGGAATCAAGAGCCCGGCATCTGCTATCCCCTATGCGGTCTTTAGCTTCACAGGGCTGCTGCCCTGGAACTTCTTTTCCGGAGCACTCACGCGCTCCGGCGTGAGCCTTGTCGGTAACGCCAACCTGCTGACCAAGGTTTACTTTCCGCGTCTGGTGATCCCGATCTCAGCCGTCCTAGCCGGGCTCGTCGATCTCGCGATCTCTTTCTTGGTCTTGATCGGACTGATGGCCGCGTACGGTATCGCCCCCAATTGGAATGCATTCTATTTGCCGTTCTTCGTCGTGCTGGCATTCGCCACGGCGCTCGCAGTCAGTCTTTGGCTCAGTGCACTCAACGTGCTTTACCGCGACGTGCAGTACGTGATTCCGTTCCTCGTTCAGTTGTGGATGTTCGTGAGCCCCGTGATCTACCCGATCGACAAGATCCCCGCCGGCCCGCTACGCACTGCCTTCGCGCTCAACCCCATGACAGGTGTTATCGCCGGCTTCCGCTGGGCGCTACTCGGGCAGCAGTTCCCCGGTGGCTATATGTGGATCTCCACCGCCGTGGTAGTAGTGCTGCTCGTCGGCGGCCTGTTCTACTTCAAGCGCATGGAGCGCGTGTTCGCCGATGTGGTGTAAGCGATGAGTGAAGTCGCTCTGCGCACCGCCGGTCTCGGCAAGATGTATCACATCGGCGGCGAGCGCCAAGCGTACCGTACGCTACGAGACACGATCGCGCAGACCGCCAAGCGACCGATCGAGCGCATCCGTCACCCTGGCGCCGCTACCTACACTTCGGAGGAATTCTGGGCGCTGAGGAACATCGATCTGGAGGTTTTACACGGCGATGTTCTTGGGATTATCGGCCGCAATGGTGCCGGGAAGAGCACGCTACTGAAAGTTCTCAGCCGCATCACGGAGCCCACGGAGGGGCGAGCGGAGATTCGCGGCCGAACCAGCTCTCTCCTTGACGTTGGTACCGGTTTTCACCCCGAGCTTACCGGCCGGGAGAACATATACCTCAACGGCTCGATTCTCGGCATGAATAGGGCCGAAATCAATCGCAGGTTCGACGAGATCGTAGAGTTCTCGGAAATCGAGCGATTCCTCGACACTCCGGTGAAGCGCTACTCGAGCGGCATGTACGTTCGTCTGGCATTCGCTGTGGCGGCGCACCTCGAGCCGGACATCCTGATCGTGGATGAAGTGCTAGCGGTTGGGGATGTCGCGTTCCAGAAGAAATGTCTTGGGAAGATGGACGCCGAGGCCGCATCAGGCAGGACGGTCCTTCTGGTCAGCCATAACATGGCCGCCGTCGAGGGCCTCTGCTCGCATGCTGTGCTCCTCGATCACGGCAGGTCGGTAGCCAACGGCCCGACTCGGGACGTGCTCGACGACTACCTCGCGCTCGTCGCCACAACCGGCGGCGAGGATCTTGGCCTGAGGGAGGACCGTCAGGGCAACGGGAAGCTCAGGTTCACTACCCTTGCATTCCGCGCGGGTGACGACCTTCGTCCTACCGACGTCGTGCGATCTAGCGATGACCTGGAGTTCGTCGTCGGCTACAAGGCTACGCAAGACCTCAGCAACGTTTCGATGTCTATCGTCGTGTACACTTTTTCCGGCCAGGTCCTCATATGCCTTGGCAATGAGATGACAGGTAGTGTCTGGACGACTGCGCCGAGAGAGGGCTACATGTCGTGTCTGGTCAGGCGATTCCCACTGGCGCCAGGCCAGTACACAATCAACCTGTGTTGCTACTCCAACGGGGTGATCGCGGACTGGGTGCAGAGCGCGGGCTCATTGACGGTTGAAGCGGGCGACTTTTTCGGCACTGGGAAGCTGCCCCCAGCCGGCCATGGGGGTCTGCTCGTTGATCAGGAGTGGGCGCTCAATGGCGCTTGATCGCGTTCGCTTCGAATCGATCGGGAAAGCTGCACCCGGAGCACGGAAAGTGTGGCACGCCCTTTCTAGATTCAGGCAAGTTAATTGGTGGGACTTCCCTCACGTGTTAATGAACAAGTGAGACACAGAATATGATCAGAGTGACATTCGGCATCAACGTTTTAAATGGCCAACCGTTTCTTCTGTACAACTTGCGGGCACTTTATCCGTTCGCTCATCAGATAATCGTCGTCGAGGGTGCCGTAGTTGCGGCGCAATCTTTAGCAACTGCGGATGGTCACTCGAGAGATGGCACTCTCGAGATGATAAGGGATTTTCAAGCCCACTATGATCCCGGTAACAAGATTGTGCTAATCACCGCAGAGGACGCAGGCAAACCAAACGGGTTTTGGACGGAGAAAGATGAAATGTCACAAGCGTTCGCTCAGCGCGCTACGGGCGATTGGCTTTGGGAATTGGGCTACGACGAGTTTTTCCTAGACAAAGATATGGCAGTGATCTTTGAAATGTTGAAAGCCGATCCCACGATAACGGCGGTATCGTTTCCGTTTAAACAGTTCTGGGGCGGATTCGACTACCTTGAGACAGGGCTTTGGTTCCTCTACGAGTTCCGAGCTTGCGACCGATTGTTCCGTTGGCGGACCGGATATAGATACGAGAAGCACCGACCCCCTACTGTTCTCGATGAGAACGGACGCGATCTACGTAGTCTTAAGTGGGTTTCCGACCGTAAGATGAAGCAGCAGGGTATCTATCTCTATCACTACTCGTACGTACTCCCCAAGCAGGCCTATCAGAAAGTTGGATACTACACTCACGCCACTTGGACAACCGAGTTTCGAGACAATGAGCGATGGTTGACGGAGAGCTACTTCGGTCTTAAAGATCCATATTTCATAGGCGAGGGCGGCCGTCGCAAGCCACAGTGGCTAGAACGCTATGACGGACCGCATCCGGCGCAGATAGAGAAGATGCGAGAGGACCTGAGCGCAGGGTATATCGAAGAGACACTGCGCCCAACCCAAGACATCGAGAATCTCTTGAATTCACGCCTATATACACTGGGACGCCGGAGCCTAAGAGTGTACTCGTTTCTGTTATTCAATACGCGACGAGTGAAAAGAGGCCTGAGGTGGTGTGCCGCAAATGCCAAACGGCCGCTCCGAGTGTGGGTGGCGGAGAGTCCGTCAACAAGGGATCCTCGGTTGTTTCTATACCGGATTCGTACTGAGGGGTTGAGAAGGGCAATACTGCCGGCGTACGACGCTCGTTTTTATGAGGAGCACAACGCACTGAAATCTGGGTACGCCAGATTGGCTGACTGGATATACGAGTGGGCGAAACCAGCCTCGGTTTGCGACGTGGGATGCGGCAATGCTTTCCTCTTGTACTTCTTCGCTCAAAAGGGCGTTCAAGTTAGCGGCGTTGAAGGCTCCTCTGTCGCGTTGGAATATGTTGACCCAAGCATTCGCGACCATATTCTGGTCGCCGATGCGACTGCGTCGCAGGATTTGGGTGCGTACGATTTGGTGATTTCCACTGAGGTCGCTGAGCACATTCCTAAACGAGCGTCCTCGATGTTCATATCTAATTTGGCCCGCAGTGCAATGCGACACATCCTTTTTACAGCCGCTAGTCCAGGGCAATGGGGGGACGGCCATATCAATTGTCAACCACAGGAGTTCTGGATAGAGCTATTCGCCGAGCAAGGCTGGACGTACGATAACCAAGCTACTGAAGCGTTCATAGGTAAGGTGAAAAGCGACCCAGAAATAGTAAAAACATTGCCGTGGATGGTCAACAACTTTATGTTGTTCGTTCCTAAGGGCGCCTCCTTCGACCGCTACAGTGAGTCGAGGTGAAGTGTGATGGACCGGTTCCATATAGTCGTCTCGAACTACGAGCGACTCTCTTGTTTTGTCGACAACTTCCGACGTATCCGAGGTTTTGACGGCGAGCATGATCGGGTGTACATACTGGACTGCTCACCCAACCCTGACTGGCAGGACCAGATGGTAGTTGCGGATCGATTGACCTGTTCTGGTCTTCGATGGGGAGTTAATCTTTACTTCATACGTAGGCGCAATTGGAATTTAAACCATGGCGCACAACTCGATTACATCCGCTGCCTGCGCGAAGAAACAATCCCAGTACCTGCATACACGGCCTTCATGCAAGAACATTACCTAGACACTAAACGATATGTGAAGGAAGACACCCTGCCTGAGGGAGCGACCTACGATCTCGACGCGATTAAAGCGGAGTTCGAGGCAAATATAAAAGTCGGTTGCGTTTTCTTCGCTCGGTATGGTGTACGCGTATCGACTTCGAACCCCGTGAAAGAAAAGGAAAAGCAGTTCTTCGGTGATGGAACTGAACTGCTTCCAGGTGCGACACGTCGATGCTTCTGTGTCGATGGAGGAAACTTCATTGTGCGGCCGCAATTGTATCTCAATTGGTTCGCGGCCCACCCACGAGACTTGACGCGAGGCAATGGTACCTATGGGTTCGCCCATGCCTGGGAGGTTCGGCTGGGTAAGATTCTGTATGATCAGCGAATTGTATGGGTTGACCTACGCCGCCGCCTCAGATATACATCTATTGAGGAGCTTGATATACAGGAGGCGTCAGGAGCGGAGAAAGCCTCGATGCTATGGTATGACCATCGGGGATATTTCTTCTTCTATGGAAGAGATATCCATAAGTATGGACCGAGACCATTAGAGAGCACAAAGCGGCAATTAAAGCGATACATACGCCACGCTCTCTTCCATTCGCGGGATACTCGCCTTGTCTTTTTGCTACCGGACAAGAGTGAGAGACAAGCGGAGCGTAATCGCGAGCACAACTATCTACACCGTATGCGTAAACTCGAGCAACTGCTTGAGCCGCGTCTATGTCACCTTCGAAGATCGAACAATCGATGACGATTGGGAGTGTCGATGGCTAAAGATTACGCTCGCATCTACGTCGCGAAGTTGTTCGAAAAACTCACCGGCGAGATCGCACGAAGCGCATGCTTAGTTTCGTGCATGCTCTCTATGAAGCAGAGTACGTCTGTTCGTAGCGTGCAAGATCCGATACGGGGCGGATAGAGACATCACTTTCAGCCGGCTTGCTGATCTACGGACCGAACTCGCGGCATTTGGATCTTTTCTTCGGCCACAAACAACGGGCAAGTTCGATTGAGTATTCTTTACGCGAGATATGGCCCGCCGCCTCGATATTCAGGGACTTCGTGCGCTGGCGGTGCTGGCGATCGTCGTCTACCACGCGAGTCTACCAGTTCCAGGAGGGTTCATCGGTGTCGACGTTTTCTTCGTCATCTCGGGCTTTGTGATTGCGGGGACGCTGCTCAGAGAGCTGGATTCGACGGGGCAGCTTAGCGTAATGGGCTTCTACACCCGGCGCGTCAAGCGGCTCTTACCGGCGCCCGCGGTGATGATTACGTTCGTCGCGCTCGCCGGAATACTGGCGGCTCCGGCCACCGTCGAGCACATGGCGGCCTTGACCGGCATAACCTCGTCGCTATTCACGGCGAATTTCTATCTCGCTTTCCTAACTAACGGGTACTTCGACCCGAGCGCGACACTCAACCCGCTGCTGCATACGTGGATGCTGTCGGTGATCGTGCAGCTCTACCTGATAGCCCCCGTTCTCCTGATCGGCGGCTGGCGGCTTGGCCGCTCCCGGCTCGGCCGCGGAAGGAGCAGGGAGGTGACTTTCGCGCTCATCGCGTTTCTCTCTCTCGCTTCCTTCCTCCTCTCTATCGCTCTCAATCGCGGAAGGCTCCTTAGCGATTTGTCGAGAGATCAGAGACTCGCCTTCTACTCGTCGCCAACGCGCGCCTGGGAGTTCGGCGTTGGTGCGTTGCTCGTACTCGCAGCGCCGCTCCTCACGCGCCTCCCGACTTGGAGCGCTCGAGCGCTCGGAGCTGCGGGCGCGGTAGTGGTCGGCGTATCCGCCTTCTCGATCCACGAGGTGAGTTTTAGCGCGAAGGGAGCGCTCCTTCCGGTTGTTGGCACCTGTCTTGTCCTCGGCGCAGGCATCGGGTCACAGGTCGGCGTCTCGCGCCTGCTCGGCCTGCGCCCTCTAGTGTGGCTCGGCGATATCTCGTTCAGCCTCTATCTCTGGCACTGGCCGCTGATTGTTTTCGCTAAGGCTTTGTACCCCTATCACCCCACGGGAACAGCGCTCGTCGCAGCTGCAGTTTCATTCCTTCCCGCTTGGCTTTCCTATCGCTATGTCGAGAACCCGATACGTTTCAGCTCGCGCCTGAGCTCGCGTTCACCGTTAGCCCGACGCGCCGCCGCTGCGCTCGCGGCCGTCTGCATCCTCTTGCCGGTCGGCGCCGGTTACGCGCAGCTCGAAGCACGGGGAGCGGTGGATTCCACTTCAAGCATGAAGAGCTGGCTACATAGCGCCAAGCTCAACGCCAGCGACCTTCACGGATGCGACAACCTGACACCGCTGGGAGAGCGCACCGGAAGCGCGTGTACCTGGAAGGTAGCGCGGTCGCGCGGAACCATCGTGCTTTTCGGCGACTCTAACGCAGGCCACTTCACCGAGCCGGTCACTCGTGCAGGAAACCGCGCCGGGTACACAGTCGATGTTGCCACTTCCTCTTCCTGCCCCTACCTCGGCCTGCGCGTAGCGTCGTCGGAATTGGGCGAGGGGAAGGGCTGTCCGCGCTTCAGTTCGGAGACGCTAGCCTTCCTCGTCCGAAGCAAGCCGAGCCTGGTCATCCTCGCCGCGCGGACAGACGCCTATCTCCAGGGCTCGGACTTCTCGCTCGGCAAAGTTGGATCCGGCGCGTTGACCAACGATACTCAGGCCAAGGTTCGGCTCTGGCAGTCCGCGCTGACCTCTGTGCTCCGGCGCCTGAACAAAGCCGGAGTTCCAGTTCTCTTGGTCCACCCAATTCCGGTCTTGCCAAACGCACCTAACGGCTGTGCGGTCGGGAGGATCCTTATAGGCGAGTGCACAAGCACTGTTCCGCGCAAGACAGTCGACAGTTGGCTCGCGCTTTCACGCCGGGTCGAAAACGCGAGCATAGCCCGCGCCCCGGCGACCTGGGCGCTCGATTTCGAGAAGGAGATCTGCGGCGAGAGCACCTGCTCGACCTTGCGCGACGGCGTCGTCCAGTACCGGGATTACAGACATCTCAGCATCGCCGGCGCGCTCATGCTAACCGACAGCTTCTACGGTGCCATCGTCGCCCACGCCGTCCAACGCCGGCGGAGCTAGCCGCTCGTAAGCGTGACCTATGCGGACGGTACGGGGGTGGAGCTCGGAATACCCGGGATATAAACTCGCTATCGCCGCGAAGGGTGGCATCCGACCAAAAGACGATTGGCAAATCGGTTTCGAGATACGCGATCGGGAGCGTCCCGGGGCCGAAGACTACATCCGCATCCATGTCGCGAAGTTGTTCGTGCACCTGGGCTGCGAAATTCCGCAGGACGACAGACTCATATCCCGGTCAAAAAGCACCGAATCGATTATTAAGGAGCCTTCCGTAGAGTCGCTGCTTAAGCTTGATACTGATGGCGTTGTCTTGCGACGACTCGAGCGGGCCACTGGAATCTACGTCCGCACCGGCATGGGTGAGTGATTGCGCCGCGTAGGAGCCTATCCCTGACCACTGGGAAACATCCTGGGCATCGTAGGTGGTCACATAGGCGATCCGCATCTCAGTCAGAAGCGTTTCTCGCGCGCGGCTCTCTATCTCTGGCGTCCCGAATGCGACGTGTAGTTCCTAAGAACGTTGTGAGGACCGCCGCTTTCGTGGGCACCTGGGCACTAGGCCGTCAGATCGAGTGAAAAGAAAACGTCCAAGCGTGGAAGACAAGCGTCCATCCACAGGGAAGCCTTCCGGCATACGCACGAATTGGGCCGGCGGCTTCTTTAGACCACGGTCTTCTGCGAACGGAAGCCCGCGGGCGATGCGGCCAGAACGTCGAACGGTTTAGCTTGGTGAAATGGGAAAGGCCGTAGCGGGGCGTTGGATCTAGAGAGTGCTTAGGATGTCGCCTGGGAGTCGTGTGGAAGACTGAGAGCCGACGTGAGACGACGGTAGAGGAGACAACTGAGTGACTGTAGAGGCGATCGAGTACGGTGGCAAGCGCTACGCGGAAGTGATCTGGGCGGACACGCGCGTCGAGAAGACAACCTTCTTCTCGCCCGCGGAGTCGTCCTTCCAGTTCGGGCTTCTCGCGCATGAAGCTGGGTTCGTCGAGCCTCCTCACTATCATCATGAGTTTGAGCGAACGATCCAGGACCTCCAACAGATGTTCGTTGTTCAGCGCGGATTGGTTGCTGTCGACTTGTACGCGGACGACGGCACGCACCTGCGGGAGATTGTCCTCGGCGCTGGCGATGGTATCGCTCTGATCCAGGGCGTCCACGCAATTCGCGTGCTTGAGGACATGCAGGCGATCAGCGTCAAGCAAGGACCCTTCCTGGGGCCGGAGTTCGACAAGATCGTGGTGCAGGTGAAGGCGTGATTCCTGTCTTCGAGCCCGATATCGGCGCTGCCGAGGTCGAGGCCGTCGCCGAGGCCGTTCGCCGCGGCGAGATCTCGGGTTCCTTCGGGGAGTCGATCCCCGCCTTCGAAAGAGCCTTCGCGGATTGGTGCGGCGTGCGGCACGGCGTGGCGGTTAGCAGCGGTACGGCGGCACTCCACGCCGCCGTCGTGGCGGCGGGGATCGGCCCCGGTGACGAGGTCGTGGTATCGGCGTCGACGAATATCGCCACGGCGCTCGCCGTCTATCACAACGGAGCCGTTACCGTCCCCGTGGATTCGGAGCCGGCGACTTGGAACCTCGACCTCGATATTCTGGAGGGGCTGATCACGTCCCGGACGAAGGCAATCATCCCAGTCCATCTCTTCGGTCATCCGGTCGACATGGATCGCCTCAATGCGATCGCCAGTCGGAATGGCCTGACCGTGATCGAAGACTGCGCTGAATCGCACGGGGCGCTGGTTCGTGGGCGGATGACGGGCAGCTTCGGCAAGATGAGCTGCTTCAGCTTCTACGCGAACAAGGTCATCACTACTGGAGAAGGCGGAATGGTCCTCACGGACGATGATGCCGTGGCGGTCGACCTCCGCCTTCTTCGAAACCTCGCTTTCGGTACGCCGCGGTTCTTCCACGAAAAGCCGGGATACAACTTCCGTATGACCGGGATGCAAGCGGCGATGGGTATTGCCCAGATGCGGCGGGTCGACGAGATCGTCGAGAAGAAGCGCCGCGTGGCGGATCTCTACACTTCGCGGTTGCAAGACGTGGCCGAGTTGCAGCTTCCGTGCGAGATGGAGTGGGCCCGCAACGTGTATTGGATGTACGCGGTCGTCATCCGCCATGGCGCGGGTATTGAGCGAAAGACCGTTATGGAGCGACTGCGGGACGACGGTGTCGATACGCGCACCTTCTTCTGCCCGATGGGGCGGCAGCCGTTCCTTCGGGATCAGCCGGGATTTCGCGATGTACCTTGCCCGGTGGCCGACGGTCTCTGGGAACGCGGCTTCTACTTGCCGTCGAGTCCGCTGCTAGACGGGGAGACGATCGACCGGATCTGCATCGCCCTCAGGAAGGCGCTGCGCGCGTGACCGGAGATTCGATGGCATACGGGCCAGAATTGGCCCGGCTCTACGACGAGTTCTACGCAACGAAGCCTTACGCGGAGGAGGCGCGATTCGTGAGCGACTGCTTCTCGGAGGCTGGCCTACCTCCGGGAGGGCGGATCCTCGACCTCGCCTGCGGGACCGGGGGCCACGCTCTCGAGCTGGCCGAACTTGGTTACGAGGTCGTTGGGGTAGACATAGCGGACGGCATGCTAGAGGAGGCGCGAACGAAGGCGTCTTCGCGGGGTCTTGCGGTTGAGTTCCTGTGTCAGGACCTGCGGCAACTGGACGTGGGGGAGGGGACCTACGACGCTGCAGTCTGCCTCTTTGACTCCCTTGGGTACCTTCTCACGGATGCGGACATCTCGGCTGCTCTTCGTCGCGTTAATCGATCACTGAAGCCTGGCGGCGCCTTCGTGGTGGAGGCCTGGCACGGGGCGGCGATGTTGAGCGGCTACGACAGAGTACGCGTCCGTCGTTTCGGTCTTCCCGCCCGGGAGATCGTCCGGGTATCGGAGACCGAGGTGGACGTCGAGTCTCAATCCGCGACTGTCTCCTACACCGTCTTCCGACAGGCGTCTGATGGTCGGTGGGACTCCTTCAGCGAAGAGCACCGGAATCGTTTCTTCTTTCGTCAGGATCTTGCCCGGTTGCTAGAGGGTGCAGGGCTGATTCCGTACCGCTGGTTGGCAGGGTATGCGGACGGACCCATCACGATGGAGACGTGGCACCTCATCGCGGTCTGCCGGAAGGAGGAGTTACCGGGATGAGAGTGGGCATCTTCGCGTCTACCTCGGACGCGGAGCTCGGCGGCGGCTTCACGATCGAGCGGGACATTGTCGACGCCCTTGCGCAAGAAGCGAGCGGCACTAGGCATGACCTCTTCCTCTTTTCATTGTTACGTACCGAGGGGGACGCAAGCGGTCTCCCCGTGTATCGAATCGAGGAGCCCAAGCCGCGCGGCGGGGTGTCTCGGGCGGCGCTTGCATGGACACGGTTCAGGTCGATGCTCTCCAGTGACGTGGAATTCAGTCCGGGGTGGACGCGAGAACCTGGGTGGTTGTCAGATGGGGTCGACCGCAGCGGCGCAGAACTCGTTATATGCCTGACTCCTGGCTTCTTTCCGACCTCGAAGGCTCCGTACTTCACAATCGTGTGGGACTTACAGCACCGTCTTCAGCCATGGTTTCCTGAGGTGTCGGCAGGAAAGGAGTGGGCCATAAGGGACCGAGGCTACGAGCGTGTTCTTGGCCAGGCGTCCCGCGTGATCGTGGGTACCTCTGTTGGATTACGCGAGGCCTCGGCCTTCTATCGTGTGCCGGAGCAGAACATCCGCATTCTGCCGCACCCGACTCCGGCGTTCGCACTCGAGGCTGGTCGCTCGGCTGGGGCGGCGGCAAGCGAAGACCGCGCGGGAAGGCGACCGTACCTTTTTTACCCTGCGCAGTTCTGGCCTCATAAGGACCACGTGACGGCGCTTCAAGCACTTAGGGCGCTGAAGGATCGTGGGCTGGATCTGGGGCTCGTGTTTTGCGGTTCCGACCAAGGAAACAGAAGCTGGGTCGAAGCGGAGTGCTCCCGACTGGGGCTGGCGGGCGATGTCGAATTCGAGGGCTTCGTATCGAGGGAACGACTCGTCGCCCTGTATCGTGGCGCCTTTGCGTTGGTGTACCCATCGTGGTTCGGCCCGGAGAACCTCCCGCCACTGGAAGCCTTTGCGCTCGGATGCCCTGTAGTTGCCGCGCAAGTTGCGGGGTCGGAGGAGCAGTTTGGCGACGCGGCCCTGCTATTCGAAACGGGTGACGAGGTCTCCCTCGCGTCCGCGATAGAGAGCCTTTGGTCGGAACCTGACCTTCGGAGACGGCTCGTTCATGCCGGCTACGACCGTGCACTCCGTTTCACACCGAAGCACTACGCTCAGGGGCTCCTCGAGATCATCGACGAATTCGAACCCGCAAGGACGTGTTGGGCGCGAGGGGCACCAGAAGACGGACAAACGTGACGTGGCGTAGTGTGCGACATCTCAGCCAGTTGCCGGCGGCGCTCTTTGGGTCAGTCTTGCTCGACGGCTTCGTTGTCAATAGGCGCATCGGCATCCCGATGGACTTCGACCACGAGGGCATATTCGGCAAGGCTGTATACCCAAAGTTGATGATCGACCGTCTGAATACCGGCAGAGAACGGCGGCTGGAAGAGGGGCAGCGTGACGAAGACGGGGGTAGTTCGCTTTGTCTCTCGTAACCCCACTTAAACGAGTCAAACGCCAGTATTGCAGGCACCGCGACGGCCTGAAGTTCCTCCTTCTCGGTGTTGTCGGACACGTTCCCTCTCAAAGACTCCGCCTTGCGGCTTACCGTGCCGCCGGCGTCAGGCTCGGTTCAAAGGTTGTGATCTATGGCGGCGCCGAACTTCGCGAACCGAAAGGCATCAGCATCGGCGAGGGATCGGTCATCGGCCACCGGGCTATTCTGGACGGTCGCAAAGGATTATCCATCGGCAGACATGTGAATGTCTCGACAGGCGTTTGGCTGTGGACGCTTGAGCATGACCCAGCTGATCCCGCATTCGGTGTGAAGGGTGGCCCAATAGTCGTCGAGGACCACGTATGGCTCTCTGCCGGCGTCCAGGTATTGACAGGTGTGACGATCGGCGAGGGCGCCGTCGTAGCTGCTGGCTCGGTCGTGACCAAGGATGTACCACCATTCACGATCGTAGCGGGCATTCCGGGCAGAGTGATTGGTGAGCGCCCGCGTGATCTTGCCTACAGTCCTAGTGACTTTCCGTACATGCCATTCGTATAGGAGGCAATGCTTCGTCATCCTGGGGTAGATCACGGATTACGCTCCGAGATGATCGTTCCTTGGAAGTCGCGGCGGAAGGCTGCCTGGGGCGAATCGACACATCATGGATCGGGCTTATCAATGCTGGATTACTCAATTCTGTGGACGCTGGGATTGCTCTGTATGGGAGCACGGGTTGTCGCTGTGCTCGGCGGAACTTGCGGCCGATGGGGCTTCCCTTGGGCAAACTCGTCGCATATCTGCAGCACGGCCTTCCTGCATCGTTAGTGACACCGACGGCCCATGCGAATTGGTGAGGAGGTATAAATACCGGGTAGTAGTGGACGCTGCCGACGAGATTGCAGCGGCAGCAAGAACGATCCTTCGACGCTACGAGCGGTTCAAGGAGAATGCCTTGCTCTGCTTCAGCGATCGGCTGTGTTTCGAAGGCCCCTTCCAAAGCCTGTCGACGAGGATTCTTGGGCTGAGATGACGCCTACTGAACGAGTAACCGGAAAGAGACCGGTGCGTGTCGTCCGAACCGACCCTCATGTCGCCGTTCTTGTCGTCTTCCATCAGAACGTGCAGCACACACTTTCGTGCATCGGGTCTGCCGTGGGGCTTGACTACCCGTCCTTCGAGGTCGTCGCCGTCGATGATGGGTCGACTGATGGATGCGCAGCTGCCGTCGAGGCTACTTATCCCAACGTGCGCATTCTGCGTGGCGACGGCAACTTGTGGTGTAACGGCGGTTTCAACTTCGGCCTACGCGACTGCATGCAACGCGGCCTGGAGTATGTGCTGCTCCTCAACAACGACAACGTGATCGCCCCTGAGGCGCTTCGCTTCTTGATGGAATCAGAACGGCAGCAGCACCCCTGCGTGGTCGGATCGGTGGTTGTGAGCTCAGCGTCGGCGGACATCGTTAGCTACGTGGGGAAGAGGATGAACTGGAGTACCGGACAGCCGACGTCGCTGTACGAGGGCGCGCCGTTGTCGTCGCTTCCCGCCGGCCCCCTATTGGTCGATTCTATGGGCTTTCAGGGCGTTCTCATCCCGCGGCAGGTGTTCGATGCGGTGGGACTGATCGACGATCTGACCTTCAAGCACTACTTTGGCGACACGGATTTCTACTTGCGCGCGGCAGAGTCCGGTTTCCCGATCATGATCGACTGTCGAAGTGTAATCTCGGAGGATCAATCAACGAAGGGCAGAGACGGCCCCGAGCCGACATTGAGAGGATTTGTTGCCAATCTATTCTCAATTCGGTCGGTTGCTCACGTGCCATCGCGCTATCGTTTCTATCGGCGACACGTTCCCGATCGGTGGTGGGTTACTTTCGGTCGGTACTATGGCAGTCTATTTCGCGCACAGGTTGCCACGATGCTGAAGTACCGCCTTCGTCAGGTGCAGGGCGAGAACGGTCGAATCGAAAAGTTCCTCCGTAGGATTGTCGGCAAGGCGTCATGATTCGGCGTATTCGCGCACTCATGGCTCGATGAGGAAAGTCAGCGCGCTCCAGGGGCACTTCCTCCGGGTCTTTGGCACGGTTATTGGGACGGTCAATCTGGTTTGCCGCGAGGCGGTATGCCCCCGAGTGGCGGTGGCCAAGTGATTAGCGGTCGCCCTCGGCTCAAGGTGCTCATTCTTCTCGACTGGTTCTTCTACTACGCATCGACGATCGCGAATGAGCTTGCGAGTCAATGCGACGTACTCGTGGTTACACGTGAGCACGGCTTCGAGCTGGGTACACGGGAGAGCGCCGAAGGCGCAAAGCAAGCCATGCTCGACCCACGGGTAGATATCGTTTTCGTCAGAGGCAGGCAGAGCGATCCGACCAGCCTCTTGTCCACTGCCCGGGCAGGACGTGCGATACGTCGCTTCGATCCGGACGTGGTTCTCGTGCAAGAGCACAGCGACTGGCGCCTCTACTGCCTGCAGCGCACTCTTGGCCAACGGCCCGTGGTTCTCACTATCCATGACGTGGTGCCTCACCTCGGGTCAGTCGATATGCGCAATCGCCTCCAAGCGTGGGTTTCGCGGCGCCTCGTCTCGGTTGCTAACGCCTATGTGGTCCACGGACGCCGGCTGGCCGAGCAGCTCGCCAATCGCGACGACTATGACGAGCGTAAGCCGGTGTTCTCAATTCCTATTGGCCCCATCTTCTCCGCCATTCCACCCGCCTGTCCGCTGCCGGAGAAACCGACGGTCTTGTTCTTCGGCAGAATCGAGTACTACAAGGGGCTCGATGTTTTCGTCGAGGCTGTGGAGCGCAGCGCCGCCACCATCCCGGGCCTGACGGCCATCGTGGCTGGAGCCGGCGGTGATGCGCAGCGCTGCCGAGAACGCATCACACGACCCGAGCTATTCGAATGGAACGAGGGCTTCGTGCCTGATGAGGCTCTGGCGGAGCTCTTCTTCCAATGTAGTGTCATCGTCCTGCCGTATCGTGAAGCCAGTCAGAGCGGCGTGATTCCGCTTGCCTACGCGCACGGTAGGCCCGTGATCGCCACGGCGGTTGGCGCCCTACCCGAGGCCGTCTGGGATCACTCGACGGGATTGCTGGTTGATCACGCTGATGCAGCGGAAATCGGCAAAGCGATGCGTGAGCTCTTCTGCACGCCTGGTCTTCTCGAGGCTATGGCCGCGCAGGCCAGGGCGGTCATTACAGACGGAGAACTGTCGTCGACGAACACCGCAGCTCGCCATCTAGAAGCCTTCCAGAGCCTCCTGAAAGGTTGAGGGCAGTCAGAAGAGAGTACCCAACCTGCTGCTCAGTCGTCCCACAGCGGGCGACCCTATTTTGAAGGGGGTTAAGATTCGGGTTGCATCTGGCGGTGGGCGGCATGCGCGTCGGTGTCGGTGGTCCGGTGATTATGGTGGCCCTATCCAATATCGGCGCGCGCTGGGGCGGCGAAGGAGCTCGGATCGGGGCTCGGGCCAGTACGACAAAGTGGTTCACAAAGACGACTTATTAACATGACACGACTTCTTTTTATTTGCCCGAATCTCAAAACCGGAGGCGCCGAGCGCCAGTGGTCGCTCCTTCTGCCGGGGCTCGCCGAGCGCGGCTTCGACGTTGGCGTCATCACGCTCGATGGCGAAGGCCCGTTCTTTGATGAGCTGAGGCAGGCCGGCATCGACGCTAGCTGCGCCCTGATGCGGAGGCGGAGCGATCTCGCCGGCCTTCGCCGCGCAAGAGCGGCGGCCTCGCCCCGGCCGGACGTCGTCGTCACACTCAGTGTGAGCGCCCTCATCATCGGGCACGCACTCGCTCGCCGCGCTGGAGCGGCGCATGTCTCGAACGAGCACGCCGACTACGCGTTCCTCCCGCTACGTCGGTATCAGCGGGCGCTGACCCGGCTCATCGCGCCGCGCGTCGACGCTGCGGTTGCGGTTGCACAAGCGCAGCTACCCGCACTCCGCGCGCACGGCTTCCGCCCGGCCCGCCTCCACGTCATACCGAACGGTGTTAGTGCCGAGGATCTCGTGCCGACCCGGCGGCGAGAGGCGGTAAGGAGCGAGCTAGGTCTCGCCCCGGACGATTTCGTGGCTGTCCTCGTTGCCGGCCTTCGGCCGGAGAAACGGCCCGCCGACTTCGTCGCTGCGGTCACGCGCGCGCATACAGCGGCCCCGCGCATCCGGGGAGTAGTCGTCGGCGGAGGAGAGCTGTTCGGTGAGGTGTTCGCGGCGGCGGAGGCGAGCGGTGGGGCGGTGCAAGCGCTTGGCTTCCGCTCGGACATCGCCAATCTTGTCTCCGCGTCGGACGTCATCTGTCTGACAAGCCTCTCGGAGGCTTTTCCGATGACGCTGCTCGAGGGCATGGCGCTCGAGCGTCCCGTTGTCGCGACAGCCGTTGGCGGCGTTCCCGAGCTGGTCGAGCAGGGGAGGACAGGCTTGCTCGTTCCACCACGTGATCCAGTGGTGTTCGCCGAGGCACTAACGCGGCTGGTCGCCGACCCCGTGCGCGCCACGGCTATGGGTCGCGCCGGCTTCGAGCGCCAGCGGCGGCTCTACACGCTCGAGCGAATGGTTGATAGCTACGCCGAGTTCCTTGCTAGCCTGGTAGCGCTTGGAGGCCGCGACGCGGAGTCACCTGCGCAGGCGCGGACTGTCGCGCGAAGCCGAGGAACGCGCGCGTCTTGATTATGCCGACGTAGACGATGATGAAAGCTCCCCTGTCGCGGTGAGGGCGTCAGTCACCTGCGAAACTCCAGTCGTCTCGGTTCCGTCGGAAACGTACCGGAGGTCATCTCCGAGCGCACTCTCGCGGGTCGGCTAAAGTCTCGCCGATGAAGCGCCGCCTCTGCATGGTCGTGCATGGTCCCTACCCGCTTGGCGAGCCGAGGGTCGCTCGGGAGGCACGGGTCGCGAACGAACTCGGGCTCGACGTGGAGGTTCTGGCGCTGCGACAGCGGGGGGAGGCTCGGAAGGAGACGGTCGACGGCGTGCTAGTAAGGAGATTGCCGATCAGGCACCGGCGCGGCTGCGGCCTGGCGAGAATGTTAGTCGAGTACTTGGGTTTCACCGTGCTGGCGAGCGCCTGGCTTGCGGCTCATCCTCGCCGCCGGTGCATCGTGCAGATTCACAACCCGCCCGATTTTCTTGCAGTAGCAGGGCTTCTCCCGAAGTTATTGGGAAACCGTCTGATCTTCGACGTCCACGACCTGTCGCCCGACATCTTTTCGATGCGCTTCGATGGACAGCGTGGAAGTCGCATCACCGGCCGCCTGCTGAGGCTTTCCGAGCAGGCCGCCACCCGTCTCGCCAACCAGGTAATCACCGTGCACGAGCCCTACCGGCGCGAGCTCATTGCCCGTGGCGTCAAGCCCGGCAAGGTGAGCGTTGTAATGAACAGCCTCGACGAGACCCTCTTGCCAGACTCTCTGGCTCGGGTCGAGAGCGACTCCTTTCGCGTGGTTTACCACGGAACGATCACCCACTGGTACGGGGTCGAGACGATCGTCGAAGCTGCCGCCCGGGCCTCTTCCGAAATTACCGACCTACGCGTGGAGCTGTACGGCGACGGCGACTCGCTGCCGGCCGTGCGCGAGCTTGCGTCCCGTCACGGCCTCGGCAATTGTTTCTTCGCGAGCGGCACCTATCTGCCCCACCGCGATACGCTCGCCGCGGTCGTAGGCGCCTCCGTTGGGGTCATCCCGAATCTCGCCAACCGCCTCAACCGCTTCGCCCTTTCCTCGAAACTGTTCGAGTACGTGATGCTCGGTATTCCGGTGGCCTGCTCGCGTCTCCCAACGCTCGAGGAGTACTTCGGCGAGGACGAGCTGCTCTTCTTCGAGCCCGGCAATTCGGCCGATTTGGCGAGGGCCTTTGTGATGATCGCACAGGATCCCGCGGGCGCAGCGCAGAGAGCCGAGCGCGCCCGGGCTCGCTGCGAGGGATACCGCTGGCAGCGAAACGCCGAGCTCTACGCCGCGTTGCTAGATCGTCTGTACTAAAGACCGCGCGCTTGAGCGAGACCCTCCTTGCCTGCATTCACCTCGGCCTCCATGACTTTCGACGCGCTGGCCTCCACGGTCTACTCGAGTGTTCGGTCGGAATCGGATGTGCATGACTATGCTACTGGTCATACGGGGTCAGTCGGCGGCGCGAGTTTTGCAGGATGATCGTCGTCGCTGGCGTTCGCGGTTGTCCCCAGACGACGCCCGTTGCAGGAGATTGGAGATGAGCGAGTGAACGCACCTCGCCCGTGTATAGGATCGGCGGCGTCGTGAACGCAACCGCCGTGAGGGTTGACTCGTTCACGAAGTCAATTCTGGCGCGTCTAACCCGTGTACGCGCCGATCTCGTCGGTGACCCCGCGACTGCCGTCCTCGTTGTGTTCCTGGTCGTGACTTGGTGCATCGCAGGCGTGCTTGGCCTCACCGGGCTGCCTCACGGCGGCGTCGTGCTCGTTGACCTGTCCGAGGCGGTGCTGTGCGTGTGGCTCGGAGCTCGACTGGTGTTCGCTCGAAAGATCCCGAGAGGCCTGGTTCTCGTCGTCGCATACGCCCTTTTCGTCCTGACCGGCTTGGTCACGCACGCACCACCGGCAGCCGTTGTCACGGCTCTCAATCATTGGCTCGTTCTTCCCGCTCTGGCGTTCTTCGTTGCCGCGCGGGGTACGAGCGAGCGACGCGCGACGGTCGTCGTCGTGACCCTGCTCGCGCTGGCCGTCTTCGAGTTCGTGCTCACGCTGGCGCAATCGTTCGGCACCGCCAATCCCGACGCGATCGTGGGTAGCTTCGGGTCTTTCGGCAATGCTGTCACCGCGGCCGTAGTCGTCATCGCCGCCTGTGTCGCAGTCGCGGGCTACCTCGTACGCGCCCCCTTCGGCACCCTCGGACTAGCGAGTGCCGCGATTCTGCCCCTGTTCTCGGCGTGGGCGATGGCCAAGATGGTGCCAGTCTTCCTCCCAGTCGTCACGCTGGCTGTCGTCATCCCCGCGCTCGTCTTGCGGCAGACGAGCTGGCGGCGTGGTGCCGCCTCCATGGCGGCGGTCATGGCGTCCGCTGGACTGGTGATCGCGTCCTACGCGGTCTTCCATCCGGACAGCTTCAAGGCGCTCACGAGCTTGAACTACCTACGAAACGCGACGATTTCACCGTCGTCGGCTGGGCAGCCGCAGTTGTACCTGGCTGGGGTGACGTTGAGCGATTATTGGAATGCGTCGCTGTCGCCTGCGGTCAGGGCGGGCTCGAGGTCGGTGGGCTTCAAGGTCGCGAATGTTGCGGCGGGCGATTACACGGTGTGGATGGCTGGACCGGACGGCGCCCCGATCCGCGTAGCGCGGGACAGGTCGTACGTTTTTTCGGCGAGTGCGGAGGGGGCGAGCGCCGCGCCGCAAACGATCGTGCCTCAGATCGAGTGGCTGGACTCGAACGGCCACGTGATCGCGACGATCTCGGGTCGACCGTTGTCGTCTCTTGGGGTGGGGACGCAGTTTCGGCAGCTGGTCGTCTCGGGTAGGGCTTCGGCGGGCGCGGTTAGCGCGCGGGCGAAGATCGCCGTCTTCGGCAGCCCGCCGGCGGGCTCGGCGATTCTCGCGGAGTCGTTGCGGTTCGAGCGGGGGACGATCCGGAGCGTGCCCCCGCCCAGCTCTACACACAAGGGCACCGGGCGCGCTAGGCAGAAGCCGTTCACCGCGGTCCCTAAGCCCGCGCCTGCGCAACGGCCGGTCCCCGGCAGGCTGACCCAGTGGCGCATGGCCGAGCACGCGATCTCGGGCTCGCTCGCGGCGGAGCTTTTCGGCAAAGGGCTCGGCTCCGCGACCGTCGCCGTCAACCTTGGCGTTTATCCACAGGACCTCTCCGCAGACGCCGAGGCCGCCTCCTACTCCGACTTCGGTACGCTGCTCGTCGAGCGCGGCTGGATCGGCGTGGCAATCGTCGCGTTCTTCGCGTTGGCGATTGCCGGCACTGCCTTTCGCATCGCGCGAACGCTACCGCACGGTCGATGGACTACCGCGTTCACCCTCGCCGTGCCGGGTGCGGTGGCCACGATGGCCGCCTTCGGGATCGGCACCGCCCAGCTTCGCAGCAGACCGGCAGCGCTCACCTTCTGGCTGGTCGTCGCGCTCGGCCTCTCCCCGGGAGCATTCCTCGGCGGTCGCTCCTGGCGGCGCGGGTCGGTGACGCCGGAGAGTTCGTCCGCTCCGACGGGCGTCGAGTAAGGCGAGCACCGTTGGCCTCGCAGCGAGAGTGCGATCGGCTCGAGCGGGCGCGCGTGGATGAACGTCTGCCTCCAGAGCCCGAGCTGGAGTAGCGTCCAGAGCCGGTTGGAGTTGCCACGCTCGCGGAACAGGTTCCAACTTCGCGCCCGGTCGTCGAGGAGAACGTCCCGTGGTGGTCCGTTGAGCGGGACGGCTACCATTCGCTGATCGATACGCCGAAGCCGACCTTCGACCTACCGAGCAGATGGTCGGGCAGCCACGGTCGGAACGCGTCCTTCAGCAGCTCTTTCCGTGTCCTGTCGCTGATCTTCCAAGCGTCTGGCAGGCGTGCCGCGAACTCCATCAGCTCGTGATCGAGGAGGGCCGACCGGGCCTCAAGCGAGTGCGCGATCGTGGCGATGTCCATCTTCGCGAGGAGGTCTCCGGGCAAGTAGGTCTGGATGTTGACGTCGAAAAGCTCGTTCACCCGGTCGGCGGCGTTCGAGCGGTCGAACGGGTCACGAATGAGGGATCCAAGCCCGAGCAGATCGACGCGGTAACTGAATTCCGGCGTGTACAGGTTCTTGCGCCGACGCGCGTCGAAGATGGAGATCCACGTCACGTAGCGCGCGGCCTGGTCAAGCCGTGTCGCCTGCGCCAGTCGGAGAAATCCTGTTGATGGGTATGTGGGTGACCAGCCTCGCGATAGTCCCCTTCACGTATCTGCAGGCTCGCGGGCATCCCGACTTAACGGCGCTTCCGTTTGATGGAGATTCTCCCGTACTGCGTGGCACTTTGGCTCGGGCCGTCGACTATGGGTCTTCGCGGCGCGGCACGGATGTGGTCAGCACGCGTCACTGCGGATGCGATTCTGCTTGCGATCGTAGTGCGCCGGGTAGCGAGAGCTTCCGTGGGACGCATCCCATAGCGTAGTCTGGCCGTCGAGCTGCGCTCGTTGCAACGGCATATATCGCTGTTGGAGAGGTGATGCTCACCGATATCATCCGGGAGGAGCTTGGCCTTGTGATGCTCGTGGTAGCCGTCGTTTGGGCGTGGCATGATCGGGTCGTTACCAACCCAGGTGTCCAGCGAACTGTGTGCGGCGCACACCCTAATCCGCCAGACTGGAACCGTGAAGAAACGTGAGTTGTGAAAAGACTCCCAAACCAGGCTCTTACAAAAGCTTCGAAACGAGAGAAAGATACCGTTAAACGTAGCCTGGGTCACGGTTGCGAATAGATACTGTCTACTGAATCGAGCGCGGCGGTTAACACCGCGTCCATCGATACGATTACCTAGAATCTAGATCGCATGTGTGGTATAGCCGGGGCAATCTCCCGAAACCCATCAAGTGAAATAGGGAGATCGGCATTACGAGCGACTCGGCTACTCACCCATCGAGGACCCGACAGCGAGGGGTTTTGGTTCGCGCGCGGCGAGCAGACAGGGCTTTGCGCCGCTGATGAACTCAGTCTGCCGTGCGACATCGTCCTCGGTCACCGTCGGCTCAGTATCGTCGATCTTTCCG